>KB911840.1 GCA_000383715.1 Verrucomicrobia bacterium SCGC AAA164-E04
TGAATGTGATGTTTTTGGTTGCGCATGAGCTGTGTTTGTTTGGCGATATGCTTACGATTATCATCTTTGTCGCAATTGAAATGTCAATCTTCTGTAGGGTTGATTTTTTTACCACCCATGCCGACTCATCGGCACTAGAGGACACAGAGTTCTCGTAAGATTGAGAGGAGGGGAGTTGACGTTTTATTTCAGTCCGTTCTGGCGAATGGACTGAAATAAAACGTAAAGCAGTCAGCCTACCGGCGGTGTAAAGGTGCGTGTTGGTCGTCCCAGGTCAACATTGTCAGGGTAGAAATTAGGGATGCTCTTGCAGTTGCGGATTGTCCCTCCAGTTGTGGTGTATACGTAACTTTTAGACTACGAGTATTTTTTGTTTTCTTTGGGATTATAGGTAGGATCTCGAAGAAAACAAAAAGTCTCCCAGATCCTTCTATGCCTTCCTCTCTCAACCCTCTATGTCCTCTAGCGGAGCGGGCGGTTGAAAAATTACCGGCATCCACATTAGTTGTCCCGTCAACCCTAGGATGCTTTCTGGTAAGGTAAAACTGTTCTGAAAGTCCCGTGACTGCGGGATTGGTGAAAAAACTTTGCATATTGTGAGTGCTTATTCTCTCGTTTTTCTGGTAGTTCGCAATCGGTTGCGCCATTTATTGGGATCTTGTGAACAATGAAACACCGCATAGACCACTATTTTTTCATCATCAAACTCATAAAAAACTTCAAATGGGAAACGACGGATCGGTGCATGTCGAAACTCATTTAAGGCGACTGGAAAGAGGCGTGGATGACGCTGTATGATAGAGAGGCATGCTTCAATGGAGCGCAGAAAATCCTCGCCTAAACCCGGTTCGCGACTTTCACACCAATCATACGAATCAGCGACATCCTCTTCCGCATCCGGGATGTAGATGATTTTGTTAATCATGCCGAGATCGCGCATGCTGCTTTACTTCTACTCATCTACGCTAGAGGAGGTATTTGAAAGGAATCGCTCCTCTCGGTGTCGTAGCGCTTCCCGTTGAGTGTTTAAGACAGGCAGCTTGAAATTCCTCCTGGGCGATGCTGTCTCATAGATACTCAACAAATTGAATCCGTTCAGCTCGTGAAAGTTTCATCAGAGGATCCAGTGCTGTGTCTATAGCTAAAACGTTATTGAGAGAAAGAGCATGATTCAATAAGCGCTCTTGCAGCAAATTAGAAAGGTTGCCATTGGGTTTTTTCTTACTTTCGTAACACTCAATTATCAAAGTTAGGAATCTTCAAACGCTTTGCTGGATTACCTATTACAGTTATAGCTTCTCTTACAGACGACAAAACAACAGAACCAGAGCCTACAGTGGAAGACTTTTTCACCTTTAGTCCATGTCTTACAGTAGAGCCAGAACCAATTAAAACACCTTCACCTATTGAGACAGTTCCACCAATTTGAGCACCAGGATTAACTTGAACGAAATTGTCAAAATTAACATCATGTCCAATACCACACATGAAGTTTATATAAACATGGTTGGCAAAGACTACATTTGAACCAATGACACAATTTGGAGAAATAATTACTCCTTCGCTATTAATGTCATTAATATTCGTGGCCGTAATAACGGACGAGTGAACCAAATTAGGAAATACAAAGCCTAACCTTTTAAGCTCCTCGGAAACTATTCTCTTTTTATGAGGATTTCCTATCGCCAGGGCTGCATATTTAGTTCCAACACTTTCTGGAGAAATTTCGGCACCGAAAAATTTTCCTTGTAGCGAGAATTCTTCAAATTCACTTATGTTAGTTGATGAGAACCCAACAATCTTTACTTTTTTCGAAAAAAAAGCGTAAAATTCTCGTGCGAGCCCTCCAGTTCCAATAACGACTATATCCATGTTAAGCTCTCTTGAATCTATGACCGATGCTAACTGAAGAAATTTTTAGACGTTTTGGCATCATGTGATTTGGTAAATGTTCGTTCAAAAATGCTTTCAAACCAGTTTTATCCATATCGTGTTCAGGCGCAAGCTGAACGGTTAACTCAACGTGCTGACCGGTGATAGGGTTTGGTTGAGCTTCCGCTTTGACAAGCTCAACATGCTCATACTGCAACGCGACTCGCTCAACTTCTGAAGCCATAAACTTCAAGCCTCCGACATTAATAACTTCACTAGTACGACCTGTTATTTTGTAGTGGCCGTTACGCTCTTCAACAATGTCTTTCGTATTGTACCAGCCATCTTTGTCGAATGGGCTATCGGCATTCAGGTAGCCCAGCATTCTTGTTGCAGAGCGAATTTCGAGTATACTATCCCTTACTCTCGTTTCCACGCCTTCACCACCGATTCTCATAAACAGACTGTTTCTTGCCTTACTTTTAACACGAACAATACCTAGCTCTGACATACCGAAAGTTTGTCTGAAGTCGACATTAGGTAGCAGCTCGCAAAGTGCATCTAGTGTCGGTTGATCCATACGTTCAGTTCCATAGGTGATTATGCGCAGCGTCTCTGGAAAACCTTTTGGAATTAGCCCACTCATTAACATCATACGAAGAAATGTCGGTGTTGTTGGTAACGCTTCAATTTTGTATTTCGCACAAGTGGCCAAAATATCCTCTACACTGCGAGATTTTGGCGCCACCACTGTTCCTTTGTTGAAGAGAGTGTGAAGCAATGTATTCAGTCCGCCGATATGGTCAAACAACAAGAAATTGATTGTCTTTAACGTGGGACGTGGTGTTTCAAAGCGTTGCATGAAAAGTGTTAAATCATGTAATATTGCCTTAGGACGGCCCGTAGTCCCTGTCGAAAAAAGAACTAAACCAGAGTGGCTTTTAAATCTCAGGTTTTCAATCAACTCATTTTTTAAGCTGTGATTGATACGTTTTACACTTTCACCTTCAATTACAACGTCGACTAAAGCAGTTTCAAAGAAATATTTGTGTTGTGCTCTTGTATCAACGGTGAGCGGAACAAGAATTACGTTTTTATCTATCAGCTGTAACAACGTCAGAATTGACCGAGGATCAAAATCGCCAATCAAGGCAACGACATCACCGCTGCTGACTTCAGATAAGTCTACAGTTTTTTGTTCAGCTATCTGCCTAAAACCCAACTCACCACTTGAGTGAATGAGAAATGGATAATCTATCCCTTGCCATCGCTCTATTAGTTTTTCTAGTAAATTCATCAAACACCGCCAACGCTTAGGATTTGTCCGCTTAATGATGCTGCTTTATCATCGATTAATAATTCGACAAGATCACATACATCTGACTTTTGGAACTGTTTATTAATAACCTGTTGAGAGGTGATTTTTTTGATTTGTGCATCGGTAATACCTCTCAATAAGTCCGTACGTATGGGGCCTGGCGCAATACAATTAACCCTGATATTGAAATCGGCCATTTCTCTCGCAAAGGTGCGAGAGAAAGACTCCACTCCAGCCTTAGATGCGGCATAAACAGACTCGCCTTTTAAAGCTAGCGCAACTGCAATGGTAGAGAAGTTGATGAAGCTACCATGCTTCCGTCGTAACATAATAGGGGCAAACAGCTGACAACAATAAATTGTCCCGATTAGGTTTGTCTGTATCAATTTCTGAACAGTGGATTCATCGGTTGTCACTGCCATATTCATTGAGGCAACACCAGCAGCATTAATGAACGCCCTAACTGGTTTTTTCATTCGCTTTATTTCTCTGGATGCATTCTTGACTGAAGAGTAGTCGCTTACATCACATTCGATTGCACCAATACTCATTCCACTAACAGAGCGAGCGAGCCCTATTACATCTTCGCCTTTTTCAGTTAAACGTTCAGTTATCGCTTGACCTAGGCCTCGGCTAGCTCCAGTAACTACAATCACCCTCTAGCCTCCGATTGATTTGCAAATTCGTCAGCGAGCGCAGTAACACTGCGGAACATACTACGAGATTTCGACATTGCTGATGCTGATTTCCAATCGAACTCAAAGCCGTGCTCGTCAGCTAAATCTTCTAATGCTAGACAAACCTCTACCAGCTTCAATGAGTCAAGAAGCGATTCGCCCCCGATAAGCTCCATTTTTTCAGAAATCTCCACCTTTTCTTCTAATGCTTCGTTGATTGCAGATATGACAATTTCTTTTGCTTGTTCTTTGTTCATTGATTTTTGCATTTAAAACAAATTGCTGTTTCTTCAGTGCCGATCCTTAGTTACCAAAATATGATAGTAAAAAGTAGTCTCTTTTTATAAAAATTTCATCACACTTATAAGTTACATATCTTACAACAGACCAACGATTCACACAAGACAAAACAATTCACTGAGGCGGACACCGGAAATCGGGTCAGGAGTTAGGTTATGATTGTGACCTGAGGGTGCGGGTGTTCAACCTAAGCGAAACTACATGAAATTAAAACGAAGAAGACACGACCCCGAATTCAAAGCCCGAGCGGCCCTGGAAACGCTAAAGAGCGTTAAGACAATCCTGCAGATTGCCGAGGAATACAAAGTAAATCCCGTTCAGGTCTCAGAGTGGAATAAGATCATATTGGAGGACGCATCGGAGGCGTTTGGCCCCGGGAGTGGCAAGAGTTCAGGGGAGGATTTTGATCGAGAGCGCAAAAAGCTGCAGGTCAAGATTAGCGAACTGACGATCGACTTGGATTTCCTGTTGGAAAAATCAAAATAACTCGGACTACGAGGGAGCGCTTCGAGTTGTTAAAATAAGCGATCCCTAAGGTGAGCACGCGCAAAAAGCAACGATCCTGTTCATCAGGCTGCTTTGATGTCCCGTAAGCGTGGGTGCATTGTGTTGGTCGGTGTGGTTCGGCTGGAGCTTTCGCGAGCGGATTTCTACGAAAAGGAAATTAGATTTCAGGTGTAATGCATTTATGGGCTTGGACGATATGATGGTCAGTATGAGGATAAAGTGATCGATTATCCTCTTCCTTATCTTCGGTGGAAGGAGCAGCGGAATTTCGAAGCCTTTCTTGAATTGCTTTCTCAAAAGACTCTGAATCTTGCCTCTCTCAGTACGCATTGATTTGAGTTGAGGGATGCACTGAAAGCTTATGAAAAGGTGGGGAGAAAAGAGGGGATGGGAATTGTCATTCAATATCCATTTGATAATCGAAAACTAGATTCCAATAGCTTGGTTCATTCGATTGACTTGAAAACCGAAGCGCGTTCATCCTTCGGTAAGGTTCATTGCAGCTTTATTGGAGCGCGGAAAATCCTCGCCTAAACCCGGTTCGCGACTTTTATACCAATCGGGACATCCTCTTCCGCATCTAGGATGTAGATAATTTTGCTAATCATGCCGAGAGCGCGCATGCTGCTTGACTTCTTCCCAAGTACGCCCCGAGTAGGGATGTGCAAGGAATCGCTCCTTTCGGCGTTGCAACTCTTCCCGGTGAGAGTCTAAGATAGGCAGTTCAGAATCCTCGCGGGCGATGCTGTCCCATAGATCCTCAACTAGTTGAATCCGTTCGGCTCGTGGAAGTTTCAGGAGAGGGTCCAATGTGGTGTTCATTCGCGAAACGATATGGGAAGAAAGGACGTGATTCAAGTAGTAACAATGTCGAGACTCAGCATGAGATCTTAATTGTTCCTACTGCGCCTTCATTTGTCTTTTGCGTTACATCGAAATACTCCATTCTCCATGTGGCAGGTTCAAGATGGCTGGTTTTTTGTTGGTTTAGCATTAAGGAATGAAGTAACGGCATTAATATGAAAGCGTCTATTACTTCTAAAGGGCAGCTTACGATTCCCAAGTCAATCAGGGATCGTATGGGGCTTAAGGCTGGCGATGTTTTAGAGTTTGATGAAAAGCGCATGCGTTCGGTTGCGGGAGCGGTGGGGGAGCTTTTTGGGGGAAAGATTTGAAGTTTTCATGTGGTTTGTTTTTTCACCACCCGTTTTGCTGTGCGCGACTTGAGGACACAGAGATTTGGGAGAAGGAAGAGAAGAGCTCGAAGTAAAATCACAAGTATTCAGTCCTGTGGGTAGTGCATCGGTATTGGAAATTCTTTGAAATAGTAATCTGCAGCGTTCGCGGGCTGTATCCAGTGCGGTGTCGAGCCGCCGCACTCCTGAGGGCGTTTGTGTTGTGCTGTGAATGTGATGTTTTTGGTTGCGCATGAGCTGTGTTTGTTTGGCGATATGCTTCCGACTATCATCTTTGTCGCAATTGAAATGTCAATCTTCTGTGGGGTTGATTTTTTTACCACCCGTGCCGACTCGTCGGCACTAGAGGACGCAGAGTTTTCGTAAGATTGAGAGGAGGGGAGTTGAGGTTTTATTTCACTGTGTTCTGGCGAAATCACTGAAATAAAACCTCAAGCTGTCCGCCCTTCGGGTGGCTTTTGGTAGCTCATGACGTCCCTGGTCCGTGGATAGGAATTCTGACACCTCGGGACTGCCTTTCCATAAGCCCCAATCGATTTCAGCAACTTTTGGAGTAATTCAGAATCCATCTGCTTAAGAACCCTTTTTAGTCTGATCCCTTTGGGTTTTCTTTGGGCTTAAGGCCAGAAATGTCAAAAAAACTCAAAATTCGTTCTTCTTTGTCTCTGTGTCCCTCTGTGCCCTCTAGTGACCGCAGGGAACGGGTGATGAAAAATACCGCTTTTGAACGGCTAAGGCAGGACGACGACTTTCATTGGGAGTAAGGCTTGATCCGGTGTTAATAGCCATTCAGCTGTTGCTGTGCATGCTCTATGTCTTGTAGAAAATCAATCAGATTGCAGGTGTAAAAACGGCTTTTATTGTGATGGCCATTCCTTGCGAAGATTTTCTTGATATGAGAGTCCGTCGTTGACCTTGTTTTTCCATAAACCCAAGGATTGGTTGAGGTCCGATGTTTGGGTGTTTGGGTCTAAGAAGGCATCGATGGCTTCATGAATGATGGCGGCTCGGGAGCATTTTTTTCTCTGACCAGATCGAGTTGGGTGAGCATGTGGTCTGGAACATCTATAATGGTTCTCATATGACGTTATCAATTGGTGTCAATGAACAGCAAAGTCATGTTGACTTAGTTTGGGAAGAGATTAGACTAAGTTCATAGCCAATATCAACATTCACGAGGCTAAGACACATCTTTCGAGGTATGCAAAAAGGGTGAAAGCAGGCGAGACATTTATCCTATGTGACCGCATTGTACTTTTTGCTGAGCTGAGGCCATTGCCTGGAAACGAGGAATCCAAGGATTTCAAACGGCCGCTGGGTTTGGATGAAGGATCGATTCATTTTTCTGAGGATTGGGATTCTGTTGTAACTAACCAAGAAATAGCTGGAATGTTTGGATTGACCGATTCAGGAGATTCCAGTCATTGATGAAGGCGCTTCTGGATACTCATACGGCTCTTTTCGCTTGGGGGGCTCGCTCCAGATTGTCAAAACCTGCTCTACAATTCATCGAAGCAAAGGAGAACCAGCTTGTTTTTAGTCAGGTTTCAACCATCGAAATCGCGCTAAAACACAAAATGGGTAAACTTGATTTACCAATTGCCCCTGTAGATTGTGTATTGTCTCGTGTGCAATGGTTAGGTTTTGAATATGTCACCATAGACGAAATGGATATTGCTGTTATTGGGAAGCTTCCTCCCCCACATCGTGATCCTTTTGATTGGTTGTTGCTGGCCACTGCACGTCGCCTTAGGTTGCCCATTATAAGCTGTGATAAAGCTTTTGAGAAATATCCTGTTGAACTGATTTGGTAGCGGTTGAGCCAAACCAAATGATTAATCATTTATTATAGAAAAATGCCAATTATTGATATCATCGCGGGGGCTCGGCCCAATTTTATGAAGATCGCGCCGATTATTCGGGCGATCAAGCAATCTCAGTCTTCTGGTGGAAAGCTGGGCCATCGCCTCGTGCATACGGGGCAACATTATGACGAGCGCATGTCCTCGAGTTTTTTCAAGCAATTGGGGATTCCTGATCCGGATATCAACCTTGAGGTGGGTTCAGGCACTCAGGCGGAACAGACGGCAAAGATCATGATGCGTTACGAGGCGTTGCTTTTGGAGAACCCTTCCAAGCTTTGCCTGGTGGTAGGGGATGTGACGAGTACCATGGCCTGTGCGATTGCTGCTCAGAAGCTGTGTATTCCGGTGGCGCATGTGGAGGCAGGGATTCGATCGGGTGATTGGTCCATGCCGGAGGAGATCAATCGCATGGTGACGGATTCGATCACCAATTACTTTTTCACCACCAGTCAATACGCGAATAACAACCTCAAGGCATCCGGTGTTTCCGATGACAGAATCTTTTTCGTCGGGAATACGATGATCGATACCCTGTTGCATGAGATGGATCGGTTATCGGCTCCGGATTGTTTTGAGTCTTTGGGGTTGGAGAATGGGAATTATATCGTGCTAACCCTGCATCGTCCCGCCAATGTGGATGCCGAACAAGATCTGAGCGTAACCTTGGAGGCGATCATGCAGCATGCGGGTTCTCTGCCGGTTGTCTTTCCGGTTCATCCTCGTACGGCAAAGCAGTTGGAACATATCCACACGGCATGGGACCATTTACATTGTGTAGAGCCTTTGCCCTACCTTCAGTTTAATTATTTGGTGAAGCATGCTAAAGCCGTTATCACGGACTCCGGAGGGATCACCGAGGAGACGACGGTGATGGGGATTCCTTGCATGACCTTGCGCGATTCTACCGAGCGACCTGAAACCGTGGACGTTGGAACCAACGAATTGATCGGGACCAACCCTGAACGCATTCCGCCAGCCATGGAACGGCTGCTTTCCGGGCAGTGGAAGAAGGGGGCGATTCCTGAAAAGTGGGATGGCAAGGCGGCGGAACGCATTGTGGAAGTGCTTGAGAGGTGTGTTTGAGTGTGAAGATCTGAGCAACATAAGCATGACGGATCGAGAACTAACCGAGAAAGTCATTGGTTGCGCGATTGAAGTTCATCGGGTTTTGGGCCCAGGTTTGTTGGAGTCGACTTATCAACATTGCCTGGCACATGAACTGAGTCTCCATGGGATTTTGTTTGATGTGGAAGCGGTTTTGCCTGTCGATTATAAGGGCAAGAAACTGGATTGTGGGTATCGTTTGGATTTGGTGATGTACGATCGGTTGATTGTTGAGTTAAAGGCAGTTGATGAGGTAACGGGTTTGCATCGGGCTCAATTGATGACTTATTTGAAGTTGGCCAAAATCGAGGTGGGTTTACTCATTAATTTCAATGTCACTCGCTTGGTGGATGGGGTTTGTCGTATTCGGGTTTGATTTTTGTTTTCACCACCCGTCCCGCTGCACGTGACTAGAGGACACAGAGGTTCGAGAGAGAAAGAAGGGGAGTTGATGTATTATTTCAGCTCATTTTTCAAATGTTCTGAAATAATACATCAAAGTGTCAGCCTGCCGTTACCAAGGTGGTTTTGGAGATTATCGAGACTTCAGATCCAATGGGCCATGATGAGTTTTGAGTGCTTCGGTCGCTTTTTTCGAGGTTGGATACGGAGATGAGGAACCGGATTATTCCAATGAGGGCAAGCCTCTCTGAATCCTATGGTCGCGGAGGGGGATATCATTCTTGCATCACTGCCGCAGTCTGATGGAACGTTGAAACTGCGTCCTGTGCTACTTTTGCGGAGACTGCCAGGGTTTGGCGATTTTCTTGTTTGTGGTATTAGTTCACAATTACGACAAGCCGTTGAGGATTTTGATTTGGTTCTGATGGAGTCTTCACCTGATTTTCAAGTTACTGGGCTGAAGGTTGCGTCGTTTTTTAGGCTCACCCACCTGGCGGTCTTGCCCTCCGAACGCATGAAGAGGCTGTTGGGGGTCCTTTCGTCAGATTACGTGCAAATGCTGCAAACCCGATTGTCATCCTATCTAATTCAAAAAAACTCCCATATGCTTGATTAACTTGGCGCTCAGTAGCAAGTATTTTACCAAAGGTTCGTGTCATGGTGGTTGTCCCTGCTTGACTTGATCCGAGCAAGGCAAGCATAGGACAATCCACCAAGCGCTTCTTTATACGGTCTTGATATTCTTCTCTTGGCAGGATCACTACATTGAAAATCTAAAGTGTGAGTTTAGGATTTCCATGTAATTGCTTTGTCTGTAACAGGGAGAGCTTTTTCTCAGGCCAAGATACCTCGAGATTTTTGGGGTAGTCCGGATCATCGCTAGTCTTGTTTTGATGAACCACCCGCTGCGCTAGAGGACATAGAGAAGTTAGAGAGGGAGAAGAAGGATTAAGAATGAGGGGGGAGTCGAAGTTTTATTACAGCCAGTTCTGGCGAACAAACTGAAATAAAACTTCAAGCTATCAGCCTGCCGGCAGCTTAAAAGTAGATGTTGGATGTTCTTGGCCAACTCAGTCCTGATGAAAATTTGGGACGCTTCATTTGTCTTTTGCGTTACATCGAAATACTCCATTCTCCATGTGGCAGGTTCAAGAAAGGCATTTTTTGTGGATCAGTGGTAAGGAATGAGGTAATGACATTAACATGAAAGCGTCGATTACTTCTAAAGGGCAGCTTACGGTTCCCAAGTCAATCAGGGATCGTATGGGGCACAGGGCTGGCGATGTTTTAGAGTTTGATGAAAAGCGCATGCGTTCGGTTGCGGGCAGAGGTCGCAAGGACAACGCTCTTTTAAGCAAAGAACTTCTCGATGACATGCGAGGGCCAGTGGAATTACCATGATCACGGCCATTGATTCGTCTGCATTGATCGCCGTCTCTCTTGGAGAAGACGGCTTCCGATGCGTGGATGGACTTGCTGGTGCAGTTGCGTCAGGAAGGAAGCTCAGCTAAATGTCTCAATGCATGCTGACCGGATCTATGTCAATGATGGTCTGGACACCCTCGGGTAGTTTGGTTGATTGATGGATGTCTGCCAGACGGCGGCTGAGTTGCGACATGCTTTTTGTTTTCAGCATGATCTGATAGCGGAAAAAGTTTTCCGCTCTTTCCAAGGGGGCGGGTGAGGGGCCGGCAAGTGCCAGATCCTTGATCTCCTCCCTGATAGCTTCAATCACCGATTTCAGGTGAGTGCCGCTCATTTTGAGTTTTTCTTCATTCTTCCCCTTTAAGGTAATCATTGCCATGCGAGAGGTGGGTGGATATTCGGTATCTTTTCTGAATTCCATTTCCTGCTCGTAAAATCCCAGGTAGTCGTGGCGCCTTGCATATTGTATGGCGGCATGAAATGGCGTGAATGATTGCACAAATACATCTCCTTCCACTTCCCCGCGTCCTGCGCGTCCTGCGACTTGTGTGAGCAATTGGAAGGTTCGTTCTCCCGCTCGAAAATCCGGCATGTGTAGGCTCAGGTCGGCATAGATAATCCCCACCAAAGTGACATTGGGAAAATGGAGCCCTTTGGCAATCATTTGTGTGCCAATTAAGACGTCGATTTTCCCCAGCCTGAATGCGGTCAGGATCTTCTTGTAATCTTCCTTTTTCTTCAGCGTGTCCGAATCCATTCTTTGAATCCCTGCCTTTGGGAACAATAACTTCAAGGTGTCCTCCACCTTTTCCGTTCCAATGCCCGCATACCTGATTTCGTAGCTCCGGCATGTTTCCACCGGGCAGCATTTGGGTGCTCTTTGATCGTGACCGCAAATGTGACAGCGGAGTCGCTGATCGCGTCGGTGGTAGGTCATCGAGATGCTGCAATTGGGGCACCCGGCTACATAACCACATGTGGGACACTGCATGGAAGAGGCATAACCACGGCGATTGAGGAAGAGCATGGTTTGTTCGCCTTTTTCAATGCGCTGCTGGATGGCTTCTCTCAATTGCTGTGAAAGGATGGGAATGCCTTTTTCTTTGCTGGCTTCGCTCCGCATGTCAATGACCCGAACCCATGGCATGGTCTTGTTGTCGGCGCGAGTCGGCATTTCCAGAAGACGGTATTTGCCTTTTTGAGTATTGTAATAAGTTTCCATGGAAGGCGTGGCGGATCCCAGGATGACAACCGCCTTCTCCCGCTGTGCACGCACCACGGCCACATCTCTGGCGTGATACCGGGGTGCTTCCTCCTGTTTGTAGGAGTGTTCGTGTTCCTCGTCTACAATGATGAGCCCCAAGGGGTCGATGGGGGCGAAGACCGCGCTGCGTGCCCCGATAACGATGCGAGCTCGTCCTTCCTTGATCTTGTGCCATTCATCGTGTCGCTCACCTTCAGACAGATGACTGTGCAGCACGGCTACCAGGGTTTGGTATTTTCCGGATGAAAAGCGTGCCTTGAATCGTTCGACGGTTTGCGGGGTCAGAGAGATTTCGGGGACAAGGACAATGGCTCCTTTCCCTTGTTCAAGGGCGTGCTGAATGGCCTGAAGATAAACTTCTGTTTTTCCACTGCCGGTGACACCATGGAGCAGGAACACGTTGGATTGCTTGGCGGCTTCCTCATAATTCATCGCCTTCAGAACGGCATCCATGGAGGTTTTCTGTTCCTGATTCAGTTCCAGAGGTTCGGTGGGGACGATGTGTTCGTGGGCATAGGGATCGCGCTCGATGACCTCACGGCTGATCAGTGCCACGCCCGCACTTTCGAGTTTCTTGACGGTGGCTTGGGTGGATTGAGTCATTTTCAGGAATTCCTGAAGTGGCAGTTCCTTCCATTCCCTGAGCACCGCATTCAATTCTTCCTGACGTTTTGTGAGCTTTGAAGGAGAACCCACGGGTTCAATGGAGCGGACATAGAGTTGCTTTTTCCATCCCTCCTTTTCTTTCCGAACAGAAACAGGCAGCACACTCTTGAGTGCCGTTTCCACAGGGCAGCAGTAATAACCGGCCATCCACCGTGCCAATTCAAGGACTTTGGGAGTGACGAAACTCCCTTTACCAACCACGCCCAGGATGGGTTTGAGCTTGGCATGCTCCGACTGCGCAGGAAGACCGGTGACCACCCCCATCACCTTGCGAGGGCCAAAGGGCACCTTCACGCGCGAACCTATCTCGACACGGTCCTGGAATTCTTCGGGCACGAGGTAATCAAACTCCTTGCGAAGTGCGATTTCCAGCGTGACGCGTGCGATCATGGACATGTTTTCTCACGCAGAGACGCAGAGACGCAAAGGTTTTCTTTCCGTAGGGAAAGTTTAGCTTCGAAGTTATTGCCATAAATTTAACTTGTCTGCTTGACCTTTTTCATAAAGTTTGCAGACTACGCTGCCCTACTGCAGGGTCAAATCTCATTTGTATGAAGCAAAACATTCGTAACATCGCCATCATCGCTCACGTGGATCATGGAAAAACAACTCTAGTAGACTGTCTATTAAGGCAGTCCGGACTCTTCCGTGATAACCAGGTGGTTGAGGAACGCATGATGGACAGTATGGACCTTGAGCGTGAGAAGGGAATCACCATCAAGGCGAAGAATGCTTCATATACTTATGGCGATTATCACGTCAATATAGTCGATACTCCCGGCCACGCTGATTTCGGTGGTGAGGTGGAACGCATCATGAACATGATTGATGGCGTGGTCCTTGTTGTTGATTCCGTGGAAGGTCCGCAGGCTCAGACGCGCTTCGTGCTTCGCAAGGCTCTGGAATCGGGTGCCAAGCCCATTGTGGTCATCAACAAGATCGATCGTGAAGGTGCTGTCCCTCATGAAGTGCTGGACAAGCTGTTCGACCTCTTCCTGTCACTCAATGCGACCGATGATCAATTGGATTTTCCAGTGATCTATGCCAGTGCCAAACAGGGCATTGCGATGAAGGAGCTGGATGATGAGGGCAAGGACATGAAGCCATTGTTCGAGGCGATCGTGCAGCATACGCCCGCACCGAGGATTCAGCAGTCCGATGATTTCAAACTCCTGATTGCCAATCTCGATTATTCCGATTACCTCGGCAGGATCGCCTTTGGAAAGATCATCTCCGGCAAGATCACTCTTGGAACCAAGATGATTCGAATTCAAGGCGATGGAACCCGAACAGCCGGCAAGGCCAGTGCTATTTTCAGTTTTGAAGGGATGAAGCGAATCCAGGTGGAAGAAGCCGGTGCGGGAGATATCATCGGTTTGACTGGCTTCGAAAATGTGGAAATTGGAGAGACCATCACCGACAATGAGGAAGCGGAGCCGTTACCTTTTGTCCCGGTCGATCCTCCCACCATCTGCATGCAATTCGCGGTCAATGACGGACCTTTTGCAGGCAAGGATGGAAAATTAGTGACTGCGCGCCACATCAGAGAGCGACTGGTGCGAGAAACACGTACGAATATTTCATTGCGCGTCAACGAAACGGACGCTCCCAATATCTTTGATGTGACTGCTCGCGGTGAGATGCAGATTTCCGTCTTGGTCGAGCAGATGCGGCGTGAGGGCTTCGAAGTGCTCGTATCTCGTCCCGAAGTCATCTACCAACGTTCGCCCGAGGGCAAACTGCTTGAGCCGATCGAAAAGCTTTTTGTCGAGACACCTCAGGAATTCATGGGGCCTGTCCTGGAGAGTATGGCAAACCGTAAAGGTGACATTACCAACATGGAGCACCGGGCCGACACCATCATTGTCGAAGCCTTGATTCCCATGCGCGGTCTGATTGGTTTTGAATCCGACCTGGTGAACATGACGCGCGGCATGGGTATTATCAGTCATCTTTTCCATGAATACGATGAAGATCGCGGCGATATCCTGACCCGAAAAACCGGATCCCTGATCAGCACTGAAACGGGAGAATCCACCGCCTACGCGCTGGACATGGCTCAGCAACGTGGGAAACTTTTGATTGGGCCTGGTGAACAGGTGTATGCAGGAATGGTGGTTGGCGAGAATGCCAGGGATCAGGACTTACCGATCAATCCATGCAGGATCAAGAAATTAACCAACTTCCGTTCTTCAGGCGATGGCAAGGGCGTTCAACTCGAACCTCCCATGCTCCTGAGTCTCGAAAAGGCCATCGAATTCATTGGGCAGGATGAATACGTAGAGGCGACGCCAAATAACTTGCGTCTCCGTAAGAAAATTCTCTGTGAGCACGCTCGCAAGCGATCCGAATCGACACGTCAGGTCAAGGTGATGGCCTGAGCCAGTCTTTTGCCTGCGCTTGAGGCAGCTACCATTTGTTTTTGTCATTACCAGATAAGATCGATTGGGTACTGCCTGAAGGCTTCGTCTTTTCCGAGTAAAGGAACATTGAGTGTCATCGCTGTGCATCATGTGTCCATCAAAGGGGGCTCCACGGTGTCGAGGGAGATCGCATAGCTTTAATATGGCTTCATCTTCCAGATAGACGTAGCTGAACCCAAATAATTGTACCTTTAAACGGACGTATTCCACCGGTGAAGACTGAAGTTCCATTTTCCCGATCCTGAATTTCAAACCAATTTCCAATGTTGAAATATGGCTGAGATAGATCGTATGTTCACGATTCAGCAGGATACTTCTTTTCTGTCTTTGAATTATTCTTTCCTTTGACGTTCATTTTGCCACACTTTCAGAAAATCAACCTCGTTTCTACTTTACGGAATGACAGGATACTCATGAAAACCATTTTGACCGTTTTTAGATTGTTAGGATGCTGGGTGCTGATCGCATGCGCGTCGGCAATGCCCGTTCTTGATGCAGGCACCTTATCACTACTTGAATCTCCCCAGACCATTGAGATACGCGATGGCGATCAAGTCATGCTGGTTTACCACAAGACTCCCGTTCCTCAACCCGAGGGTCAAGATCCTGTCTATGCCCGCAGCGGTTTCATTCATCCCTTGAAATCACCGTCGGGTGGAGTGGTGACCAGTATTCATGCGGATGACCACATTCATCACATGGGACTATGGCATGCATGGGTCAAAACAGAACACAAAGGCAGGCATTTTGATTTCTGGAATCTGGGAGGTAAAACCGGTAAAGTAAGGTTTGTTCGTACGATCAGTTCTTTCAGTGAAAGTGATCTGGTGGGTTTCACCGTGCAACAGGAGCAGGTCGGTATGACGGAGGAAGGAACGCAGGAAGAAGTCATCCTCGATGAAACGTTGACCGTCAAAGTCCGTCAATCAGGCGACAGCTATCTGGTGGATTATGACACGCATCAAACCAATGTCACTGACACCTCCCTTGTCCTTCCTGCCTATCGTTACGGTGGATGCATTGCTTATCGTGCACCTTATCATTGGAACAAGGAAAACAGCAACTACCTGACTTCCGAAGGCAAGGACCGATCCAACGGCCACACGACACGCGGACGATGGTGTGCGATGTTTGGCCCGACTGAGCAGGGGGATGCGACCTTGGCCATTCTGTGTCATCCGGAGAACCGCGACGCACCGCAGCGGATGCGGGTCTGGCCGGATGGAAAGGTGTTCTTCAACTACGTGCCGATTCAGGAAACGGGTTGGGAGTTGAAGCCTGAAGAACCATCCACCATGCGTTATCGCGTGGTGATTTCGAATGGCAAGGCGGATGCCGAACATTTGAATTCACTTTGGAATCAATACGCTGCAAATTAACCTATTAAGAACAACTATATTTTACGAACATGATGATCCCAAAAACTTCGTTCTATTTCGCTTTGAGTGCCCTGTTTACCATTTGTGTGGAGAGTTCGGCAGAAACAGTCAAAGAACGTTTGGCGGCGACCCCATATCACCTGGTCTACGAGAAATACGCAGACAACAATTGGGAACTTTTCGTTTCCAAAGCGGACGGGACGGGAGAACGCAATCTCACCAACACACCCGATCAACACGAGCTGTATCCCCAGGTGTCACCCGATGGAAAACGTCTCTGCTTTGTTTCAGACAAGGGCTCCGGACGCAATACAGTGCGCAGCGTTTATGTCATGAATATGGATGGTTCGGATCGCAAGTGGGTGGCCGACGAAGCCCGCCAACCATGTTGGACCAATAACAGCAATACCATCCTTTACCTGCCGCAGGAATACTCCAAATGGAATGTCGTGGATTACTTCACGAAGGGGCTTGTCTACTACAACGTGGAGACAGGAGTAAAACGCAGACACCCCAACAGTGACAAACTCCATCATCTTTACAACCCAAGTATGTCTCCTGACGGGAAATGGATCGTATCAACGGTTCACGCCGGCATGGGATTCAAACATGCCATCCTTTTGATCGAAGCCGAAGGCGATGGCATTCATAGTCTGGATATTCCCGGATGTCGCCCGACGTTTAGTCCCAATGGAAAATACGTTGCCTGGGGGCCTGGTGATCATGAAATCGCAGTGGGAGAGATCGATTGGGAAGCCAACCCCCCAAGAGTCAAAAAGAAATGGTTGTCCGTGAAGGACAAAGTCAACAAGGTCTACCATGTCGATTGGTCGCCAAACAGCGCCTTCCTGAGCATCAGCCGGGGCGTCAAGAGCGACGGTGATTTATCCAAACCCGGCACACACCAATCAGCCTGCGAAATCGTCGGCGTATACGCCAAAGACTGGAATCTCATAACAGTGCCACTCGATCAGGGACCTGAAATCGATCTTTCCAAAGCAAGTGCAGACCAATTCCATCAAATCACCCAAGACGGCAGCAGCAACAAAGAATCCGACTGGTTTACATCCGCTCAATAAGGTCATGAATCATTGGCAACATATTTTTGTCGGCCTGTGCGGTGGCATGGGATTGCTGGCGCTTGCCGGCTGTGGTCCTTCGACATCGAATGAGCAAACCTCTGGATCCACAAGTGCATCTTCAGGCATGATGTCGTTTCCAGTGAAAACTGCTTCCGGTATTGAGATGATCTTTTTGGGTGGCGGAACTTTTACGATGGGAAGTGATCAGGAAAGCTCCGACGAAGGTCCTGCCCACAAGGTCACTTTGAGCCCATTCCTGATCGATCAGTATGAGGTCACGCATGAACAATTTGCAAAAGTTCAAATCCCCAACCCCTCCCACTGGCAGGACGATCCGCGCAAGCCCGTGGAACAATTACGATGGCGCGATGCTAAACTCTATTGCAACGAACGCTCTTTACTGGAGGGTTTAACGCCCTGCTATGACGAGGCGAAGGAAGGTTGGCCCTGCAACTACGAAGCGAATGGCTACCGCCTGCCTTCTGAAGCCGAATGGGAATTTGCGGCGCGCGCTGGGTCAAAGGATCGTTATCCAGTTGGCAAACGTGCCCTCAATCAGTCGGCTTGGTTCGGGGATAACGCGGGTAAACGAACGCATTTCGTCGGCACGCGTCGTCCCAATGATTGGGGCATTCACGATATGTATGGCAACGTGTCCGAGTGGTGTCAGGACGCCTATGAGGAAGAATACTATGCTTCCAGCCCTGAGAAGAATCCACGTGGACCTGAGGACACTGCTGAAAATAATCGTAGAGTCATGCGCGGTGGTTCCTGGAAATCGAGTGTCGACATGTGCCGTGTGACCTTTCGGCAGGGTCAGCAGACAGGCGATTCGGATGCCTGCTTTTACACGGACTTCTGTGGTTTTCGATGTGTGCGATCCATCAGTGAGGAAGATGCGAAGAAGTTAGTAAGTGACACCTCATCGGAATGAGCGGGATAACCTCTATCGGCACCTGAAGACTAAGTGAGCTCATTCATTATCCACATATTTCAGCGATACCAAGGTGACATGAAAACGGAGGAAGCAGTATCTGAGGGTTGTGAGGTATGGATGCCGCGACCTGCCGTTCGCAATCTGCAAAATGAAAAGGTGAGCAGTTGACATGTTGTTTCATACCTGGACCTTCCTCATCTTTTTTCCCATTGTTTTCCTGGGCTACCTTGCCTTCAAGAAAACCTCTCTTCGCGTGCCCTGGCTTCTGGCCGCTTCTTATGTTTTTTATGGCTCCTGGAACCCTTTCTATTTATTGCTGATCATCTACTCCACGGCCCTGGATTACTGGGTGGTCGCCTGGATGGAAGCTTGTGGTTCTTCGAAAAGCGCGCATTCAAGCAGCAGGCGTTGGGCCTCGTTGCTCCAGTGGCGTTCACCTGTCCGTTCCCTGAGAGTGGCGGCATGGATCGGTCGAGTGGGTTTGTTGTTGAGTCTTGGATTGGGCTTGATGGGTCCTGCAGGCTCCCAAGCGGTTGCCTGTCTGCTGGGGGTTCTCTCCTTGACCATGATGTTTGCCGCGTCCATGCAGAGCCGCAAAGCCTGGCTTGGGGTAAGCATGATCAACAACCTTTCCTTCCTGCTTTATTTCAAATACGCCGATTTCTTCATCGAAAACGCGAATCAATTATTTGTTCGATTGGGTTTCAATATCCAATGGCCGGAGGCTGCCACACTGATGCCCTTCGGCTGGGAGTATCTGCTTCCGGTAGGGATTTCATTTTATACCTTTCAATCGATGAGCTACACCCTCGATTTTTATTTCGGTAAACTTCCACGAGAAAAAAAGTTCCTGAACTTTGCGACATATGTTGCCTTTTTTCCGCAATTGGTGGCAGGCCCCATTGAACGCGCCGCCTCCTTGTTGCCGCAGTTCGAGAAAGCGCCCAGGATCCGTATCAAGGATATCACAGACGGAGCCTCCTTGTTCCTGATAGGCTTGTTCAAGAAGTTGGCACTGGCCAATTACCTTTCCTATTACGTGGAACGGGTATATGGCATGCCGGATGAATTCGGTGGCGCTGCTCTGGCTCTGGCAACGCTGGCGTTTGCGTGGCAGATTTATTTTGATTTCAGTGGTTACACCGACATGGCGCGGGGTATTGCATTGATGATGGGATACAAATTGATGCTGAATTTCAATCGCCCCTATCTGGCGACCAGCCTTGGGGATTTCTGGTCACGCTGGCACATCAGTTTGTCCACCTGGTTCAGGGATTATGTTTACATTCCATTGGGAGGAAACCGTCACGGTGCCAAGAAAGCCTATCTTTATCTAGGGATCACATTTTTACTTTCAGCCATCTGGCATGGTGCCGCCTGGACGTTCATCATATGGGGTTTGCTGCATGCCGTTGGAACCATGGCAACGCGCGAACTGGAGAGCCAGGCATGGTATCATGATCGAGTGCCCATCGCGTTGAAGCGACTGTTCGTTTTTCTTTTTGTGAGTTTTGCATGGATATTTTTCCGTGCCGAAACGGTGAGTGATGCGTGGTTGATCGTGAGTCGCATTGCTGGAAGTGCCTGGACCGATCCCGCCATGCCTCTGCTGATGGTGGGCTTGATCGTTTTGATGTGGGCCTACCAATGGTTGCAGGAAACACGATTCAGAATCTGGACCGAAGCAGCGTGGTTCAAGGTCATGGGAGCGGTGTTCATGTTGATATGGCTTTGCTTTTTCAGCTCTTCGGGGGGGGCATTCATTTATTTCCAATTCTAAACTATGAAGCAGGAAATTTCCAAACCGAGCCAAAGCCAGCGCGGCTCTGTGCGCAAATCACAAAAGGCTCTGCCTCATGCGTTTCTCTTATCCGTTCCTCAGTGGATCGGGGTGCTGGCTGTTTTTCTCGCACTGGTGCTTTTCTTGCCAACGGCATGGGAAGCATGGGAGTCCTTTGATCCCGAACTCAACTATCGTGTGCCCTATGAAACGAGCCAGGATTACTGGCAATACGAACGACACCTGAAGCAGCGCACACAAGAGAACGACATTTTCTTCGTGGGTGATTCGGTCGTCTGGGGGGAATACGTCACTGCTGATGCGACCTGGTCCGCTTTTTTAAATGAACAGGCTGCGGGAGAATACCAGTTTGTGAACCTGGCTTTGAATGGTCTTTATCCGCTGGCATTGGAGGGGCTCGTGCGACATTACGGAAGTGATTTAAGGCATGGCAAGGTCATGCTTCATTGTAACCTGCTCTGGATGAGCAGCCCTTCCGCTGATCTTTCACAATCGAAGGAACAAGTGTTCAATCATCCCACCCTTGTCCCTCAGTTCCGGGTTTCCATTCCAAGTTATCGTGCCACTCTGGATACGCGTCTCGGCAGGGCCATCGGTCATCAATGGAGTTTTCTAGCCTGGGTGCGCCATTTGCAGATTCAGTATTGGGAACAAAAAGATCCTTACGCCTGGACCCTGGCTGACAATGGCAAATACCCACCTGCGTATCCCAACTCCTATACGATGCCATGGTCGGTTGTGGATGGGCGTTTGATCTCCGAGCCTGATATGGATCCTGATCGAGGCATGCAGAGCACCAGGCACAAGCCATGGTCTGATGAGGGAGTGGGTACGCAGCGATTTGACTGGGTCCCTCTCGATGATTCACTTCAATGGCAGGCGTTCCAACGATTGTGCCAAGTGCTACAAGATCGAGGGAATGATTTGATCGTCGTCCTCGGGCCGTTCAACCAGCACATCATGACAGTGGATAATCGAGCCAAATTCAAAGCTATTGAAAACGAAGTGAAGCAATGGCTGGAGTCACGCTCCATTGTCTACAGCGCGCCCAAGCTTCTTAATAGTTCACTTTATGGAGATGCCAGCCACCCGCTGACGCAGGGGTATCGGCAACTGGCAGAATCCTTGTGGAATGACTTGGATTTCAAAGCGTGGCTGTCTCGGTAAAAGTGATTTTGTGTAGCTTATGTTGGAAACAATAAGAAGCAGATACGAATCATTCTTTCTTAAAAGTGAAGCCATTACTTACATGAAATCAGGATCTTTTTGAAATCGAAAACGCATGCATTCCCCTGATCAGAATTGGATTTACCATCAAAGAGTTGGATGATCCAAGGCAATTCTAAGATCAGATCAGGCAAAGAAAAAATCGGAGTTTCAGATGCCTGGGGCTTGTGCAGATGCGCGGGCTTCAAAGCCCGGTAACAACGAATCAGAAGAAAGCTTTTCTCCAGCAAAAGCCATGCAGCGCTTTAAGGGTGGCATTTTCTTGGTGCCAGAACATGATAGAACTTACCTTTCCAGTTCCATTCCTTCAACAAACGTGTCCTTTACCTCAAGTATTGAATCAAGCAGGATAAAATCAGCTCTTTTTCCAACTTCCAGACTTCCGATCTCATCATCCATCCCAACTCGTTCAGCGGGGGTGAGGGTGGCCATGCGGATGGCTTCGTGGATTTCTGCGGAGGTGTTTTCATACATGTTGCGCACCATGGTATCCATGCCTACCACTGAACTTGCCAGCGATTCCCTTGAAACAAACCCGACCTTGCCATCGCTTTCGAACCATGCGCCTTCATCGTTTGGACCAAATCGATATTTTCCAGGAGGCATGCCCATGGCACGGTTGGCGTCGGTGACCAGGCAGAGTCGATCGGGTCCAATCATACGGTAGGCAAACTCAAGTAATTCGGGCGATAGGTGTTCTCCATCTGCAATGACCTCCGTGCTCATTTCCGGTTCCATGAGGACGAACTGTTCCATGCTCCCTTGCATCGGGAATCCGTACTGTTTGCGTATTCCCGAGATGGAACTCATCGCGCACCAGAAATGATCCACATGCCGCATGCCCGCTTCAAACGCACTGGCCATTTCATTCCAGGTGGCATTGGAATGGCCGCAGGTCACCAGGTAACCCCGTTGGCTAGCTTCCCTGTAAAAGGCTTCGGCACCGGGAAGCTCCGCTGCGCAGGTTGCCACTTGAATAATGCCCAAATCGAAACATCGTATGTATTCGTCAGGATCAGGGTCGCGGCGTCCATCCAACGAATGACAGCCGACTTTATCGGGTGCAAAGAAAGGTCCGTAGTAATGCACCCCTCCGATACGTGCGCCATCGCTGATTTGATGATTTTCCTGAACCGAGAGACAGGCGTGGAGCATTCGATCCAACTGGTCGGGGGTCCCGGTCGTCGTGGTTGGAAAGAGGGTAGTGGTTCCGTGTCTGGCATGGATGCGATTGGCGATGCGAACCGCTTCAGTGGTGCCATCCATATAGTCCGCATTTTCGCCTCCGTGCACGTGGATGTCGACGTAACCAGGAGCGATCCATCCATCCTTGATATGCCTTACCGCTTGTTGCTCCTCCACTGGACAAGTATCCCATGGACCGACGTACTCAATGAGACCGTCGCCTGTGACGAGGCAGCCATCCTGAAGTATTTGATCCGGAAGCACCAGATTTCCTCTGAAGACGGAGTGATTCATTGGATTGCGCTGCGATGCTGCTGGTGCAAACGGAATTAGCGTCTATTCTGAAGTTTGGAAAGCAAGCGTAGGATTTCAATATAGAGCCAGACAAGTGTGACCATCAAACCGAGAGCTCCGACCCATTCCATGTATTTGGGAGCGCCTGCTTCGGCGCCGTTTTCGATGAAATCAAAATCAAGGACCAGATTGAGTGCGGCGATGACAACAACCCCCAGACTGAAAATAATACCAAACGTGCCGGAGCTATGGATGAAGGAAAGTCCTGAACCGAAAAAACTCATGATAAAACTCAGCAGGTAAACCATCCCTACGGCTCCTGTCGCGGCAAACACACCCAGCTTGAAATTCTCGGTGGCCTTGATGAAGCCCGTTTGATAGGCGAAGAGAAGACTGAACAAGGTTCCGAATGTCAGGCAGATTGCATTGAACACCAGCCCCGGGTATTGCATTTCAAAAATAGCTGAGATCGCACCAAGGAATAATCCTTCCAGCAATGCGTAAAGCGGTGCTGTGAATCCTGCCCACGTTGGTTTGAACATGGTTGCAAGCACCAAAACAAATCCTCCAATGGCCCCGCCAATCGCCAATGGCATTGGATTTCCTTCCTGAGATGCCATGCGCCAGGTCAGAGACGCACTGAAAACGGCGAGCAACAGCATGATCGCTGTTTTGACCACTGTTCCTTGAATGGTCATGGTGTTGGAGCCTGCGTACCCACCCAGGCGGGTGAAGGTGCGATCGTTTAAAACAGGATTGGCAGTGCGCATCATATCAATACGAAAATACACCTTTATGGGCTTGGGTGCAAGCGCCTCAGAAGTCTATTCTCCCGATCATTCCTCCAGACAAGTTTTTGCTGCAATGTTTGCGTATCTGAACGGTAAAACCGCAAGGGCTGAACCTACTTTTCAATCGTTTAAATCTGGTAGCTGGTATTGGTTCAAGGTGCTGCAGAAGAAATACCCACATGTAGATCGTCCAGGCCTTCTTTGTTTGATTATGCCTGGGCCTTTGAATCAGCAGGGATCGGGTAGTGTTACCTCCCTTTTTCTGGAAGCAAAAGATCAGCATCCTCCCACCGGTTTTACTTGACCATCCACAGTCAGGAAACCATCGTGACAAGTATCCCTTGAGAAACAACTGCGGATCATTGTCATGAAAAATTTGTCTTTCAGAAGTTTGTCCCTCAGAACTGCCTCCCCTTATCTGTCCGGCTTTACCTTGATTGAGCTGCTGGTCGTTATTGCCATCATTGCCATTCTGGCAGGCATGCTGTTACCTGCACTCAGCAAGGCCAAGGGAAAGGCAAAGGCCATCAAATGCGTCAACAACAAGCGGCAGCTGGGGTTTGCCATGTTGATGTACAAGGATGACAACGAAGAAACATTGATCAATCTCGCCGTCAAAGATACCAACGCTTCCGACAAGGTAGTGACAGATGATCGACAGGGAGGCATTCGCTGGTGGCCGGATTTATTAAAAAATTACAGTGTGGAACGAGCTGTCAATCAGTGCCCTTCAGTCAAACCCCAGGATGGTTTCGGCATTGGTCTCAATTATCACGAGCTCAGTCTCTGGTTGCCGGATCCCGGTCGATCCATCAAGGCAACCACGGTGAAGCGTCCGGTGGAAACCATCCACCTTGCTGACTCTGCCGTGATCGAAAATCCCACCGAAAAGAATGCTGACCTCTGGAAGCCCACCACGAATCCCAGCAAGCAATGGTCGGTCTTTCGCACGGTGTTTTTTCGTACTCCCAACAATGGTGCTTACAACAGTCTTCCGTCTCGTGTTGTCAATCGACATGGTGGTCGTGCCACCATGTTATTTGTGGATGGTCATGCAGACACCAAGCGCTCCGGAGAAGCAGGATGGGAATTTGAGCGGGGACATGCATCTGTGCTTTGGGACCGGGAGTAGCGTTTTTTTTCACGCCTTTCCAATGTTGTCTGAATCAAGCCGGGGTGGGGCGGATGCAAGGCAAGGACCTGAATTTCAATAAACATTGCGTCATTGGCGCTCTGGGGAAACCTCTCTGCTCAAATCCGGAAGCGCCAGTAGGGAAAGATGATTTCAAGGGCGGTTACAATCAGAAAGATGAGACTGATCATGGCATTGAGTCGAAAGAAGGAATAATTGATCCACTTGAGACTGCGTTTGCGGGCCAGCCAATGTTCCATCACCAATGCGATGAGGATCAGGGACAATCCTGCGATATAGGCGAGCCTAAAGGATTGAAGAAAACCGAAAATCGCAAGGATTCCCCACATGATCATATGGCTCAGAAACGCAGTCTGAAGCGCGTTTTTGACGCCCCAGCCCACCACGACCGAATGAAGTCCGTGTTTGCGATCGAATTCGTGGTCCTGCATTGCGTAGATAATATCAAAGCCAATCAGCCAGAAAACGACGGCGATGCTCAACAGGACTGGGGCAAGACTCAGTGATTCTGTCACTGCCAGCCACGCTCCGATGGGGGCAAGGCCAAGCGCAATCCCCAAATAGACATGCGTATAGTCCGTGAACCGCTTGGTAAGAGAATAGAAGCATACAACAAACAGGGCGACGGGCGACAGGTAGAAGCAGATGGAGTTGATGTGATACGCGATGTAGAGGAATGCCGCACCGCTGGTGATCAACAGGAGTTTGGCGCTGAACAGAGAAATGGAACCTGCAGGGAGATGGCGGTTAGCTGTTCTTGGGTTCAGCTTGTCGAAGTGACGGTCCACAATTCGATTGAAGGTCATTGCGCAGGTTCGAGCGGTGACCATGGCGCCGAGAATGAGAAAGAAAAGACGCCAACCGGGCCAGCCTCGATTTTCCCTTGCAGCCAACAGCATCGATGCCAGCGCAAAGGGCAGGGCGAAGACCGTGTGGGAAATTTTTACAAATCCTCCCCATTTCGCTATTTCCTGAAAAATCCCTTTCATCTACTTCACTTGCCGGTGCCTGATTTGTTCATGGGCCACTCAGCCTCCAGCAACGCTTTGTATCCTCCCGCCAGAGAATGTATATTTTTGTAACCCATGCGCTGGGCCACTTCCGCGGTCAAGGCAGAGCGGTAACCTCCTCCGCAATACATGATCAATTCGGTGGATTTGTCAGGAAACATGTTTTCGATGTCTCTTTCCAATACTCCTTTTCCAAGATGAACGGCTTCGCAGGCATGCTGCTTGTCCCATTCCCTGTCTTCTCGCACATCGACAAGTGCCACATGCTTTCCTGTCTTCAATCGCTCGCGGGCCTGATCAACGGAGACTTCGCTGATCTTTTCTCTGACCTCATTAACTATGGCTAAAAATTTTGGTGAGTGTTCCATCTGGGGTAGGTGATTTAATATTTAAAAAAAGATTACATGCAAAAAGGATGATGTTCTCATCTCAATTATCATCGTATTGTATTCAAAGTATCCCAAGTCTCCAAGTAGAACAACTTGTCATCTGGAAGCAATTTATCAACATCAACCTTCAGGCCATACTCGCGTGCCGTGTCGAAGTCCTTTTTACGGTAAGCAATTTCAAACCAGGCCATATTGTAACCCGGGACAAGCTCTGCGGATAGTGTGTCACTTGGTATTTTTTTCATGTATTCCACTGCCTCAACAAATCTTCGATTGAGTGCAAGGGCCAGTGCATGATTGATGACCGACGCGATATTGACGTTTTTGTCACGATTCATGAGTTCATAAGTGAGCGATACGGCTGTCTCTGGTTTCCTGCGTTCACTCACCAGCAAGGCTGCATAATTGTTCGTGTAAGCCCAATTGTCGGGATCCATTCGATAGAGGTTTTCAGCTGCATCGAAAAGGGGTTCTCCCATGCCGCTGCTTGAAGCTAGTGTGAAGATGGTTTCCCAATAATCGGTGCTATCTTTGTAAGTGGATTTCAGAGGAGTGAGAATCGAAAGAGCTTGTGCAGGAAATCCCATATTGCCCAATTCCTGACCTATGAAATATCCAGTTGGAGCAAATGCATACTTGTGCTGGACGACTTGACCTATGAGTTGCTCCGCTGCAAGTTGCCTGCTTTCTCCAACAGCAGCGCGTGCTTCCATGAATTGGCTGAAACCTGTCAATGCATCGGTCACATGTCGGCTGTTTCTAATAATGAGAGCTGCCCTTCGAAGCTCAGGCCATTTTTTCATACCTGTGAGCAGCCGCGCATACACATGCCAAACGGTTTCATGATAGCCGTATTGCGGTGCATAGGTGGAAAGGAATTGAAGGGCGAGATCTTTCTCTCCCAATGAGGAAGCTACTTCTCCAAAATAGGCTACCTCTATTGCGTTCCTGGGTGGGGAGTTGTAGCGCTGCAGTTGTTGTAAGGCTTCTGGCTTTCTTCCTTCTTGAATGAGCATGCCCCAGTAATTCAAATGATGCATTAACGTGTCCTTGCCAACGCTGATCAGGAAATCCAGGGATTGTTTGTAATGATGTACTTCGGAACGAGCCTGACTTATTTGAATGTTCAGGATATGGGCCAATG
The DNA here is from genome assembly GCA_000383715.1 of Verrucomicrobia bacterium SCGC AAA164-E04. Lineage (GTDB taxonomy): Bacteria > Verrucomicrobiota > Verrucomicrobiia > Limisphaerales > AAA164-E04 > AAA164-E04. Next base: position 27,412 of record KB911840.1, read on the forward strand.
CACCAGACTCCTTATCTTCCAATTTGGATCTCATGAACTCCAAATTGTCCAAAGCGGTTTCAGGCGGTCCCCATCCGGCAAGGTATGCAGCGCGATATAGTTTTAATTCGGGGTCAGAACCAATGTCTTCCGAGCTTAATTTGCTCAAATGTTCTCTGAAATCTTCTGCAGCTCCAGCACGGAACAGGGTTTTCACATACTTCTTCTCAAGATCGACTGATAAATCGCTTTCGAGTGTATTCAAAATGTAGTGGTTGTAAGTATGTAGATCGTAAAAATCAAAAACTTCCGCGAGTAATTGAACGTCTGTTCTATTGGTTTGACTGATTCTCAAAAACCACATGCCGTTCTGTGCAGCATCCTTGCTCTTGCTTCTGCGAAGATCATGTTCCATCAGGAAACGGAAGTATTCCCGCATGTATTCCAAGTTGCCGGGGTGGTTTGCAATGGAGGAATGCCAGGCGTGAACGGAATCATCGAACTTGTCCTCTGCCATCATTTTCAACGCGCTGCGTCTCAGGGACCAGGATTGGATGACATCCAGAAAACTAATTTTTACAGCCGGTTTGAATCCGTCTGGAGTGACCCGGTGGTATTTAATCAATGATATCGGCAATGAGAGAATCATCAGAAGCATGAGTAACAGACCCCACTTGAACCAGCGTGTGTAGAGCAGCAAGCGAGTCAACGGCACGTCACGGTCTCGGACAAATTTTTCAATTTTCTGACGTCTGTCTAATGCCTCATTGTCTCTCATTTAGATCATTACAACAGTCCTCATACTCCCCCGGTCGAGCCCACCAAAAGCTATGCAATGGTGTCGGAAAGCGCAACCAAGACTTTTTCGTGGACCCCTCCGAACCCTCCATTGCTCAAGATCGCCACGACATCGCCTGATCGTGCCTCTGCGGCGACTGCGGCGGCCATATCATCGGGATCGGCAATGACTTTTGCTTCTTTGCCCTGGCTCTGAATGGAATTCACTATGTCTGTTAAATTCAGGCGATCTTCCGGTTTCAGTAGCTCTGCTCTGGCAACTTCCCCAAAGAGTGACACATCGGCTTCTGAAAATGCATCCATCAGCTCTGTCTGAAAGACGCTGCGGCGGGTGGTATTGCTACGAGGTTCAAACAGCACCCAGAGGCGTCCCTCAGGATAAGCTTGTTTCAAGGTTTGAACGATTTTTTTAATGGCTGTGGGATGGTGCGCAAAGTCATCAATGACAGTGATTCCTCCCGTGGTTCCGATGATCTCCAGTCTCCGTTTGACGCCCTTGAAAGTCCGGATGGCCTCCTGAATGATTGCCGGAGAAATACCGCATTGATGTGCACACGCAATGGCTGCCGCAGCATTTTCCAGATTATGCTCTCCTATCATGGGTAATTGGTATGCATCCCCATTGACAGTGAAGTGCAGCGTGCCTTTGTCCGTGTGGTTGGAGGTGACCAGAAAGTCCTGATCTCCACTCAACCCAAATCGTTGGACCGGGCAAAAATCAACATCCAGCAGCGGAGCTAAATTTGCGTCTGTTCCATTGGCGAGTAGAAGTCCATTGGAAGGCACCAGACGAATCAGATGGGAGAAGGTTTTTTGAACTGCCTGAAGGTTTTCAAAGATATCCGCATGATCAAATTCCAGATTGTTGATGACTGCGATTTCCGGAAGATAATGAACAAATTTGCTGCGCTTGTCGAAAAAAGCGGTGTCATACTCGTCTCCCTCCAGCACGATCCAGTCGCTGTCGGTTAATCGGGCTCCATGCTGAAAATTACCGGGTAAACCGCCGATCAGAAAGGAAGGATGCAGGCCGGCACATTCCAGAATCCAGGTGATCATTGAGGTCGTTGTGGTCTTACCATGGGTTCCTGCGACAACAATAGATCGTTTTTCGCGAATGAAGCATTCCTTCAATAGCTCCGGCAATGAGCAATAGCGCCATTTTTCAGCGAGCACATGCTCGACTTCAGGATTGCCCCGCGAAAGTGCGTTGCCGATCACGATGCAGTCCGGCCTCTCGTCCAAATGAGCGGGATCAAATCCTTCATGCACCTGAATGCCTGCCTGAGCCAAAAAGGTGGACATGGGGGGGGTAAACGTTGGCATCCGAGCCGGATATGCGATAGCCCTGCGACTTAAGTGCAGCCGCAGTCGAGGCCATTGCGGTGCCGCAGATGCCTACAAAGTAAATATGATCTCCGTCTTGAACCACTCCGACAGCATGACTTAAACCTCACCCAAAAACCAAGTAGGATTTGTTGATCCACCAAAAAATTCCTGCCTCGGCCTTGTTTTTTCAACGGTTTCCTTCTTTCCAAGAATGAAAAAGTTTGTTCGAAAGCTTCTCAGTAGCTTTTTCTTCCTTGATTTGGGGCTGAAGGCACCTGTTAATTCTTTTGCCTCTGGTTTGCATCGTTGATGAACAATGCTGAGACCTAATGAGGCGACACACACATCATGGACCAGCAGCTGAACCAGAAAGAACTCAACAAGGCACTTGCCGTCGCTCAAGAGGCCGCGCAGGCGGCTGGCAAATTAATGAGCCAAAACCTTCGTAAAACAAAGAAACGGCAGGAGGAATCTCAGCATGATATCAAACTGGAACTGGATGTGCGCTGTCAGAAGGTCATCGAAAAAGTGCTCAAGGATTATCGCCCATCCATTCCTGTGCTGGGTGAGGAAGGATTTACTGGCGACGTGAACGAGCCGGTTCGCTGGATCGTCGATCCCATTGATGGAACTGTCAATTATACCTACGGCCTTCCCCATGCATGTGTGAGCATTGCCCTGCAAGGCGTCTCCAACAAAGCAGGGAAACGCAAATCCAAGCCTGAAACGATCCTTGGTGTGGTTTATGATCCGTTTCTGGATGAGATGTGGGCTGCCGTGAGAGATAAACCCGCACGCATGAATGGTCGCCTGATCCAGCCCAACAAGCACAAAAAACTGGAAGAATCCGTGCTTGCGATTGGTTTTTCCAAATCCAAAGGCGCCCTGGATGAAATGTTGCCTGCATTCAATGCTCTGGTTTACCGCGTGCGCAAGGTCAGGATTCTTGGAGCCGCCGCGCTTTCCCTGGCATGGATAGCCGATGGCCGGCTTGACGCCTTCATGGAAAAAGGGGTCCGCATCTGGGACATCGTCGCTGGCGGATTTATCCTGGAACAAGCCGGCGGGGATTTTTATCATCAGGCAATCGACGACGAACACCGCTACTCCATGATCGCTAACAACGGATGCCTGCGCCGCAAACTGCAGCCTTTCATGCCCAAACACAAATCCTGAATCATTTTCCAAGCATAACCCAACACAGCAATCATGGAATACGAACCCATTATCGGCCTGGAAACCCACGTCCAACTGAAAACCAAATCCAAAATGTGGTGCGGTTGTCCCAATCAGTATGGCGCTGATCCAAACACACAAGTTTGCCCTGTCTGCCTTGGCATGCCGGGTGTGTTGCCTGTTGCGAACGAAGAAGCGTTACGATTAACCGCCTTGACGGGTTACCTGTTGAACTGCGATCTACCACGGCATGCCCGCTTTGATCGGAAAAATTATTTTTACCCTGATGTGGCTAAAAACTATCAGATCACCCAGCTTGCATTGCCCTCCACCATCAATGGTCATGTGGACTTTGAGCTGAACGGCAAAACGGAGCGGGTACAGTTGACACGTGCGCATCTGGAAGAAGATGTGGGTAAAAGTTTTCACTATGATCGCCAGAGTGGAGTGGACTTCAACCGCGGTGGGGTTCCTTTGCTCGAAATCATCACGGAACCCTGCATTACCACTGCGGACATGGCACATGCCTACCTCAACGCCTTGAAGGATATCCTGACGTACGCCGGGATCAGTGATTGCGACATGGAGAAGGGGATGGTGCGCTGTGATGTCAATATCAGTGTGCGTCCCAAGGGAACGACCGAGCTGGGTGCCAAAGTGGAAATCAAGAACATGAACAGCTTCAGTGGGGTCCGTCGTGCCTTGCAGTATGAAATACCGCGTCAGATAGAAGCGATTCAGAACAACGAAACCATCGCTCAGGAAACCCGCCGATGGGACGACGTGGCCGGGATCACTGAAAGCATGCGCAACAAAGAAAATGCTCATGATTACCGTTATTTCCCTGATCCTGACCTCATGGCGTTCGAACCCTCTGAGGCCTGGCTTGAGGAAGTCAAAAAGGGTGTCGTCGAACTTCCACTCGCTCGGAAGAGACGTTTCATGGAACAATACAAATTGCCTGATGGAGATGCAGACGTATTCGTCAACGATGTTGCGCTGGGCGATTATTTTGAGCAAATTGCCGTCAAGGTGGAGCAGCCAAAAGCCCTTGCCAACTGGGTCATCAACAACCTTCAAGCCAAACTGACGGAATCCGAGACAAGCTTGCAGGAGCTTAAATTTGACTCCTCTGCATTGCTGGAATTGATCAAGCTGGTGGATTCAGGAAAAATCAGCACCAAGATTGCGCAGTCCGTTTTTGTTGAAATGTTTGATACCGGTAAATCTCCAGCTGCGATTGTAGAAGAGAAAGGGCTTGTTCAAGTTTCAGACTCAGGTGCGATCGAGACCTTCTGTCAACAGGCCATTGAAGCCAACCCTGGTCCTGCAGATGATTTCCGTAAAGGCAAGGAAGCGGCATTGAATTTCCTGAAAGGTCAGGTAATGAAACTCAGCCGCGGCAAGGCCAATCCCGCTCTTGTCGGTGAAGTGCTGAAACGTATCCTAAACGGTTGACCCAGACTCAATATGGCAGTGTCCACCTGATTCCTGAGGCTACCTTTTTCAGGTTGATAGTATGTCTTGAGGCAAATTCGCGATACTATATCGCCTATCTTTGGCGTATCACCGCTACACCTGTAAACGATCGAAGAGAATTCAAAATCTCTCCGAACACTTCAGTTCCATTCTAATGGACACCGTCAAAATGGCGGCATCGTTACTGGTTTGCATCGACTCAGGTTGAAGTTGATTCCTGAGCGCCTTCACCATAGTATTGCTGGATCATGACTCAACTTTCACATTGGTTCAGAAGCAATCGTTTTGGTTCTTTGTTTTTTACGACGAAGTGGGCATCGTCTTTTTTCATACTGATCGCTTGCACCTCAGTGAGTGCCGCTGAGTTCGGGGAAACCAAATTCCGTCAGCTTGAGGAAGTGCTTCCAACACCCAACAGCTATCGAACCGCTTCAGGTGCGCCGGGAAATGCATACTGGCAGCAGCGTGCGGATTACGACATCCGTGTGGAACTGGATGATGAGCGCCAACGCATCATTGGATCCGAGAAAATTCATTACACCAACAACAGTCCGGATGCGCTTGATTATCTTTGGGTACAAATCGATGCCAATCTCTTTGCCAAAGATTCCGACGGACATATTACAAGCTCAGCTCCTGACATCAAGCGACTGCAGTTCAAGTCGCTTCGAGGATTGCTCGAACGGGAGTCGTTTGATGGCAAGGCACGTATCCATTCGGTCAAGGATGCTTCGGGAGCTGACCTGAGCCATACCATCGTCAAAACCATGATGCGCATTGATCTGCCGTTTCCTTTGAAACCCGGCAAATCGATGCATTTTTCCGTTGCCTGGTCCTATAACATCATCGATGCCCAATTGATTCGTGCTCGCAGCGGTTATGAGTATTTCCCCGAAGATGATAATTTCATTTATGAAATGGCTCAGTGGTTTCCTCGCATGGCTGCCTACACCGACGATCGTGGCTGGCATCACAAACAATTTCTGGGTCGCGGAGAATTCACGCTCGAGTTTGGAGACTACCGGGTTGCCATTACGGTGCCTGATGATCATGTTGTGGCCGCCACGGGTGAACTTCAAAATGGCAAGGAAGTATTGACGAACGAGCAATGGACGCGATTCCAGCAGGCAGCAAGCTCTGAAACACCCGTATTCATCATCACTCCCGAGGAGGCAAAAGAAAATGAATCCACAGATCCCTCGGGCAAGAAGACATGGGTATTTGAAGCTGAAAATGTAAGAGATTTTGCGTTCGCCAGTTCCCGCAAATTCATCTGGGATGCCATGCATCACCTGTCCGGAAAAAACAACGTGTTGGCCATGTCTTTTTATCCAAATGAAGCCGAGCCACTGTGGAGCAAATACTCGACGCACGCCGTTGCGCACACCATGGATGTCTACTCCAAGTTCTCCTTTGATTACCCCTACCCTGTAGCCATTTCCGTGAATGGCCCTGTCGGTGGCATGGAGTATCCCATGATCTGTTTCAATGCGCCACGACCACTGGCTGACGGTACTTATTGGGGTAAGCCGGCCAATGGTGAGCAATGGGTGCATTCCAAATATGGTTTGATTTCCGTGATCATTCATGAGGTAGGGCACAATTATTTCCCGATGATCGTGAACAGTGATGAGAGGCAATGGACCTGGATGGACGAGGGCTTGAACACTTTCCTTCAATACCTTGCCGAACAGGAATGGGAGGAGGACTATCCAGCGCGAAGAGGTGAACCCAAGGACATGGTTTCCTACATGAAATCTTCGCAGCAGGTTGCGATCATGAGTAATTCAGAGTCGATTCTTCAGTTCGGAAACAACGCCTACGGCAAACCAGCAACGGCGTTGAACATTTTAAGAGAAACCATTCTGGGTCGCGAAGTGTTTGATTTTGCGTTCCGCACCTACTCGCAGCGGTGGATGTTCAAGCGTCCGCAGCCCGCGGACTTGTTCCGTTCTCTGGAGGATGCATCGGGCATCGATCTGGATTGGTTCTGGCGTGGTTGGTTTTACTCGACCGATCATGTCGATCTGGGGATTTCCAACGTCACCGAATATCAAATGGATACGCTGGACCCCGTCGTTGACAACGAGCGCCTCAAGCAGGATCGCGAGGAGGAGCCCGTTTCCATTTCCAAATTACGCAACAAAAACCTGAAGCTGCTTGTGGATCAATTTTCTGAGCTGGTTGATTTCTACAATGATTACGATCCTCTGGATGTCATCGATGAAGATCGAGAAAAAGATCAGAAAGCGATCGATGAACTCGAACCCGTTGACAGGGATCTGCTGAAACTGGAGCGTCATTTTTATGTCGTCGATTTTGAAAATGTAGGCGGCCTTGTGATGCCTATCATTCTGGAAATCGAATATTTCAACGGTAGCAAGGAAACGCGTCATTACCCCGCAGAAATCTGGAGGCAACACAGCGATCAGGTCAGTAAACTCCTGATCACACGTGAACCCATCCGTGCCATGCGAGTGGATCCCCATCTTCAGACGGCTGATGTCAACCTTGCGAACAACGTGTATCCCCCTGAAATTCAGAAAGCTCGTTTCAAGCTTTCTCAGGAAAAACTGGACAAGAACCCGATGCAGAAAGCGGGTCTGGGTCAGTCTGATGATATTGAAGAGTCCGACGACGAGGCGAGTGAATCCACCGAGTAGTGATTCGTTCAAATAGTCGCAGATCCGAGTACCTTTTCAATGGCTCTGGTCAAAGCGCGTGTCATTTTGTGCACCTGGGTTTCAGAGCAGCAGTAGGGAGGCATGAGGACAATCACGTTCCCAATGGGGCGGGTGAGCACACCGAGTGCCGCCATTTCCCTGCAGATTTGAATGCCGACCTGTTTCTGAATGGGCCAGGGTTTGCGCGTGCGCCAGTCCTCGACCAGTTCGATACCTGCGACCAGACCCGATTGACGGATATCTCCCACGAAGGGTGATTTCCAGAGAGGGGCGAGGGATTGCTTCAAGTGTTGCTGCAGCTTGCGTCTGCCAGGAGCACTGCCTGTTTTTTTCAAAAGTCCCAGACTAGCCAATGCCGCAGAAGCGCCCAGTTGATTTCCGGTGTAGCTATGTCCGTGGAAAAAACTTTTGAACGAGTCATAGGGCCCAAGAAAGTTTTCATACACAGCTTGAGTCGTCAGTGTCGCCGCCATGGGGAGATAACCGCCCGTCAGACCCTTGGCCAGACACAGAAAATCGGGCTGTACCCCTTCTTGATGCGTAGCAAATATGGAACCTGTTCTCCCGAAACCTGTCATGACTTCATCCGCGATCAATGGCACGTTTGCTTCTCGTGCCAGAGTGGCCACGCGTTTGAGCCATCCCTCGGGTTGGCCGACCATTCCTGCGACTCCCTGGACAACGGGTTCAAAAACAAATCCTGCGTAATTTGTTTTTTTCTTTTGTCCTGCCTCAAAATGTTGACCTACTTTTCCGACGCATTCCCAATTGCATTTTCGATAGTCCCTGGCGTCTGCCCGTTCAGGCTTTGCCTTGTTGAACGGACAACGATAGCAATAAGGCGACATGGCTTTGTCTGATGAAAATAACAAGCCTGAGAACGATTTGTGAAATAAATCGACCTGACCAATGCTGACGGCACCAATCGTGTCTCCGTGATAGGCATGATCAATGGAAAGAAATTTTGGGCGATGACCTTTTCCTGATCTTCTGGCATGCTCGTAAGCCAGTTTAAGAGCCACTTCCAGCGCGGTGGAGCCATCGTCTGAAAAGAAAACTTTACTCAGCTTAGGGTTTTTAAACCCACTCCTGGCATCTTTGAACAATACAGGGCGGTTGGCTGTTTTTACCAACTGCTCTGCCAGAAGCGAGGCCGGTTCATTCGCAAAACCAAGAGCGGAGGAATGGGCAATCTTTTTCAGCTGGTTATGGATCGCCTTGTCAAGGGCCGGATGACGGTGCCCGTGAAGGTTGGTCCATATCGATGCATTGGCATCGAGATAGCTTCGATTGTGTTGATCCTTCAAAACGGCGCCTTTTCCGGACTTGATGACGATGGGCTCTTCTTTCGCCCAATCCTGCATTTGGGTAAATGGGTGCCAAACGTAGTTGAGATCTTTTTGTGCAAGAGGATGCATAGATTCAGGAACTAGGGTTCAGCTGCTCGTGGCAATGAACCAATTGTTTCACAAGGTTTTCAACAGCGGCGCTTGAATGAGAAGCGCTGAGGGTGATGCGTAGTCGAGACGTGTTGGGAGGAACCGTTGGATACCTTATGGCAGGTACGAACAATCCTCGATCCATGAGAGCCTGAGATAATCGAACGGCTTTTTCGGCATCACCCACCCACCAGGGAAGGATGGGAGAAGTCAATCCGGCTGTTTGATGCAGTCCAGGTGCCGTGCCTCCATTTGGGTTTCTCCATGGATCGCCCACAGCCTCATGGAAGGTCTGAATACGATCGAACAGATTTTTGCGCAAATGGTCACCTTCTTCAGATGTTGTGACATGAAGGGAAGCCAGTGCGGCTGCGCTTACCATGGGAGAAAGTGCGGTGGAGTATATAAACGAGCGTGCTTTGTTGATCAGAAAGTCCACCAATAACTTTGAGCCCGCGATGAATCCACCCGAACATCCAAGCGCTTTTCCAAGTGTGCCCATCTGAATATCCACTTGTCCGGATAACCCTTGTTCCTGAATCAATCCTCCTCCGTGTTTTCCAAATAATCCGGTTGAGTGGGCTTCATCAATCATGAGCCATGCCCCATAAGCATGCTTCAATGCCGCGATTTGCTTGAGCGGTGCGTGGTCGCCGTCCATCGAATAAACACTTTCTGCGATGATCCCGATGTGATTGCCATCTTTCGTTCCGGGTGTGGTTGATTGTGACGCTGCCCACTTTAATTTTTTTTCAAGATCGACTGTATCATTGTGACGGAAAACCCTTAGCTTGGCTCCACTTCTGCGAGCCCCGTCAATCAACGAAGCATGGCATAGTTTATCAATGATCAGGATATCCGTGGGCCCAAAAAGAGCCGGTATGGTTCCCACTGCAGTGCAGTAACCGGAATGGAAAACCAATGCCGACTCTGCACCTTTCAGATCGGCCAGTGCCATTTGAAGTTCATTCAGGGGTGTTTGAAAACCCGAGATGAGAGGAGAGGCACCTGCTCCTGTGCCAAAGGTTTCCATGGTCTGTAATGCCTTCTCCTTTATCCCATGATGATTGGCTAATCCGAGATAATCATTGGATGAGAAATTCTGATACTCCCGGCCATTGATTTGGACAACAGAGGATTGAGGAGATTCAATGAGCCGCAGCTGGCGCTTGAGTCCTTCCAGTTGAACCGCATCCAATGATCGCTGGCAGAATTGATTGAGCGTTTCGGACATAAATAGTTTTTTGCACAGGTGTCTGCCTTTAGGGGGAATCCTTGTCCTGTCCGTCTGAAGGAGAGCACATGGAACTCCGGATGATCCTTAATTTGTCCACTCTGTTGCGGTCCATCTCCACGACTTCCAACCAGAAATCATCCCATGGTATGCGGTCGCCTTCATTGGGAATGCGACCCAGAACGGCAATGAGCATGCCGCCTATGGTATGAAATTTTCCGGAGGGCACGCTGAGTGGATTCTCCGGTTCAATCGCACGGGCTACCTCGTCAATATCAGCCAAACCATCGACAAGCCATTCACCGTCACGCAGCTGATGAGGAGAAGCCAGTCGAGCCTCATCATGATTTGCGAAGTCACCTGCGATGGCCTCCATCACATCCATCAACGAGACCATGCCTGTTATCTCGCCATATTCGTCTGCCACCAGAGCGGCGTGCCACACGGATCGTTTGAATGCTTCCAGTAATTTGACGACATGCGTGGATTCTGGAACGATCAGCGGCGTGCTTGCAATGGATTCGAGCGAGATTTCGGAGGGGCATTTCCCTCCGAAATTCAACCAGAGCTCCCTCAAGGAAATGAGTCCCATGATCTGTCCGTCGGCTGCATTTCGAAGAGGGAAGTAGGAGCGGCCTGCTTGCTTGATTTTCTGGTTAATGGTTTCCGCTTGATCGGTGGTTTTCAGACAGCTTACTTGAGCGATAGGAATCATGATATCGTGAATCCGGGTCTCATCGAGCCGCATGACTCCAGCGACCAGTTCAATCTCTGCCTTGTGAAATATCCCTGCATGCGAACCCTGTTCCACCATGACACGGATATCCTCCTCATTGACCGAGGAATCTGCGTTGGGCTTCACCCCCAGTAACTTCAGTGCAATCTCAATGACCCACCCGACAAACCCTACAAAAGGTGATGCGATGACTGACAATCGATGCATCATGGGAGCCAAAGCGGAAGCAATGCGCTCGCCCTGCGCCAGGGCCAGTCTTTTGGGAAGTATTTCCCCAAAGATCAAGGAACCTAGGGTGATAAAGACAACAACGATACCAAATCCGATTTGATCTGCATGCAGGGCAAGGGAAGGGGCCATTGCCACCCAGCTTGAAACCGTGCGTGCAATGGTTGCCCCGCCGAATGCACCCGCCAGAATGCCGATCAATGTGATGCCGAATTGAACCGTTGAAAGAAAGCGATTTGGAGAGGCTGCCAGATCCAGCGCTATCTGTGCCCGTTTGTCTCCATCTCTGGCTCTGCGTCGCAATCTTGATTTACGGGCAGAGACGATGGCCATTTCTGCCATGGCAAACACACCATTGGCAGAAATCAGTAGGCAAATAATTGCCAATTCCAATCCAAAATGACTCTTCATGATCGTATGCAGGACATGTTGAGGTTTTTTTCGGCGAATGAAAACCAAATAACCTTTTGGAAAAGGGATCGTCATTTGATTTCTCCATCGCCTGAGTTAAGCTCTGCCCGGTGATAAAGAATATCATATTCGACTGGTGCGGCACTTTGATGGACGACCTTCCTGCCGTTTGGAAGGCGACGTGTCAGGTTTTTGTAAAAGCAGGCGTATCCCCGCTTTCGCTCGAGGAATTTCGAAAGGAGTTTGAGTTGCCTTTTACCAAGTTCTACGACCGATACATCCCGGATGTGCCCATTGACCAGTTGGAGCGCTGTTTTCATGACGCTTTCAGCAGAGAACAGCACTCCGTGTCTCCCATGCCACACGCTGCATCTTTTCTGGATTTTTGCTCGGAGAATCAGATCCGATCATTTGTGTTGAGCGCCATTCATCCACAGTATTTCCAAGTGCATGATCAAAAGTCAGGATTTGGATCTCATTTTGAAAAAATTTACACCGGTGTATGGGATAAGCGGGAGAAGATTCATGCAATCATTTCAGCGCACGGATTGACTCCCGAGGAGACTCTTTACATAGGCGATATGGAGCATGACATTGAAACAGCGCATCATGGAGGCATGGCGGGCTGCGCCGTGCTGACCGGTTTCAAGGGTTTGGAGGCTCTCAAGCAGAGTCAACCGGAATTGATTGTAGAACATCTGGGAGAACTCAAGAGCCTTTTGGAAAAGACGTCCTTTGATCCGTTTAAAAAGGAGCAATCTCTGGTAAATATTTCCAACTCACCCTTTCCAATTCCAACCGTAGGCGCTTTGATTTTCAACCAGAACGATGAAGCGCTCATGATCCGTACGCACAAATGGTCGGACAAATGGGGGATTCCAGGAGGCAAGATTCACACAGGGGAATCCAGTCCAGACGCCCTGCGCCGTGAAATTCGCGAAGAAACCGCGCTGGAGGTGGATGATATCAAGTTCATTCTTGTTCAGGATGCCATTTCCCCCAGTGAATTCTATCGAGATGCCCATTTCCTGCTGTTGAATTACACCTGCCGGTGTCGGGGGGCGACTCCCAAGGTTGTTTTGAATGATGAAGCTCAGGAATGGTGCTGGGTCACCCTAGAGGATGCATTGCATCTGGATCTCAATCAACCGACCCAGATACTGGTTGAAGCTGTCTTAAACGAAAAATAATTCATTTTATCAAAGGCATGAATGACATGATCGAAATCAATGACCTTGAAGTGCACTTCAAAGTCGGTGTTCCGGATGAAGAACGTGCAGTGGCTCAAAAACTGCTGATCACGATTCGATTATATCTGGATTTTGAGCAAGCTGCTTCCACGGATGATTTAAATCATACCATCGATTACTATCGCTTGACCCGTGATCTGGTTGAATGGGGAAGCCATCGCGAGTGGAAGCTCATTGAGACACTGGCCTCTCATATTGCCGACTGGGTGCTGCGGGATTTTCAGCCTGCCAAGGTAGACATTCAGATCAAGAAGTTCATCCTCCCGGACACCCAATTTGTGGGGGTCAGCATAGAGCGCGTGCGCAAATAGTTCCAAATCCCGACCCGAATTCATCATTCACGTGCCTGAGGTTTTCAGATGCGCATCTCAGAATCGTAACTCCATCGCGTCTGCATCGAGTATTATTTGATCGGATCGAATCACAATCCGGCTCCTCCGATCAGCCAGTTATTCTTTGACCTCTGTCTTGTGGGTCTATAGCATTTTTTCAGCTTTGGAATCTGTTCTTCATCCAACTCAATGAATTACAAAAATATTTTCAAGATCATCGGTTTTCTACTGATGGTCCTTTGCTTTTTGGAGCTGCTTTGCCTGGCTTATTGTGGTCGCAGTGGTGTGTTGGAAAGTAGCGCTGCGCGTGCTTTTTCCATCTCAGCGATGGTAAGTGGATTTGCTGCTTTGATCTGCTTTGTATTCGGAGGTCGCAACAAGCAGGACTTGTTGCGCAAGGAAGCCATCGCGGTGGTCGGGCTTGGGTGGATCATATGTTCGATCTTTGGTGCCATGCCTTACATGTTCTGTGAACCGGGGCTGAGTCCTGTGGACAGCTTTTTTGAATCCATGTCTGGATTCACGACCACCGGGGCTTCTGTCATGGCTGATCTTTCGATCTATCCCAAGGAACTATTGCTCTGGCGATCACTTACTCAATGGTTGGGCGGGATGGGTATTCTTGTATTATTCGTTGCCTTACTTTCTTCTTTCAGGATCGGTAGTCGAGCGATCTTCCTGCATGAATCCTCTGCCAAAGAAATTGGTGGCGTCGCCAATCGTACAGGCAAAATTGCCACAAAGTTATGGTCCCTTTATTTGACCGTGACTGTTATCTGCTTTGTGGGATTCAAAATTTTGGGCATGTCATGGTATGACGCCGTCTGTCATACTTTTTCCACAGTTTCAACGGGTGGGTTCAGTCCTCACAGTGAAAGCATCGCATATTTCAACAGCCCTGCGATCGAAACCTGGACCATTGTCATGATGGTCGCCTGCAGTATCAATTTCATCCTCTACGCATGGTTGATCCGCGGTCGCTGGGATCGGTGGAAAGATGATGAAGAATCCAAGGTGTTTCTCATTATACTGATGGTTGCGACGGTTGTGGTGGGTGTGAACCTTTCCATGTTTGAGCTGGAGGATTCATGGTTACGTTCTTTCCGTGTCGCCGCGTTCCAAGTTGTTGCCCTCATGTCGGGAACGGGATTTGTCACTGCGGATTTCGATGCATGGCCGCCACTATCCAGGGTCTTGTTGCTGTTGTTAATGATCTGTGGTGGATGTGCGGGTTCCACTTCTGGAGGGGTTAAATTGAGTCGATGGATCTTGTTCATCAAAAGTATCAAAGCTCAGGTAAATGCTGAATTTCGTCCCAATTTGGTTACCCATCTCAAACTCAATGGTCGGCCGGTGAGTGATGCGCTTCGCATTGGTACTTTATTTTTCGTCGGGCTTTCCGGGATCACAGTTCTTCTGGCCACTTTGACGGTGACCCTGCTGGAGCCACAGATGGATTTTGTTTCCAGTATTTCAGCGGTATTGGCGACCTTGTTCAATATTGGACCCGGGCTGGGCACGGTGGGTCCAACGAGTAATTTCTCCAGTCTGGCACCTTACACAAAACTACTTTTGAGTTTCCTCATGGCCGTGGGCCGTCTTGAGTTTTATGCCATATTCGTTTTGTTTTTCCCATCGCTCTGGAAAAAGTATTGAGTTCACTGGTCGAACAAGCGTTTCAAAAATCTCCCGGTGTGACTGCGCTTACATGCCGCAATTTTTTCTGGTGGTCCTTGCACCAGAATTTCACCTCCGTTCTCACCGCCTTCCGGACCCATGTCAATGACCCAGTCAGCTTCTGCGATCAATTCCATGTGATGTTCAATCACAATCACGGTATGCCCACCATCCACGAGTCGGTGAAGGACTTCAACCAAACGCCTTACATCCGCATGATGGAGTCCGATGGTGGGCTCTTCCAGGACGAATAGTTTGGCGTTATGACGGGAGCGCAAGGAATCCTTGCCGGGCTTTAATCCAGTCAGTAAATGGGTGACAAGTTTCAAGCGCTGTGCCTCGCCCCCACTGAGAGTGGGGCTGGTCTGGCCTAGGCTGAGGTAATCGAGTCCGGTATCCTGCAGCGCTTCAAGTGCTCGACGTACTTTGGGGACAGGTTGAAAAAAAACGATGGCCTCAGCGACACTCAGATCCAGAACCTCAGCAATGTTTTTTCCCCCGTATTCAACATCCAGTGTCTGTTGATTGAACCGGCTTCCGTCACAAAGTTCACAGTGGGTATACGATGGCGGCAAAAAGTTCATTTCCATCTTAATGGCTCCCATACCCTCACATTCCGGACAGCGCCCCGCCTTGCTGTTGAACGAAAACCTTCCCGGTAAATATCCACGCATGCGTGCCTCCGGCGTACTCGAAAATAATTTGCGTATTTCATCAAAAAAACCCACATAGGTGCCGGGAGTCGAGCGAGGTGTGCGCCCGATGGGGGATTGATCCACCTCGTGTATCGCGTTGAAAACATCGATGCCTGCCAGTTTCATGGTACCCAGCTCAGCGATACCGTTTTTGTTGATCGCCTCTTTTGCAAGTGGTACGAGGCAATCACGTATCAAGCTGCTTTTTCCGGAACCACTGACACCTGTGACCAGGATGAATCGATTCACCGGAAATTGAACTGTTAAATGCTTCAGGTTGTTCAAGCAGGCGTTGCTCAAGGTGATACTTGGCGTTACTTCTTTTTTTGGATTTGACTTTTTCCTTGCTCCCTTGCTTGCCTTTACTGCTGGCATCCGAACGGGACGTGGTGACCCATGCATCGGGTAATTGCGTCTTTCCTTGAGGGCGTTACCAGTGATCGACGCTGGATTTCTGCAAAGTTGGTTCAAAGTGCCGCTCGCCACAATCTCCCCTCCATACACCCCTGCTTTTGGACCTAGATCGATGATGTAATCAGCCGCACGCATTGTGTCTTCGTCATGCTCGACAACAACCAATGAATTGCCTCGTGCTCTTAGCTGTTTGAGCGCCTTTAAAAGTTGTTCATTGTCTCTGGCGTGCAGTCCGATGGTGGGTTCATCGAGGACGTACAAGACGCCCGAAAGTGTGGAGCCTAATTGAGCGGCCAGTCGAATCCTCTGGTTTTCTCCTCCGGAGAGGGTCGTCACACTCCGGCCAAGCTGCATGTAATCCAGCCCTACTTCCTTGAGAAAGAAAAGTCGTTCACGGATTTCCGGCAGGATGTCGCGAGCGATGTCCCTTTCTCTGCCTTCCAGTTGAATTCCATCAAAGAGGTTCAAGGCGTCTTTCACGACCAGATTCGAAAAGGCATCTATGTTGGGTGCTTTTTCATGAAAATCATATCCGCTCATTTCCGGAAGTGACGAAGGATACCCGCGCAAGGAGAGTCGCACTGACCTGGCCAGTTGATTGAGTCGTGATCCATGACAGGAAGGACAAGGCTCTCGCTTCCCTTCCTGACGGTGAAACCACGATTCCTCAACCGCATCCACCCCTGAGTCCTTCTCCTTTTCAGGGACGTAAAACAACTCCCCGAAACCACGGCATTCTGGACACCATCCACGAGAAGAGTGATAGGAAAAAAGCTTGGGATCCAGAGGAGGCGTTGAATACCCACATGAAGGACAGGCCTGTTGTGTTGAATGCATCGACACCTCTCCTTGATCATCCACTGCAAACAAAATCCCTTTTCCGATTTCCAAGGCAGTCTCCACCAGCGACTGTGTATGCTGAGTTGCGGAGAAATCAGTTTTCTTCAGCAAGCCCACTTCAACCTCAACGTCGTGTTCCTTGTAACGATCGAGCTTGAAGGGTTGATCAACCTGATACCATTCTCCATCCGCTCTCATCCGCTGGTATCCATGCTTCAACGCCCACTCCGCGATATCGCTGTGGAACCCTTTGCGGTTCCGAATCATGGGAGCTAGAATATTCAGCGTTCCACGCTTCCTCACTTGCGAGGTGAGTGATTGAACGATGGCATCCGTCGTTTGCCCTTGAACAGGTAAGTTGCATTCCGGGCAATAAGGAGTGCCCAGTCTGGCAAAGAGAAGTCTGAGGAATTGATGAATCTCAGTTACAGTGCCCACAGTGCTTTTGCCACCAC
Source organism: Verrucomicrobia bacterium SCGC AAA164-E04 (assembly GCA_000383715.1). Taxonomy (GTDB): domain Bacteria; phylum Verrucomicrobiota; class Verrucomicrobiia; order Limisphaerales; family AAA164-E04; genus AAA164-E04. The sequence goes on from KB911840.1 coordinate 44,568, forward strand.
CTTGTGAATTGCGCTGCTCGATGCTGACAGTTGGGGGTAGGCCGATGATGCGATCAACATCTGGCCGTGCCATCTGTTCTACAAATTGACGCGCGTATGCGTTCATCGAATCCAGGAACCGCCGTTGCCCTTCAGAGAACAGGATATCAAATGCCAGAGTGCTTTTACCTGATCCGCTCACACCGGTGATGACCACAAATTGATCTCTCGGAATGTTCAGCGAGACATTTTTCAAATTATGCTCACGCGCGCCGATAATTTCTATCTGATCGGTGTGAGTGATCCAAGGTTGAGGCTTAGGCATGAGATTTATATGACATTTTCGGATGAATCAAATGATGGAATCAGTTATCTTCTGGTCTTCTGTTCGAACGGTGTCGAGATCTTGACAAAATGCACCGGGCACATGCTATGCACTGTCTTTCAAATATGCCCAAAAGCAACCCCGAATCTTGATCGGAAACAGTTTCCTACTGTTTCATAAAGGCGTCCCACGGCCAACGAGAAAAACGAAGCCTCAGGCGTCATGTCGATAAAGTGGGGAATTGTCCCAATCTTGGGCATTTTAAATGGTTCGCATGAGAGCATCTTTCAGGTTGAAATCAAATGATAGATCGCAGTGGAGTTTCTTTTCCGATAGAAGTGAGCAGGAATCCTTTTTGAATTTTTAATCAAAAGCCCGAACCCTTTGCTTTATCGTAACCAATACCCCCAATGGACGGTCTTTATCAAATAAAATGACTAATAACAACAATTTACATCTCAGAATAGATGCCGTTTGGCCCGACATACTCCGCTGTGAGGACTTTCGAATCCATAGGCTTTATCTTCCATTAGTCTTCGGCTTTATCCTCTTTGCATCTCAATCCTTGACGGCGGACAAGGTTGTGATCAACGAAATCATGTATCGGGCCCCTGATGATTTCAAGCAATTGGAATACGTAGAGCTGTGGAACACCGGTAGCGAGTCTGTCAACATCGGGGGATGGCGCGTGAAGGGTATCGGGCTTGATATTGCCACCGGGTTCGTGCTTCGTCCTGATGCATTTTTTGTTGCTGCCAGAGACGCTTATCTTTTCGAACGCATTTACAGTCAGCGACCCGATGGAGTATTTACTAAATCCCTGAATAATGGAGGCGAACGACTCTCATTAATCAATGCTCAAGGAGAGGTCCTGGAAACGGTCGAATATGACGACAAGGGCCCATGGCCGCAAAGCGCCGATGGCAAATCTGCCTCGCTGGAAAGGATCTCTCCATCAGCGCCCTCAGTGGATGCGCACAATTGGGCTCCATCCAACCTCACTGCGACCTTCGATCAAACACCTTCGGGCACACCGGGTAAATTGAACTCGGTCTATCAAAAAAAATTGCCTCCAGTCATGAATCAAGTTGATGAAATACCTTTCATCTCAAAGGCTGGAACCGAGATTGATCTCTCCCTTGAAGTCCAGGGAGAGATCAATCTGGCGGAAGTGTGGGTCTCAGTGATCCAGCCAGAGCAGTCTTCCCGGGATTTTACCATTGAAATGAAGCGAACCCTGGAGGGCCAATATCACGCAACGATTCCCGGACAAGCAAGCGATAGCATCATACGGTATCGATACAAGGTCGCTGGAACGAACGGAACCACCGGCTGGCTGCCTCATCCGAATGCATTGCGCCCCACTTTTTCAACCTATATACCAGGGGATCTACCTGACTCTGAGATACCGATCATGCATTTCATAAGCACCACTGATTCCGTTGCTTCAAATTTTGAGGCTTATCGCACCCAAAGTGGGCGTCGATTTGGGCGAGGTAGATTTGGCTTCGGTCCGCCCCCGGATGAATCCGAGGATGAAATCCTGCGGGGAGAGTTGCTGCGCCGCTTGGGCAATGAAGGATTAAAAAATGAATGGGTCCGCCTCACGCTCAACAAGGATCTAAGCGCTCAGCAACTGATTCAAATATCCAATGCTTTTCGAACTGCAAATGGTCTGCTGGATGGCTTGCGTGTTGAAATAACAGAGGCGACAGACCTTTCTTCCTTACGGGAACGATTGGATGCACAGCTGCAGCAAATGGTGACGGCCTTGACGACTGCTTGTCGTGCATATTTCACAGCGGAGCAAATCAACATTTTATCGGACGCTTTACTGAACCAAGGCATGGAAGAGAGGCGCCGTCGAGGCTTCGATCCCAAGCGGCTCGTCCATGCAATCTTCAATATCGAGACGGTCTGGTTTGATCGTGGGGTGCTTCAGGAGATCACAGAAACACAAATCGGGGGGTTGCACCGAATTCTGTCCAACGCTTTCAGGCAGCGAGAGCAAATTTCGGACAGGTTGGAGAAACAAGAGGCAGAGCCTGATCTTCCAGCTATTCTGGCTGAAGTCAGGAATGCCAGTATGAGTCTCAATGAAAAGGTAATTGGCATCATGGGTGATGTTGTGTCACAAGGACGTCAGGGGCGCATTGAACGGGAAGAGCCGCGTGGTGGAGGCGACCGGTTCAGGGGAGGGCGTGGTTTCGGCCGTGGTAATGTTTCTATCCCAGTGCCTCCACAGGGTCCGTCTGCGTTGGTCTATCGTGCCCCCGGTGCAAAGACGATTCAGTTCTTTGATCACATCAATATTCTGCCTCGAAAAAGTGGATATAAAGTGCGGCTGAACAAAGATCGTCCACTCAATGGCATGACGACTTTGAATGTGCTCTTTGAGCCAGGCGACGCTTCCACTATCAATGAAATACTGGCATATCCAAGTTACGAACTCTTTGGAAACCCCACCGTATACTCCGGGGCCGCACGCGTCCTGATGAACGGAAAGGCTGTCGGGTATCACCTTTGGTTTGAACAACCCAATGGTCGTTTCTTCAAGAGGAATGGATTGAATGCCGATGGAAACGTTTACAAGGTGATTTGGCAGAGATCCAACCGTCCAAGTTCCTTCACCCCCGAATCCAAACAGACCGAGCGAGATGACATTGAGGCTCGCTGGGAAAAGGTCACCCATCCACATGAAGGTTACGGCGATCTGGTGAACTTGATCGAGACACTTGAGCAAGCAAAAGGTGATGACGTTGCCATGTGGAAAGCCATTGAAACGCACTTTGATGTGGAACAGGTGATCACTTATTACGCGACCAATCTGTTGCTTTCGCACTGGGATGGTTATTTCAATAATTACTTTCTCCATCATGATACCGATAAGGGTGGGAAATGGAGCATGCTCCCGTGGGATCAGGATTCGACCTGGAGCCTACGGGGTGGATCTCCAGATTCGCTCTCAAAAATGCCCCTCAATTATGGTGGTGAAGGAGCTCGCCCTCCCGGTGCGCCCGAAGAAAGTGGAGAGCGTAGCCGGTTTGGTGGTCGGGGTTTTGGGGGTTTTGGTGGATTCGGGAGAGGTTTTGGCTGGTGGCGTGATGGAGATGTGATTTCAAAATCATTGATTGGCAATCCAACGTTCTATGGAAAATACAAGGCGCGCATCAAAAGTTTGCTTGAAAATAAGTTTACGGCCGAAGTGTTCGAGCCTGTTTTTGATGATTTGAGGAAGAAGTTGACACCTGAGGTAAAACTAAGGGCCACGTTAAATGAAATGGATCCCGATGAGGAGACGCAGAGATTTCATGAGCTTTTTGACACACTGAGCGAACACCTCAACTTGCGTCGGAAATTCTTGATCAATGAAATCAACCAATAGTGTATAAAAAGAGATGCGCCTTGTGGAACTACGATTTTATTTGAAATTACTTGTTTCTACAGAGATAAGAAAATGTCATAGCGATGTCGTTGCCAAGTGTGACAATACCTTAAAACCTTTTGCTGTCATCCCTGTGGAAGAATGACCCTGAAAGAGGTCTCCAAATCGGTATCAATCATCCTTCACCAAATCGTAGACGACCACATCAATGGACCTTGAGAAAAGAACAGAGGGGTGCATGTCTCCGATGGGCATGCCGTTCAGAAAGGTGTTTTTTCTGATTTCAATGGACGCGCATTGAAGCGGCCAGCGTTTGTGATGGATGTCTCCCCTGAACAGCCTGCCCTGCGAGTTAACGGAATAAAGACAATATCGTTCAGTGGACCAGCTTTCAAACGAGTTACCTGTTGCATCGATGAATTTCTCAGGGATGTAAGTTCCATCAAATTCGACTTCGTTTCTCACGGAGTGGTAGTTTACCTGGTGCGCATGCTCAGTCGTTTTGATACGAGCATTGTAATAGGGGAGATGAAAAAAGGTGCGTGCGGCCCAGACCGCTAGTGCATTGGGCACATCCAGACTGAAAAACCAAACCCCTTTTTTCCCTTTTCTGGTGACATATGTCCTTAAATTGATTTCGGGAAAGTCGCACAGAAACCTGGGTGCAGGACAACCTCGTAAAGTGACCCCTTTCATTGAAAAAGGGACAATACCGATCCACGCCTGTCCATCATACAGGTCCAGTTCAAGGCCGCTCGGTAATTGTTTTTGCAGCCAATCCTTGTCGATGCTCCAATGAATGAAAACCAGATTTTGCCACTGCTGACACCACCTCCAATTCTTCTCCGGCAACGGCCATGGACGATGTTCAGTGCATTTCAATGAGGGATGTTGCTTCATATTCCTTCGTTCATCATGAAGCGTATCTTGCTTTTTTCAGGCAGCGATGGTTGTCGCGTTGCGTTAACATGGTGAAACTTGCCAGCCTTCTGACTCAAGTCATCTGCTTTTTTATCATTATTTTGAGGGAGCCAGCTTTATGGAAATTTTCTCCTGCCTCATTCTGCCCTGGAGTCGCTTTTGTATTTTTTCAAGATCAGTCGCATAGGCTGCATTTGCAGCCAGGTTGCTTAGTTGAAGTGGATCCTTCTTCATATCATAAAGTTCATTGCTTCCATCCGAGTAACGCATGAGCGCGAATTGATCTTCACGCAATGCGATGCCCCGATGAAAAGAAAGTGCGCCTGTTTTTACAGATACAGAGGGGTTTCTCAGCACAGGAACGAAGCTATTGCCCTGCACTTCTGCTGGAACCTTCAGTCCAGCCAATTCAGCCAGACTGGGGTAAATATCAACCAGTTCTGTGATGGCGTTCGTCTTACCGGGTTGGATCCCCGGAACAGAAACGATCAACGGTACGCGCACGACTTCTTCATGGAGATTGGATTTTTGCCAGAAAGTGTGTTCACCCAAATGGTAACCATGGTCGCTCAAAAAAACGATGGCGGTGCTTTCGCGTAGCTTCAGCCTTTCCAGCTCGTCGATGATCCGCCCTACCTGTGCGTCCATGTAGGTCACCGTGGCGTAGTAGGCTGCCCACATCCGTTTCTGGTTATCGGGATATTTCCCGATCGGGTTGTTTGAGTTCATGGTCGCAGGGCGACCCAGTTTGGGTATGTCCTCAATATCGTTTTCAATACCATCCGGCAGCTCCATGTCCTGCCAGCGATAGTTTTCGAAATACTGTTTGGGTGCCACATTCGGGTAATGAGGGCGGATCAATCCCACGGCCAGGAAAAAAGATTCATCCTTATGTTCCTTCAACAATTTCATGGCCTTGCTGGCGGTTTGATGATCGGGCTGATCCGAACCATCTCCCTGATAGCTCACCGAAACAAACATGCGGTTAGGCATGGCCGTTGATTCGCGTCCTTCGAGTTCCCGAGTGAAAATATTCAGGTTCAGGCAGGCATAGTCTCCCGGCGTGTGTGCTTCTCTTCCAGGAGAATTGAAACGCTCGGTCCAGGAACTTTCGACGTCGAGTCCATTGGTTCCGGCAATGATGTCGCCTGGTACCCGCATATGATAGATCTTTCCAACACGTGCCGTGTAATATCCGTTGTTCTTGAAATGCTCACCTAGATTCGTTCCTCGTGTGTCCAGATATCGACTGAACATGAATGATTTTCGTGAAGGAGCGCATGCCATTCCCTGACAGTAAGCACGGTTAAACACCATGCCTCCGCGGGCCAGCCTATCGATGTTGGGTGTGCGGCAAACCTTGTTGCCGTAACATCCCAGCGCGCTTGCCTTCAGATCATCAGAGACGATGAACAGCACATTCCTGATCTTCCTGTTGAGTCCATCAGAAGGGACTTCTCCATGGATGTTCTGAGCTGTCGTCAGCGTGATGGCTGATGCTGCAATCATTGTCCAAAAAGATATTTGTTGAATCAGGTTTTTCATAGGGCTCCCCCATTGCTTGTCATCTTCAATGTACATTGGACCCGCCGCGTGAATGCAGTCAGTGATCTACCGCGGGCGCATGATTAGATTTTTCTGATACTTTCGAAGTTTGGTTAATGAGGAATCGTAGCAGGGCATGATTAGCAAATGACAGCACAAAAAAAGCCCAGAACGGTGGCATGGTTAGTAAACCAAATACATAGGCCAGCATGCTTTGAATCACCACGGCAAATCCGTTTCGATTCGGGATGTCTCGCATCGCATCCACCAGCCCAACGCAAAGACCGAACAGCGCCACGGCGACAATCGTGCTGACAATCGCGGTTGAAAACAGCACCCAGCGAGGCTTTTCGTATGTCCAGCGACTGCCGCGAAGCACGGCAATACCTATTGGAATGCCGAGCGGTACCGCAAACCATACATGCGCGCCGACCACTTTTTGGCTGAAGGAGGCTCCCATCAGTCCCCAGATAAGCCCCGACAAGCCAGCCAACAACGTAGGATTATTCTTCATGAGTCGTGCGAAAGACATATCCGACACTAACCCATGCCCCGGGTTGGAATCAATGACTTGGAAACTTTGGTATCATGAAGGAATGATCCCTCCGAGATTTGAACGGGTCTTCAGGCTTGGTGGATCTGTAATTCATAGAACATTGCCCCTGAATGTCCATTGGATGTTCACTTGTCATGATCATTATTGCTTGTGCTTCAAGAGATCTTCGCTTCCTCTTAATTTTTCTGCTCCTCGATCCGCAGGACGATCTCAGCGACCAGTCGGGCTGCCTCAGGAGAGAGGGGCTCACGATGTTTTCGGGCGTTCTCGATGTGTTTCCGCGCACTTGTATGATCATTCGAAACCGCAGTCCGCAATGCGTGCAGAACCTCACACAGCTGGAGGTAGTGCACATAGTCACGATAACGCCCCGTTCCAGCCTCGGGACCATAATCCAGACTGCCTTTGGGATTGTGAGTGTGATTGATGGATACTTTCTGATGGAGTAAGTTGATGCGTTTCTGGGCTTGCTCATCGTTTCCGCTGCGAATCAGAGCCAGTGCGTATGTTAATTGCACGTCCCAACCCAGAGGCTCCGTTGGCTGGCCGAGTCGCGACAGCAAGTCATAGAAGTTGATGCCTTTCTGCGGCTTGATCAGTTGTGCCATGAAGTTGGCTTGCCTGGGTGTCGGCTTGCCTTCGCTCAGCAGCGGCCAGAGGGCTCGGGCCAGAAATGATTTCTCCTGACGATAACGTTCCGTGAAGCGACTGCCTGTCGTGTCCTTCAAAACGGTTTTGATCTCCCCACAAACAATCGATACCTCCCCGGAGTGCTCCGGCAGATTCAGCCATTGATTCAAGAGTGCAGCGATTAATGCATGAGCTGATGCGATCGACTCTCTGTAGTCTTTCCCATAATCTCTGGTTTTGCGAAAGGTAGCGCGTGCTTCATGATACTCCAGGCGGAGCTGCTCGAGGGATGCTTCGGCGCGCATTCCTTCTGATAATACCATGAAGAACATCAAGGCTGCCAGGGCGTGCCTGACCACACCGAATCGTTTTGATCTGCTCAACAGGAGTGGCGGTATGTTAACGCTGGAAACTGTTATGTGGGTATTATTCATATTTGTTTTTGGTTTCTTTTCCATGCGCAGCGTCAAATTTGAATCGTTGTTTACTTGTGGTGGTCTTGCAACGCTCATCACGCTGAACTGCTGACCAATATTCGGATGTCATCCTTAAAGCAGGCTTTGCTATCGCTTGTGAAGCATCAGCTGCCTGAAGATCGAACCAGCTCCGACAAGGGCCAATATTAAATAGGCACTTGTCCATGGTATTGACTGTCCTTCACCCCACGCGTGCAATGCTCCCGGCAAGGCAGCCATTATCGTCAAAGCACCTGCGAGGGCACAGCCGATGGACCTGTCCTTGTTGAACAGTCCTCGAATGCTGCTCACGATGGTGATGCATACCGCTGTTAATAGGATGATTCCTGTGATTGTCATGATATTCTCCATCTTTCGTATATGCCCGTCCTCGGGTGTTGTAATCCTAAATGCAAATTGAATGCCAAAGTGCTTCAAATTCGTTAACATACACGACTGGAGATAGAAGTGAAAAATGGAGGGCGAATTCAATTTCTTGAAAATAAACAATTAATGTATTCATGCATACAAAATATGCTCAATCATCCTATTCTGGGTTGGGTGCTTTACGTCCGTATCCTGCCTTTCGGGAGCGTGCGTTTTATGGATGATTGTATTTGTCTGCCTACCCCGTCATTCGATTACCTGCAGCATTTTGCGCATCAATTGACGCGGTTTGGTGGATAAAGCTCGGTAGACAAGGACAGGTGGGAAGATCAGCCAGCAGCACACCACACTGACAAAAAACAGCCAAATCCTGATGATTCCATAGACCTCAATTTCGTAGTCAATTTGTGTACCCTGTTCGCTTGGTTGAATCATGATGCGACCTCGCTTTGGGAATTGACCTTTCTTTGGAAAGGATGGCGCACTCGAGGAAAAAAAAGCTCCATGTCGAAAACGGATCTCATTTGATGAAGATTCAAGGATTTCAAAATGTTCAGCAGCCATGACGGTCTTCAGGCGGTCAAGAACTTCGGCCGGGGACAAATGGGATTTTGTGGAGTCGGTGATCATCTGTCTTTATCAAAGAGCAAACCTAGCCCGACGGTATCCATGAGAGCAAGACAATGAGCGCGGTGACTCCGAATAATCGTTCTAATCATTTCGCGTTCTTTCAGAGAGCTTTCCCATCAATGGATGCATCCCTCGATGCCGGATGTTATTCGCGAGGTGCGTCCTCTGGGATTCCGTCTTCAGGTGATTGCAATGTTTCCTGCGGTGAACGTTTCATCAGAGTCATGATGTGCTGGCTCAACTTCAAGTAAGCCTTGCTGCTCAGGTGGCCGTTCTGATCAGTCCATGCCCATGCCTGAAAATTTTCTTCGTTGGACCCAAGGTCCAGATCGAGCAGATATGCGTTGGGATCCTCATCGGTAATCCTGATCTGCGCTTCGATGATCGGCATGAAATCAAGTTTGTCGTGTTGAAAGAGATGTTTCCGCACGAAAATGGGCAGTGCATGTGCCCTGCAATCTCTGCGCAATGCCGCGAACAAAGCGCGCAGATTACCGTGGTAATTGAATGCCTGTGCACGGTCTGACTCGCCCTGGTCCCAATAGAGCCCGAGGATCTGAATGTTGCGGTAACGCTTTTCTAATGCGGCCATCGCATCATCGAACTGGTCCTTGAAGTGCCTGTAGTCCGGTCCCTGACCCGCCTTCCATTGAGTGTGCAAGTTGTGCCCTCCCGGGCCGTGTTTGATGAAAAACTTGTCAGCATCCGGATACTGTTTTTCCAGCAGCATCGCCATCGGTAGTTCGATGCCGTGACGGTTGGGATCATTGTATCCACCTTTCAGATTCTTGCCTGGTGTCAGCCGCTCAAAGTCCTTCCCCCATATGTAGCTTCCAGGGTATGCCTCCATGGTGGTCGGGATGCCGACCTCTTTCGCCGTTGATCCCGGAAGGGTCGGGTGCTTCTCCGCCATACCGGATTGCTCGTTGGTTTCTGGTGAGAAAGCTGCCACACCGCCGGCGTTGGATTGACCTGCGATAAGAAATATGAGCGCCTGGCGGTCTTTTGGAGAATTTTGAATTTCCTGAGTGAGCGAGGAAATGGATATAAGAGTCAAACAAAGTAAGACGATTCTCATGGTTTTTCGGAGCCAGATGTGAGTGGATTCAATTTGCTGCGCGGGGTCATGGCGAATGCGAGCTTCTCGACCTTCACCGCGCCGGGCACTGTGCTCTTGAGATCCAATCGCCGGATGAAGCGCTTCTCCGGTGAGTCGCAGGGGACGAGTGCGTTTGTCCCGGGCTTCAGGGTCACGGTCTGCTCCTTTGTCTCCCGATCATCCCAGCTGTCGTGCAGCTGGACAGTCACGGTCACGGTCGCTGTCTCTTTCCCATGGTTGACCAGCAACAGACCGGCCTTGTCCAAAACGTCCTTGAACCCGCCGTATTCGGCCGTGCTCGGCTCGCGGTGCGTACCGGAAAACTTGCGACGGTATTTTCCATTGAAGGGTTTGACCTCTTCAAGAGTCGGAAAAGCATTGACCCAATCCGAGACGATCAGCTCAAGGCCATCGACCGGCAGGCCCTTGGCTGCGAAGCCCTCCTTACGGCGGGACAGAAACAGCTCCCTCTCGCCGTCCTTGCCGTAGCTCAGGCGAACGCTTGCCGTAGGCTTTTTCAGCTCAGTGCAATTCCAGATACCTCCCTGTTTTTCTACCAGAGCGGCTGTCATCGCTTTCTGCCATGTTTCCGATGACACGCCGGAGATGGGAACGCTTGTAAGGGTTGCCGGATTCTGGCGTGTGCTTATGGGGGCAGGTTGAGGGCCCTTTCTCTTATGCGCCGCAAGCCGCTCGTGCAGATCCAGAATGGCCAGCATCCACAGGTCGGTCGAGGGACGGGTCACGGACTCGATCTCGTAGAAATCGTCGTGACTGGTGAATTTTGGCAACGGCGACGCTTCGTCGACGAACAGCTCGACCGCCAGCCGGCCGAAATGATCGGCGCGGTGCAGGTAGGCGGGGTTGTCAGTCAATGCGTGCGCCACTAGCATCAGCTCGATGGCGTGAGACATGTTGACGCCCCACACCGACCACTGGACTTCCGGGTTGACGCTCATGTAAACCTCGGCGATATCGAGCACGGCCTGGTGGTAGCGCCTGCGCAGCGCGGGTGAGTCATTGCGCTTCATACGCTCATGCAGCAGCAGTCCCTTCATGGCATAGTGCTTGCGGTCCTGCCATGGGCCGCCAAGGATATCGAGACGCTCCGGGTTGTAGCCGCCGGTGGCCCGCAGGTAGCTCATCACGGGGCCTACGCGCTTGATGTCCAGCAGATTGTCGGCGACCTTCACATAGTTCGCATCGCACTTGCAGCCGTAGTCGCGCATGCGCTTCGCCAGCTCCGGCTCTTTGTCCTTGATGCGTTCGGCCCAGTCATCCAGACGGTTGGCGGCGATCATGTATCCATGGTACCAGGCCCACTCGCCGTATTGGCTGCACGGGGCAAGGTGACCTTCTTCATCGCGCAGGCTCTCCCAGCGTTTCAGGACGGTGGTAATGGCGCGAACGTACTCTGAATCAGGTTCGGCGAGGTAGGCTTCGGCCCAGGTGGCAATCATGGCCGATCCGGGCCATGGAAACTCCATGCCACTGCCCGGCGCGTGCTTGTGGGAATGCGCGTGGCGGTTGAAGTCTCCGGATTCCTTGTCGCGAATGTAGTGATTCCAAAGTCCCGCGGCATATTTCTGCAAGGCTTCGTGATGTTGCCCCCAGTACGGCCACACATGGTTGAACTCGAAACGTCCGGATCCACTGTCTGTGTCGACGTTCCAATACGTATGACTACCCCATGGATAGAGACCGATGGGTGATTGAGCATTCTCCATCCACCAGCCTGCGCTTTTGTTGGCTGCAGCGGCGTATTTTCTGTCGCCGGTAATGTTCGTCAGCCGGTGCATCAGCTTCAGTAAAGTCAGCTGGTCGAGCGGATCGGCCTGACCGTAGTTTCTATCCGATCCGCGCAGTTCGCGATCACGTTCCCAGCCGGGCATGAATGGTTTGCGTTTCACGTGCGCGAAGGGAGGGGAGATTTTCTTGCCGGTCTGGCGATTCATACCGGTCACAAACAAAGGTGTGTGTTTTTGACCGTAGACATCTTGTCCGTGTTCGATCATGAAGTCGGCATAGGCCCGAGCTATACCAATGTAATCATATGCGGCAAGGGTCTCACGCCACCGTTGCTGCGCTGCGACCGTCAAAACCGATCGCGCACTGGAAGTATCTCCTGCTGATACTGGAAAGAGACAATTCAGCAAAGCGAGGACGGTGTAGATACATCCAGTGCGCATGATCTGCAGGTTCATCATCGCCGTCCTTCTGCCTTGCGTGATCAAGTGGCGTTGCCATTTATGAAAGGCGCCGCCGCTTGGACAGTCCAGTGCACAGCGTCGTTTTTTCACATCATCTTTCATTATGAACGCCCTCGGGAACATCCTTAATATTTACTGAAAAACTGCCAAACAACTTCGAAGGCGGTGTTCCCCAACACGTTTGCACCCGGGATCCGGTGTCCAAATCCCTTGACCTTGTAATGCCAGACTTCGTGATCATTGGTTCCCTTCCGATAGTAGTGCGCGGTTGTCCTGTCTGAAATCTGGACGACTTCCGCTGTGCGGGTCTTGTTGAGTTCGGTCCAGAAATTGATGATTATCCCCTGGTCTGGTGCTCCACCCCAGCCACCTGATCGAGACATGCTCCCATCATAGGGGACGATCTCATCATCCATGCCGGAAATCTGTAAAATGGGTACCGGTTGGATTTGAGACCTGTGCTTCCATGTGTATCCACTCATGGTGCCGATCACTGAAGCTGCCGCTTTGAATACATCCGGCCTTTCCGCTACCAAGGTATAGCTCATGAACCCGCCATTCGAAACGCCGCTGACAAAAGTTCTGGAAGGATCCAGGCGGTGAGATTGTTGCAGTTGGATGGCCAGCTTGGAAAGGAAGTCAATGTCATCCGTCCTACTGATTTTAAGACGGGCGTTCCAGTGGGGTATGCCTTCGACATCTCTGGCTCCCTGAGGAACGCAAAGCGCGAATCCGTTCTCATCGGCGATGCGCTTGACTCCCAGCTCGGCCATGTAATCTCTCGCATCCCCTCGATAGCCATGTAGCATGAAAACGAGTGGTGCCTTTTCAGGAAGCTCCTCTGGAAGATGAAGTAAATATTTTCTCTCCTCGCCCGCGTGCGTGAACGTAAGGAATTTACCGGAGCTTGACTGATCAGCCGCTGCAACATTGCTGGTTCCGCTAGAGCTGGACATAATGGCGATCAGGAAAAGGAATACAAATCTCCTGCCAGGCATGCGTCTTTTTATCCAAGAAGACGCATGTGCATTGGCGGATTCAGAAGTTTCTAACTCACTTTGCTTAAACACAGACACAAGCTACCCGTATGGCCAATGGCGTGCAACACGGATTCGTCTCCCACTCCTCAGTCTTCTTGTTCAGTGTGTGGATGAAAAGTCATGTGTCTGGTCTGAACACATTGCTGAAGTCTTACTGGCTATGCCGTGCTTGGGGCCATGTATGGTAGGGCGGACGGATGCACGTTTAAAAAATCCCATAGAAGTCATATTTTGAGGAACCAGAATGGCGTTTATTTCCTGTTTGGCTCAGGTTCGCTGAAATGGCCACTTTTCAAAAAATGAATGACTTCAGAAATCACTTTTCGATTCTTCATGATATAGGGGTGGGTGACATGAAAAACGCGGTGATGCTTGACGCCTTCACATTGGGACCGGGCAACGGATACCTTCCCATCATCCTTGCCTGGAATCAGCAGACTGTTGATCCAGTTGATGGACCGATCTCCTGTGATCACACCACATTCAAAATGAATCTTTCCCAGGGCATGAGGAGGGGAATCCAGTTTTGTGTTCAGCTGCCTTCCCGCTGGGCCATTGATCCAGCGAAAAAGTCGCCAGGATCCGATCTTGTCCACTACTTCACTTCCTTGATTGGGAGGAGCCAGCATCACGACCCTTCCCAGGCGACTTTCTTTTCTCTTTGAGAAGTAACTTCTGACCAGAATCCCCCCCATGGAATGCGTCACAAAGTGAATCTTTGAGCAATCCTGCATTTGTTTGCTTTTGATGGCGGAACCGATCGCCTGCTCGGCAAGGTCTCTTATTGCTGCTGTCCGCGAGGGGTAATCAACATTCTTAACTACATAACCTGCTTGTTGAAGTGCGTTTGCCATTCTCTCCATGCTTGCCGAAGATCTACAAAGGCCATGCAATAAGATGACACCCTCCTTTGCGGATAGTTCTCCGGTCAGCGCTATTACCGTCGTCAATATCACTAGTAATTTTTTCATTGGAGCAAATTACGCACAATCATCTCTTAACCTAACCCTGATTTTAAGGCCAGTTTTAGTCTGTGGCGAACGAAGAGTCATGGCTGCACGCACCACTCTTTGATTTATAAAAATCATTCAAGCGTCCATAAAGCATGTTTTATGATCACCATTCAGTGATGTCCTCTCTCTTGACTTATGATCTATTTCTCTCAACAGTGATCCATGTCCGTATGAATATGCTAACCTTGAGATCTTCATTTTTTTGGATCCTCAACTATGTGGATTCACTCTTGTGGGGGATAGTGAATTGGAATATTGGATGCCTGCTACTCAGTTTTTTCCTTTTAACGGTCAAATTGGCGGCGCAACCTTTTGTCCTGTCAGAATTCATGGCATCGAATCAGTCTGGAATGATCGACGAGGATGGGGATCGGAGTGACTGGATCGAGATCTACAATACGGGAACTGAGCCTGCATCCTTGAATGGTTGGTATCTGAGCGATGACGCCTCAGATCTGACGAAATGGCGGTTCCCTGATCAGTTCATCCCCATGCAATCCTCCCTCATTGTTTTTGCTTCAGGAAAGGGCCGGGCAGTGGTCGGGGCCGAGCTTCATACTAATTTCAAGTTGAGTAGCAAGGGTGGATTTCTGGGGCTGATACAACCTGATGGCAGGACTATTGCACATGCCTATGATCCACCATATCCAACCCAGCTTCCTGATATCTCCTATGGCATTACCATACGAAACGAAAGGACTGTTTTTGTATCCCACGACGCGGTTGGAAACATTCATTTTCCTAAAGATAACTCCATGGCCCTGGCATGGACTATGCCTGATTTTGACGACTCTCAATGGAGAGAGGTTTATTTTGGAATCGGGTATCAGCAAAGTGTAGAGGGGAATAATGCTGATCCAGAAAATCCAGTGGAGGACCCCTTGGTGTTGGGTGATGTAACGAGGGCTTTCGATCCTATTGACCCAAGCTCTGATTTTTCACCTGTCGGAGAGATGGTGGACGCTGCCCTAGACAACAACACGGCCACAAAATATCTGAACTTTGACAAATTGAACACCGGCTTCACGGTGAAGTTGTCTCTTGGGCCTACCGCGGTGAGCGGGCTGCGGCTGACTTCGGCCAATGATGCTCCCGATCGGGATCCAAGCCAATTCGTCCTTTCAGGATCGAACGATGGAATCAACTTTGTTGAAATTGCCAAAGGAGCCATTCCTGTATTTGAAAATCGTTTTGAAACCATTCAGATCGATTTTCAAAACACCTTGAAAAATGCCTACTATCGTCTTGTATTTCCTACCGTTCGCAACGAAAGGGTGGCCGTCGCGATGCAAATAGCTGAAGTCGAATTGCTCGGCTGGTTACCAGAATCGAGCGTTTCGAATTCGGGGGAAACGTCCACACCGATTTTAATCGACGTGGCGGGGCTTGAAGACATTTCAATGCCCGATGATGATATCGATCCAAGTTCCTCCAATTCTCCTTTTGGCGAGGAAGTCTGGCGTGCCATTGACAACGATCCCCAAACCAAATACTTGAATTTTGACGGGACGGGTTCGGGTTTCACCTTGAAACCGGGGCACGGTCCGACGGTGGTCAATGGGTTGCGGTTGACATCGGCCAATGATGCTGAAGGCCGGGATCCGACGGCTTACCGGTTGGAGGGTTCATCAGGTGGGGGCGTTTTTGAACTCATTGCGCAAGGGCCTCTTCCTTTATTCGAGGATAGATTTTCCACTGTTGAGGTGGCATTCTCCAACGATTTGCCTTTCGGTATGTATCGACTTGTTTTTCCTTCACTGCGAGGGAGTGGTGGACAAATCATGCAGATTGCAGAAGTTGAATTTCTGGGGGAAATAGGATTGCCTCCGCCAGCATTCATGGACTTGATCCAGACGGATATAAAGACCTCCATGTATGCTCAACATGCTTCGGCCTATGCGCGCCTTCCGTTCTTTGCCGGTGAGGAGCCAGATCTTGAGGGGTTGTCGCTCAATGTGCGTTTCGATGATGGTTTCATTGCCTATATCAATGGCGTTGAGGTTGCTCGCGCCAATGCTCCAAACAAATTGGGCTTTGATTCTGTCGCAGAATCGGACAGAGGGGCAGAAGTCGCGGCGATAGTAAAACACTTTGATCTTCGACCCTTTGAATCCCTTATCGAACCAGGTGAAAATTTTCTGGCGATCCATGCTCTGAACGACAGTGTTTACAGTTCGGATTTTCTGCTTGAAACTCAACTTGAGAAAGGAGCGATTCGGACCGTACTTTCTGATGTGGGTTACTTCGAGATACCTTCTCCCGGTCTATTGAACACCGATATGAAGTTGGGACTGGTTCCGGTTCCTATCATCGATGTTGGAAGCGGATTCATGAAAGATGCTTTTGAAGTAGAGATCCTCTCTGATCTGGAGGGCGTCAGTATCTATTATACGACAGATGGAAGCATTCCTGATGCGTTGTCCGGCCACCCATACACAAGTCCAATACAGATACGGAAAACCACCGTGCTGCGTGCAGTTGGATTGCGCGATGGGTGGATTCCCTCGCCGGTATTGACCCGAAGCTATTTATTCACTTCCGATATTGCTCTGCAGGATCAGTCATCAGCATTGGAAACTGGTTTTCCAACACGATGGGGCTCCCAGACAGCTGACTACGGCCTGGACACACGGGTTGTCGGTAATCAAGGTCGGGATAGTTTTGGGGGGCGATATCAAAAAACGATTCAGGACGACCTGCTCTCTCTTCCTTCGATGTCTCTTGTCATGGATGCGGACACGCTATTTGGACTCAGGGGTATCTATGCCAATTCAGGTAGTCGGGGTGAAGCTTGGGAAAAGCCGGTTTCTGTTGAGTTGATTTATCCGGAAGGTGGACGCAAGGGATTCCAGGAGAATGCAGGGCTGAGAATACAGGGAGGTGCTTTCAGAAAATTTAATCTGACTTTGAAGAAATCCTTTCGGCTGGTATTTCGGGGTCAATATGGCGCTTCCCAGCTGGATTTCCCTCTATTCGGCCCCGATGCAACGGATTCATTTGACAATGTTGTTCTTCGAGCCAATGGGAATGATGGCTGGCCATACGGTGGAGCGCAGGCCCTTTACATGCGTGACGCTTTTGCAATGGAAACAGCAAGAGCGATGGGTATCAAGGCTCCTCACACAAACTTCGTTCACCTTTATCTGAATGGTATCTATTGGGGGCTTTATAATCTCGTGGAACGTCCGGATGCAGCCTTTTCCTCAAGCTATTACGGAGGCGACAAGGAAAACTGGGACGCCCTGAATCAGGATTCTGTTCCTGATGGAAACAGGGACGCCTGGAATCGATTGCTTGGTATCCTGGACTCAGGAATAGACTCGAAAGAGCTGTTCAACAGGATTCAGGGTAAAGGTCCCGATGGAATCAGGGATCTTTCGATGGAAAATCTGCTGGATGTCAGAAACCTCATCGATTACTGCATTTTGAATTTTTACATGGGGAATCAGGATTGGCCGGGCCGTAATTTCTGGGTCGGTCGGGATCGAGAAGGTGATGAAGGTTTCAAGTTTTATCCATGGGATACAGAAACATCCATGGGCCTGGGTTCCGACCTGAATACAGATCGAACAGGGGTGGACTCCTCGGTGGCCCGACCTTATGCAGTCTTGAAAAAAAATCCAGATTTTCGTCTTTGGTTCGCCGACAGGGTTCAGCATCACTTTTTCAATGGTGGTAGCTTTTTCGTCCATCCAGACAAACCACAATGGTCCGTGGTAAAGCCTGAAAACAACGTTCCTGCATCAAGGTTTGCGCAACTTGCAGCCCAGATTGAAAGGTCGATTGTGGGCGAGTCAGCCCGCTGGGGTGATCAGTTGGTCAACAGACCTTTTACCTGGGATGATTGGAGTCGAGAACGCGATAATTTACTTACCCATTATTTCCCACGAAGATCAGCAATCGTTTTGGATCAATTACGTCGAGCAGGCCTCTACCCAAGGATAGAGGCCCCTGCGTTCAACCATGCCGGTGGGAACGTGGATGTTGATTTCAGTTTGTCAATGAGCGCACAAGGTGGAACAATTTTCTATACACTGGATGGGAGCGATCCTCGCAGTCGATTACAGTCGAAAGAAATAAGCCGCTTCGACTTGTTTGATAGTGCCACCCAAAAACGCGTCCTTGTGCCAAGCGCGGATAATGGTGGTGATGCATTCGGTTCTGATTGGTATGAGGATGTGGGTTTTGCTGATGATGCATGGATGTTCGGGGTGGGAGGCATTGGCTACGACACCGGGAATGACTATGAGAAATTCATTGGAATGGACGTGACGGATTCCATGCAGGGTCAAAACGGTTCGGTTTTTATCCGCATCCAATTTGAAACAGGATCCCGGATCAATGAAGAGACAAACCTGATGGTGTTAAGGATGCGTTATGACGATGGATTCGAGGCTTTCCTCAATGGCGTCCATATCGCCTCTTCCAATGCTCCCGAGATCTTGAAATGGGACTCTTTTGCCACTGGGACGCATGAGGACTCTGTCGCTGTTCAGTTTCAGGATTTTGATATCAGTGGATTCATTTCTCATTTGCATGCAGGAACCAATTTATTAGCCATTCAAGGG
Organism: Verrucomicrobia bacterium SCGC AAA164-E04; assembly: GCA_000383715.1. Taxonomy (GTDB): domain Bacteria; phylum Verrucomicrobiota; class Verrucomicrobiia; order Limisphaerales; family AAA164-E04; genus AAA164-E04. The sequence continues at coordinate 63,311 of KB911840.1, forward strand.
CTCAATGTTTCCAGCGTGAGTTCGGATTTCCTGATCGATGCGGAGTTGATGGTCGGTCAGCAGGAAATTATTGGAGAGCAACCTACCTCGCGCATTTATGAAACTCCGATCATTCTCCGTGATCTGACGACGATCAAAGCCAGGACACTTTCAGGTTCGGAATGGAGTGCCTTGAGTGAGGCGACTTATGTGGTTGGCAACCCGCGCGTCATGGTGAGTGAATTACACTTTCACCCCGAGGATCCTTCTTTCGAGGAAATGGCATTCGGATATCTAGATGCAGATGAATTTGAATTTATTGAAATTCATAACCCGAGAACAACGACATTTACATTGGACGGCCTACGGTTTGTCGATGGTGTGGATTTTGATTTTACCCGATCGTCAATAAGGCGTCTTTCGCCCGGAGCTTCGCTGTTGTTGGTGAAAAACCGTGTTGCTTTTGAGATGCGTTACGGAAAAGGGTTGCCCATCGCGGGCGAATTCACCGGTAATTTTTCGAATAGTGGAGAAAGGGTTGCATTGGCGGATAGTGATAATCAGGTTTTGATTGAATTTTCTTATGACGATGGCGAGCCAGTTTTTAAGAGTGGTGATGGATCAGGTTATACCTTGATTGCAGTGGAGGATGCGGACAATCCCAATGAAGAAACTTATTGGAAAACAAGTGAGGCAATGGGTGGTACACCGGGACAGCACTCAGAGCTTTATTCCTACGAGCGGCTCGTTCCCGACATTACAGTAGAAGGAGACAGAATTCTGATTGAATGTTCCGTGCCCGTGACCGGACTCTTCGGGCTGTTTGTTACTGAAGATCTGCGACTTGAGGAATGGAATCTTTTGCAAAGCAGAAATCAGGGGGGATTCAAATGGAAGACTTGTTTTTGAAGTGAAGGCGTCCATGGAGTATCCAATGCGCTTTTTTCAAATTCGAATGATCAATGCAACTCCTTAGGTAACCTTACCCATGTTACAAGGATACATGATCTTTCACATCCTCACATATGACTCATTCAAAAGGAATGAAGTATTTTTTCTTCATGGCTTTTGCTTTGAATCAACGCACTGACAGGCACGTTCCAATACTCTTTGGATTACATATTGCTTTTTATCGGACGGAATTCATGGAGGTTTTTTGAAATGTTTGGCTGGAAGACTTTGGAAGCATTGAAGCCAATGCTGTTAATGCCATTTTTTGAATGTGGTGAATCAAGGACATTGGAAAAAGTTGATCAACAGACTCAGTGTTTCCGATGACAACATGTTTTTCTGAAATCGTGTGTGGCTTACTTTCTTCGAAGTAAAGCCTGGCTCCGTGCTGTGTCACCACTCCAGATCCACACTTTTGATGTTTGTCCGTAGAGGGCTGACAGGGTTTACTGTCCTCTTTTCAGTGGTGGTATCAGCCTATGCAGTTTTCCGTCATCGCTGGATAAATACACGGAGGCGGTGTGATGCTGGCCCGTGGGTTCATCGGGTCTCCAAATCAGCAGATCACGCCACCGCTTGCCATCGATGTTTGTCCATGACACAGATGCCGGACTGACATTCATGTAAAGATCCTGATTAGAAAGAGAGTCCAGAACCTCACGGAAATGTTTACCGGATACGATCACTTCCGCCGGCCCTTCCTCAGCGAAAGTTTTTGTTTCAATCACGACTTCATGACCGCCGATCGAGAATGTATGTGTTCCGTTGTAGTCAAGGCTGCAGGGAATCTCTTGCAGACGGCTGGCAGCAAGGAATATGCCCACGATGATCAAACCCGTCATGAATAGGGCGGTTGCTATGAAAATATTTTTTGATTGCTTGTTGCTTTTAAACATCGCTGTATCTGATTTCGATGCGCATGTCTGTAGTGCGGGGAGGAACTGGTTTTCGAACGTCTTTTCAGCAATGATGAGTGATACCTAGAACACTGAGGTGCGGTTCCATCGGTCTACGATCCATTAGCGAACTTCGCCTCCGTGGGCCAACCAGTGCGCACACTCTCCGGTAAGCTTCTCTTGCGCGATGCGTTCGTATTTCTTGCTTTCACTTTTGCTGAGCACCTCGCGCCAGCGTCCGTTCTGTCCTTTGTGGATGAAAACTTGTGCGCCTCCATCCCAAAACGCTCCCCCCATAGGCACGCTTTTTGTGGCGTTCGCCTTCATGTAGTCGAAACTGCAGTGACGAAGGATATCCTCCCAGCATGCTTCATCGATTGAAATGTCCAGAAACTCCGCGATTCTGCGGATTTCCCCGGGCATATCGACTTTCAGATTTTCGAAGTGCAGCATGAAGACATTCGGCAAGTTTCGGATCTCCCACCAGGAACGAATATTCTCCCAGAAAGACCACCACGGGTAACCATCCTGATCCAGCCATTCCTGAAAATACTGTAAAACGGATTCGGGGGGTCTTCCGATCGGAGGCCCTACCCGCCCTGGAGTGTCATTCAACGCCTCATACCAGGATTCGTTCGCATTCAAGTGATGATTGAACATGCTCCAAACAACATCCCGACCGTCTCTCCCGATATAGATGTATTTGGCTTTATCGGAAAATACCAGTGCGTCAACAGGGAGGTGGCTTTTTATCAAGTTAGTAAGCTGGGAATTTGGGAAGTTTTTCATGTGCGATATAATATCGAACAAATCCTCATTAGCTCCGATGTCAGGATAGAAATATTGGAAATCAAGGTGGCATTCACTCGGAATCCTAAGAAGCGTTTGATGGATCAAACGAGAGAATCAGGATCAAAACGGAGTTTGGTCTTTCACACATCAGCCAATGGAGGGCTGACTTCCATGCGGTCCCATACTCATCCCTCAACAACAGTTCTGAACAAGGAACATGGAACGTGGGAAACCTTCGATGGATTAAAAACCAATATTGCTCACTGACTACTTTCGTGCAAAGAGTAGTTGACCTTCACACCATCTTTTTCGGGAACTGTCTTTCCGTTCTGGATCTTGTGACCTGAATTGTCGCTCACCCATCTGTAGGACACCTTCAAGGTCTTCAAGTCTTTCCAATTCACTGAGATTTCACTGAAGCTGTGCCAGAGGTGCTGACCCAAAAGAAAGTCCCGTTGGTTGAAATCCTGCGATTTTTTCCGGAGGTTAACGTTCGTGTAGGTGTATCCCGCTGCTCCTCCACCTGCGCACGAAAAGACTGTGGCAATGTAGTCTCCATTCGGAGATTTGGATTCGTTGAGAATCTCGACTTTATCGCTTGTTTGCCAATCATTTTGACCACACCCGCACGATAAGAAGGTGATCATTAAAAACGGGAGTAGGGTTAGGAACTGTCGAATTACTTTCATAATTTCAAATTGCTTTGTGAAAGAAATTGCATTCTGGTATTACTGACTCTAACTACCAAAAGGCTAATCTAAGGCTATCGCTTTGCATCTTTTGAAACGGATCAATTCATCTAGTTTTGAAGCGGTAGGTGAACAGTCGTAATGATTTTAACAAAGGCCGATTCATGCGACTGGATCATTAACTTTTCCAGCAGAATTTGAAGTTTGTAGCGATTCTCTGCCCGCCAATGCATTCGCACTCGCGACCATGTTGAGGCTATACAATAACCAAATGAAAAAATATGCGATTCCAAGCGGAATAAGCACTAATGGGATGATCGCAAAAAAGCTCCAACCGGCGATAGAGAGAATGCCAAGGGTAATCCCTAATCCTCGTGAGCTTTCTTTCGAGCCCATTGCCTTGGCGCAGTCTTCTGCCAGGCCTTCATACGAAACGAAATACCAGTAAAAATTAAAAAACGGAATGAACAGTAAACCGACCGCCATACCTGGAGTTGTTCGGGCAACATCCACAGGTATCTCTTTCCAGCATTTGTAGTGCAGAATGCTTGTTGCAATGACAGCTGGAAGGTACAACAGAAGTGTGACCATGCCTCCGACGAGGACCACGTCCTTGTCATTAGGTTGGTTAAAACGAGCGATCTCATAGGTGATCACCGCGATCAGCCCGATGAACTCAAATAAGATAGGGTAGGTCGGCGATATTTTTTTCATAAAGTATTCGTTCTAGGTGGGTTCGTTCAATTGTTTTTGAGCTCCTGTTCAACAATTCAAAAAAACCTCTTGTTATCAGTTAGCTATGCAGCCGATGTGAGGCATTTGCAGTCTTAGGGGGCGATGCCTGATCTTACTTCCACCTGAATTCTTTGATCATATCAACTGGAAAAAGCCGCCCCCCCGATTCGGCGCCTTCAATGACTATATAGTTTTCGTAAAAGTGCATGGCGCTTACTTTTTTCGGTATGGAACCTGTTCCAGAGGTTGTTGAGGGATCTGTCTGGATGGTGTAGTAAAGATCGAAGGATCCTCTCAGTGTTCGACGTGCAAGCGACTTGTCTGCTGGTGTGCTTGCCGCTGTGTTGTCTGAGCATCCGGTAAAGGCAAGAGTGAAACAAACAAATACAACGCAGTTCAGTATCATGACGTGTCTTTTCATTGGAACAACCTTTCATGAAATACGACGCGTTTGCAACGGTATTTGATGATAGGTAATTTCGGTGAACGCGGGACTTTGGGGCTCGATTACGGCAATCCTGCAAGCACTTCCGTATTCTGCCCACGCCACAGTTTGTGCTTCTTGCTTTGAGAGATGATGGGACCTAAACGCTGGTTTTTTATCGAGGATGATCGAGGCAAGGTATCGTCGAACCCAAGACAATGATAGTTGCACCTAAAAATAGAGAATGTTTCGTCCATCTGCCTAGTCATCTTCAGCTCAATGGATTTGAGTGACCTTTTTTGTGGTCAAATTGAGAACAAACACTCTCGATTTTTCATCAGCCATGATCAATAGGTTGTGAACTTTATCGAAGGAAAGACTTGTGATGAATACATCCTGAACATCCTTCTCCAATGCAGGGTTGTAGTCTGTCTTGTAGACCCGAATCCGCCACAGGAATTGCTTGGTTTTTGGATGGTGCGCTTCGATGAAGCCTCCGTTTTGGGGGCAATCGTCCTTGGCAAAGTGAGGCACGGAGAAAACCGCCTCGCTGGTCTGAATGGCTGAAACTTTCTCCGGTGTATTTCTTTTAGCCATTGCGCTTGTCGTCAGCAGGAAAACGAAGGTGATTGAGTAGATTAGTGCTTTCATCTTTAGTGCTTTCATCTCTTGTTGAATCAGAGGACCGTGGTTCTTTGGATTTTTCAAATAGATTATATGATTATAGTCAGGCCCTCTGTGCCGTCTTTGGTGTTCGGGATATCCAATAGAGACGCGCAATCGCTGACATGTATCTTCCATGTGGTCAGCGCGTCGAAAACCACTAGCTTTCGTTATCATTCGTTTGCAGGCTTGAGGAGCTTGTCAGCCAGGAAGTCCAAACCCGAACCCAATACGGTCCGTTCGACAAGCAATTTGGATTCAATTTCTGACGCTTCCCGGTTTTTTCTACGTATCGCGGATCTTTGACCGTGATCGAGATCGTGCTGAATCGCGGTATCAAAATATTCCCAGTTTTGTCCGTCCTTTCATGCTGATCTCCGTCCTTTGTATGAACAAGCAATGATGCGACAGTTATGTTGTTAGTTGTACGTAACGCCCACCATAAATGATCCTAGACTCAATCATCGGCTTTTTTGTGGCACTTTTCGGCTTCGGTGGTTCATGGAATTTCAGGGTTGGTTTTTCCATGGCTCTTCGATTTTGACTTCGAAATAGTAGTGGATCAGTCAATACCGTTTTGTTCTTTCTTGTATTTCTTTTTTAGCGATGAAGGTAGGAAGTCCCACATGACGCTTGGTACAGGCATCATCTCATTCATTTCAGTTTCCGTTACGGTTCCATCTGCCTTGAATGCAAATACCTTGAAATATTGAATATCACTTCCGTAACCCCATAACCTTGTGGGAATTTCCCAGTAGAGGCACCATCGCATCGCAGACCAACCGATCGAATCGCTTGTCAGTATCTTACCACTGGCGGAATCCAGCACCCTAAAGTCTACAAGGTCCTTATCACGCCGTGTCACCTCCAAGCGTCTCTTGCCATCTGGGGATATGGAAGAACCAAAGGCCCTGATAAGAGGACCAGGTTGTTTCACCAAAATTGTCACGCTTGAGTCCGGCTTCATCTCCTTATAATTAATATGCATGACCTCAACAGTGACGCCCGGAAATTTTGGGTTTTCGTATGCCGACATGTTGACTTCCGTAACGGAAGTCGGATCCAAGCTGCCGACTCCCAAGGGTATTCTTTTTTCTTGGCTGATTACTCGCTTCACCCAACCTTCTCCTAAAAAATCTCCAAGCGTGGAGGAAAACTCCTTCGAGTGGAGAGCTGTCGTCAGGACAAAGGCCTTTTCAGCAGAGTCTCCCAGCATCACGTTTAGTTTCGCATTTGGTATGCCTTTTGAGAAATCCGGAACGGTTGTCTCTTGAGCGAAGAGCGGCAATGCGAGCAGAAGAAAAGTCAAGGTTGATAGCCGTCGTGTGATTTGCATTAGGTCAACGATAGGGCGGAATCGTAATAATGGCATGTATCGGTTGAAGAGCATTGGATTACTTGCTGGCGTGTTGTTCGTTGTCATCGCAGTTCATTCTACTCAACCCAACAGTCGAATCACCGGGGAAGCTTCATGGAATCACCTGTTCAATAGGCCGTCAAACGATCCTGCTCTCGGTTTCTGATCTGTTGATTATTTCTCAAGATGCAGCGTGAATTGAATGCAGGATTGCGCTTCCTTGCCTGCATGTGACAAACCTCTCCCCCCATGGTAATCTCCCTTCACCCAAACCCAAAGCACGGCAGGTTCGCTCGTTGGTTTGAAGTGTATGCGTTCATGATGCTCGCCGTAAAACGTACCTGGATTACCCCCCATCGAATCCCACTCGGGGATCTGCATGTCTTTATGAAAAGAGCCTGTATTGTTCGACAGTACGGCGGTGATTTCGGTGGAGTTTCCCTCGCGGCGTGGATCCGTCACCAAAAACGCCAACAACATATCGATGCTATCGTCCTGCTGCGATTGCTCCACCAAGTCGTCAAAGGTGCCAGCGAGGAATTGCCGCTTGCCGATAGACATACCTTTTTCAAGTTGCTCTATTTCGATTCGGTAGGTCGTTGCCTCCCCGTTGTATTGAAGCCGATATGCGAGGGTTTGGCCGGTTATGCTCGAGAGCAACGATGCGTGTTTGCCCCCGAACTTGACCGGTGTCAGCGTCAATCCTGGTGGAGGATTATCGGTGCACGATGTCATTGAAACGGTAACGAAGACGGCGGCGGTGCAGATGAAAGCGGTTGCAAATAATTTCATTTTTATGAACCAAGTAACGCTAAAAAAGTAAACTGCCATGCTTCAAGCGTGCAGTTGAGTGCGGTTGTCCGAACAGCCTTGTTCGGTGTTGATCGCAAGGAATTCGTTTTTCTTGCAAATCAGGTAGATGCACAGCGCACTTCCCAAAAACGTTCCTTTTGGAAAATGCATGGCCAAAAGAACTCCATAGACGATCAGGAAGCATAAGAACCATGGGGCTCGATATTTTTTTCCAAATAATGCCACTGCCAAGAAGATGCCGCCTACCGATGATGTAATCATTCCAACCATGGTTGGAACCAGCAGAATGGATATCTCATTTGCCAAGTTTTCCGCCTTTATGGTTTCATTTTGTGAGTTTGTCTGGAAAGCTCCACCCACCCCGATAACATTATAAATGAGGCCAATCAACGCCCCGAGTTGAAGCCAAGCGCCCCAAAGAGCAAATTTTCTTCCGTTATCTTTCTTCATACTTTTATCGACCGTCTTGAATTACTGAATAAGTTATCTTATTTTTTAATATCTCCTCCGGACCAGTGAAAGGCAAAAGTGCAATGCAACTTGTTTTATGTCGCTCAACTTTGGGCACAAAAATGATTCGATTTTCAGGGACATATTCTTCTGGCTTTCGAATCCATACCGCTGAGTAACTCATAGGTTCTAATCAGGTTCTCAGATGGGTGACACGCTAACGACCTGGTTTCTTTAGCTCCCACATCGTGGTCGGCTGTGATTGACTTGGATTTCAATATTCGCATTCAACGCTTGTTTCGTCGCAGGTGATTGTCATCGGTCTACCGACCCATCTGCTGTGCTGCACTCGAGAAGGCGAAACTCAAAGTGTTTTTTGGAGTGTATACTAACCGACGCAGAAAAGGCATAGGGCAAGAAGAAGGTGCATCTGGACTGTGATTTTCATGTCTGTTTCCAACAACCATGATGAGGAACGTGTACGCCCTTATTCATATGAATGTCCCTTACTCCCAAAATGAAAATACCAGAGCTGGAAGGCAGCCCTGGAGGCGTTGGGGGGATTCGTTGTGCGAGGTGATGCTCTATCGTGTCAGCATCCATCTGTAATCTGTAGGGCCATTTTTTATGACGATGTGTTGAATCAATCGATGGTGACCCTTTCTACATGGTGAATGTCAGTATGTAGATAGTTTGGCCATCGGCGGCGAAGCCTATCCAGCCATTGCTTCGACCAAACATAGGCTTGGGCGAATACATCTTCAATTGGTCTGCTTGCTCTCTTGTTGACCACCATGATAAGCGAGCTTTTTTAGGAGACTTGTAGTCCCAGTTCGAAATCCTCTCTCCTGCGCTTGACCTCCAGGTAGCGAAATCAGCTTTCTCTACAACGAGTTTGGCAAAGAATGCGAAATCAGATGGCCCCAACCGACCATCACCATACTGCTCCTCAATACACTCAGCGTCCAATATCGAGCCAGGAAGGGAAATCCGCTTTTCGATGATGTCAGTCATTACCGCAACGCGTTCTGCTGCGGTCTTTCCAAATGTATGCACATAGGGACTGTTATCACAGCCAGACAAGCATAATGATATCACGAATATGAACACTAAGCGGGTTTTCATGGTTTTTGATCCCGTGCTTTCAGCATTCGTTTCACCCGATCATTTTCTTTCTTAAGAGCTTCTCCAGTTACGGGCATGGGAATAAATTCAGGATCTGCATTTACTGTTTCGTATGCTGGTATTTCGCGCCACCTGAGTTTGCGAAACCACACCTCTTGCCCGTGATCCTGAAGCCAAAGCTTGCCTCCTCGAGCATCAAGGTCGGCACCACGAATTTTCAGCAGATCAATCTGTGGACTCCATTTCGGATCCCTATAGTCAAAAGAAAGAACGCGCTTGCCGTTGACCCAGTGTTCGATGACCGTGCCTTTGCATTTTACCTTTCCAGTATTCCATTCACCAAAGGGCTTGGTTGCATCCTTTGAAGGTGCCATGCAAAAGAAAAGAGAACCCGCGGACTGACGGGGATTCTCACCATAGGGACTGTTTTGGTTGTCGAGTATTTGATATTCGTATTGTCTCGGTCGGTAATAGATGCCGGAGTTGCAGCCTTTCGATACCTTCCATTCAAAACGCAGCTCGAAGTCATCTGGGACAAGCGCCTCGGTATAGGTTAGTGATCCGCCGCTCGCCTTGCGGTAGAAGGCGCCGTCTTCAATGATCCAGTTGCCGCTGTGCTTCCAACCGGTAAAGTTCTTACCGTCGAACAGGCTTACAAACCCTGGTTCCGTACCCAGTGCGACACCCGTAGAGAGGGAGAGCATCAAGGTGATGTAGACTGCAAAGTTCATTCTCATTCATCGACAAAAATAATTTGTTTTCTATCCCAAGGTCACGTCTGTTTTCACAATGGCTGGGCGAACGCTCCGATGGCAAGGCTGATGGTTGAATTGTCATGCCGTCTTGACTTTAGACGAGCAGCCTTTTGATTGTCAGGTTTTGTGTTCGGGCTTCCTTGCAGGAGCTTGCTCGGTATCTGCTTTGTCATCGTTGCGCCTCCTTGGACGGCTTTGCATCTCAGTCGGAAACGCCCTCCCTCAGCCACGGTAGATTGAAGCGATAATGCAGACGGCTGCTGATCAGATGGATGACGCTGCCTGGAGTTTGCGTGGCGGCAAGGTAACCGGCGTGTTCGGCACGCGTCGGGGTGGCGGTGAATTCCTGAGTCCAGGCTCCGCCGTCCCAATCACCTGCACCTGGTGTGAGCAGTTTGCGTACGGGCCAGGTTTCACCTTCGTCAAATGAGACGGCGGCGAACATACCGTGCCCGGTGAGTTCTTCGCCCTTCTGATCAGTGAAGGTCATGTTGACGGACTCAGGCTTAGCGCGATTGCCGGAAGTGAAGGATACCAACAGCAACGCGCCTTCCTGAAGGCGCCTCAAAACAAGTCGCTGTCCTCCTCCGATCGGCGGAAACGGAGAGGCCTCGTAGGTCCAGGTTTTCCCCAGGTCGGTAGAAAGGCTCATCGGCATGTGCCCATTGATGGAGTCGCCGCGACCAAATGCCAGCAGTCGACCATCTTTTAACTCAATTACCTTGGCATGTATTCCAGCGATGGTTCCCTCACCTGTTGCGCCTTGGGTGAACTGCGGCTTTGGTTTGCCTTCGCCTGGATCCTCCCACGTTTTGCCGCGATCCCGGCTGATGTGCAGCGCCGTCCCACCGTTTCCGCCGGGGACCGCATCGCAGTTCTGGATCAATGCTCCATTGTTGGTCAGCAACGTGCCGGAGATCACCTGGTGACGACCAATCAGTCTCGCGTCAACGGCTTGCGGCGGTGTCCAGGTGATGCCGTTGTCCAGGCTGGTGCGCATCAGCAACGCGAGTTTCGCCCAACCCTGGCCGCCATTGGGAGCCATGCCGTTGAAGTGGTAAATGGTATCTTCCCCATCGTGGAAAATGCTGGACCCATGCATGTTCCGGTTCGGCGCCTTGAAGAACTCGCTGGACGCATCCCACGCATCTGCCCCTGGCCGCAGCCGGCTTGCGAGAACGGTTAGTTCGGTCCCTTGTTCTCTGCCCGTGGAATACCAGATCGCCAGCAGGTCACCGTTTGGCAGCCAGGTGATCGAGGGTTGGTGATTGTGCTTCCCGAACGGTTCCCCTTCATCGACCGGCGCCAACACAAATGGAATCGGCCGGGCGAAGAACGGTTTGTCGCCGGATTGCGCCGTCCAATCGAAGTTTTCCTGAGACACATCGCGAGCCCAACGCGGTGCAGGGGACGCGGGAACCGGCGTCATGCTGAGCACACGGTCATCCGTTTCCTCGACGTTGAAATGCCGATAGGTCGATGGTGCACCAGGGCCATCTTGTTCGGCAATGATCAGCACATGCAATGGTCGTGATCGGTCAATCCGGATCATTGTGTTTGCTGACAAGGCACGTTCTGCCATGCCCGGGCTACAATCAAATTTGTCGCGCCGCCACTCCTCAAAATGGATGACCTTGGTGCCGGAAACAAATACTGCAAGATGGATGTCATCGCGAGCATCGAGAGCGAAGCGTTTGGCACCTTCCCACTCGAAGCCCAGAGTCTGATTGATAGTTGCAGTGGACGTGTAAGGGTTAAACACATAGGCAGTACTCCACGGTGGTAAACCCTGGATCTCCGACAGCGCGAAACGATCTCTACCCGAATTTGAATCACTCCATTTGTCGATCTGTGCCGAGACGGATGAAGACGGTGTGACGCGGCAGCTCACAGTGATGCCAACGGTGAGAAGGATTGCGAGGATGTGAATTGTGCGTTTCATGTCGAAGGTTTGAGTTCAGGTGTGCCTTTGCGGCTTTCACACGACGATAGAGTCAGGTGTGGCGCGAAAGCGATAAAGAGATTTGATGAGATTAGTAAGTAGTTTCATTGGGATGTGGAAGCAAATTGTGTGGTTTTCTTCAGCCAACACCAAAGGTCTTGCATCCGCTACTGGGAGCGTCCCTGGGAATCTGGTTGCGGTTCCAAAGCACCCTTCGGTCCCATCTTCGGGGCGGTAGCGATTTGGTGTGCGTCGCCTTGTTCGGTAAGTCCAGATTGACACTCCTTAAAGTCTCATCGTGTGCTTCGTCCGCCATCCGCTCAGCAACAAGATCAACCCGGTCAGAGTCACTAGAGCACCAACGGCGGCGGTAGCCAGCGTATTGCTGATGGCCTGTGCGAGTGCGGGTGAGGAATCAATGGTCATCGTCGTATTCATGACGTATATTTCGGCCGCGGTGAAGCTTACTCCGATCAATCCGGCGAATATTAGAATCCAGCCGGTGCGTTTGAGAGTTTTTACTTTCATTAATCGAAACTTGTCGTGTACGCACGACGCAGGCGATTACAATCTGAGTTTGAAAATTGACCATGGTTCGATCTTTCGCGGTGTGGCTAGTCCTTTTGGCGCCTAACCGTGCCATCTCCCCAGTAAATGATCCGGGAAAGCACGCGTCACGAATCCATTGGGAGACCATACGGGGACTTTTTGTTCGATGGTTGCCTTGGTTGTTGCGTGAAAATCAACCTCTGGAGTGGAGGCCAGCCAGGCGTTGCTTCCATTCAGAGCATCTGACCCAGAGGCGCATATCGCTGCTTCGGCTGGAGACAAAGGCGATCAGATCTCTTTTGGGCAAAACAACCGGCATAGAATTGCTTAACTGCAGTTGCGTAGGATCGGAGAACAGTCTTCTTGATTCGCCCGTTTCCGTGTTCATGAGGTGGATCTGGCTCTTCCGCGCAGGATCTTGCTCTGGCTGAGCCCCCATCCAGACGATGTACTGGGAGTCAGGCAACCACGAGGGGATCAGGTTCATCCCTCCATCGACAAGGGCGCGGGTCGTCCCATCCATATTGGAAATCCAGAGCGATCGGCCATGGTCAATCTCTTTCACGTATATCAACTTTTTCCCGTCAGGGGAGCAGCCGCGCTCGGAATGAGTGAGCTGATGGCTTTTGAACCGTCTTCCTTCATGCGATAAAGCTGGAGGATGTCTTTTCGTCGGCATGGCTAACAATAACCTCACACAAGCGAGTTCCAGTTGAAAAGGCAGGACTATCTTCGGCGATGGTAAGCTCAAGAAGGACAATATTGGTGCCTAGAAAACCGATTAACAAGGTTTGGAAACTCTTGATATTCCCATCAGGTGGGGAAATTGGAGCGAGCAGTGTATTCTTTTAGCGAAGGTTTGAGCTCAGGTGAGCCACCTGCAGCATCTTGCTCGGTGGGCGATGGACCTGAGTAAATGCGAGAGTTGTTCACTTCATCTTTTTGGTTTTTACTTATTGCCTGCCAAACCATATTCGTTTGATCTTAACCCATGCGTCCTTATCGGTTTCTTCGATTGGCTTGAACATTAGATAGCTCAGTGCCCCTGTGTAGCCCTCCGCGTATGCCAGATTAATGGTATAGGATCGAAATTTTCCGTCACCAACAATCTCAAATCCAACACGGTCTTCTGCTCTAAAGGATGTCTGATGACTGTCTGTCTTATATTTCGTCCAGGTAGCCATCCAATTCTTTTGACTGGTTTTGAAAGCGGCTTCGATGTGTAAAACAGGAGCGTCTTCAGCTTGCCACAGCCTTGGTGGACTGATGGCCCTCATGTCACGCTTTTCAAGATCAAGCTGGATGTAACCTTTGATGGGCCAGCCTGCATCTGTTCCTTGATTTCCTGCGGCTTGATAATGCCAATTCCGATGACAGACAGGCGGTAGTGATTAGCGTGATTAAAAGGATCATTTTCTGGCCTATTTTGTTTCTCTGTCTATTTGCACAACCATCTTGTTCACTATTTTGTGAAACCGTGCATCCGCGAGTAAAATCAAAGCGTCGAAGACCCGTGAGCCAGAACCCAAAACACTGGCTTTGCCGTCCCAACAAATTGTAGATCGCTGTTGATCGTTTCCTGCGTGGGCTCCAGTCATCACTTCTTTGCGCTGCGTTTTGTGAATACAATCCAATTCAGCGTTGCGGCCAGGTTAAAAAAGAACGAAAGCCAGCAATTTGAGAGCTGAGGGATTTATGGCTCCAGATCCCGCCATGAGTGCGGCTGCAATTGTCGAGAGAATTACTGTGAGAAGAGTATGCTTGGGTTTGTCTATCTGGCCTTATCCCCCGAGTGGGGACTGATTGCTCCCAGTAGTTGGTAATACTCCTGTGATACCCCTGGATAGTAGCCGTTGTTTCGCCCTCTCAAATTCGGCTTGTGAACGATCGTCGCCATCTCTGAACAAGACGAGTTTTTCCAGATCGGATGCAATTATCATTTCTTAAGCGAGCGACAAGCTTCACCGGCTTGTCCGGTAAAGTACCTTGTGAGTCACAAATTTTTTAAAAACAGACATTATCAACAATCCTAATCTGGCTAGTAACAGGGTCAGGCCAACAAAAATGTGACCCACTCACTGCATTCCCTGTGGGGGTGGATTTGGTATGGGCAGCGCAACATATGAACCGTAAAGAAATCCTAAAATTAAAAAAGCCAATCCAACGAACCATTTGCGTGAAGAGGAAGCAAGGCGCTTGCCAAAAGCTTTTATTATCCCCCCAACAATCGACGCTTCAATCACTACCACACCCCCTAAAAACTCCACTTGGATACCAAGGTATAAAGGCGATGCATGGCCGCCTTCTCGGGAGGTAAATCGGGATACGGAAATGCAAAAAACGCCCCATTGATCATGCCACAGATCAACACGATGATTCCAAGTCAAAAGACGTAAACGAATCGAAGTCCATTCATTTTAATGGTTCCAGCTATGATTCAGGTGTCGATTCGCGGTGGGTAGCGGTTTGTTGTGCGCCGCCAGTTCGCCCGATCCGGCCGGAGACGTGGTTTGCCTTCACAACTCGGTGATCTTACTCAACTGGGATTGGACCAGCGGGTGTTTATTCGTGCAGTGGGTGCGCATCTCCGTCAGTTCAAGCGCGCAGCCTCTAGTCTGCTCGAAGGATCGGGTGTGCTATTTGCGGCAACGGATGCAGTGACAATTGTCGTCACACCGAGGTGCTTGTCAGGTGATTTTATTTTGTCCTTCATCAGTCAAATACTCCTTTTCTAATTTCAGCAGATCACGCTTGCGTGCTTTGAGTCGTTTCGCTGGATTACCCAAATAAACAGACCATTCTTCAGTTGATTTTGTTACCATAGAGAGCGCTCCAACCGAAGTGCCTTCCGCTAAAACGACACCTGGAAATATCAGAGAGTTTGTTCCGCTATTGAATGTCTTCCAATTACAATTTCTTTTTTTATCTCGCGTTTGTATTTGTCTGGTACTGTTGGATTCGTTAGCGTTCGTCCACCATAGTCGTCACTTTGAGTAAATACGTGGCATCCGTATGCCAATCCTGAAAAATCTTCAAGTGTAGCTCCTTTTTCACCTCCCGCCACATTGCAAAAGACTGCTATATGCACATTCCTTCCAATAATCACTTTTCCAGAAATAACGCAAAAATCATCTATGCGAGAATGGTCTCCTATTTCAATTTGCTCTGGGCTATAAATAGACGCCTTTTCGCTGATTCGAACATTGTTCCCCAAATATTTAAAGCCCATTAGCTCAAGTTGTTTCTCATTTAGAAATGCCATATCTCTGCTCCTTATGTATGGATTAGCTTTTCAACTAACGCCGCAACAACGAAGTTCTTGTATGCGTGCTTTGCCTTGTTAACTGTAAATTTTAGATAAGATAACAGTTCGGATTAATGGAAAACTTTCCATACTATCGTTCCTATTAGGTGTGTTATTTTCCATTAATCCTAATATCGGGAAAGAAAAAGTGGAAAGATCGCCGCTAGTGATATTGAGTTGACTGATTTTCTATTAAAATTGACATTAGGATATGTAACGTGGAAAGCAAGACGAGATTTATTCCCAATCCGAACAAGCGTTTGATGGAGTGTATACGGCTTCGTATGAAGGATGTGGACTTTGGGCAAGATCAGATACTTGTTCGAGATAGAAAAGAGGGAAAAGACCGAGTCACCGTTCTACCTCGGCAAATTTATTTACCACTGGAGAGACAGATTGAAAAAGTGCAGATGCTGCATCACAAAAACTTGGCTGATGGATTTGGCGAGGTTCATTTGCCGTCAGCCATGGGGGGGATATCTCAGTCCCGGCAGATCATTTGAATGGCAATATGTCTTTCCTTCGAAAAAACGTTCCATTGATCCAAGACCGGGGAAAGAGCGCAGGTATTATGTCATGAAAAATGGATTACAGAAAGCAGGTAAGCATTCCTGTCAAGTTGCCGCTATTTCGAAACGGGTCGGCACACACACGCTGCGTCATTCATTTGCCACCCATATGCTGGAGCACGGTATCAATATGCGCACCCTTCAGGGATTCATGGGACATGCGGATGTGAAAACGACCGAAATCCATACCCACGCGATGCGTCGCGATCTGAAACGCCTGACGAGTCCACTGGATCGAATCATGGAGGATCATGCTACCCAATGAGAGTAAATTAAGGAAAGAGTTGCCGCCTTTGGGCCCACGATTGTGGATGGTGCCGGTGGGATTCGGGGGGGTGATATTGATTGGGGCTTTGTTGTTGAGCATGCCATTTCTTCAGGCGGGGCCTGGAATGGCGCCTTCATTGCTGGATACGTTGTTTGTGGCGGTTTCCGCAACTTGCGTGACGGGTTTATCCACCTTCAACATTGCTGAGGCTTATCATCCTTTTGGATTGGGGGTCGTTGCCGTGTTGATTCAAGTCGGTGGCCTGGGGATTTTTACGGCTGGCTTGTTGATCACGATGTTTGGGGGAGATCGACCGAGTCTTTCCGAAGAAAAGACGATTGACAATACCATCGGCAAGGTGAAATCCATGCGCCCAAAACAAGTCTTTGGATATGCCTGTTTTTTCATTGTGATTTTTGAATTGATGGGTGCGGTCTTACTGTTTTTCCTTGGGCCTCCGATAGTGCAGGGGGTGGCTGATGGAGGTTTGGGTGCGCGTATGGGGCATAGCCTGTTTCATGCCGTGAGTGCTTTTTGTAACGCGGGATTTTCCAGTTTTCCTGAAGGCATTTCTGTCTGGCGTGATCATGGTTCGGCCTTGTTGGTGATTAATTTTCTGGTGATCGGTGGTGGCATTGGTTTGATCTCATTGATCCAATTGCGAAATCGCATCAGGAAACACCATTCGAAACATACCCAATCCAGGTGGACCATCCAGACCCGTTTGTGCCTTTGGAGTACTGTCGTGTTGCTTGTGCTTGGAACGGCAGCAATCCTGGTCTTCGAGCGGAATCATACCCTTCAAGGCCTGCCGACGGGTCAACGGGTGTCTCTGGCTCTGGTGCATTCCGTGATGCTTCGTACGGCAGGATTCAGTGTGGTGGATTTGGAGCAGATGAACCCGGACACCATCCTTGGAAGTCTGGTCTGGATGTATATCGGGGGATGTCCCGGTTCGATGGCCGGCGGGATCAAGACGGTGACTTTCGCCGTGATTCTGTTGACGGCATGGTCGGCATTGCAAAGACGTGAATCAATTCAACTCTGGGGTCGTAAGATCGAATCTAAATTCGTTCAAATTGCCGTGATGATCAGTTTTCTGGCCGGTATGATGATCGTGGTGGGGGTGGGGGCTCTGATGATCACGGAGGGATCGAACCCGCATTTGCCAGCAGACCGGCGTTGGCTTTCGCTGATCTTTGAAGTGGTGAGTGCGTTCAGTACAGTGGGATTGAGCTTGAACGTGACCCCACACCTCACGACCGCAGGTAAGGTGGTGGTGATGGCATTGATGTTCATTGGCAGAGTGGGACCACTGATGCTGGCCCTTCATCTGGCTCGGCCGCTGAAACCCTCCAAGGTGAATTATCCCAGGGAAGATTTGTCATTGGGTTGAGAGAGGGACTTGTGCCAGACTGTGTCATGGCTCAGAACAAGAGAATCTTCATCATTGGAGCGGGGCGCTTTGGAACCCACCTGGCAACGCGTCTGGCTGCCTTTGACACGGAAGTGATCGTCGCCGATATGAATCCTGAACGGGTTCAGGCCCTGGCCGAATCAGGCCTTGAATCCGTCGAGTTGAATGCCGAAGATCCGGAGGCATTGAAAGAAGCCGGTGTTCAGGAAGCCGATGCGGTGGTGGTTGGCATTGGAGAGAACATGCAGGGAAGCATTCTGGCGACACTGAATCTCAAGGAGCTTGAAATTCCCTACATCGTGACCCGTGCCCTGGACGAGAAACACGCCAAGGTATTGGAAAAACTTGGAGCCAACAGCGTGGTGTTACCGGCCAGAGACATGGCCTACCAACTGGCTGAAACGTTGCGCTCTCATTTTCTGAATGACCGGATTCCCATCGTTGGAGAATACCAGGTAGCCAGTGTTGCTTTAGGGGGAAAGCTGAGCGGGATTTCCATTGAAGACGCCAAACTTCCGGAGCATTATCACGTCAACATCCTGTTGCTCGTTCGCGAAAGTCCGAATGGGTATGAGGAAACCCCTCATACCTTCAAAGAGCCATTGCCGCCCATGGTGATGATGGAGGGCGATACGCTCTTTGTCTCAGGCACGCGTGAGCACATCAATGCTTTTGAGTCGGCGTGTGGGTAACTTTGTAATATCCACACCCGCTTTACTCAAGGCGTGGAGGAAGTCAGGCAGCAAAGGGCATCCAGAGACGTCACTCACCATCTCGGGCAAACACCTTGTGCTTTAAAATCAGAGGCCCAATTGCACACCCACCGGACAGTGATCCGAACCCATGACGTTTGGCATGATGAAGGCTTTTTCAAGGTTGGGGCGAAGGTCGGGGGAGATACAGCAGTAATCGATGCGCCATCCCACGTTCCTTGCCCGTGCTCCCGCGCGGTAACTCCACCAGGAATAATGTCCACCGCCTTGTTCAAATTCGCGAAAGGTGTCGATAAAACCTGCATCGATCAATTGGGTGAAAGATGCACGTTCCTCCGGACTGAAACCGGGGTTTTTTGTGTTGTCTTTTGGGCGGGCAAGGTCGATTTCCTGATGAGCGACGTTCAGATCGCCACAGAAAAGGACCGGTTTTTGTTGCTGTAATTGACAGACGTGCTTGCGAAAGGCTTCATCCCAGGCCAGACGATAATCCAGGCGCGCCAGGCCATGCTGTGCGTTGGGGGTGTACACATTGACCAGAATAAAGGAATCGAACTCCAGATTTTGAACACGACCCTCCTGATCATGTTCAGGGATATCGAGACCGTTCCATACCCTGAGAGGTTTTTGACGACTCAGCACACCGGTGCCCGAGTAACCTTTCTTGACCGCAGAATGCCAAAACACCTCGTAGCCCTTGGGCCAATCGAAATCGACCAGTTGTTCAGGTTGCGCCTTTGTCTCCTGGAAACAAAGAATGTCGGCATCCATGTCATCGATGATGTCCAGTAGCCCTTTGCCCAGCACGGCCCGCATGCCATTGACATTCCATGAAATGAGCTTCATGTCCGGTCCTCCTCTGAGTGAATTTCGTCAAGAGGTGCAAGTCGGAAAAAGGAGTTGGCATTGACGGTGGTTTCTTGTGCCAGTTGCTCGAAGGGTTTTCCGGTGCATTTGGCAATTTCACGCGCGATATGAGGTAGATGCATGGGTTCGTTACGCTGTGTTTTTGGTTTGGGATCGAGATCCCTCGGCATGAGATACGGGGCGTCGGTTTCGATCATCAATCGATTCGTCGGAATACTTGGAACCAGTTCCTTGAGGTGCTTGCCTCTGCGTTCATCACAAATCCATCCTGTGATGCCGATGTGGCATTCCAGATCGAGTAAACCGAACAGGATTTTTTTGTCATCGGTGAAACAATGAACCACGACATCAGAGAGTTTTTCACGGAACTCCTTGAGAATGGAAATAAAGCTATCTCCCGCATCACGTTGGTGCAGGAACATCGGTAACTGATTGCCTGTTGCCATTTCGAGGTGCGCGATAAACACTTTTTCCTGAGTAGAGCGCGGCGAGATATCGCGGAAATAATCCAGGCCGCATTCACCGACAGCCACGACTTCAGGCAGGGTGTACAGTTCCTGCAGAACAGTAAAAGTGTCGCCATTGACCTCCTTGGCATGGTGCGGATGAATGCCTGCAGTTGTGTAAAAAGTGCCCGGATAGGATTTCGCCAGTTCGAGTCCTTTGAGGCTTCCCTCCTCGGTTGCACCCGTGAGGATCATGCGATGGACACCGAGATCGAGCGCTCGCTGGAGCACGTCCTTCCTGTCATGATCAAAGGAGTCATGTGTCAGATTCAGCCCGATATCGATCAGGGAAGGTCTTGTTTTTTGTTCGGTCATGGAAGGATGTTTTTATCAGCAAGAACGAGCGGCATGGTCATGCTTCTTTGAACGCAGGCGTTGGCAGGCCTGCGAGTCCGACATCTACAGCAAATAGACCACCTGCCTGAGGTTGCTCCTTGTGTCCTTCTTCATCCAAATCACGGCTGGCAGTGGTGATGTAGAGCGTACGGTAATCTTTTCCACCGAAGCAACAGGCGGTGACGCATTCAACCGGTAATTGGACCTTGGCTAACAACTCACCGGTGCTTGGATCCCAGCGACCCACTCCCCATCCTGCCCATAGTGCCACCCATAATTTGCCTTCGGCGTCGATGGTCATGCCATCCGGATAACCCATGTCCTTGGGGATTTCGATGACATGACGTCGGTTGGAAATCTCACCCTCCACTGGATCGAAGTCGAAGGCGTCGACGTGGCGGGTGGGGGTGTCAATATAATACATGGTTCTACCATCCTGTGACCATGCCAGGCCATTGGAGATCGTGACTGATTCCACCATGCGCTTGACCGACCCTTCGTTGGTGATGCGGTAAAGGCTCCCGGCTCCTTCCTCCTCCTCGCAGGACATCGTGCCGGCCCACAAGCGCCCCTGAGGGTCGCATTTGCCGTCATTGAATCGATTCACAGGCAAATCGGGCTCGGGGTTCTGCAGGGAAGTGACTTCACCGGATTCCGGATTCAATTTGAGCAGGCCCTCCTGGCCACCAGCCAGAAGATCCCCCCCAGACGTGCGAACGACGCAGCCAACTTTCTGAGAAACAGCCCAAGTTTCATTGCGGTGTGTGCTTGGATAGAAACGAGAAATTTTGCCTTTCTCAATGTCCACCCAAACGATGGCCTGACGTTCCTCATCCCAGCCCGGACCTTCTGCGAGCGTTGCTTTGCCGTCAAAAATACATGATGCCTGATAAGTTTGCATGGGACTTGTTCTAGAATGTCCGGGAAAAACCTGCAAGGCCTCGTTGAAAAATGAAAATGCTGGAAAATTAGTAATGAACCTCTAATGATGCTTGCCTCATGAGAATTTGCCGTTTCCACACACAAGATAATTCATTGCCAAGCATTGGCTATCTGGATGACAGCGATCAAGTCATTGATCTCACCTCCTTTCAGATCACGCAAATGAAGTCATTGTTCGACGCAGAAAAACGTGCCTTGATCCTTGCTCAATTACAGAACCGCGACATCCCGAAGTTGGCGTTGCAGGATGTCACACTTCTTGCTCCGGTAGATGATCAGGAAGTCTGGGCAGCCGGAGTCACTTACCTACGCAGTAAGACGGCGCGCATGGAAGAGTCCGATTTCAGTGCCACCGCCTATGACAAAGTGTATGACGCGCCACGGCCTGAAATTTTCTTTAAATCAATGCCCGGTAAGGTGGTTGCCACAGGGGACGCAGTTGGGATTCGTGAGGATGCCTCATGGAACGTGCCTGAACCTGAGCTTGCCCTGGTAATGGATATTCAAGGCAGCGTGGTGGGCTACACCATTGGAAATGACATGAGTTCGCGTGACATTGAAGGCGAAAATCTTTTATACCTTCCACAGGCCAAAATGTATGATCGCAGTTGCTCGCTTGGACCCTGGATTGTCTTTGGGCCGGACGAAACGGAAGCCCGACAATGGAGCATTGGAGTCAAAATCACCA
Source organism: Verrucomicrobia bacterium SCGC AAA164-E04 (assembly GCA_000383715.1). GTDB lineage: Bacteria > Verrucomicrobiota > Verrucomicrobiia > Limisphaerales > AAA164-E04 > AAA164-E04. The sequence goes on from KB911840.1 coordinate 85,041, forward strand.
GGGACGGCAATGTGGTGTTTGAGGGTGAAACATCGATCAACCAGATCAAACGATCTTTCGACGAGCTCTCGGATTATCTGAATCGTTCTCAAAGTTTTCCATCGGGATCGGTTTTACTGACGGGGACAGGTGTGGTTCCTGATGACGATTTTACCCTTGAAGAAGGCGATCACGTTGCCATAAGGGTCTCAGGTATTGGAGAACTGGGCAATCCGGTGACAACAGTCTGAAAACAACCCTGCTTGCTGCAAGAATTTGCATTGCCTGCGGTATAAAGGACAATTCAAAGGTCTTGACAACTGACAGTGTATTTAACAAACAACCATCTCAAAATTGTAAGAAATGCACATGAATACTGATCAAATGATCCATACAACAACGCGCTGGTTTCTGATATGCGCCATCACCACCCTCACTGGGTTCATGACCCAAGCTCAGGAAGACGGAGCCATTGAAGAGACCGAAAAACCAAAATGGGAAACCAATGCTTCAGTTGGTTTTACGCTTACTCAGGGCAACAATGATACCTTGCTTGCCACGGCAAGTATCCTCAGTCTTAAAAAATGGGAATTGAATGAATTAAGTTTGTCGGCTGACGGCAGTCTGGGTGAGGTCGAAGGGGTTAAAAACAATGAAACCCTTCGAGGCACAGGTCAGTATAATCGTCTTTTTACCAACGATCGTACGTTTGCGTTGTTGAACCTGTCTGCTCTCCATGACGCCATTGCAGATGTCGAATTTCGCGGAACGGTCAGTCCTGGTTTGGGTCATTACTTTTTCAAAGAGGACAAGTTTGAGCTGAGTGGGGAACTGGGTCCGGGTTTCGTCTACGAGAAGGTTGGGGGTATCACGGATCATTATATGTCTCTACGTGTCGCCGAATCAGCCAAATATCAGATCAGCGAGCGTGCACGGCTCTGGCAAAAGCTGGAATATGTCCCTCAGGTCGACTATTTCGAAAACTATCTCGTCATAGCGGAAATTGGGATTGATTCAGACCTCACGGAAAAGCTAGGCATGCGTTTTACGATTCAGGACGTCTTTGATAACCAGCCAGCGCTCGGACGCAAGAGCAACGACCTGCGCGTTGTGTCCAGTCTGAGATACAAATTTTAATGACTCGTCACACATCTGTTTAACATGAATCGCTTCTCGCCATCGCTTCACCGCAACGCGCCATCAACAAGCCGGGTGGTATGTTGGGTTTTCAGTGGCTGTTTTCTGTGTCGATAGCCTCACGCTCATGATGTAGGCGTGTCGCCGTATGAGCTACCACGCAGATCAGTGAAATTCAAAGTCCGAGCCTGAGCCGGAAAAGTCGTGGCAAACTTTTCCAGACCAGAGCATGGTTTGAGAAAATGTGTTCCTCACTTTTACTTGCTGGCAATGCCATTGAACCCGTGATTATTCAAATGAAAGTTTACGTGCTTTATCTCAAGCACAATCTCAATGCGCAGGCCATTGGTTGGCTCAAGTAAGAAACGCTTCAAATCGAAGAGGATATTAGCGATCTGATCAACCAAATGAATCAACCGATTCAGGAGACCGAACATTTCATTGAAATGCTTGAAGTTGAAAGTGACCTATCGACCTGAAAAAATAATTCAACCCGAGCTAATGGTGGCTTGATCGTTATTTTGATGGCATCTCTTTGACTTGCGAAATTTCAAGCGTCTTCATGTATGGAGCGTTTGATGGCCTTCTAATTCATCGTAAAGGTTCTTTTTTCATCAAGGCCGGCAGTATACTGCCGGCCTTTTTATGTTCCATGGATATGTTCTTGGCAGGATGTCATTACCGTAAGCTTGAATTTTTTCGGAAACTTTCCTACTTTCTCGCTGAATCACTTATTTTTTCGGAATAGCTCTTGAATCATGATATCAAGATTTCCAACTCCAAAAAATTGAACCAATGAATATGATGCTTAAGTCTGATTTGAACGACCTTTCGTGGCGCGGTGTTCTTCGAGAAAAGATACCTGCCACTGCCACGATCTTGCTCTTCGCGTTGTCAATGAGTGCTTTCTGGCCCGGACAGACCGTTTACGCGCAAAATGCCTCTCCCCATGCGTTTCAGTTTCAGGAGAATGATCGCATCGCATTCCTTGGAGACACCTTGCTCGAGCGCGAGCAGTCCTGGGGCATGCTGGAATCCAGACTAACCGCCAGGCATCCGCATCATGGACTTGTTTTCCGTAATTTTGCCTGGAGTGGTGACAATCCTGGCGGACAATCCCGAGCCAGCTTTGACTGGAGCAAACCCCGAGCCACTTGGCAGGATCTCATCATCCGGGAATTAGAAGCCTTTCAACCAAACGTGGTCGTGATCGGCTATGGCATGGCCTCGTCTCTGGAAGGCGCTCAGGTTCTTGGTCCATTCAACGAAGATTTGAATCGCTTGCTGGATCGGATTCAGGAAAGTTCAAAGCATAAGCAATCGGTGCGCTTGGTTTTAATCAGTCCTGTGAGGCATGAAGCCATGGGAGGGGCGCTTCCTGATCCAACCGCGCATAATCGAGTCCTCAAATCGTACACTTCATCCATCGCCTCCATCGCCAGGCAGCGTGCCATTCCATTCATTGATTTATTCCATGACCTTGGCGATGGCCATGCCGATCCCTACAAACGGGCATTCACCGATAACGGGATTCATCCCAATGCCTATGGTTACTCAAGGATTGCGGATCAGTTTCAGGCAGTGATGCGATGTAAGCCATGGCCCTGGCATCTGGAGATTGCTGCCAATGGAACAGTGGGGTCCGGCACAAGGGGGAATCAAATTTTTGACCTTCGTCGCAGTTCCAATCGCATTGAATTTGAAGTCAGAGACGATTTATTGCCTTTTCCCAATCATGATGAAGATGACAAAATTTATCCTTCAGCCATCACCTCGCGCAGGGTTCGTTTTGAAGGATTGGATGCTGGCTCCTGGGCTTTAAAAATAGACGGCCGTACCTATGCCGTGCGAACCGCTTCGCAATGGGGGCAAGGCGAGACGTTTCAGCGAGGCCCTCAATTTGATCAGGCTGAGCAAATGCGGGAACGCATCCTCAAGAAAAATGAACTTTTCTTCCATCGTTTCCGTCCTCAAAATCAGACCTACCTTTTTGGGTTCAGAAAACATGAGCAGGGGCAGAATGCGGTGGAAATTCCTCAGTTTGATCCGATGGTCGCAAAGATAGAATTGGAAATCCATCAACTTGCCATTCCCCGGCGTCATCGGTGGGAACTGGTAAAGGTAGAGAGTTCCGTGACGGAATCGGATGCCCTTGCCTGGAGAAAACCTTTGCCCTCCGTGACTGAAGCGAAGTCAGCTCTTGGAGTGACGCTTTCAACGGATCATGCTGCCGATCAAGGGAAATTCCAGTTGTCGCCGGAAGTTGAAATGACCCTCTGGGCCGAAAGCCCTTTGATGACCAAGCCGATCCAGATTAATTTTGATCCTGAGGGCAGACTCTGGGTGGCAGGTTCGAGCTTGTATCCACAGATCAAACCGGGTGAGGAGGCGAATGACCAGATTCTCATCATGGAAGACACGGATCGAGATGGGATTGCGGATCAAACCACGGTTTTTGCCGAAGGGCTCCTGATGCCAACGGGTATCGAACCAGGTGATGGGGGAGTATACGTCGGGCAGAGTACTGAATTACTGCACTTGAAAGATACGGATGGTGACGGTCGAGCCGATGAGAAACGGATAGTCCTTTCTGGTTTTGGTACCGAAGACACCCATCACATTCTCCATACACTGCGTTGGGGGCATGACGGTCAATTGTATATGAATCAGTCGATTTATATTCACAGTCACCTTGAAACGCCCAATGGCTTGGTCCGGTTGAACAGTGGTGGATTGCTGCATCTGCGTCCTTCGAATCTCGATCTTGGCGTTTATTTACGTGGTTTCTGTAATCCCTGGGGACATCAGTTTGATGATTACGGGCAGTCCTTTGTCACCGACGGAGCGGGCTATCAGGGGATCACTTACGGCGTTCCGGGGGCCATGTATTTTATGTATGCAGGAGGGAGGCGTCTGCTTGACAGCGTCAGTCCAGGCTCTTACCCGAAGTTTTGTGGGCTTGAAATCATTCAAAGCGAACAATGGCCTCAAGACTGGCAAGGTTCAGCCATTACCTGCGACTTCCGTGCGCACCGCATCGTACGTTTTTCCATCAGTGAAAATGAAGCGGGCTATGCGGCGCAGGAGGCTGGAGATCTGGTCCGGTCCCTTGATCCGACCTTTCGTCCCATTGACGTCAAGGTTGGTCCCGATGGAGCGCTTTATGTCGCGGACTGGAGCAATCCGATTATTCAGCATGGTGAGGTTGATTTCCGTGATTCACGGCGTGATAAAGTGACGGGTCGTATCTGGCGTATCAGCTACAAGAATCATCCTTTACTTCCACGACCGGGATTGGTCGGCATGTCTGACGGGCAACTCATGGACGAACTCAAGTCGCCCAATGCCTATAATCGCAAGCAGGCGCGCCGGATCTTGACGGAACGTGGAGATGCGATCCATGGCTCCTTAAGGGATTGGACTGAGCAACACGACGATGAGCAAGATCGACTGCAGGCTCTCTGGATGCACCAGTCTCTGGATCAAGTCAACATGCCCCTGCTTGAAGAGCTTCTTCAGGCTGATGATGGCCGTGTTCGTGCCGCGGCTGTCAGGGTGCTTCGCTTTTGGATGAAAGGGGATTCCAATTCTGAAGTTTGGCTTGCCAAACTTGTCCGTGACAAACATCCCCGCGTGCGACTGGAGGCACTTCGCGCATTATCGCATTCAAGGACAGGCAATGCCGCAGCTCTGGCTTTGTCCGTGTTGCAACACCCCATGGATCGTTTCCTGGACTACGGACTGTGGTTAACCATCAATGATCTGGTAGATCCATGGATACAATCGATTCAAAACGGCACCTGGGATCCTATTGGAAAAGAGGCTGAACTCGAATTCGGGCTTAGTTCCATCGAGCCGGACAAAGCGAGTAAAGTGCTGGAGCCCTTGATTGCCGCCAGGACAAGTGATGAACTGATGGATGGACCCTGGACAAGCCTGATTGCCAAGGCGGGTACCGTCAGTCAATTGAATCGCTTGATTGAGATTGTGCAGGATGATGCGCGTGATGAGACTGCTGTTTTGAAATGCCTGAGCGCGCTGAATGATGCATCTCGCTTGCGACGGCTGAAACCCACTGGACATCAGGCTCGCATTGCCCGGCTATTCAATCACTCCAATCAAGAAGTCCAGATCGCGGCACTTGATCTGGTAAGGGAATGGAAATTTGCAGGTGCGCTCAATGCCCTGATGGCCACTGCCAAAAATAATGGAGCACAAGAACAGGTGCGCGGGCGTGCGGTTCTGGCATTGGGCGCCATTGGCGGAGACGACGCATGGAATTCCCTGAAGCTGCTGATCACTCAGGATCAGCCCGAGTCCATCCGACGCCTGGCGACACAATCGCTGGCTGTGACCAAGCCTGATGCGGCCCTGCCTCATGTATGGGAAACACTCAATGAACTTCAATCGGAAGCCGAGCTTGAAGCTCTCTGGACTTATTTGATTCAAAGGCGTCAGGTGCTGAGTGTGATGAAATCAGCGATCAAAAATATTTCACTCAGTCGCAAAGCGGCACAGGCAGGCATCAGGAGTGTTCAAAAAGCTGGCCGCAATGAGCCTGAGTTCCTGTTGGCAATCGAAAAGGTTGGTCAGTTGATGAGCGATCAAAACAGTGTGAATCCCGACTCTTTCTTGAAGATGGCTGACTTGGCAGAGAGTAAAGGAGATCCCGCACGGGGAGAGACTGTTTATCGCAGGCCTGAGCTGGGATGCGTTGCCTGTCACGCCATTGGAGGTGTCGGTGGACGGGTAGGGCCGGATTTGACTTCGATTGGTGCCAGTGCGCCAACAGATTATCTGGTCGAGTCCCTGATCGCCCCCAATGCCAAGATCAAGGAAGGCTATCACTCCGTGATTCTTGAGACCAACGATGGAGAAGAATACAGTGGCATATTGCAGTCAGAAAACGGGGATGAATACTTTTTGAGAAATGCCGTTAATCAGATCGTTTCTGTTGCCAAACAGGATGTCAGTGAAAAAACCATGGGAGCTTCCATGATGCCTGCGGGTTTACTGGAGGCACTTGCAGATCAGGACAAACACGATTTATTGAGTTTCCTTTCCAAGCTGGGTGAATCAGGCCCATTTGATGCCGCAAGAAACAATGTGGCGCGTCGCTGGAAATTGCGTGCAGGGCGTCATACGGATGAACAATTTGGCATTGAGCGTATTATTGGGGATACTTCAGGTTCCGCCTGGAATCCCGCCGATACTCTGGTGGATGGGCGGCTGTTGCAGCCCATCATGGCACAAGCCCTGCGACTGAGAAATATCAACCAGGTTACCAGCTTGATCGGGCTGATGGCGACGGCTTCATTCGAAACGACAGGAGAGCGTGTGACGCTCAAAATCAACGCCAATGATGACACTCGCCTGTGGATTGATGGGCGGGAGTTTGAATATAAGAGTGAGTTGTCCACCAGTCTTCCAGCTGGAGAGCACACAATGGTACTGCAGTTGAACCCAGGAAACCTCCCCTCATTCCTGCGCTCAGAAATTGAAGGAGCCACGTTTGTTGCAGATGAGTGAAATACCAGAACCATTGTTGATTTTTGTGCGCTTTGGCGTCTTTTGCGCTAGGATACTTTAAAATGCAGTAAAAGCGTAACACATTCCAGAGGTGTATGTTGTGTTTTTATTTTCTCATAAATAATACGGCACAGTAAATGCTCTAATCCTATGAATCAGTTCTTTTTCATCCAACATTGAAAAACGACGATTGAATGAATCGTGAGCGATGGTTTTTCGTGCGAGTTTGACGAGTGTCAACCACAATAAAAACCCATTCACCTGGAAATTATTTCGCGTCTCCCTGTGGAGATATAGGGAAACCATCGCTCCTTCTTTTTAAAAAAATAAATCTTAAAAAATGGCCCGCCTAATCAACTGAGAACGTTTTCTAAGTGTAGTTGGGCATATGCGTTTTAAGGGGTGAGAGCACTGGGTCATTGAATAACGTGTAATTCGGTGGCAACAAGAACGGAATGAGTTCAAATGGATTTGATATTGATGATAGGTTTTTTAACTGTGGGAATCATATTGTATTTTCTGGATCCCACTCGCTCCATCTAGCGGGGCGCATGGGGGGAGTGATTACCGCCCCTTGATTCCTCAAGAGCTTGGTTGCGCACTCAATAATGCTGCTCTGGCTTGAAGCGACTCGCTGCCACAACTCAGACTTTGTTTTTCAAAGTTCCTCCTCGTCTCTTTGCGTGATCGAATGATCTTGCATGCGCTTCTTTTTCCCTCAAGAGTATGCCCCCTGATCTATCGTGGGCATGAACGCATTGTCCTTCGGTGGTGCCTTAGGATAGAGGACATATGACGCGTTTCATTCACACTATAACAAGCATTGGGCTGGCCTTGGGGATTTTAACAGGTTGCGGTCCGGTGGCTGAAGAAAAAGCTGGAGGCCCGCCTCCCATGAGGCCGACTCAAGTGGTCGCGGTGGCAGCCAGTGTTGAAAAGGTAGCTGACACTTTGTCTCTGATCGGAACCGTTGCTGGAGAGGAAATGGTGGAACTCAAGTCGGAAACTGCTGGTATCATTGAAGCCATTCATTTTCTGGAAGGCCAAAAAGTCAAGAAAGGGCAGCTTCTCTTCGAACTCGACCGCACCAAAATACATGCAGCTTTGGTGGAAGCAGAGGCAAATCTCGCGCTGAGCAAATCCAATAACGCACGCAACGAAAAGTTGCTGGAAAGTCAGCTGATCTCGAAGCAGGAGTTTGATCAGACGAGAACACAATATGAAGCGCAACAGGCTCTCGTTAATCTGCGTCGACGTCAGCTTCAGGATACGCGCATCACGGCTCCTTTTGAAGGCACGGTAGGGGAGCGACCAGTCAGTCCCGGTCAGGTGATTTCACCGAATACCACACTGACCTGGCTGGTTGCACTCGATATCGTCAACGTGGAATTCAATGTACCAGAACGATTCCTGAGTGTCTGCAAGACAGGGCAATCCATAGATTTTAAAGTAGCTGCCTACCCTGAACAAACGTTTTCCGGTTCCGTTTTCTTCGTGGCTCCTTACGTTGATACGGAGCTTCGTACCACTCTGATCAAGGCTGCGGTCCCTAATCCGGAGGGTCTCCTCAAACCTGGCATGTTTGCTACGCTGGATCTGACGCTGACGATCCGCGATCAAGCCATCGTCATTCCCGAACCTGCTCTTTTCAGGACATTGGGTGGCGGTCGTGCCATGGTGTATGTCATCGATGAGGAAAATCTGGCGCAATTCCGAACTGTGACTGTTGGGGAGCGCAAGACCAGAAAAGTGGAAATCACGCAGGGCCTCTCAGAGGGTGAAATGGTGATTGTGGAGGGAACACAGAAAATCGGCCCGGGTTCACCTGTCAAACTTGCTCCTGCTGAGTCAGTAGCCATCTACCAATAGTGTAATGAAGCTGCCCGAAATCAGCATTCAGCGTCCTGTATTGGCCACCATGATGAGCCTGGCACTTGTCTTGTTTGGCGCCATCAGTCTGAGTCGTTTGCCGGTGCGCGAGTTGCCGGATATTGATCCACCCATCGTCAACGTGACCACCGTTTATCCCGGGGCCAATGCGTCAGTGGTTGAGACTGAAATTACCGAGCGACTGGAGGAAGCGGTCAATAATGTCCCCGGGATCAAAACGCTCAGTAGTGAAAGTCGCGAACAGGTCAGCAATATCACGATCGAATTCAATTTATCCCGTGACATCAACATTGCTGCTCAGGATGTGCGCGACCGTGTTTCCCGCGTGCGAGGACGTCTTCCGGAAACGATTGATGAGCCCGTGATTTCCAAACAGGATTCCGATGCACGTCCCATTATCTGGATCGGGATGAGCAGCGACCGTTTCACGCCTCTGGAGTTGACGGATCTGGCTGAAAAACAAATCAAGAACCGACTCCAAACGGTCGAGGGTGTGTCGTCCATCACGATTGGTGGTGAGCAGCGTTTTGCGATGCGACTCTGGCTGGATTCTGAAAAAATGGCGGCTCATCAGGTGACCGTATTGGATATCCAGCAGGCTCTTCTCGAACAGAACGTGGAGTTGCCCAGTGGACGCGTGGAAAACTGGGATCGTGAAATGACCATCCAGACACGCGGTGAGATAAAGTCCGTGGAGGCGTTCAATCAATTGGTTGTGCGGCAGGACAAGGATCGCTTTGTGCGTCTTCGGGATATTGGACGTGCAGAGCAGGGGGTTGAAAATGAACGGACAGGAGCGCGCAACAACGGCAGACCGTGTATTTTTCTGGGTATTGTCAAGCAATCGAAAGCCAATTCAGTAGCAGTTTCTCACGGGATCCGTGATCAACTTGAACTGGTGCGACCAACGATTCCTGATGGCATTGAAATGGTGGTGAATTATGATGAATCCACGTTTGTGGAGGAATCAATCAGTGAAGTTTGGTTGACTCTGGGATTTGCCTTTTTCCTTGTGGTGACGGTGATCTTTGTTTTTCTCCACAACTTCCGGGCGACACTTATCCCTGCGGTTGCGATTCCTGTGTCGATCATTGCCAGTTTTGCGCTAATGAATCTGCTGGGATTTTCGATCAATATTTTGACGATGCTGGCACTGGTGCTGGCTATTGGTATTGTGGTCGATGATGCCATCGTGGTGCTCGAAAATATTCATCGGCATATTGAGAAAGGCATGGAGCCAATGGATGCTGCTTTCAAGGGGATGAAGGAAATCACCTTTGCGGTTATTGCCACGACCGTAGCGCTGGTGGCAGTGTTTGCGCCGCTGGCTTTTCAATCCAGCACGACCGGTCGATTATTTGTGGAATTTGCGGTTGCGATTGTGGGGGCGGTCATCGTGTCCACATTCGTGGCACTTTCGCTGACTCCCATGATGGCCGCCCGTATCCTGAAACCGTCTTCCAAAAAACAGGGGTTTCTGGTCCGCAGTTTTGAAGCCACCTTGCATTTCATTACGCGTCTTTATAAATCGATCCTTCAGGGCTTGTTGGATCTTTCAGTGATTGCACGGCTGGGGATCCTGGGCATGTTGGCGGTGCTACTTCTGTTCGCCAGCCAACTGCTCTACACGAACCTCGAAGGTGATTTTCTTCCTGAGGAAGATAAAGGCAGGCTTTTTTGTTTCGTGATTGCACCGGAAGGTTCCACTTCCGAGTACACCGACCGGATGCTGAAACAAATGGAGCAAATTCTTTCCGAGACGCCTGAAGTTGAAATTTACGGCTCCCTGGTAGCACCTGGTTTTTCAGGACCTGGTCTGGCTAACAACGGCATCGTCTTCGTCCATCTGAAGGAGGAGCGTGATCGATCTGTGCAGGAAATTGTCAACAGTCCGGGTGGGATTCGGCAGCGCTTTTTCACGGAAGTCGAAGGCGCCATTGCGATTCCGACCATCCCCAAAACCATCAATCGCAGCTTTCGTTCGCCTTTTCAGGTCGTGATTCAGGCGGGTGATCTGGAAGAGTTGGATACTTTTGTCTCAGGTTTTGTGAATCAGTTGCGGCAATCAGGCTTTATCCAGAATGTTCAAAGTTCATTTGAGCTCAATAAACCGGAACTGAAACTGGATATCGATCGTGACCGTGCGGCCGCACTGGGTGTTTCCATCCAGGATATTTCCAGAACCTTACAGATTCTTTTCGGAGGGCTTGATGTCAGCCAGATTAAAAAAGATGGTAAGGAATACGATGTGATCGCTCAGCTTCAGAGAACCAGTCGTTTGACGCCTGGTGATCTGGATAAAATATACGTCCGGAATCGGGGGGAGAGTCTCGTTCAGTTGTCAAGTATTGTACGTCGTGAAGTCGGTGTTGCGCCGAACAAGATCGAACGTTACAACCGTATCAGAAGCGCCACCATTTCGGGTACTCCGGTGGGTGTGACGATGGGAACGGCAGTGGAAAAGGTGAAAGGCATGTTGGACGAACAGATGCCATCAGGTTTTCTCTATGACTGGTCAGGAGAATCACGTGATCTTCAGGATGCCGGCAAGGAGATCTATTGGATCCTCATCCTGGCCCTGATCATTGTTTACATGGTACTCGCTTCTCAGTTTGAAAGCCTGGTTCACCCATTGACCGTGATGTTGACGGTCCCTCTCGCTGCGGTGGGTGCACTTGGCTTGCTCTGGTTGCTGGGTGCTTTGGGTAAGTTAGGATGGATTCCTTCCATCCCGGCCATGAACATCAATCTGTTCAGTCAAATTGGAATGGTGTTGCTGGTTGGATTGGTGACCAAGAATGGGATCCTTCTGGTCGAGTTCGCGAATCAATTGAAGGAGCAGGGTATGAATGCGCATCAGGCCATGGTTCAATCGGGCGCCGTGCGATTACGGCCGATCCTGATGACGGCTGTCTCGACGATTTCGGGGATTCTTCCCATTGCCATCGGTTTTGGAGCGGGTGCTGAGAGTCGTCGCCCCATGGGGATCGTGATTGTGGGGGGGGATGTTGACGAGTACCTTTTTGACTTTGTTTGTGGTTCCCTTGGTCTATACAGTGTTCAGTGATGTGGCTGCCAAGATTCGAAAAAATCCGGAACCTGTTCAGGCTTGATACTCGAGCTGGTTCATCTTCGTCCAAAGTTGTTTCATGCCTGGCCTTGAGTTTCTGTCTGTCGGGCTATTCCACTTTGATTGCTGAGTCGTCCGGCGCAGGCGGATATCGTCCCAAACCAATTCCCGAGATGCAGGCACTTCCATTGCCGCATGATCAACTCTCCATCCAGAACAAGGGCACGGAGCTGCTGCGATTTCACTTTGGAAACGAGTTGCGTCGCCCATTCATTTATCCGGTCAATGGTCCTTCAGGACTTTCTCTCACTCGCATGGGGCATCCGCATGATCCTCACGGTCACAGCCATCACAACAGTGTCTGGATCTCGCATCATATGATCAATGAGATCGATTTCTGGGGAGATCGAGGCGCCAACAAAGGTCGCATCGTTCATCAAAAAGTGGATTCACTGGAAGATTCCGATATCCATGCAGGAGTGGTTTCCTCGAGTTTATGGAAGGATCCGGAGGATCAGGTCGTTTTCAAGGAATGGAGGCGCATTGTTGCTGAGGCTCGGCCGGAGGGCCAGTATCTGATGATCATTGATCTCAAACTGGAGGCTGTTCTTCCGGAAGTGACCATTCGAAAAACTCCTTTTGGAATGATCGGTGTGCGCATGGCAAAATCAATCGGCGTCCACGACGGAGGAGGTCGCATCATCAATTCCAACGGTCAAATCAACGAGGAGGAGACTTTCTGGAAATCCGCACGCTGGGTCGATTACTCAGGTCAAATAACCAGCGGTGTCGTTGAAGGGCTTACACTCATGGATCACCCAAACAACCCCAATCATCCTTCCGTGTTTCACATCCGCAATGACGGTTGGATGGGTGCTTGTCTGACATTTGACGGCGACCGTATTCTAAAAAAGGGCGAATCGATTCAATTACGATACGGCATCTACGTTCACTCGAACCTACTTACTCCAGCAGAAATGGAGCTGGAATGGGGTCAATTTGGTGAAACAAAACGGTTTTCCTTCAAGTAAAGGGGGACTGGTATGATCCCCCTTTATCTGTGACAGATTGTTGCGAAAGTATCGACATGATCGAAACCCCCTCTGGGATTCAATCAGCCGAAGCTATAGGGCGCGCGATGCTCCACGTCCAGCCACTCCTTCTGTCCTTTGCCATTCATGAACTGTTCACGGAATGGATTCCAGTGCATGGGCTCGTTATGGTAATAAGATAGATTGACAAGGTGACAAACGGTCACGGTGCGTGCACCGATTTCGACGTCAGCTATGGGACGCGTGCGAGTGCGCATGCAATCAAGGAAATCCTTTTTATGATCTGCTGACTTGTACAGGCGCACTTTCGCATCGGCGAGATATTCCTGTGCGACCTGCTTGCATTGCTTGCGATTGTCCGCGATCTGCTTGTCGCCAAGCCAGAAATTGAACCTGCCTCGGTTGACGTTGACCTTGCCGTCCTTGCCGAAGAAGGTGACCCCATTGCCTTCGGTGTGGAGCATTTCAATGCCACTCTGATAGACCATGCGCACGCCATTGCCTGATTCTGGATTTTTGGATGGATAAATACGTCGTGGTCCTTCGTTGTCCATGCCGAGGCCCCATTGTGCAATGTCAAAATGATGCGCTCCCCAATCCGTCACACCGCCGCCTCCATATTCGCGGTAGTTTCTCCATGCAGGATAGTGGTTGTGCACGCCGCGCGGGCTCAGTGCGGCGTTATAAGCACGTTCGGGTGCTGGACCCAGCCATCGATCCCAATCGAGACCGGGTTCCATGGTTTCCTCGGGGAGGTCACAGGTTTTGGCAGGGCCTCCGACGGAGACTTCGACCCGGGAGATCGGGCCAATGATCCCATTTCGAACCAGCTCGCAAGCAACACGAAATTCTTCCGACGACCGCTGCATGCTGCCGGTTTGAAAAATACGTTTGTTGTATCGCACGGCATTGACCATGCGTCGAGCTTCCTTGATGGATTGGCAAAGAGGTTTTTCGCAGTAGATATCTTTCTTGGCCTTCGCCGCATCCGTCGCCATCAGGGCATGCCAATGATCCGGGGTTGCAATACAGACCGCATCAATGTCGTCACGCTCCAACAGTTTCTGGTAATCAATGTAGTCCTCACATCCACTGAAAGTTCCGGCTTGATTCTTATCGGCATAATGGCGTTCCACACGTTGACGTGCATCCTTGCGTCGTGATGAATCCACGTCACAGACGGCAACTGCCTGAGTACCGGGCAAATTCATGAAATGACGCAGCAGATGCTGGTTCTGTTTTCCCATCCCAATGAAACCCATGTTAATGCGATCATTCGGTTTCACCTGTGCGGACCAGATGTGTGAGGGAAGAATAAAAGGTGCTGCGATTGTAGCCACGGATGTGGATTTCAAAAAATTCCTGCGAGTTGTCTTCATGGTTCTGAGAAATGTTAAAGGGAAATCATGTATATTTTTACAGGATCATGATCGCTTATTCAAACATTCATTCCGCATGGGCGAGGGTTCATTTTTGAATGCATTCATATGTATCAAAGAAACCATGTAACCACAGGCCGTTTTTTTTGTCTTTCGGTTTGATTACAACAAACTTAATCTCAAATTCCTATAACAATGAATAATTACAAAAACCAATTCTTTTTTGCGGCTGCAGCAGCCATCACGCTGTGTTTCACTGCCTGTAATAACCCTGCCGATAATGTCAATGAAGCTGAAGTGACTTCAGCTACAGAAGAATCTACGGCTCCTGCAGACGGGAAAGCATTTGTTTCCACTGCGGATTCCAAGATCGGATTTGAAGGATCCAAGGTGACGGGGAGTCATGAAGGTGGATTTGAAACATTTACCGCCACCATTGTGGTGAAGGATGGTCAGCTGGTTCCCAATGGAACCAGTGTTGAGATCGATATGGATTCCACCTGGTCGGACAGTGAGAAATTGACAGGGCATCTTAAAAATGCGGATTTCTTTGATGTGCCCAGTCATCCAACAACCACATTCAAGACGACGCTTATTGAAAAGGCAGATGACGTATATAATATTACCGGAAATTTCAATCTGCACGGGGTGACCAAGAGTATTACCTTTCCTGCCGAAATTCAGGTGTCAGAGACCGAAGTGAAAGTGAATGCAGAATTTTTTATCAAGCGATTCGACTTCAATATCGAATACCCGGGCAAAGCCGATAATCTCATCAGGGATGAAGTCGTGATCAAGCTGAATATTGTTGCTGTTCCCAGTTAAAAACTACTCGCATCCAGTAATTTACCTTGTTAGCTTATAATCCATGATTTAACTTTTAAGCCAAAAGTGTCACAGAAAGTGTCACATTTTCTGACTGGCTTAAAATGAAGGAAATTAATCAACAAAAAGAAGCTGTTAAACATCAGGTAGAGCAGTCAGCGAAAAAGGTTTGGCAACAAAGAGCAATTAAAAAGCTCTATACTGATGCCAAAGGCGTTAAAGCTAATATTGGCATTGGTAAGAATGGGAAACGCGTTACCAAGCGCTTCAAGGAAGGTTTAGAATTTGCTCAACTTTTTAAGCAG
>KB911841.1 GCA_000383715.1 Verrucomicrobia bacterium SCGC AAA164-E04
TGAACACCGCTGGAACCTATACCCTGACCTACACTGCAACCGACGCAGCCGGGAATCCGGCTACAGCGGTGACCCGAACGGTTGATGTCGTCAGTTCTGGAATATGGAATGCACTCCAAAAGATCACATTTGATGTCTCTGGTGCCACCGCGCGCGTTGAATCTTGCGACAATACGGCAAGTGGTGTTCTCGAAATTCCGGCGACCTACCAAGGCAAAGCCGTGACTTCCATAGGAGGACAGGCCTTTCACAGCTGTATCAATCTCACCAGTGTTGTCATCCCCTCGAGTATCACCAGCATAGGAGGTAATGCATTTTATAATTGTACAGGACTGACTTCCGTTACGATTTCTAATGGCGTGTTGGACATTGCCGGTGGTGCGTTTGCGTTCTGCACTCAACTGGCAAGTATTACCTTTCCGGACAGTGTCGCAGCAATAGGTGATGATGTTCTTGATGGCTGCATTAGCCTGAACAGTATTTCTGTTGGCTCTGGTAATGCAGATTTTTCCGCTCCAGGCGGTGTTCTTCATGACAAAAATCAGCAAACACTTATTAAATATCCTGAAGGAATTTCCGGATCATACGCGGTGCCTCCCACGGTAGTTACTGTGGGGCAGCGTTCATTCAGCGGGTCCGCGCTTGAAACAGTCGTCTTGCCTGATAGCGTCACCAGCGTGGGAAACTTCGCCTT
Source organism: Verrucomicrobia bacterium SCGC AAA164-E04 (assembly GCA_000383715.1). Classification (GTDB taxonomy): domain Bacteria; phylum Verrucomicrobiota; class Verrucomicrobiia; order Limisphaerales; family AAA164-E04; genus AAA164-E04. The sequence goes on from KB911841.1 coordinate 695, forward strand.
TCTCTCTGCCGAGAGTCTGAGCACGGTGCGTTTCGGTAAGAACATTGCCAGCATTGGAGACCTTTGCTTTGAAGGTTGCTCAAACTTGACAGGTGTTTATTTTGAAGGCGACGCGCCGACATCTGTTGGTGAGGGTATTTTTGCCGGTGTTTCTATTGATGCCAAGGTTTATGCCAACGATAAAGCAACTAGATTCGATTCAACTTTTGCCGATCTTCCAGTAGTGCGAGTCGATTCAACAGCACCGGTTATCCTATTGCAAGGTGACGTTTCCGTGAATCATGAAGCTGGGGAGGATTACGAGGACGATGGAGCCACTGTCACAGACAACTTGGACTCGAATGTGAAAGTGATCACCACCGGGACGGTCGATGTCAGTAACCTGGGGACCTACACCCTGACCTTCAATGCCACTGACGCTGCAGGGAACGAAGCAGTAGAGTTGAAGCGAACAGTGGTGGTGGTCGACACGACGGCACCAGTGATTACCCTTGGGGGTAACGCTAATGTGGAAGTTGCTCAGCATACCACTTACAAGGATGATGGTGCAACCGCCAAGGACAGTTTTGATTCCAGTGTGACGGTGGCGATGAGTGGTGAGGTTGATGAGAGCACTATAGGAACCTACACATTGACCTACAATGCAAGTGACGCTGCTGGCAATGCGGCAACGCCAGTGACCCGAACAGTCAAGGTAGTCGATGTGGTTACCTTCATCATTCAGGATCAGACACTTGCAGGCGATGCCCGCGTAACCGTTCCGGTCAAGGTTAGTAGTTTTGCCCATGTGGGTGGCATGCAGTTTACTCTAACTTGGGACCCAAGCGTCCTCACTTTCAGTAGTTTGGGTGATTTCAATCATTCCGCAGAAAATACAGAACTTTTCTTCTTTGGTGAGACTAATTTCAATCTTGCACAGGTGGCTAACGGCAAGTTGCCGGTGTTGTACGAGCATGTTTTATCCATGGATGCTTCCGTAGAGGACAATGCAACGATTTTCTCAGTCACCTTTGATGTTGTTGGTGGCGTTGGTAGTTCAACAGATATTTCTTTCGGGGATGATCCAACTCCCAGAAAAGTTGCATCCTTTTTTACAACAGCCCCCGTGTTCACCTCGCAGAATGGAACTATTAGGGGCGAACCCGATACGGTTGCTCCAGTGATCACATTGGTTAACGAAGCTAGCTTGGAGCATAAAGCGGGCACCAATTACACGGATGCCGGGGCGAACGCAACCGACAATTCTGATTCCAGCGTGACTGTGGAGGTCAGTGGTGAGGTGAATGTCAATGCACTTGGCACCTACACATTGACATACAATGCAGCTGACAGTGAGGGTAATCAAGCGACACCTGTGACGCGAACAGTGCTGGTGGTTGACCTTACCAGTCCAGTTATTACGCTAAGCGGCCCACTGAATCAAGGCGGCGAAAATTTCATGGATCAGGAAGCCGGCTTTGCGTATGAGGAACCCGGTGCCACGGCAATGGACAAAGTGGACGGACCGGTGGCAGTGATCACTACCGGTACGGTGGATATCAGCAATCTCGGAATCTACATATTGACCTACAATGCGATTGATGCTGCAGGCAATGCCGCGACGCCACTGACGCGAACGGTGGTGGTCAAGGATACCATCGGGCCAGTCGTGACGTTGCTGGGTGATACTGTTATGACCGTATTGCAGGGGAGCGCTTTTGTTGACCCGGGTGCCACTGTCCAGGACTTTGACAAGGGTTTGGTTGCATCTGCGGTAAGCACCGTCGACACCTCAACATTAGGTAGCTACACAGTGACCTACAGCGCGAGTGATAACTCTGGCAACCCGGCTCAGGAAGTAACACGCACGGTGCTTGTGGTTGATGACACCACACCCCCTGTTATTACTCTGTTGGGAGCGCCTTTTTCTCTGCATGAAGCGGGAACACCATTCACTGACCCCGG
>KB911842.1 GCA_000383715.1 Verrucomicrobia bacterium SCGC AAA164-E04
TTTGAATGATTTGCTTGCTGTAGTCGTAGAGCGCAATGCCTTCTCTGGTCAGACGAAATTTCTTTTTGCTCCTCTCAATCAGTAGGGTTTCGAATTGTTTTTCAAGAGAACCGATTTGTTGACTCACAGCTGATTGAGTAATGTTGTTGATTTGTGCCGCCTTGGTAAAACTTTCGGTTTCCTTGAGGTCACAAAAAACTTTCAGACTCTGTATTTGCATGTAACAGGATGTATTGTCGTTGATGCTTGCTTGCGTTCGAGTGGACACTTGTCCATTGATCCAATCAGGGAGATGAAGTCAAATCCGACTTCCAATCACTACATTGTACATTGATAAGGCTCGAATCAAGTTAATTCATAAGCCTCTCTTATAAGTAAAGGTAATTTTCAGCTCTTTGTTAATACTACGCGCATGGGTTGCAGTGATCATATGTTGGTAACTTGAACAGCCCGGGTATTTCATCTAAATGATGGATCTGTCAGCCTTGAGACAGATATTACCTTTTGCGCCTCCTTTGCTCTCGGGAAAGATTCATGGTGATCAGAAGATTCACCTAAAGTCCAGGCTGTTGAATGAGAAGGCATGCGAATCCGAACATGATTGGTGCCTCAGGTTCCTATGTGCTTCTTTTTCTGCTTCAAAGCCAGAAAAGACCAACAAAAGGCTTAACCTTGCAAAACCCCGGACAATGGTCCTATTTTGCCTCCAATGAGAATACTTTTCATTGGAGATATAGTGGGGCGACCGGGCCGTCGAGCTGTGAGAGAGTGTGTACCGAAGCTCGTGGAAAAGCACCAGATCAGTATGGTAATTGCCAATGGTGAAAACTCGGCAGGTGGAGCGGGTATCACACCCGCGACAGCACGAGAGATTCATGATGCAGGTGTGGATGTGATCACGAGCGGGGATCATTTGTGGGATCAACGTGAGGTAATTGGATTATTGGAGAAAGACCCTCATTTCGTTCGTCCTTTAAATTATCCCAAAGATACTCCTGGTCACGGATATGTGTTTTGGCAAAAAGGTGAAATACCACAAGTAGCCGTGGTTAATTTGCAAGGAAGAACCTTCATGGCTGATCTGGAAAATCCTTTTCTGGCCATAGACGCCGTCATAGAAGAAATACGGCAGCAAACCTCTATTGTCATTGTTGATTTTCATGCCGAGGCGACCTCCGAAAAAATAGCTATGGGCCGTTTTCTTGACGGCAAAGTCAGTCTGGTCGTTGGAACTCACACTCACGTACCGACTGCTGACGAGCAAATTTTTCCAGGAGGTACTGCTTTTTTGTGTGATACGGGATTCACAGGCCCTCAGGCAAGTGTTCTAGGCAGAGAAATTGAACCTGTCATCAGACGCTTTTTGACCTGTCAACCTCAACGATTTGGAGTGGCTCAGAAAGATGTGATGTTGCGTGGGGTATTGATTGACGTGGATGAAAAAACAGGCAACACGACACGTATCATGCGTATTGCTGAGTCCGTGGAGCCTCAAAGCTAACTGGAGAAATCAAAGGTATTCAGGTGCCGTTCGGTAAGAGTGTTCCGGGCAACTGATTCTCATTGTTCATTAAACTTATTTTTAATCAGCGTTTCAATCTCTGCAAAAGCTTCACTCGCATCCTTTCCCGTGACTTCGATCAACAGAGTGCTGCCAGGGCCGGCGGCCAGCATCATCAGTCCCATGATACTTTTTCCATTGACGCGTTCACCATCCTTTTCAACAAACACATCCGCGTCAAACTTGCTGGCCACTTTGACGAACATAGCGGCCGGTCTGGCGTGAATTCCCATTTTGTTGGCTACTACCAACTCTCTGGAAATATTTTCAGTTGGATTTGGTTGAGGCATTATTTTTCGAGTTATCCAAGGAATGCAGTGGTAAACACTACACAATTACAAAATAGACGCTAGAGAATTTTTATTGGATTGGAGTCAGTCTCTGCTGTGGATCCTTCAACCTTTTGTAGGTCGATCACGAGTCATTTTTTTCAAAAGGCGTTCGCTCAAAGCCTTTGCCGTATTGATTCCAGACATCTTGAGCTTTGTCTGGAAAGCGGCTACTTCGATCAAGCGTGCCAGATCACGACCGGGCCTCACTGGAATAGTAATGTGAGGGACCTCCACGCCCAATATTTTGACATACTCATTATCAATTCCAAGTCTGTCAATTTCTTTAAGCTTATCCCAATGAACAAGCGTCACTACTAGATTCACTTGTTTCTCAGTTCGAAAACTTCTAACTCCAAACATGGCGGCCACATCAATGATCCCGATCCCACGGATTTCCATCAGGTTACGTGTCATCTCATTGCTGGTTCCAACAATGTAGTGGTTATCGATGCGTGTGACGATGGTTACATCATCGGCCACCAAACTGTAGCCTCTTTCAACAAGAGCCAGGACGGCTTCACTTTTTCCAATTCCACTGTCACCTCGAATGATGACGCCGACCCCCAGGATATCGACCATTCCTCCGATTTCATTGCATCTGGGAGCGAACATCATTTCAAGTGCAAGCGTAGCCAGATTGATGAAACGCATGGTAATGAGCGGTGTCTTGAAGACTGGGACCTTAGCTTTTTTCGCGGCCTTGAGCAGGGCGGCATCTGGATTCAAATTCCGTGAAAACACCA
>KB911843.1 GCA_000383715.1 Verrucomicrobia bacterium SCGC AAA164-E04
GTGATCGACCAGAGCTGGTCTCCGAGTTGACCTTGTCATGGCGTGTGGATGAAGTCTTTTCGGTAGGAGATCATGTGCTCCAATTGACCAAAGGTTCGCAATGGAATGGCGAGAATGCCACCTTGCGTCTGGGAGAAGCGGACCGGGATTTTCAATTTCTGACTGAGTTGGATCTGGGGTCCATGCCTGTGGTGGGAACTGCCATGCGAGGCGAAACCCTTTTTATTGCCCAGACATCGACAACGAGTGTCCCTGTGCCGGTTGCAGAGGGAGAAAAACCGGGGCCTGAAACGTTTTCTTTTGTAATGAGTGCTGTGGACCTCAGTCAATTGCCTGACTTACAGTTACTGTCTACTCAGAAAATTCAACTGGAGAACCCTGTTTTCGGTTCGGACCTTCAGGCATTGTGGATAAGCGACGATCACCTGGTATGGCAATCTTCGCAAGATTATTGGTTTTTGGGGAATGATGTTGTCTTTGATGGCCCGGCTCGAGGTATTGCGGATATTGGTTTCTGGCCGGGAGGATTCTCAGGTTCACGATTTTTAGCCTTTGATACAGATAGTGCGGGTGGGCTGCAATTTCTCTCGGATTTCGATCTGGCGGTCGAAAATGTCTGGAACTTTTCACGTGCCCACACGGTTGGTGGGAAAATTTATATAAGCTATCAAAAAAGTGAATTAGACGAACCTGGTCCAGGCCGTCCCGAAGAGCTTGTGATGAAAGGGCGATGGATACAGAAAAACTACCTTGCTGTGGTTGATTATGCTGACCCCATTCACCCAACCCAGCGACCAGCGGTTAATATCCCCGGTTCACTTGTGGGGGTTTCTCATGAAGGAGATGTCATTTTTACCAAGGGGATGCACTACGATGAGGAAACACTGGTAAGCAACAACCGTGAATGGCTTGATGCATTGGCTTATGATGGTGTCGCTGCGCATTTAATGGATTCCATCGCCTACTCCAGCCAGTGGCCACATCTGGCTGAAGTTACCCAGCAAGGTTACCTAATCGCTGGTCAGATTCAGGAGGATAAGAAAGAGGATGATCATTCTCTCGCTGACAACGTATCCGGACTTTACTCCCTCAGTAGCTGGTTTCTCAATGATGAAGGCAACTTTGAGCGCCAGGATCCTCTATGGAATTTACCATTTGGTGCTTCAGATCTAAAGTTGATGGACGATCAACTTTTATTGAGGCAGGGGCAAGAAGTCTGGCGTTTCCATATCGAGGAGAGTGGAGCATTACAACTTCAATCTATTTATGAACCATTTGGTTGCTACTGGTTCAATCTTTCAGGAACCGTGGTTGATGAAGGAGATCATTTGTGGATCCCTGCGTCTGATTATGGCGCTGACAGGCTAATTCCTACCAGCCCGGACCGTCCATTGGTAAGGGTTTCGGGAGGAACTTTTTTTGGCGAATGTGAAGGGTATTGTAAGGCGTCCATCCATGTCGAACCAACGCGCACGACTTTTATTGCCAGTGCCTTGGATCAGTCGGTGCCCACATACCGACAATATGCCTATGGTGCAAATAACTGGTCCAGTATAGCTGATACGGTTGACTGGAATGTTTTTTCTGAATTGCCAGAAATTGTCGGATGTCCTGACTGTGCCGATGGAGGAGGGGAATGGATTGAAGTCAATGTGGCAGGTGAATCACATCGTGTAACTTTTGAAAACGGTGTGAACATAGACGCGATTCAGCCGCTGATTGAACGCATTCGGTCCTTGCGTGGTGATTTCAAAATTCCTGAACCAAAAATTGATTCTGTTCATTACATACGTATTGAATCCGATTGTGAAGATCTCTGCCGACGCAGGATACACATCAATCAATCAACCTCCCGCTGGACCTTTTCAGATCCTCTGGGCCAGTTGAGAGCAAAAAATTATTCGGAACGCACAACAACTTTGGACTGGGATCGCCTTGATAGTCTGATTGACTGGCGAGTGGTCCAGGACTTGGCATCCCGGGAATTGGCCATCTGTTACTCCTGTCCAGGTACAGAATGGATCGAGATCACGGGGGGGAATCAAATCTATGTGATACCGGCATGGTTTGAAGAAGTCTCCGATTTGAAAGGGTTCCTTCTTTCGACGCTGAATAAATACCCAATTAAAACTGAGCCTGAAGGGGTTCCCGAAGAGTAAATGAAACGAGTTTGATTTTAAAACACCAAACTAAACACACTTCATCATCTTGCCGCCCTTTTGTGTGTACTACTCATTCGAGGGAGCGGATCGATGTGTTTCATGCTGCCTTCACGTTGGTGGAATTACTCACCGTCTTGGCCATTGTCGGGATATTGGCGACATTACTCATGAGTACGCTTTCAATTGCGAAAAAGAAATCACGAGTAGCATCTTCAACTTCCAACCTGCGTCAAATGGCAATCGCATTCACGCTCTATCAGGATGATCATGCCCATCGTCCATTGACTTGGGACACGTTATTATCATCGGGTTATCTAGGCAGTGAGCGAATCCTGAAGTGCCCCGAAGACAGGCAGGGGAATTGGGGGAATCTGGTCCAACCGGATATGACCGGAAACGTTGCCACCAATCAGCACTCCTATTTGTATCCTTTGCCCTGGGATGACTGGG
>KB911844.1 GCA_000383715.1 Verrucomicrobia bacterium SCGC AAA164-E04
CTTGTCATCAGCAACAAAGTAAGTACGACAATAAAGAAGAATTTGATTGGCGCGGGACGTAAAAAAGAGAACAACCCTAATTCATCCGAGCCGCAGAATTCTTCCAATGTCAAAATCCAGTCCAATCGTTTTGTCTTCAACCATGCCAATTCCAAGGCCATTTATCAGGATCAAGTATTCGCGACGGATCCCGGGCGTTTGGAAATTTCATGCGGCAAACTGCAAATTGACCTGAGTGAGGAAATTCAAGGCTTCAAAGAGGTTTTAGCTGAAGATCAGTTGGTCATAAAACTGCTGGATGCAAATGCCCCAATCCAGGCAAGCGGAGGCCGTGCGGTCTACAGGATTGGGCAGGAATCCCAGGATGTGATTGAAATAATGGATGCTCCTACCTGGAGCACACAAGGCCACAACGGCAAAGGCGACCGAATCCGGGTAACAGCCTCGGAAACAAGGCAGTTCTTTAAAGTCATCGGTAAGGCCAGGGCAAGCCTTGATCTGGGTGACATTCGGATTCAGCAAACAGATGAGCCTGAGTCTGAGCAACAGCCTATCGAAATCAGCGCCGATCAATACGAGTTCGATGGAACTGAGCTACGATTTGAAGGACTCGTAAAGGCTTCTCAGGGTAATGCGTGGACTTTGAGCTGCGAAACACTGACCGCTGATATTGATGAGAAACAGAAAACTGCCGTAATGATTGAGGCTTCCGGAATGGTTCAGATGACTCAACAGGATGGAGATGAGGACTTCATTGCGAAAGCAAATAAAGTTATCTATGAGCCCATTGCTCCGGGTGAAGAGACGGTCATTTTAACTGGAAATGCTCAGGTCGATACGGAGGAATTCGTGGCACGGGGTGAGCGCATTGAAATCAACAAAAAGGAAGTATCGAATACGATTCATGTCAGTCGCCTCGCCACGCTTGAGTTTCCAGATTCTACGATATCAAGTATCGGTATCCTGAACTTTGGAGACAATCAATCTACCCGTGATCCATCCAAGGCCCTCAACCAAGTAAGAATCACATCAAAGGAATACTCTCTCATAGTCAATAAGGCAGTGTTTACTGAGGAAGTAAGTATCCAGTTTCAAGATGAAACACTTAATTGCGATACTTTGGAGGTCGTGTTTTCGCCCGATCGCAAGTGGATCAAAAACATTTTCGCAACAGGTGCAGTCCATTTAATCGGCGAGCAAGGGCGCATGACATGTCGTGAAATCAACGGTATATTCTCAGAATCAACTCACCAAATGGAACGATTGCGAGCGGAAGGCAATGTATCAATGACACATCCCAGAGGTAAGGCGAGAGGAGAGACTGCCGTGTTTTACCCCCAGACTCAAATGATTGAGCTCCAAGGCGAGCCCAGAATCATGACGACGCTCGAAAGTAAATCCGGTCGTCCATCTCAATACATTCTGGCCGAAGGTGAATCCTTGATGTGGGACCAAGCCAAGCATCGCTTCAACGGACCTCGTGGACGTTACCGTATCAAGACCATCAAGAACCCGGAAGTGTGGTAATAAGGGGGAGCATTTAATCTAATCTCAAAGATAAACCATGGAATTACCGGAACAGGAAAATATTTCCCAAACCAGCGGAGCATCCTTACTGAGAACCGAGGCACTGGCAAAAGCCTACAAAGGTCGAAGGGTCGTGGACGGCGTCTCCATCCATGTCCAACCTGGAGAAATCATCGGACTCTTGGGCCCTAATGGTGCAGGTAAAACAACCTCTTTCAATATGGTCGTGGGTGTGGTTCGACCGGATGAGGGAGAAGTCTATTTTCAGGAGAATCCTGTTTCCAATCTGGCCATGCACGAGCGTGCGCGATTGGGCATGGGATACCTGACTCAGGAACCCTCCGTATTCAGAAAACTTACCGTCGCTCAAAATATTCTCGCCATCCTCGAAACATGCAAAATAAGCGCGAGAGAGCGCAAAACGCGCCTGATGGCACTGCTTGACGAACTGGATTTGGCAAGGCTATCCGAGAGCAAAGCCTACACCCTAAGCGGGGGAGAAAAACGTCGACTCGAAATCACACGCGCTCTGGTAACTCAACCCAAACTTCTCCTGCTTGATGAACCTTTCAGCGGGATCGATCCGATTGCGGTTTATGAGGTGCAGAAAATAGTAAGGCGCCTCAGAGATCGAGGTTTGGGAATTCTCATTACAGATCATAATGTAAGGGAAACCCTCAAACTTGTGGATCGAGCGTACCTTATCCACCAAGGCAAGGTCTTGTCTCATGGGCCAGCAGAGTTTCTGGTCGAAGACCCTCAGGCAAGAGATATTTACCTGGGACCTGATTTCAATTTATGAGCAAAAAAAACAGCCAAAAGAATGCTGTTCCTTACGTCACTGTGGAGCAGCTTGTCTCTGAGCACGATCAGGAATTACAACTTCATCCCATTGGAGCCGCTCATAATCTGCAAAGAAAAATCCACGAACCGACTGTCAATCGCCCCGGTCTGGCACTCGCGGGGTTTAAGAAATATTTTGCAAGCAAAAGGGTTCAGGTCTTTGGAAGTGTCGAAACGACTTACCTCCGATCGCTCTCTGCACAGGAGAGAGATGAGCGATATAAATGGATCTT
>KB911845.1 GCA_000383715.1 Verrucomicrobia bacterium SCGC AAA164-E04
CAAGTGGCAGGTAATTGAAGGGAGGCCTCACTTTTGACGTCCCGGGGTTATCCGGAGCATCACAGGGATCGGCTGGATCATCTCGATGGTCGTATAAATTCTCGACATTGTAGGTAACTACCCTGAAACGGCCTTTGCCTCGGCCGATTCCGGCAGGTTCCTTCACTATGTTATTATCGGGATGAGCACCTTGTTGAACAGAAGGTAGCTCCATCGGCATGAACTTGTATTGCGAGTATGAATAAACAATCCCGCCGGTTAAAGCGCGTGTGATTTGATCGCCTGTCCTCACCGCTGGCAAATTAAGGCTTAATTTTCCTGAGTGTCCTTTCAGACCCAAGCTAGCGAGAAGAATACGAGCCCCGTTGTCATTATCAAATCGTGAGTAAGGCAAATCGTCCAGCGGATGTGCATCTCGGAAGGTTCTATTGTGGAATAAGGCTTTCCGTTGAGCCACGGGATGCCCGGAGGGTAAAACCCAGAATAGGGCGTCCTGACCCTGCCCCACAAATTGACGCCCCGATTGAACCACTGCCCCAGCCTTCAAAGTAACGCGCATACCTTCCAGACTTTCGTAGCTGCGCTTGGAACGCTTCCGTTCTTGATCCAGCATGGAGTCCAGTTCCACCCGCGGGAGCATACTTGATACATCGACATGACGCCGAAGGACTTTGAGCAAACTCGGTTTTGTCAATTCCGTTTGTCCATACCGATGCCCAACGACACCTTGCAGCTGGACATAATCACCGACACTCGGCAGATAGTGGCTTCCGCCCCCATGTCTGGGTATCGGTTCTTTCCCAGTAAACACGAAAAGTCCGTCAGAAGTATTCGATTGTCGATCTGAATCCGCCAACGGATTTTGGATCAGGAAAGCGTGATTTGGTTTATCTGAGCGAGCGCCTTTCCAGAGAATGCGTTGATGAATCACCCCCTGTATTCGAACGGACTTACCTTTGTAAAATGGTTCTACATCGAAAGCGTCGCTGTCAGAGGACGGCATGCCACGCAACAGGCCGATGGGCAGTATGGGATTTTGAGCAAGACAGACATTTTGAATTGCCCCCCAAAGAGCAAGGATCCAGACACCATGAAAAAATAGTCTTGGTGTGTTACCCATTTCGATGTCGGGCATCTTTTTCATAACACCGTCTGTTATCTGCGGACCAATGCCTCAGCATGCAGAGAAGCCGGGAAGATGACATTCACTCACCAACCGAGCTCAGCAACACGTTGAATTCAAAACAAAAAACGAACAAGTCACTTAGAGAGAGCAGCGATGACGTTTGCGCTGTCCTGGTCGGGTTTCACTTGGGTATTTTTATAAATGACCTTTCCGCCCTTATTGATGACAAACGTCCAACGCCCGGCAGTCACCCCTCGTTCCAATTCAATTGTCTTGCCCTGAAACTCACGTTTGATCTGACCGCCGTCACGCAGGGGAACTCCAAACGACTTTGCGATGGAACCATTATAATCCGCCAGGAGGTCGAAATTTAAATCATGCATTTGCTGAAAGGCCTTGAGCCCCGCAGGAGCATCACCGCTGATGCCAACGACCACCGTATCCAAGTCTTTTAACTTGGAAGCATCATCGCGAAAAGCACAGGCTTGCTTGGTACATCCTCCCGTCATTGCTGCGGGATAAAAGTAGATGACAAGGTTTTTCTTACCCACAAGATCTGATGTTTTCCACAAGTGCCCATCCTGATCAATGGCCATAAACTCAGGAGCCACTTCGCCAAGGTCCAATTTCAACTCATGGTGATGTTCCGCCTGCAAATCCGCAAGAGAAAGCAAGAGGCTGAATAAGCTACCCAGCAAGGGAAATGTCATTTTTTTCATATTGTTGTAAAAAAGTAGATTTTCAGTTGATTTTAATGACTGTTGCGAATAGTGACAAGCCGTCGATGCTGACTCGAAATGAACCTTACGAAAGGGATGTCACCTTTGTTCTGAGCAATTGATACTCCTCTAATTCTCCAGCGACCTGAGATAAATATTCCGCCAACGCACCTCAAATGGTCCTGTACCTCGACTCACCCCATGCACCTGAAGGCCGATGAAACCTTCCTTAAAACTCTCATCATTACCGACCAGGTTTGCCACCGAAACCCCATTGATCCATGTCTTGATAAGATCCCCCTTGGCACGGATACGATACTTGTTCCATTCTCCTTTCACGAAAGCACCCCGCGCCTTTTCGTTGGATCTATCCTGGCTGAGCCAGCCGCCTTCCAAAGCTTCGCCGTATACCCAACCCGCATTTCCATTCGTGGATATTTCTACCTGAGGGCCATGGACTCTGCCATTCTTGAAAGTGTCCAGACTGCGGGACCGGATCTGCACCCCTGAATTCAGAGCATCATCCACCTTCACCTCGAAAATGAGCTCAAAGTCACGATAATCTCTTGTCGTGCATAGAAACGAATTTGGGCTACCCTCTGATGTCACCCCCAACACAACGTCATTTTCAACGGTGTAAGTAGCATTACCATTCTTCTGAACCCACCCCGTCAATGTTTGACCATCAAATAAGGAAGACCATCCTTTT
>KB911846.1 GCA_000383715.1 Verrucomicrobia bacterium SCGC AAA164-E04
ATGGAAGTCAAAAAAGGCGCGGGTTCCCTGAAGACGAAGCAATCATTTGGCGATGTGCAATTGCACATTGAATGGGCTTCTCCCAGTGAAGTGAAAGGGAACGGTCAAGGCCGGGGAAACAGCGGTGTTTACCTGCAGGGACGCTACGAAATCCAGGTATTGGATTCTTTCAACAATGAAACCTACTTCAACGGACAGGCAGGTTCCTTCTACGGAAACGCAGCACCTTTGGTCAATGCCTCGCGACCTCCCGGAAAATGGCAGGCATATGACATCATTTTCATTTCCCCCAAACCTCAGAAGGATGGTTCGGTCAAACCGGGCTCCTTCACGGTATTGCACAACGGAGTCCTCATTCAGAACCACACGACCATCAAAGGGGGCGCTACAACCGCTGCGGCTTTCAAGGGCATGGCTCCTGAAGGACCGCTTGTTTTGCAGGATCACGGTAATCCTGTCCGATTCCGTAACATCTGGATTCGCGAATTAAACAAGTAAGATTCGGAACTCTTTTCTGAAGGCGACTCCGCTTGGGACAAGGGCTTTTGCCTTCACCTCGGAGTCGCTTTTTTCGTTGAAGAAGTTCTTGTGGAAATTCGTTTTGCCCGATTTTGTCCGCCGTCTAGACATCAATCACATCCTCATCATCCAATCCAGTCTGGGGTTTCACATGGGGCTGTGGCATTTTGAAACGTTGAGAAACCCAACCCGCTGCACGACCGCTTATCAGACGACGCAAGGGCGGAATCAGGAGACTGAACCCGACCAGATCCGTGATGATTCCTGGCGTGATGAGCAGCAGGCCGGCAACCAGAATCAGCAAGCCATCCAGGAGTGCCCCCGCAGGCATGCGTCCCTGAGCCATGTCTCGTTGAATTTTCTGCAGAGTGGTAAAACCTTGTCGATGGGCCAGCGTTCCCCCCATGAAACCTGTCATCAGGATCAGCCAGATCGTGGCTCCCCACCCCATGACGGCGCTCAGTTTGAGAATCAACCACAATTCCAGTAGCGGGAAACCAACAAAAAGCAGTAACCACTTCCACTTGGCTCCCGGCTTGATGGGGCGACCGGATTGCATATTGAATTGAAAAAGCATCTCGCCTCATTATGCCAGTAATCGCGCAGAGTTCAACGATCTGAAAAATCGTATTTTTTTAAACGTAATTATTGTCAGAATATGAATTTGTGGTTAACGGTTGGATGTGGCATTCTTATCCCACAAAGAACAATGGGTGGTATTCTGGATACTGTTCCTTCTGATGGTTGGTTACGGCGTGAAACATTATCGTTTGAGTCATCCACCGGAACGGTCCGACACAGAGCTCGCGCCTTGATTAGAATATGCAAACGCTCGACTTTGACCAGACTGTTGAACAGATAACGCAATCCGATGAAAGATATGCGCCAGATGCCTACTATTTCCTTCGGGACGCTCTGGACCATACCCAGAGTCAAATCAAAAAAGAAAAAACATCAGGCAAACAACCCCAGCACGTCTCAGGTGAACAATTGCTCAAAGGCATTCGAGATCTGGCTCTCGAGCAGTTTGGCCCAATGGCCTTGACCGTGATGTATGACTGGGGGATGTTGCGCTGTGAGGATTTTGGCGAGATCGTTTTCAACATGGTTGACCACAAATTATTATCGAAAACCAAAGAAGACACACGGGCCGATTTCAAGTCTATTTACAATTTTGAAGATGCTTTCAAAAAACCATTCCTTCCAAGAACACGCCCCGAGTTCTCCTCTGAAAAGCCAAAGAAAAGCCTGAAGCAGAAAGATCGATCCTGAAACTGGTGGTTTGACCTTGCTTTCCGGGGGCAACTTGCCAATACCGGTGATTCAGAACTTAACTCGATTACCATCACACACATTACATGTCCGATTACTCTATTTCCTCACATTCCTCAGGAGCACAGCTGTGCACGCTGCCTAACGGGTTAACAATTATTTTACTGGAAGATAAAAATGCTCCAGTTGTTTCAGTGCAAGCCTGGTGCGAGGCTGGAAGCATTCATGAAGACAAATGGCTGGGTGCCGGACTCTCTCACGTTCTGGAGCATATGCTCTTCAAGGGAACCACCACTCGGGGAAAAGGTCGAATTGACCAGGAAGTTCAGGAGGCGGGAGGCTACATGAATGCCTATACCTCCTTCGATCGGACCGTTTATTACATCAACACGCCCTCCTCAGGCACACATGTTGCCGTAGATATCCTCTGCGATATCATGCAAAATGCCTCACTGCCGGAGGACGAACTCATCAGCGAGCTGGATGTGATCCGCCGAGAGATGGACATGAATCATGACGACCCTGCGCGTCGTTCCGGACGAGGGCTTTTCGAAACTGCCTATCTGCACTCTCCTTACCGATATACCGTGATTGGTTACCCGGATGTTTTCAACCGAATCAGCCGCGGGGACGTGTTTGATTACTACCGGAAAATGTACACACCATCGAATCAGTTTTTCATCGTGGTGGGTGACATTGATATCAAAAAGATCGCAGATCAAATCAGCGCAGCCTACAAAGGTTCCCCATTCAGCCCCCT
>KB911847.1 GCA_000383715.1 Verrucomicrobia bacterium SCGC AAA164-E04
GGCTGGTGTTTGATCACGCCTTTTCAAATGCACCGGTTTGCTCCGTCGCACGCACTACCTTGATGACCGGTATTTTGGCTCCGAAAGCAGGATTCCAATATCACCGGAAACACACACCAGCCCACTTACCCGAAGGCGTTCAAATGTGGCCGTCTTACCTGCGGGATGCAGGGTATTACACTACAAATAATAGTAAAAAGGATTATAATGTCGTCGAAAGCAAGGGTGTTTGGGATGCATCCTCCAAAAAAGCCACTTGGCGCAATCGCCCTTCGAAAGATACCCCTTTTTTTCATATGCAAACATTTGGAGTGTCTCATGAAAGCTCGCTGCATTTTCCTAGAAAATCATTTCAGAACAATCGACCCAAAACCAACCTAAGCGAAGTAACTCTCGCGCCTTATCACCCTGATACACCTACCTTTCGTTTTACCTATGCGCGTTATTTTGACCGTATCAAGCAAATGGACAGCATGGTGGACAAATTGATAAAACAACTTGATGAAGACGGCCTTCTGGAAAATACCTTTATCTTCTACTTCGGAGACCATGGAGGCGTACTTCCCCGTGGAAAGGGATACCTGCACGAAACCGGACTTCACATTCCCTTGGTTGTCCGCATTCCTGAAAGATGGCGCACAGAGATTCCGTTGAAAATTGGGTCACGTGTGAATGGATTTGTCAGTTTTATCGATTTTGGCCCTACATTGCTGCATCTTGCTGGACTGAATTCACCCAAAGTTATCGATGGTTCCCCCTTCCTGGGCTCAGCCATTACAAAAGCAGCACTAGATCACAGAGACGAAACATTTGGTTATGCCGATCGATTTGATGAAAAATACGAAATGTGCCGATCGATTCGTAAAGGGCAGTTTAAATACATTCGGAGTTTTCAACCATTCTATCCTGATGGTTTACAAAACAATTATCGCTATATCATGCTGGCTTATGAGGAATGGCGTTCCTTGTTTGAACTGGGTAAACTAAATGAGCCTCAATCAGCTTTTTTCAAGACCAAGCCTGTAGAACAACTTTTCGATCTTAGCTCAGACCCTCATGAAACATTAAATTTGGCTGGTAACCAGGAATATGGAGCTGTCCTCCTTTCACTCCGCAACCGTTTGACCCAGAAAATGAATGCAATCCATGATCTCAGTTTTTACCCTGAAAACCATATGGTGAAACATGCGCTTGATGATGGTATTGAGTTCGGGCAGACGCATGCTGAGGAGATCAGACTACTGCAACAAACAGCAAACCTTGCTCTTTTGCCTTTTGAACAGGCCGAAGAGAAAATCAGACGTGCAATCAGTCATGACTCACCCCTTGTTCGTTATTGGGCACTCACAGTGTGCAGTTCATTTGGAGTGAAAGCAAAACCCTTGCTTAAAAACACTGCGCCTCGACTCAATGATCCTGATCCCTTAGTGCGCGTCCGTGCTGCGGAATTTATTGCATTGGTCAGCGGGCAGGATCCGCGACCTACTTTCTATCAGGTTTTAAATGAAAACAACGGTGAGCTCGTTTCACTGATCACCTTGAATGCAGCCGTTCTTTTTCATGACATGAAAAACGGCTACCCTTTTGATGTCAGCCAATTGAAAGACCCGGATGGCAGAAACGAAGTCAAACGTCGCCTGGATTATCTGGCAGGTCGCTTAAAGCAAAAGAAATAAAGATCTTTTTGTCATTGAAGATATGGGGAGTCAAAGTGATTGAAAGTCACTTTGACTCCCCGGAAAACCAAATTAAGGCAGGATTCCCCATTTAAATCCTCTCATTGCATGAGAGAAAAAAATCATTGGGAACAGTATCAAAACAACCAGTAATTTTTTTCCGAAGTCACGCTTTAAAAAAGCATTCTGAGGCTACGCGCTGCCGTTGGCTACAACATTTCACACGACATATGATTCTGCCATTTTCTGGTGATATGGTGAAGTTCGCATTGCTTCAGTCTATCCAGAAATCACTGGAGCAGGTATTGACCGCAATCGTCCCAATGGGTTCTATCTTTACAATACCATACTGAACAAAATGAGCGAGGTCGCAGAACAAGTAGCCCACAAACATGGCTCAAACAAAACGCAGCTCAGAGATTGCTGCATCTGGATCCCAGTTACGTGGAGGCTTTGTACGGATGAATTGAACTTCTTTGATTGAGATTTGATTCCCTTTGGCTTTGGCTGATTTCACCGCCAACTCACGGGGTTTTGCAATTTGTTGATTTACCTTTTGGCGAGGCGCCGCCTTAAATTTGATATAAAGGTCTTCAGGAGTTTCTTCTTCAAAGAATAGAACTTTGGATTTCTCTGGAGCCAGTCGGTAATCCTTGTTAGTGATCGTACCCCCAAACGTAAATCGCTTGAGGTAGGTCACTCCTTTGGATTGGTAAGCCATGGTTATTTCCTGATCGCGATCGGGTCGAGCGCAATAAATCACATCTTTTCCTACGAACAATTTATCAGGCACTTCAATGACCTTGTATGATCCGTCCTTGAAGACCATTAATAATTTATCATATCTGGAACAAGGA
>KB911848.1 GCA_000383715.1 Verrucomicrobia bacterium SCGC AAA164-E04
CCAAAGTAGGGGCTAAAGCATATACATTTTCTTCACAAATGTGAATAGTAAAATTATCTGCCCATTTTTCTGCGGAGGTTTGAGGACCTCCACCAAGAGCAGTAAAAGAAGCAGCGGTTGCTAATTGGGTATAATCCCAAGATCCACCGTCTAACTCAATAAGAGTTCCATCAGAATCGAATGTTTGACAATTAGCTTCTACACCGTTAGGGTGACCTGCGTCTAAATAAGGACGCATAGTCTTACCATATCTTCCATATTCATCTCCTTCAACACCAACGTTGTCGAACATAATATCTCGATAAGCGTGAAATTTTCTAAAAGAATTACGCATTTTCCACGAATTAGGCGCTCTAAAGGCTGCTATATTAGATCCAATTACTTTAATATCTAATAAATAACCATACACATGGCCATCTCTGGTAGTTATCTCTTCATTCTTAGAATTCACACGAGCCAAATCCCTAGGCACGTTAAGATATGTCGTTGCAGCTTTTAATCCATAAAGAAGATTGTTTTCCATATCTCCAATAGGAGAGGCTTACCCTTTATCAAATAGATAGTATTATTATCCCCTCTTAGGCAGAGGGTCCTCACAATTACAAGCACCACATTCGTGAAGTACTTGCTGAAGCATAAGAGCTAGTTCTATTATGTCGTCCTGATCGTCCAATTGTATCGTAATCATAATACCGGGATAAGCATACATGTTATGAACATGCCGGCCCATATCACCGGCTTCCCTATCTGCGTCGCTTGCGACTTGCCCTTCCCGTCTGCGCTACTTCGTCTCCTTCGGGGCGTTGCTCGACGTTCCCACAAGAGGCCATTGGTTTTTAATCCTCTTGTATAGATGCTCGCCATAGGGTCTCCCACCTTACGGCACCAATAATAGATGGATCAGGTACCATATTACCAGTTTCTAAATCGAATAAAGTGGTGACACCAGAGGGTCTTCCATGCCCCTCTGATGCCTCCGTCTCCTTCGTAAGCGCAGCCTTTAGCTCCTCTTTTCGAATTGTCTTTTTATTTACCCGGTCTTCATATGCCCGGCGTCTTTCATTTTTATGTCTACGGTATTCGTTCTTGGTATGAAAAATGTGGCCGTGCGCTGCAGCTCTACCACCAGCATTTTCACAGTCACGTCTGCAATCATAACAATTGCACCAAACACCCTCTACAGTTTCGAAGCGATTACTGATAGTGTTGAACCAATCACCGTAGTCAATGTAAGCCACGTTTATTCGAGTTGATGTCGTCTACTTAAAGATGCCCGACAATCATTATTTCTACATTTAAGATTGCTGATGTTAGACAATCTTCCATTAGTAATAGTAACAAACTCACATCGTTTGCATAAGTATCTTAATTGTTTCATTTAATCTTGACACAAAGCTTACGCTTAAAGTCATACCTGAAACCTTTCTTACATTTTGGTTTACCGTTGGACCAAAATGGCTTAGACGTCTGCCCGGACGAGCCGGTCTTGAAGGTTTTAGTGCCACGTAGCGTCCTCGGTTTTACTGAAGGGGCCGAAGCCCCTGACTTCTCATCCTGACTACGTGACTTTCGCGGCAATCCGATAGAATACGGATCTAACTGACCGGGATCATAAAATATTCCCTGTTTTAATAAAGCACCAGATGTCAACCCTACTGAGGGCGACGTTAAACTAACGATACCTGCTGCTTCATCGATTGGAGTAGCGATTAATAGGCCAAAACCTACCAGTGATACTGCATCTCTACCAAATCCAATAGATTCGTGAATACCCGATCTAAACCCTGCCTGAAGGCCATCATAACGAATCGTACTTTGAACACGATTTCGTCTTGCTTCGGGTGAATGTTCCATAAGATATGTATATATTCCCATATTATGCACCCAATATTAAAAGGATTGAGGATTTATTCCAGCCAAGTGAAACACCCACAATCAAAAGTAATAGTCTCCAGAATTTATCTGGTATTACTATATCAGTTTCAAGATCTAACTTCATGACATGTCCTTACAAAGAACTTTGCCTACAACTTTCACTTCACAAGTAATAGGATTTTGTGTAGTACCAGCTGAACCTATCCTAAGCAAACCAGCCGGTGCAAAGCACTGAAACCTAAGGGTCGGCAATTCGCTAGTGGATGCTCCAACACCAGCATTGATTGTGTAAATAGAATCTCCATCATCTGCTTGGTCATATGGAGGCTCTTCCGTCTCTTGTTCTTGAGCAATATCAATAACCTCTCCACCAGCCTGATTTCCAGTCTGACGTAGCATAGCTAGTGGATTAGACGGACCTGTAATCGCATCGTCAATAGTAGGAGTAACAACTTCCATGCGATCCAAATTGTATGAATGAATCATTCCTACAGATCTAAAGTCACCAGAACTGACTTCATTACCTTCACCATCCAAAGTAGGGGCTAAAGCATATACATTTTCTTCACAAATGTGAATAGTAAAATTATCTGCCCATTTTTCTGCGGAGGTTTGAGGACCTCCACCA
>KB911849.1 GCA_000383715.1 Verrucomicrobia bacterium SCGC AAA164-E04
GGTTTTCCATTAATGAGTTCGGCCATTGCTTCCTGATTCAAGGTCGAAGCTGCCAGACCTGCTGCCCCCGTTTTGATGAATTTGCGTCTATTCATGAGCGTGTTTTATTCGATGTTTATCCTGCAGAAAAAATCAAATCGGTTATCCACATGAATGGTTTCCGATGTAGTCATTATCGATCTGAATACTCGTCTTGTCCATCTTGGAATCCGTCTTGATGCATAGTTTTCAGCGTTTGGTGGGGGGCTTCTCATGAGTGAGCATGAGATATCATTGATCCGTCTGAGGAGAATCATTTTTAGACGATTGAAACTTTCCATCAATGAGTTAAAAAGTTTGCGAGAGAGACGAATTGTTCAAAGGTGATGGCTTGAGCGCGAACCATGGGATCAAGGTTGAGTTGCTTTTGTGCTTGCACCAGTTGTTCAGATCTCCAGCGCTGTTTGAGGAGTTTCCATACAATTTTTCGGCGTTGTGAAAAAGCGAGTTTTACTAATGATACATATGTGATCATTGCCGTATCGGTGAGCAAAGGTTTCGGTCTGCGTGCCAGAGTGACGCATGCTGATTCGACATCGGGTTCAGGAAAGAAACATGTGGCCGGAATACGAAATCGGTCGACCGAATCAAAATGAGCCTTAATCAGTAGCGTGAGCACTCCGTATGATTTGGTGTTGTGCGCTGAAGTGATTCGATCCACGACTTCACTTTGAAGGGTTGCCGTCATTCTCCGGGGTGCGTGTTTCGATAGTGCCAGTTCAACCAGGATAGGGGATGCCACCGAATATGGGAGGTTGGCTGCCAGTTTCCAATCTGACCAATCAAAGGCTTCCTTTTTGAGAAGCTTCAGAGCGTCGACATGTTCCAGTGTGAGATTGGGACTTGTCTCGAAGAGAACCTTCAACGACTCAATGAGTCGTTGATCAATTTCCAAGGCCTTGACCTGAGCCTTGCGCGCCAGTAACTCCCGTGTCAATGGACCCAGTCCCGGGCCTATCTCAAGGACTTTTTCTCCAGGTTGAATCTCTGCAGCATCGGCGATCCGTTTGATTTGATTTTGATCGTGAAGAAAATTTTGTCCCAATGACCTGGTCAAGCGAATGTTTCGCTCCCGCAGTATTTGTTTTATTTCTGTGAGCGTCATTGCGGCAATATCTGATTCAACGTTTTTGTCAACAGCCTGGTGGCACGCTTCATTTGAGCGTTTGAAATAATCAATGGCGGAGACAGGGCCAATACTTCTCCATGATCGCCTGTGGGAAGTACGATGATACCCGCCTCCAGCAATTGAGCGGTCCAGGAGATCACCGTTTGAGCTGACAATGTTCGATCTGCATGAATGATTTCAATGCCAATCATCAAACCCCTTCCTCGAATTTGGATGCGTTTCCCCCAGGGTTTCATGGCGTTTTTGAGTTGCTTCATCCATACCCTACCTGACTCTTGGGCAGTTTGTGCCATATTCAATTTTTGAAGGAGTTTTAGTTGTGCCAGTGCCATTGCGCATCCTATCGGGTGTCCGAGAAAGGTGCTGGTATGTATGGCTTCACCCTTGGACGGAGGCCAGGCTTCATCCATCAGATTTGCTCGGCCGATGCAAGCGGACATGGGGAATCCCCCCGTCAAGGCCTTTCCCACGCAAATGAGGTCGGGGATGACACCTTCATGTTCACATGCAAACCAGTTTCCGGTACGCCCGAACCCTGTATAGATTTCATCAAAAACCAAGCATGCTGAATAGGTATCACACAATCTTCGCAATTCTGTGAGGAAATTGTCTGTGGGGATTCTTTCGCCTGCTCTTGATTGAATTGGCTCCAGGAGTACTGCCCCTACATTGCCTTTTTTAAGGCGCTTCTCAACTTCATTCAGTGAATTGGATAACTCTACTTCATTGGTGGGGAATACGACAAATTGACCAAAGGATTTTAGTTGGTTCATGAAGCCCTCTCTGAAATGACTGCGATGAGTCACGGATAATGCACCGTAGCCAAGACCATGATAGCCTCCTTTGAAAGCGATGACACTGGGCTTCCGAGTAGCAAGGTGTGCTGATTTCAATGCCGCTTCAACTGCCTCGAATCCAGAGTTACAGAAAATGACTTTTCCCTTGAGCGATAAGGATGCCCTCACCTGCGATTTGCTTGTCCACCTTTCAAAGGTCCATTGACTCAATGCTTTAGCCAAATCAGCCTTACCCTCATGCGGATGCACATCTCCCATGGCATGCATGAGTTTTTTCATTTGTGATATGCCTGCCTGCACCACCTCGCGTGGGGCATGACCACATGCTGCAACGCCGAAGGCAGCGCTTAAGTCAAGATAGCGCTTTCCCTCCACATCACGCACATACATGCCACGGGCATTTTCCCAGACAATAGGCCATGAGTGATCCTCCGCCATGAAGGTGATGTTGCGGGATTCGTATTCCTTCAGCTGCTGAAGAATGAGGCGGGTGCGGTTTTGGTCAGAATGA
>KB911850.1 GCA_000383715.1 Verrucomicrobia bacterium SCGC AAA164-E04
ATGATGCATTTGAGGTGCATTTTGAGCTTTGGGAAACGGCAGCGGCCCTGATAAATGACAGGGAAATGCCTCCTGAGGATGCGGAGCAACCCACGGATGAGGATCGCGTCCTTTTCGCTCAGTGGTATCAGGACAAGTTTGTGAATTCACTTGAAGCTCATCCGGGTTTCTTCAGATCACGACGGTTTTCTGCAGAAGAATATCGAAATACTCTGCAGACTTTGTTTGGTTTCGATTTGGAGGTGCAAATTATCGAGGCACAGCAGACCGTGGTGGAACGTTCTCTGGTCATGAAACTCCTACCAACCGATCCTCCAGGGAAAAGCGGTTTCACCAATGACACACACAGAAACCCTCTGACCACTCTGATATGGAGTCAGTATTCGTATTTAACGGATACCGCCCTCGATCAATGGTTTGGGGCGCAGAATCTTGATACCTTCAGCCCCGTCATTGATTCCAAAAATGTCAAAGGTAGCTCGCACAGGGAGGCAACCCAGTTGCTGGGTGCGTTTCTGCCACGCATTTTCCGGCGACCTTTGGAGCCTCAAGACCTAGAAACAAGGTTGGAGCGAGTCAAATCTGCCAGGAATCCTTATTCGGTTTTGAAACACGAAATGAAAGCAGCCCTCATGTCGCCGGGCTTTCTTTATCGAGGGTTTTTAATGCGGCGCCAGCCCGGAATTCAGCAACGTGTGGATGCCCATGAGTATGCTGAGCGACTGTCTTACTTTTTATGGGGTGATATGCCTGATGCTGAACTGATGGATCTGGCTACCGAGGGTGTCGTGTTTGAATTCGACGTGGTAGCAGAGCAATTAGATCGAATGCTGCAATCATCCAAGTCACGCTACCTTTCGGAAAGCTTCGCATCCCAATGGTTTTCGTTGAGTGACATCGATGAAGGGGTTCGCCAGGTCCCGGTGCGCGAAGTCATGCGCAGTCAGATTCTTGACTTCATGCATTACCTTTTTACGGAAGATCGTCCCCTGATGGAATTGATTGATTCAGATGTCTCTTTCGTGAGCCCCTTGATTGCGAAATATTATGGTAAGGATCGCAATCAGTTGAAACCTTACCGCAAGCAAAAAGGCATTGAGTTGGAAATTGTGCCGACTCAGCGCATTCAACTGCAATACACAAAAGAGCGGGGTGGGTTATTGACCATGCCGGGTATTCTGGCCATGAACCGAGGGCCGGTCATTCGTGGAACGTGGATGCTGGAGCGAATCCTTGGTGAGCATTTGCCTGATCCTCCCATGGATGTTGGGCAGGTGCCCCCTCAACAACCTGGTGAAAACCTGAGTTTTCGTGAGCGATTTGAATTGCATCGCGATCAAGCATCTTGTGCTTTGTGCCATGACAAGATCGATCCACTTGGTTTTGCTGCAGAGGGATTTGATCGACAGGGAGCCTATATTCTGAAGGGTAAGGAAATGCTGCCGGACGGGGAAGTCAGGTATCTGAATAAGAAGGGGGAGCAGGTAGACACAACTGGGATCATGCCCAATGGAACAAAATTCACCGATTTTGATTCGCTGAAGGAAATCCTGCAAACGGAATACAGATCGCAGATTGTTCGCAACATCGTTGAGCGCACCTTGTCTTTTGCCTTGTGCCGTTCGTTGGAGCTTTATGATCAGCCAACGGTGGATTCCGTAGCTTCAAATATGGAAGAAACAGATGGCACTTATCGTGATTTATTGCTAATGATCGTTCGTAGTCTCCCGTTTCGTGAAACATTTGTGAGAGCTGAACCGTTATGAAATATCGAATTCATCGGCGTACTTTTTTAAGAGGGGCAGCAGGTGCGTTGTTACCGTTGCCTTGGCTGAATCTTATGGAAGCGTCGGTCAAAACTCATTCTCAAGCATCACCTCCGTTACGTTTCATGACCCTCTTCAAGCCAAATGGAGTGCATCCTCCGTCGTGGAATATCAATGGAGGCTCTGAGTTTGACTTCCGAATGTCGCCTTTGATGAAGCCGTTCGAGAAGCATAGAGATGATCTGCTGATCCTGGATAACATGGGAGACTTTGGTTTCTCGTCCCATGCAAGTTCAACAAGACGTTTTTTATCAGGTCATCATGAAAACAAAGCATCGGCTTCCATTGATCAATTAATTGCAGATCAAATTGGCAATGAGACCCCTCATCGTTCTCTTGAGTTGACGACTGAAGGACTGTTTCCAAGCCAAATCGGTTGCAGTTACATCTCCTATGATCACAAAGGGCAGCCCATACCGCGTGAAAGCGATCCACAATTGGTCTTTGATCGATTATTTCGCAACCCGATGCAGCACCCCGAAAAGCGGCGCCATATGTCGAGTCTTCTTGATCGTGTTCGAGAGGATACGAGTGCATTGAATCGACACACCGGATACGAGGATAAGCAGGTGCTCGATTCCTATCTTACCGTTGTT
>KB911851.1 GCA_000383715.1 Verrucomicrobia bacterium SCGC AAA164-E04
AAATTCCATCAATCGCAGCAAATGAATGGATGGCTTCGGCAACTTTTTCCTCAAAGCCCAGGGTTTTGACTTCCCTCGCTTGAATATCTACATGCCAACCGCACAACTTGGAGGTGAGTCTTGCATTCTGTCCACGTTTCCCAATGGCCAGAGATAGTTGTTCCTCATCAACAACCACATTGAGCCTGCGACGGTCCTCATCGATGTTGATCGATTCTAACTTTGCGGGATTCAGGGCGTTAGCTACGAAATTTTCAATCTCAGGATCCCAGGGAATGATGTCCACTTTTTCATTGTTCAGCTCTCGAACAATATTTTTAACTCGTTGGCCTCTCAATCCGACGCAAGCGCCCACTGGATCCACTTTTTCGTCACGGGAATAGACTGCCAACTTGGTTCTGTAACCAGGCTCTCTTGCGATTGCTTTCACCTCTATGGTGCCATCGTTTATCTCTGACACCTCCAGTTTGAAGAGTTTCACAACAAAATCGGGGTCTGCCCTACTCAGGATGATCTCAGGTCCGTGTGACCCAGTGTCTACTGCTTTCACGTAACAGCGAACACGCTCTCCAACCTGATATTCCTCGGTTGGAACCCGTTCGCGGTTTGGCAGCAGTGCTTCGAATTTCCCGAGATCCAGATAAACATCCGATCGCTCGAACCTCCGCACTGTTCCGCTGACGATATCCCCCGTCCGATCTTTGAATTCGCTGTAAATCAGTTGTTTCTCTGCCTTGCGTAAATGCTGTAGCAAGGCCTGTTTGGCGTTCTGAGAGGCTATACGACCGAAATTCTCGGGTGTAACTTCCATTTCAACCTCTGCACCGAGTTGTGCCTCAGGGTGGAATCGCTTGGCTTCTGCAAGCGAGATATGGTCGTGCTTTGATTCAGGTTTTTCCATGACGACCAAAGTCGCATAAGCCCTGATATCCCCGTTCTTGCGGTCTATTTGAACTCTCAGATTTCTTGCTGGGCCCACTGCTTTCTTGGCGGCTGAAATCAACGCTTCTTCGACAGCCTCGAGCAAGGTATCTTTGCTGATACCTTTCTCTCGCTCCCAGTATTCCAATATTGCTAATAAATCCGCATTCATGCGCGATTCCTTTCCCTTTTTAGAGAATAAAAAGAGCCGGCATATATCGCCGGCTCAGGCGTGCCGCTTAGTGCGACCTTGAATTGTTGTCCGAAAACTAAATGGATGGGAGTACACCGTCAAGTTAGATTTATCTACAAACAGTGAACAATGAAGTCGAACAATCGGCAATTTCAGCCATCAGGATCCTGAAACTTCTCGTCCCTGAGGCGTAAAATAGCAGCGAGGTTACTTTCAATAACTAAAAGGGTTCCATGACTTGCGTTGACAGCGAATAAGACAAGCCCGATAATATATTCAATTCAATCGAGAGGCGGTTCTCTTGATATCTGAATCCCTGAATCGATAGAAAGCCATGCAAGAAGTAACCCACAGAGCCCCACGGGAGCAGTTGTCGGCTGAGCTGCAGTCAATCATCGAGGACGTCGAAGCACTTATCAGCGCGACGGCATCGGAAACAGGTGAAAAAGCCAGTAATGCTCGAGCGAAGGTCAAAGATGCTCTTGAAAAGGCCAAAACCAGTTACGACGCACTTGAAGGGAAAGCACTTGCACATGCACGAGCAACGGATCAAGTAATCCGCAGGCATCCTTATGAAACTCTAGGCATTGCCGTGGCGGCAGGCTTATTCATAGGGCTTCTTATCAATCGCCGCTGACAACATGGCTGCTGAACCGGAAAATCAATCTCAATCATCCGTTCTGGGCGACACAGGTTCCAAATGGATACATGCTTTTTTTGGCGTCTTGAGATTGCGGTTGGAGCTTTTTCTTTTTGAATTGGAAGAGCAAAAGGTTCGTCTTGTCGAGTTGTTGTTCTGGTTGGTTTGTCTGATCATTTTCGGTCTGATCTTCCTTGGGGTCGCATCTGCAGCTGTTGTTTTTCTGCTGCCAGACGACTGGCGAGGAAAGGGGGCCCTCGTTCTAGCAACGATTTACGGCATCATTACTTGTCTCTCAGTATGGAGAATTCGATCTATCGTTTCAAGAGAGTCCCCGTTGTTTGAGGAATCCATCGCTCAATTAAAAAAAGATCAGGCATGTTTTTCGGATCAAAAATAAATGTGAATGAGCTGCGCAAGCGAATGCTTGCATTGGAATGTGACACTCACCGGCTTGAATTGTCTGAGAGATGGCGGGACGTCAGTAGAGAGATCGGATTCGGTCCCAACAGTGATCACTCTCCAAAAGAAAGCGTTCGTCGATGGGGGCACTGGCTGGCACCGTTTGGAGCATTTTTGCTTTCCAGATGGCTTCGGGCAAAATCAAAGCATTCTAACGACAGAGCCGTATCACCCAATCATTGGGGTTTTCTGGGGCAATTTTTCGACTGGATGGCTAAGCTTAGTCCGCGGGATAAGCATTGAATTTTAAAATTTGATGGATCAGGCCCCTAAAGAAGAAACGGAAAAGGTCAAGCCAAGGTCTCTTCTCTCCCTTTTTTGGCCTTTCGATGAACTACGGAAGCTGAGCGAGTCCGATAATCGCAATCTTCTGGTCATTACGACAATCGGTGTGGTGCCGATGGTCATTTTGACGCTTTTTTCGATGCTGATACAGGCGCAGATTGCCTATCTTTTAACCGGTTTATACTTCTCGGTTCTGTGGTCCATCCTCTTCTATAATCTGTTTCCCGCACCTGCGATTCGGGTCAGCACTTCTCTATTTTGTTTTGTTGGTACCGCGCTGGTATCGGTGAGCATCCTTTCCCTGTTTTTTAAATTGCCCTTCGTAAATTTACCGCTGGATTTTATTCAATCGCCCAGCCATCTGGAGCGATTCATGGGCTTCTGGCTTTGGGTAGCGCTTCCTGAAGAGCTAGTGAAAGTGTTCATGTTATACGTAATCTCCAGACGACATAATATAAAGTTTCCAAGCACCTTTGCCTATTACGGAATGATTTGTGGTCTTGGTTTTGGGATTTACGAGGGGATGGATTACCAGATGACTGTTAATTTTGATTTAGCGGATGGTATGGAGGAGTATTTGTTTTTGAATTTATTGCGCCTGACAACACTACCGGTGCTTCATGCCGTGTGGACTGGCACAGCCGGTTTTTTTCTGGGATTTGTTTTTTTGCATGGTCAAAAGAAATATTATTTCGTCTTGGTAGGGCTGGGTATTCCATCCGTGCTTCATGCTCTCTTCAATACCTTTAATCACACCGTTGCCAGCCTTGGCCTGGCTATCATGAGCGTCTTGGTTTTCAGTCTTTACTTCGCCAAACATGATTCCCTCAACTTTTATTTTCGACAGCAGAGTAATCACCACAAGGAGTGAATCGGTTGTTTGGTAAAATCTAACTTGATTGATCGATCACAAATTGACCATAATCTCCACCTATCCAGTCTGGCGTTTTTTCCGGTTTGATTGGGAGTAAAGAACATCCTTATACTAAATATATTGTGAAAGTTTTTAGCGGTACCTCCAATCTCCCTTTGGCGAACAAGATTACCGATTACATGGGGATTCCTCTCGGACGCTGCAAAGTCAGTGCATTTCCAGATGGCGAGACCTTCGTTAAAATTGAAGAGAACGTAAGGGGCCAGGATGTTTTTGTGCTTCAATCCACCTCACCACCTACAAACCATCACCTCATGGAGATGTTCATCATGATTGATGCGCTGAGACGGGCCAGTGCGTCCAGAATCACGGCGGTACTTCCTTTTTACGGGTATGCGCGGCAGGACCGCAAGGATCAGCCCCGTGTTCCCATCACGGCCAAACTGGTAGCCAATCTCATCGTTGGTGCCGGAGCACATCGAGCTTTGACCATGGATCTGCATGCGCAACAAATCCAAGGTTTCTTTGATATTCCTGTGGATCATCTATATGCGGCGCCCGTGATGTATGAATATCTTCGCAAGAAGAACATAGAGGATTTAGTGGTGGTGAGTCCTGACGCAGGCGGCATTAAGATGGCTCATGCTTATTCGGAGGTGCTCGGCTGCGGTCTGGCAATTGTTGCCAAGCGAAGAAAAAGCGCCACCGAAGTCGAGAGTATGACACTCATTGGTGAGGTTGATGGCAAGTCTGTCCTCCTTGTAGATGACTTAACGGAGACCGCGGGAACTTTGACGGAGGCCGCTCGTTTGTTGAAGGCCCAGGGCGCCAAGTCCATTTTTGCCTGTGTTTCCCATACCCTCCTGAACGATCTTGGAATTGAAAGATTGCGAAAATCAGATATTGACGAGTTGATCACAACTGATACAGTCCACCGCTCTGCCGTCGAAGGCGTCAATATCACCACATTATCAGTGGCTGAACTATTGGGCGAAGCGATCAAGCGAATTCACAACAATTCGTCGGTCAATTCGCTCTTTGAATTTAATGGCGCTCGAACGAGTTAGGTGGAATCAGCATTTTTAACAGTGCAATCAAATTTAATCTATTAATTAAATGGAAGCGGTAGCTTTAAACGCCCAATCACGCAGTGAGCTAAGACGGACTCGAGTTAAAAAAATTCGAGCATCCGGTCTTTTGCCAGGAGTTCTTTACGGATGTCAGAAGGATCCCAAGCCCCTTACGGTTTGCGCCAAAGATTTTCAAAGAATGGTAAAACATTCTGCATCGGAAAATCTTTTGGTCAAGTTGGCCGTTGAAGGAGACGGTGGGCACCTAGCACTGGTGCAAGAAGTGCAACGTCATCCCCTGTCAGGTCTCCCTTTGCATGTAGATTTTCGAGCAGTGGAAGAGGACCAGCCTGTTATTTTATCTATACCCGTTGAGCCCCGTGGTGAGGCCTACGGTGTGAAAAATGAGGGTGGAAATCTGGAACACGTGCTCTTCAGCATAAAAATCAAAGCATTGCCCAAAGATCTACCTGAAGTGATTCTAGTTGATGTTACCGAGCTTCGCTCAGGACAGACATTGCATCTGGGAGACTTACCATTGCCCGAAAATGTCGAGGTCATTGGTGAAACAGGAATTCCAGCATTCTCTGTATCCATTGGTCGAACTGCCCGCTCTGAAGCATCGAAAGAAGGGGAAGCCGAGGGAAATGAAGATGCTCAAAAGTAAATCTAATTGCTTTTTGTTAGACTGCATTTAAGCGGTCCAACCAATTCGGATCCCTTGCTCCGTTTTTTATGAGTTATCGGATGCTCGTCGGTCTGGGGAATCCAGGCAAGGAATACGAAAAAAACAGGCACAATGTCGGGTACATGTTCCTTGACAGATTGGCTCTTTTTTGGCGGTGTTCCCTTGCGGTTGAGGGTAAATTCCGAGCCGAGACAGGCAAGGTGGCCATGGGTGGTCATCAATGGTTGATAGTCAAGCCATTGACTTTCATGAACGCCAGCGGCGAATCAGTTTCGAGAATAGCACGTTATTACAAAGTTGCTTCCAGTGATGTTCTCGTCATTTATGACGATTTGGACCTTCCTCTGGGGGCCCTGCGTTTGAAACCAGAAGGCAGTTCAGGTGGACACAACGGTATCAAATCAGTTGAATCTTGCTTGGGAACAAAAGCGTTTCCAAGATTGAGAGTCGGGATTGGAAGAGATCAAAGAGGGCACGAGGAAACTGTGCGTCATGTTCTCTCCGATTTCCCATCATCTGAAATGAATTTAATGGATCAAGTGCTTGATCGTGCTCTGGAGCAAGTGCAAGAGTGGAGCAGATCGTCACTTGAAAAGGCAATGAGTCTTTACAATGGTCGAATCAATGGTCATGATTCGACCTAATTACTACAAAATTAACAACGATTCAAATTACTTAGCGGTTGTGAAACAATATCAGGGATTATTTATCCTCAATACAGCAGGAAAAGTCGAAGGCGCGGATGACGTGCTCTCTCAAGTGACTGAAGTCATCAATGGCGCTGGCGGAAAAGTTGGCGAAATTGAAAAAATTGACAATCGTCCCTTTGCGCGCGTCGCCGACAAAAAACACACCTCAGGCTTCTATGCCAAGGTTCCTTTTGAATTTGAACACTCAGAACTGGCCTCTCTTCAGGAACAATTGAATGATCGTGATGACGTTTTTCGCGTCATGGTCAAACACGCTTGATTGTCAGTGCTGACTTTTTGACCTACTTCCAATGCCATCATTCAACAAAGTCATAATCATCGGGAATTTGACTCGGGATCCTGAGCTTCGATACACGCCCAGTGGGAAAGCGATTGCCAAGCTAGGCTTAGCCGTCAACCGCTCATGGAAAACCGAATCCGGTGAAACCCGAGATGAAACGACCTTCGTAGATGTCGATGCTTTCGGCCGTCAGGCAGAGGTGTTGGGGCAATACCTTCGCAAGGGGCGCCCAGTGATGGTTGAAGGGCGACTCAAGCTGGACCAATGGGATGACAAACAAACAGGGCAGAAAAGATCACGCCTTGGCGTTATTCTAGAGTCTTTTCAGTTTCTTGATTCAGGTGGGGGACGAGGCGAAGGAGGTGGAGAGAATTATGCTGGAGGAGCACAGGCAGCACCACAGCCTAATCCTAACCCGGCTCCGCACACTAGAAGACCCGCTCCGGACGGCGCTCCGCCGATGGACGATGATGACGTCCCATTTTGAAAATGAGTCAATCCACCTGACTCACCTCTATCCTTTATCAACAACAAAAATACTAGTTAAGAATTAAATCAATATGGCAAAGACAGATGTAATCCTCATCAAAAAAGTAGATGGTTTGGGTGGCGAAGCAGATCAGGCAACAGTAGCTGCTGGTTATGCTCGCAATTACCTCATACCCCAAGGATACGCCATTCCATTGACCAATGCGAACAAGCGTCGTGTTGACAGCCTTCGAGATCGTCGTCAGAAACGTGAGACAGAAGAGTTGAACCACGCCAAAGAACTGCAGGGCAGTTTGGGGAAATTGATGCTCAATATCCGCATGAAAACAGGAGAAGACGGTAAGATGTTTGGTTCTGTCACATCCCAGGTGATTGCTGAAGAGTTGATGAGCCAGTTCGAACTGGAATTGGAGCGTCGTAAGATTCTGCTTCCAGAGCCGATTAAATTTGCAGGTGAGCATGTAGATATTCAAGCGAGGGAAGTCAAAACCCTGGGCTTTGAGGAAAAAGTTGCCGAAGCCATCCATTCATTTGCTGCGATTGATGGAATTTCAGAAGAACAGGCAACCGCCCTTGTCAACAGCGGGTTCCATACGTTGGAGGATCTCCTCCAGGTAGAATTGGACGACCTCAGTGAAATACCTGAGATAGCCCAAGATGCCGCAACCATACTGGAGTCGGTTAGAACCGAAACGCAAAGTCGGATATCCGCTGCGGAGGATGAGGAATCATCCTCTGAAGGTGATTCTTAGAGATCATTTGTAACATAATCCGAAAATAAGAAAAAGTTTGTCAGAAGCCTCTTCCTCGAGGAGTGGCTTTGATCATAAAATTTATGCCCGTTCGTATATACGACATCGCCAGAAGACTTGGTTTACCAAATAAAGAAGTCATTGCCCACGCCAAGAAACTGGGGATTGCCAACGCCAAGGTCCCCTCTAGTTCCATTGACAAAATCACTGCCGAGTACCTGATTAAGGAACTGGGCGGAGGTAGCAATGGGGCTGAGTCACCGACACCAGACCTTTCTGATGCAAAGCCTGAGGCCGATAATGAGCAGGCAAAAGAAGAGCAGGAAAAAGTTGCAAAAGCAGAACCAGACGCCGAAGAGACTGCTGTCCCTGCGGTAGAGAAGCAACCCCCCACCGAGGAACCGGCAATCAAGGTCATCCATGCACCGGAGGAGGAAAAAGAAGAGGTCATAGAGGAATCCCTAAGCGAGGAGCAAAAAGAATCTGAAAACGAGGGCAATGAGCCTGAACTCGAGCAACCCGCTCTGGAAGACTCAACCGAAACTGCAACAGATATTGGTGAATCAAACGAGGAAAATGACACCGCAGAAACCTCTTCTGCTGAAAGCAAGCCTGAGGAAGCAATTGAAGTAACTGAACAACAGAATACTGAGATAGAAGCCCCCCCAGAGACCAAGGATGAGGCGAAGCCGGGCTTGGGTGCAAAGGTTGGTTTTATCAAGCTCCCTACGAGATCCGGTCCATCCAAACAGACTCGACAGGCAGATCGCAAAAAAGAACGGGAACAGAAACGCAAGGCAAAACAGAAAGAGCGTGAAACAGCAGGCTCTCAGCAGCAGGACAATGCACGCGGCCATGGCCATGCTGGAAGCTCTCAGGCAGGGGGTAACATATCATCTCAATCAACCGCAAATAAACCCAAACCTAAGTTCGTACAGAAATACAAGATTCCGGACGAAGGCGAAGTGGTCACTCTTAAACCACCAATCATCATTCGAGAATTGGCCATTCAAATTAAACGCAAGCCTTTTCAGTTGATTGCGGATTTGATGGAATTAAATGTTTTTGCAACGGTGAATCAAGCCATTGATGAGCCAGTTGCCAAACAGGTTTGCGCCAAACATGGATTCCGTTTCGAAGTTGAAAAACGGGAAAAAGGAGCAGGTGTCACAAAGGTCGAAGAAAAAGTCAAACTAGACCACAGTGACAAGGACGAGGATCTCATTATCAGGCCACCAGTGGTGACCATCATGGGGCATGTTGATCATGGTAAAACGACTCTGCTGGACGTGATTCGAAAGTCTGATGTCACTTCAGGAGAAGCCGGAGGTATCACCCAGCACATAGGAGCCTACACGATCCATTTCCCCCACCCTGAACGCCCTGAGGAAATCCAGCAAATCACCTTTTTAGATACCCCTGGTCATGCTGCTTTCAGTGCAATGCGGGCACGCGGGGCGAATGTCACCGACATTGTGATCCTGGTGGTTGCCGCAGACGACGGCGTCATGCCTCAAACCCTTGAAGCATTAAATCATGCTAAGGCTGCTAAGGTCCCCATCATCGTTGCTGTCAATAAGTGCGACCATCCTTCAGCCAATCCTATGAAAGCACGTCAGCAACTTCAGGACCGAGGATTAATGTGTGAGGAATGGGGAGGTGAAACTATTTTTGCGGACGTTTCGGCTATTACCAAACAAGGTGTTGATTCGCTCCTCGAAATGGTCCTACTGCAGGCAGAAGTCCTTGAGCTCAAAGCGAATCCTAATCGAACAGCAACTGGAAATATCATTGAATCGGGTATGGATCAGGGTGGTCCAACTGCAACAGTGCTTGTGCGCAAAGGTACGCTCAAGGTAGGCGACTCAATGATTTGCGGTCCATTCTGGGGGCGCGTCAAGGCCTTGATCAATGAGGAAGGCAAACGTTTGAAAGTTGCCGATCCATCTGTGGCAGTAAAAGTTCTGGGATTGAATGGTGTGCCAGAAGCAGGCCTCGAATTCAATGTGGTCAAATCCGAGAAACAGGCACGTAAACTAGCCGAAGAACGAGCTGAGAACGCAAGAGTCAGATCAGCAGACCGACGCAAAGCAGTCACTTTGGAGAATCTTTTCAACACCCTCAAGGAGGGTGCCAGCAAAACACTCAAAGTCGTTGTTAAAGCTGATACCCAAGGTTCCTGCGAGGCCATTGTGGATGCTCTTAATGAGATTAATTCTGATAAAGTAGATCTGGATGTCATACACAACGGTGTGGGATCTGTGACAGATTCAGACATCATGCTGGCGTCTGCTTCACAAGCTGTTGTCATTGGTTTTCATACAAAACTGGACACGGGCGTTACCGATGCGGCCAAGCGCGAAGGAGTCCAGATCAAACTCTATAGCATCATCTACGAGTTGATTGATGAAATGCGGGAGGCTATGGCTGGACTGCTTGACCCAATCACGAAGGAAGAAATCACAGGCAAAGCCGAAGTCCGGAAAGTTTTCGATCTATCCAAGGGGGGTGCGGTGGCAGGTTGCTACGTGGTCGATGGAAAACTGGTTCGTGGAAGAACACGGGTTTACCGCCAAGACAAATTATTGTTTGAGGGCCTCATGCAGTCTCTGAGAAGGTTTCAGGACGAGGTCTCTGAATTGAGAACGGGCATGGAATGTGGTCTTCGTATTGACGGTTTCACCGGATACAAGGAAGGCGATATCATTGAGACGCATATCCTCGAAAAAGTGGCGCAAAAGCTCTAGGGCATCGGCAAAAGTTGATTGATACATGCAGTCTCTGAGACATCAGCGCATTCGGAAGGTATTGAAGCGGGAGGCAGGAGGTCTACTAAGACAGCATCTCTCTATAGAGACCTATGGATTGGTCTCTGTACATGAAGTGTTTGTTTCAGGTGATTTGAAACACGCGAAAATTCTTCTGGGACATGTCGGCTCCGTCACCCAACAAAAAGCAGCCTCGGTCTACCTCTCAACCCATCGAGGTGAAATACAAAAGGAAATGTCTTGCCGAGTGGTCATGAAGTATTCACCTCAGGTGAAATTTTCCTTCGATGATTCCATTGAAAAAGGGAACAACGTGCTGAGTATTATTGATGAATTGGAAGATTCCGACGATTCACCATCATGAAGTCAGCGCCAAAATCTGCCATCAGAATCCTGGAAGAAATAAAGAGTCACCAATCGTTCTGCGTCGTGGGACATATACGCCCGGATGGTGACTGCATTGGGTCTCAATTAGCTTTGACGTTGGCCCTGAAATCCTTGGGGACAGATGTTGTTTGCTGGAATCAGGATCCATTACCGCCAAAACTTCTTTTCATGGACCCACAAGGGTTATTGCAACAGCCACAAAAAGGCTACAAGTTTGATTGTGTCATCGCCGTAGACGCGGCCTCGTATGAAAGAATTGGCAGCGTGGTTGATTCTATTACTGAACGAAAGCTACTGATCAATATTGATCATCACCCAAGCAACACAAGATACGGTGATTTGAATTGGATTGCATCCAATGCTTCGTCCAGCGGCGAGATGATCTTTCAGTTAATGAAGGCCGCAAGATGGCCTGTTACCGCGGAAATTGCGGATGTTCTTTTCACTGCAATTTCTACCGACACA
The DNA here is from genome assembly GCA_000383715.1 of Verrucomicrobia bacterium SCGC AAA164-E04. Taxonomy (GTDB): domain Bacteria; phylum Verrucomicrobiota; class Verrucomicrobiia; order Limisphaerales; family AAA164-E04; genus AAA164-E04. The sequence continues at coordinate 10,985 of KB911851.1, forward strand.
GGATCTTTTCANAGGTGATTGCTGAAGAGTTGATGAGCCAGTTCGAACTGGAATTGGAGCGTCGTAAGATTCTGCTTCCAGAGCCGATTAAATTTGCAGGTGAGCATTTAATTGAAATTCGACTGCACACGGATGTCACTGCCAATCTCAAGGTAGTCATCGAAGGAAGTGCTCCTATGCTGACTGCTGCTGAGTAGTTCCTTTTCCTTGCTCAATATATATTTCGTAAAGCCCCGCTTCATATGAAGCGGGGCTTTTATCTTTATTATTTTTAATGCCATGAATTCTGAGTCCTTTTCAGCAAATCGTAATATGACAACGGCTTGAATCAGGATTCATCAAAAGCTTGACCATACTTCTTCAATCAAGGTCAATGAACCCATGGTCAACATCAATCGACGGAAGTTTGCAAAGCAAAGCGTTCAAAGCGCTTTGATATTCGGGGTGGATCATTCCGTGTGGTGCTCGTATTTAAGAGCTGATTCAAAACAATCAGGATTTAAGACTGATGTTGCGATTATTGGTGGCAGTTTAGGCGGTTGTTCGGCAGCGTTTGCCGCCTTGCGAAATGGGCATCAAGTGGTTTTGACTGAAGAGACGGAGTGGATTGGTGGGCAACTGACATCACAGGGAGTGCCCCCAGATGAGCATCGTTGGATTGAGTCATTTGGCTCCAACGCATCCTACCGTGAACTACGGAGACGGATTCGAAACTACTATCGAACAAACTATCCGCTAAAACATGCTCAGCGGCAGAAATGGCAGTTGAATCCTGGGAATGGCTCTGTTTCACGACTCTGTCATGAGCCAAGGGTTGCGCTCGCCGTGCTTTTGGATTGGTTGGCTCCATATATCAGTTCAGGTCAGCTTATTATATTGAACCATTGTAGACCTGTTGGCGCAGAGGTGAATGGTGGTCGGATTCAATCTGTTGAAGTCTTCAGTGAAAAATCAGGAGAAAAAAGTGTCGTAGAAGCGCCTGTCTTTATTGATGCAACCGAGCTGGGTGATTTACTTCCACTCGCAAAAGTCGAATATGTTGTTGGAACGGAATCCAAAGCGCAAACGGGTGAAATGCATGCCAGCGAATCCGCCCGACCTGATAACCACCAAGCCTTTACCATGTGTTTTGCCATGGATCATATGGACGGTGAAAATCACGTTATTGCGCAGCCTGAACGCTATGGTTTCTGGCGCAAGTTCATGCCAGACCTGAGCCCTGCTTGGCCAGGTCGTCTCTTGGATTGGACATACACTCACCCTCGCAGTTCGGAATCAAGGCTACTTGGTTTTAATCCTGGTTCTGGCGGTTACAAGGGGATCATTAATCTATGGAATTATCGCCGAATATTAGCCCAGTCCAACTTTGAAACTGGCAGTTTCAAAAGCGATATTAGTTTGGTGAATTGGCCGCAAAACGATTATTTCCTTGGATCGATTATCGATGTTAAGCGAGAGGAGTTTCTTAAACACGTGTGGGAGGCAAAGCAATTAAGTTTGTCCTTGTTGCATTGGATGCAGACGGAAGCACCTCGGCATGATGATGGTCAGGGGTATCCGGGCTTGAGACTTCGGCCCGATGTCATGGGGACCGAAGATGGTTTGGCAATGTATCCGTATGTGAGAGAGTCACGAAGGATTCAGGCAGAATATACGGTAACGGAACAAGATTGTGGTCTTGAGCAACGCATGGCCTCAACCGGCACGGGAAGGGCTGATGTCCGCGCCGAATCCTATTCAGATGCAATCGGGATTGGAAGTTACCCGATTGATTTACATCCCTCGACAGGTGGTGACAACTACATTGATTTTGAAACCTTGCCTTTCCAAATCCCTTTAGGAGCGTTGATCCCCAAGCGCATCGAAAACTTAATCCCTGCCTGCAAGAATATAGGAACAACTCACGTGACCAACGGCTGTTACAGATTGCATCCAGTGGAGTGGGGGATTGGTGAAACAGCGGGTCTTCTGGCTCATGAAGCTTTGAAATCCGGTCAGCCCATTCGATCTATCAGGAACCAGAAAAAACATCTAAACAATTTTCAGGCAACTATCAAAAAACAAGGCGTGGAATCTGAATGGCCAGACATGGCTTTTTAACTCTATGACTATCAGTATCTGCTTTGCTCAATTGATTCGTTGCCTCACCATCAAGTGCATCCTACCATTCGCCAAAAGTAGTAAATCAGGTTTCTGATGCAGACATGGCTTTTTCGGCGTTGAGCCCTGTCAATGGCATGCGAAGATGGATTTCCATTTTGAATGGAACCACAATCGATGAGAGGGCCTCATTTATTCTCCATAACGGTCGCTCCATCTTGAGTGTTCCCTTTTTCGTTAATAATGTGCCAGGACTGAATCAATAAAAAATTTTGAAAACTATTCAAAAACCAAGTAATCTTTTCCACCAATCCCGACGTTGGGGAAACAGAAGTCATAGTTTGATCACAGCAATGTATGCGTCTTCATAAACTAGATGAGAGCTAAAATATATCCTGATTGTGTGCTGCTCTTCAGTATGAATGTGTGCCTTGCGATGGGCCCAGTCGCGCAGGATCAAGATCTCCCTTCAGGGTTCCTGGCGAAGCCCCTCCAATGGAACAATCAAAGGTGAAGTCTCTTGATGAGTCATGAGAAGGCAAATGTTCGATTACTCCCACCCATCAATCATCCGGTGGAATAAACTTTTATTTTTAGCGGTCAGGAGGGGGAAATATCAAACTGAGCCCAGTTTTGGATTCAATAATTATGAGTGTAAACCAACTTAAACGATGGACCGCGCTGATCCTCTATGTAGCGAGTATTCTTTCGCTCAATGTTTCCGCGGTGGAGTCAGATGAAATGAGATCCCAGGTTTCCAAGTTAATTCAGCGTGGTACGACATGGCTGGAATCTTCTCAAAATCAAGCCGGATGGTGGTCCACAGCGGATCACCCGGCTGTTACGGGCCTGGCTTTGGTGGCAATGAAGGGAGATCCTTCGGGGTTGTTTGAATCCAACGAACATCCTGCTATTAAAAATGCCCTGAAGTATATTGACTCTTGTTACCACGAAGATGGAGGTATCTACCGAATTAATCTGATTACCTACAACACTGCCATATGTCTGATGTCAATGGTCGCGGCAGGAGATCCCTCCTTAGATGAACGCATTTTGAAATCACGAGAATACTTGATTGGAATGCAAAGTGATTTTGGGGATAAGGGAGTAATGGACCATCCAATGGATGGAGGAATAGGCTATGGTTCTAAGTATGACCATTCTGATATGGGAAATACGCTTCAGGCATTGGAAGCATTGCATTACAGCCAGTACCTTGCGCAAGACCAGTCTTCTGCCAAAAATCAGAAGCTCGATTTTAAAGCAGCGATTCAATTCCTTCAAAATTGCCAAAACCTGACATCCGTCAACAAACAGGACTGGGTCTCGGATGATGAAACCAACAGGGGTGGTTTTATTTACTATCCAGGTCTCAGTAAAGCAGGTGAATACAAAGATCCCCAGACAGGTCGAGTCGCTTTGAGATCCTATGGGAGTATCAGTTATGGTGGCATGTTAGGCTATGCCTATGCCAAACTAGGCAAGGAATCTCCGCAGGTTCAAGCGGTTCTGGGTTGGTTGAAAGCAAATTATACCCTTGAAGAAAATCCTGCGATGGGTCTGCAGGGTTTGTTTTATTACTATCATACCATGGCCAAGGCACTGACAGCATATGGCGTTGACACCCTCCAACTCAAAAACGGAGAAACGGTAGATTGGCGAAAAAAATTAGTGAACAGGCTGGCATCCCTCCAAAACGAGGACGGCTCATGGATCAATGAGAATGGTCGTTGGTGGGAGCGAGATCCAGCTTTGGTGACAAGCTATGCCGTACTGGCGCTTGAAAAGATTTATTACAGCCTGGACTGAATAGATTCCCTGCACGTAAGTGAAATTTAAGAACATATTGTTCTTAAATTTCACTAGGTGTAAAAGTTTTTTCTAACAGGTTTCATTCAGACATATTCGTCTGCTCCTCTGAAGAGGAGCAAAGAAAATATCAAATAGGTGTCAGGTAAATCCCGGGTGAAAAGTTCAGGGCACGAGATGTTGAAAGAAAATTCTAATCAGCCTCATGAACCTGAAATTCCTGATAAGCAGCAGGCATCTGAGCCTTAAGACCTAGAGCTGATTCCCTGGCGTTTTGCCATGCTGGCGAAGACACCCCCTTTTTGAATCAGGCTGTCAAAAGAGCCATCTTCTACAATGGCTCCTTCTGCAAGGACAATGATGCGGTCCATCTGCTGCAGCGTGGAAAGTCGATGGGCAATGCAGATCACCGTTCGGTCTTTTGCTAATTCATCGATGGCATTTTGCACTTCACCTTCCGATGCTGAATCCAATGCAGCTGTCGCTTCGTCCAGAACCAGAATGGGCGCATTTCTGACGAAAGCTCGTGCGATGGAAATGCGTTGACGTTGGCCACCCGACAAAGAAGTACCTCGCTCTCCCAGGATTGTCTCATAACCTTTGGGAAGGTTTTGAATGAATCCTTCTGCATGTGCATTCATGGCGGCTGATTGGATGGCTTCGTTGGAGCTTCCCTCCTTACCGCACCCAATGTTGTCAAAAACGGTTTGATCGAATACGACCACATCTTGGCTTACCAAGGCCATCAGCTGGCGCAGTTCTTTTTGGCTGTAATCTCGAAAATCAACATCATCCAGTTTGATAGTCCCTTCTGTGGGATCAAAAAAGCGAAAGAACAGATTGATCAGCGTACTTTTGCCGGATCCACTCTCACCAGCAATCCCTAATTTTTGACCGCGTGGAATGTCAAGGTTTAGACGGTCGATCACTTTGGCTCGATCGTAGGCAAAAGAAACATTTTCAAAGGAAATGGAACGTTTGAATTGGCTCAAGGCAACCGCCGATTCGCATTCGGTGACACTTGGTTTTTCGTCGAGAACTTTCATAAGTCGATCCACTCCGATGCTCGTTTTCTCAATCAGGACATGGAGGTTAGCCAGTTTCTTTACCGGTGAATAGAAGGTGGCCAATGCGCCAAAGAAGACGACCATGTCGGACATAGAGCGCTCTGTAGCAACCACGAAAAGAATCAATCCTCCCATAGCCGAAACCCCCATGAATTCAACCAAAGGGCCCACCTTTTCCTGAGATCGGATAGTTTTCATGGTGTGACCGAATAGGCGCCTTGAGAGAATGCCGAAGCGGCTTGTTTGCAGAGATTCAAGGCCGTAGGCTTTGACGATTCGGATGGATTGCAGCATCTCAACAATCAAACTGGATTGAGTGACATTGGTTTCTACTGCCTTGCGACTGGCTTTCCTGGCTTTTTTTCCGAATACAAGAATCGCAATGAGCACAAATGGTAGGATGAGAAAAAGCGACATCGTCAATTGCCAGTCGAGGATAAGCATCAAAAAGAAAACCGATATTACGGTCATGGGAGAAGTAATACTGTTGCGAACACCCGAACTGAGGCAAACCTGAAGCATCGCCGTGTCTCCATTGATGCGCGTCAGCATATCTCCCATTTTGGACCGATTGAAATAATCCATTGATAAGCCGCTTAATTTGCCGAATACCCGGATGCGTAGATCGTTAACGACCCGTTCTCCCACCCAGCTGATCCCATATTTTGAGATAAATTCCATTCCTCCTCGAAAACCTGCTACGAGGGGAACGAGCAAACACGCTCCAAGGATCTGCCGCAGGGTGATTTCCTCTCCATACCCAGGAAGCCATTCATTGGATAATGCCTCAGAATATTTCTGCAAAGTTTCTTTCTTTGCCATCGCTCCATCGATCCATTCGCTGGCAAAGCCCGCGTTTTGCGACAATGGTTCGATGTTGGATTCGACAACAATCTGAGTTTTTGGGGGTTCTAGTCGATGGAGTACTGCTTTGATGGTCCAAAGTACAAAGGCATTTGAAACTCCAAAACACACAGCAGCGAAAACGGAAATCCAAAGACGCATTTTGTAGGGCCGAACAAAGGGCCAACTGAATCGCAATATCGCAAGAGCTTTATCCACGTTTTTTATGCATTGAGTTTTGTCTGATTGATACAGAAGGGCTGATTTTGTTGAGTAAAGATATCATTACATTCCTTGCTTCTCTCACAGCCTGCCATTTCATAAGCAGGCATCAGAACCAAACTTGAGGCGAAAAGCAACAAGCGTTTTGTGGCTTTAGTGATCAGAAGCTTGGATCGGGCCAATGCATTCCGCAGCCACGACGATTCGATCAAATCAAATTCGGCTGAGCTGCCTCTCTGTAGCCTTGGTGATATACAAGTATTTCCAGAGGTAGTTGATGTTTAATTCTGGGATCGATCGCCAGGCGAAACCTTCGAATGATTCCTGGCTTGTGGAATCAGCGCTCCACCCATCTCCTTTCCATTTACCTCAGGGAAATTCAGGCCCAATGTGACTGATAATCTGGCCTTCATGGCTTATTAATTTACCATCGATCCAGAAAGCTTGTTCTCCGTTTTTCCTTTCTGGTGGATCGTTGAGTTTTATCATCATTTCGACACAAATCCATTTCTCCCTCAGGGATCCAAGGGCTGGGAGCATTCTGAATAAATGGCGTTCCCCAAAATGCTCCATCCCCATGCCTTCGCATGCCGTGTCAGTAAGATTAGAAATTTCGGCCCCCTCCAGGATGGGTGCCGAAGTGGTGTATGGGCCAGCAATCGGAATCGATGCATACATACCAGCGTGCAAAAACCTGCTGAAGCCTTGAGGGGAGTCTCCGGTAAAGGAGACTGCCTGTTGCTCTTCCACCTTCGTGAGTGATTAATAAAGATTGTTTTGACTCAATTTTGACAGGCGATTCAATCGATAAAGAAAGGTTTGTTGGATCGTTGATGCTTTCCCATCGTTCCAGGAACACATCCAAACCTTTTTCTGAAAAATATTCAGCGAAAAGCACCGATGGATCAGCCGCTGTGCCTTTGTCGTTCGAGTGCATTGAAACAATACCGGCGTTTTCTTCAGGAAGGGAAGCGCCGAATGCCTGGATGCTAAAAAACAGGCTGGGATCAGTAGCAGAAGAGAGGAAGGATTTACATGTGTGGGTTCTTTGAGATGATTGTGTCTGATGCAAACCTGGACAGCTTACTGCTTAATCTCTTTATATGTGAGCGTTTTCAGCTTTTTCTCCAATGCTTCAAATTTCACAAGACCCTGAAATTGAGTATGAATGCGCCCTTCATCATCAATAATGAATGTTTGAGGGATGGCGGAGAAATTTCCCAGCTCGTCCACAAGTTTTCCGTTCCCCATGAGAACGGGGTAATTCAACTTCTGAGTGCGCACGAATCGTTTGACAGGACCCAATCCTGAATCAAGAGATATTCCCAGAACGACAACATCCTTGTCTTTGTAGTCATCGTGGAGCTTCATGAAATCGGGTATCTCTGCACGGCAGGGAGGACACCATGTGGCCCAGAAGTTCAAGACCACAATCTTTCCCTCATACTTGGATGAAGAGACACTCTTTCCATCCAATCCAACGAGTTCCCATGTGGGCGCTTTTTTGCCAATTTGAGTTTGAACCTCTGATGCTTTTGATGACATCAGGAAAAGGCACAAGGATAACCCAACAAGGCTCATCCAAAGGGTTTCATTCCAGCGATGATGTGATTGTTTCATATATCAATATCCTACACTTTTGGTCATGCCAATTATTCTGCACCCTATCATGAAACTGGATTCTAACCAGTTAATTATAATCGACAGCAGTGGCATGCGATGAGTTCTTTTTGGATGAGATTCGAAGCCAAAGGGCCGTCCATCCAAGATTTCATCAACATCATCCGGGGGAGGTAGATCGGATCGTTTCGATCCGTGTTGCGTCTTAGGAAAAGGGAATGGAGATGCGTCAGTTCTCCATGCCTTCATTGGTGCGGGAGCCGGAGGTATTCAAGCCACAATGATCTTGTGACGGAAGCGTCCCCGCTGCTACACCTGCTGCGGTTTTTGAAACGGTGTGCTGCCAGCCTCGCTGGTCCCCCAAAGCCATCCCAGAAGCAGAAAATATGGCCATGCGATTGCTGGTATGTACAAGCCGAATTCAATGAAATTTTGCAACGCAATCGCCACCAAACCCAACCAGATGACTTCGCGAATGGGATGGTCTCCCAGTTTCTTCGGGCGTAACCAGTAAAGTGAACCAAACATCCACACCGCGTAGATGATCGCGGAAGGCCACCCGGCATCGGATGCTTGCTGGAGATAATCGTTATGGGTCAGTCGTGTCATTTCTGCTCCATCCGTTTTTGTTTTGGAAAATGCACGCATGAATGTACCCGGACCTGTGCCAAGGACAGGGTGATCGAGACTGGTTTCCCACGCAGCTCTCCAATACTCAAAACGCGCTCCAACGCTTGTGGCTCCTTTTTGGAAATAGTCCTGATACTTCCAGGAAAAAAGTCCACCTCCGCCCATCAGCATGACGAAAACCAGCCCCACCTTTAAGGCTCTCGGGACTTTAGCAAAGAGAAATGCCAGGCACATGACGATCATTGCAACCAGCCAGCCTCCTTTCGAGCCAGACCAGTAAATGCAGGCGATCGCCCAGAGGGCAAAGCAAGCCAGGATAAGTAAGCGTGATGGCGTTTGTAATCGCGATGTCGCATTCCACAGGCAGAAGAGCGATAATGGCAACAGGAGGAGAATGGCGGCTGCTAAGGCGTTTGGGTAAAAAAGCGTTCCGAAAATCCGGTCTTTTCCGATTTTTTCAAGAAATGCCAAGTCTCTTTCCAAGGGTGAATCCCCCTCACCTGCATACTCCACTCTGGAACTGAATCCATATTCGGCGGCCGCATTTTGCAGCAGATTCGGATCGCGGGACACAGTTTGGAGCCACTGTTGATCTGTCATGGCTTTTTTGAGGAAAGCTTCGGGGTAGGATGTCTGCCAATAGCTCTGTTGGTAGATCATTTGGCGTGTCGCTTCCAGTCCCCCAAACTTCTGTTCGGTTCCTGACCACATGGTCATGACCAAGCCAATGGTTGCCATGATGGAGATTCCGCGAAGACTGTCACATCTGGACAATAAAAAATAACCCCCGTAAAACAATCCAATCAGCACGATGAAGTGTGCAAGTACGGCTTGAGTTAACGATTTGTCCACCGTGAATAAACCTGATAAAAACTGCCAGCCTAACCAGATCAGAGGTAGCCAAAGGAATTTTGGAAACGTCGACTTACGGAAGGGGAGGGCACGTATCCCTATCAGAACCCATGCAGCAAACAAGGCGTAAGCAGTTTCCATGGGCCATGCGAAAAAAATCCATCCAATCCATTCCTTTGGAGTCTGTAATTGCTCTTGCAGTATGATCGGAGTTCCAAGCTTGAGGATCCCCAGCATCACAAGAAGACCGGAGATCCAGGTGAAAGCACGGATGCGAAATGATTTCAGCTGATCGTCTGGATCTTTGGTTTTTGAGTTGGACATCAAAGATGCAGGGTTCCTGTCTGAAGCCTTGCTGCTGTTTTTTGAATTTCTGGGGGATTTCGGCATGAAGGTGGAATCGGCTTGAGGTCAAAGATTCAACTTGAGCAAATGAACCTCGAGAGCAAGGGTTTCCTGCACGTTGGAGTGAAGGACACGCTGAAGCTTTTCAATAAGGCGAATATTATCCAGCAGCTTCCCTGCATCCGTTCGTGTTGCCAGCGCATGAGTGGCTGGTGCGAGGTCGGGAAAGGTCAAAGTGGAGGTCTCGGCTTGCAGGGAAAGCAACCATGCATCCCGCAGCCACCACTCCAGTGCGTTGAACACATCCGTGCGTCGCCGTCGGTATTGCCCCTCGATTGCAGCCTTGAGTTCCTTATCTCGTTTTTCACGGATTTTAGGTTCGACATCATTGGGCAAATCACCCAGAAAGCGGTCCTTCAATCCATCTTCAATCTGATGCCTTGCCTCAGCAAGTTTCTCCATCAGGGTGTCCAATGCCTTGTATCGATCCAGCATCCCGGAATCTTTCACGGCGAGTTGTTGTGCAAAAACTTCCAGCCATGATTGATGTTCGGTTTTCATGGTCGACGAGGAGTCGCCGGGGAAATTCAAGCGGAGACATCGGCTTTGAATCGTTTCAAGCAGTCGATCTGGTTGGGTTGAAAGCAGGATCATCAACGAGTTTTCGGGAGGTTCCTCCAGTGTTTTCAGAAATGCATTCGCCGATTGCTGGTTCATTCTGTCTGCATCCGCAATCATCCAGACCTTGGTTCGCGCATCATTTGCCTTTAGATGCAGGGTCTCCATTAACTGACGTATTTGCGGCAGGGTGATCAGTCTCGACTTTGATTCAGGGCGGATCCATTGCACATCACCGTGGTGGTCGGCGCTGATCTGTTCACATGTCGTGCAATGATCACAATACTCGGCAACAGGACTGGGCAAGGGCTCACTGGCATGGGTTGCCTGGGTACAATTCACTGCTTTGGCGAAGGCCACGGCGGCTCGGTCAAGTGTCTCTCTGTCTGCGCCGGTGAACAGGTAAGCGTGCCCGATGCGTGCGCGCTCAATGCTCTTTTGTAAAACGCCCAAGGTTGGGATTTCCGATATGAGTTCTGCAAAAGCCATGACTTGAGCCGTGCTGCAATCAGTGGATGGGAATGGCTTTGAGATGAGACATTTCCAGCCAGCCCAGTTCTCCCTTGGTGTTGCGGATTTGCCGCCATTGGTTCTTTTCTGCCAGCAGTTGCACCTCTTCGCCGGTTTTCATTTCGCTCAGATTCTTTGAGTCAGAAAAAGGGCTCGAATGAAGTGGAGCTCGGTCAGTAATGACCACTCCGATCCGCTGCCCTGAAATCGTCCAAGCAATGAGTGCCAACAAACAAGCGCCAGGGCCGATCATCCACCCCGATATGGATCTCACCCCCTCCCATTTTGCTGAAGCCGTTAATAATTGAGCGGTTTTTAAAACGCAATATCCCCAGAAGGGTAATGATGTCAGGATGAACCAGGTGTTCAGTGGAAGGGTGCGTATCCATTGACGCCAGGCAGAAGAGATGCCTCCTGAAGGTAAGCCCGCCGTATCTCTTGTGAATTTCAGGTTGGCTTGCACATCCGCATCGAGTGGGTCTAGCGTTTGAGCCATCAAATAATGGTATATGGCCATTCCCGTTTTGTTCTGGCGAAAGTAAGCATTTCCCATATTGAAATGAACGGCAGGAGTTTGGATTCCTGACTCGATCAGGCTGTTGTATTCAACTATCGCGGTCTCATATTCACCTTGTTCGAATAATCCGTTGGCTTGATCGAATCTCGATTCATCTCCTTTCACACTCAACGCGATCATTGCGATCGCAAACATCAATGTAAGACGTCCTAGGAAAACAGAAAGATGAATGCAGACATTCCCTTCAGCGCAATAATCCTGTTTCAGGGTTTTGAAATTATGGGGGGAAGGATCAAGCATTTTCTACACGAACAATCTGAAAAATTTATCTTTGTCGGAAATACGGATCAAAGTATTTATCCTCGAATCGTCCCTTTTGGGCTTGAAGCACCTTTTCATTTTTCCAGCTTTCTATATGGCCATCAATAAACCCCATATTTATCCGCCCATTGTGTGTGATAAAAGCGCCTCTCGAAGCAGTTCCTCCTGGAGTGAAACTGGCATTGCGCATGGTTGCAGGGTCTTCGTTAATGAGTAATAATTTTTCCGAAGGGGTGGCCACCGCACCTGCTTTGACTCCTTTTGGGCCTGTATTGCGACCTTGAGCGAGCGACTCGTCTCTGTCGATTTTTGAGTTCATGCTGAAATTAACCCTCAATGCTCTTCCATGGGCCTTCGTACTTGGGCAGCGGTAAACATCATAAACATTGGTGTGGCGCTCACTGTATGGTAACTGAGCCTGGCCGGTTACATAAGGAAAGACGGATCCTGATTCGGCATGAAAACCGAAGCTTCGGGATTTCCACCGGTTGGGAGAATCGGCATAGGTGTCCGACTGCCCTCCATGCACCCAATCGGGCTTTAAATTGCGATCTACCCCCCCAGACCAAGGCAGAAAGTCGTTGTTGTCATCGATATACATCAACATGCCCAATGTGATCTGGCGCATGTTACTCTTGCAAACCGTGCTTCTGGCGCCTTCCTTGGCTTTGGAAAGAGCCGGTAACAACATGCCAGCGAGAATGGCTATGATGGCAATTACCACCAGTAACTCAATCAACGTGAAAGCAGTAATCCGTTGCTGATTCCAATGCATTTGTTTGGTGGATGAGTAACTGCTCATATTGGATCATTAGACTGTTAAAGCTGTCTATAAGACAAGAATAAAAGACTCAACGCTGGGACTCATTCGGTATTCCCCGATTCTTTGCCGAGCGATCCAATCCTACTTGAAATCTTCCGACTTGAATGTAAAATTGGCATCAAATCTCTACCCCCTCGCAGCATGAATGTTTTTACCAGAAAAGTAATTTTGGCTTGGCGATGGCCATTGACTTTGCTTCTTCTCGGAGGAATGGCGATGCTCATGGTGCTTCTATGTTTTGTATTTGCCGGATCCTTGTTGAATCAGAATTTTCAAAATGGTCTCAAAACTTCACAAAAGGCCCTGCAAGACCTGAGCCAGCTTCTAGGGGGAGGCACACGGGTTTCATTGAAAGAATCGTTTCTGGCAGGTATTCCGGAGATCAGTGATGCCGGGGGGGGGCGTTTGGAATTAGCCAAGGTGGACCGTGTCGAGATCCTGAAATCCGAAGATCGCATGTCTTTGTTCTGGGATCATTTTTCTCTGGGAACTTCCATTGCTGAAATTCGAGTACCCGTGACTTACCGTTACTATGTCCATTTGGACGGCCCTTGGGAAATTGAAGCCCAGGGAGATGTCTGTTATGTTCGAGCTCCCCGTCTGAGGGCGACGCTTCCTCCTGCGATTCATTTGAACCGCATGGAAAAGCGAAGCCAGAATGGCTGGGCTCGCTTTGGCGCTGAGGACCAGCTTGATTCGCTTGAAAAGGATATGTTGCCAACGCTGGCCCAATACGCGGAGAACGAAACCGTCATGATTCTAGTGCGCGATCAAGCGCGGAAATCAATGACACGATTCATCAGTAACTGGTTCTTGAATCAGTTTCCAGACGCCTATGAAGAAATTAAGCTGGTAGAAGTGACATTTACAGATGAGCCTCCGACTGATTCTGGTTCAGGATCTCAGCCACTGATGATGCCCCATGAGTGAGTTGTTCATCATGCGGCATGGTAAGGCGGAGGATGCGAGCCGTCACACTGGGTATGCTGACCGGCCTCGCCGATTGACCCCTGAAGGGATTGCAAACATTCAGGCAATGATGCCAGCCCTTCCCTCGAGCTGCAGAGACAGCACGCATCATACATCAGGGACTCAAAGTCATTCATAGAGTGCAATGCATGGATGCCTTGGGAGCGGACCAATCCATTGTTGCTTTTTTTGAGAACAATCTGGCTTCTTTGCTGGAAAGTGACCAGCGTTTAATGATTGTAGGGCACGAACCTTGTTTGAGCGGATTGGCAAGTCTCCTTATTTCCGGACGCATCGACACTCGTATTCAACTGAAAAAGGCAGGCATGATTCACCTTGAATGCCTCACAAGAGAAGGCAAATGCCGCGGAATTCTCAAAGGTCACTGGACCTCGAAGTTGCTGCGGTCGTTTCGCTTTTCCGGTTCGAGGTAACTAGATCAGTTTTCTCCTGCGGGTCTTAGTGGTGATTCGCGCTCTGCCGCATGTGCTTGAAGCCATTTGAGGTCTGGATTACCTTCTGAAGCTTCAAAATGCAGGATGGTTTTGTTGGTGATCGTTCTTTGATCCTTCCATTTCAAAGTTTCGACATGGCCGTCGACAAAGGCAGCCGCTCCACGACCGTTGTGGTGAGCACCCGGGATGTGGAAAAATTGCTCGCTTGTTCCCATTTTCGTAATAAATCCCGAATAGCATATGCTGTCTGAATTGACATCGATGAATGTGAATACATCACTTGCCTTCATTCCCGCCAATTGAGACGGCTTAGCATAAGCGTGATAGCCAGCCCCATAGTTCACTGCACCTGGAAACACCCACCCAAAGAAAGCATTCAAAGAATAACTCCTTACCCCGCGGTAGTTTACTCCCTGGAAAAAAGTGGGTCTGCGATCTGCCGGGCATTTGTAAGTGTTGGCTGAGCCCACATAGCCCCCTTGAGCGAAAGCCGAGTAGGAAGGGTTTGTTAACAATTGTGAGTTAGTGTGCATGAATCGTTCCACATGGGTGCCACCCGATACCCATGGGCGTTGGAGGCCAAGTGTGGCACTTTCAACATAGCCATTTGGTACCAATTTTCCGTGATCTTCTGCATACAGCAGCCATGCAATATTGAGCTGCCGCTGATTATTGATACAGTAGGCCTTGTGTGCTGCTCCTTTTGCTTTTGAGAGTGCCGGTAACAGCATGCTGGCAAGAATGGCAATCACACTGATGACGACAAGTAGTTCTATCAAGGTGAAACCTCGGGAAAGGTTTCGCCTCACTGCAACGAATGCGATGAATATCGATTGAATGTATGGGCTTCTTAACATGTGTGATCCTGATCCACCCCTTGGTATGCCGGACTAAGAAAACGATTATCAATAACAATCCAGCATGTTTTGTTCCATGTCAAAAACTGGTTTTGATTTTGATTGTTTTTCGGGGTGGTTCAATTTGAATATATAGATGATGTTATCCAACCCAATTTCCAACCGATCCCTTTCATCGGGTTGGAATTTTCTAATCGTCCTCCTCCTGACATTGGGAATCAATGGAATCATCCATGCGAAAGCCAAACCGAATATTGTGTTGATCATGTGCGACGACATGGGCTGGTCCGATATAGGTTGCTATGGGGGAGAGGTGCGAACACCTCATCTGGATCGACTTGCCTCCGAAGGTTTGAGGTTTACTCAATTTTATAATAGTGCCAAGTGTACGACCACTCGTGCTGCGCTTTTGACCGGACTGTATCCCCGCCAGAAAAAGGGACCTTTGCTCAAGGAATCAATGGTGACACTTGGTGAGGCATTGCAGTTGGCTGGCTATCAGACTGCGATGAGTGGAAAGTGGCATCTGGGGTCAACCAAGCCCAGACGCCCTGTCGATCGTGGTTTTCAAGAATACTATGGATTAATGGATGGAGGTTGTCATTATTTCAATCCAGTGAAACCTGACCCTGATTTCAAAAAGAATCGCATACGCGTCTTCGGTCAGAATGAGACAATTATTACAGAATTTCCAAAGGATTTTTACACAACAGATGCTTTCACTGATCACGCAGTGATCAACATTCAGAGGATGGCCAAAAGCGATGCCCCTTATTTTATGCATGTTTGCTACACGGCACCGCACTACCCACTGCATGCGCCCGAAGAAGACGTTCAAAAGTATCTGGGCAAATACAAGGAAGGATGGGAAAAATTAAGGGGCGTTCGTCACAAAAAGCTGGTCCGGTTGGGGCTCATTGATGCGGGGTGGAAGTTGCCGTCAACTGACCCTGAAGCTGGTAACTGGGAGGATCAAAAAGACAAGGGTTGGCAGGATCGAAGAATGGCGGTTTATGCCGCTATGATCGACCGAATGGACCAAGGTATTGGCCGAATATTGGATGCCATCGAGGAATCCGGAGAAACAGACAATACCATGATTCTTTTCCTTTCAGATAACGGGGGCTGCGGTGAAACATATTCACAAGATCGCTCCGAGAACGTTCCGGGCAGTTCTGAACATTACATGACCTGTGGGCCAGGTTGGGCATCTGCTCAAAATACACCGTTTCGACGTTTTAAAAGCTGGATGCATGAAGGCGGTATTTCGACTCCGCTCATCGTTCGTTGGCCTGATGTCATTCAGCCCAACACCGTGACACATCAAGTGGGGCACATCATCGATTTCATGCCTACTTTTCTTGAAGCGGCTCAGACGGATTACCCCAATGTTTTTAAAGGTAATTCCATCATCCCGTTAGAAGGCAAAAGCCTGATTCCCATCTTCATTGGTCAACAGCGGGAAGGACACAAAATTCTATGGTGGGAATTTATTGGCAATCGCGCCGTGAGAGAAGGGAATTGGAAATTGGTATGGGATCGGAAAATTCAAAATTGGGAGCTTTATCACATGCGCCATGACCGCACTGAAATGGTAGATCTGGCATTGCAGTATCCTGATAAGGTCAGAAAAATGGCATCTTCCTGGAACAGTTGGGCCATCAATACGGGCGCGCTCTCTGGCCAGAAATGATCGCTTTATTTCGATCTTCACGAACTGGAGTGAACCAAGCATTTGTTTATCTATTTGTTAACTTTCTCCTTTTTGGCGGAATTGCAACCACGGTAGGCGCCACCTTGCCTTTGGTCATCCGCGAATTCGGCTGGAACTACCTTGCTGCAGGTTGGATTTTTGCTGGCAGTGCCGCAGGTTTTTTTGTGTCCACCTTTGTCACAGGCATGTTACTGCCGAGTTGGGGGCGGCGCAACGTGATGTTGGTGGGCTTGATCCTTCAAGGACTTGGAATTGGGCTTTTTGGATGTTTTGACTCCCTGGTTGCGAACTTGATCATTTTCATTGTATTTGGTTTGGGACAGGGGGCGGTGGAAGTCACAACCAATGTTTCCGTAGTCAATATTGAAGCTCCAGGCAAAAGCCGCTTGATGAACCTTGTTCATTCAGCTTTCACGGTAGGAGCCATGATTGCTCCTTTCCTTGCAGGCTTTCTCGTTTGGTGGGATGTCTCATGGCGTGTTGTCTATATCGTCATGGCCCTTCTCTGCCTGTGCATGTTGGCTTGGACTTGGCAGGCTCGCTGGCTTCACGAGGCAAGCGAATCTTCCAGTGTATCCAATGAAGCTAACAAGAGAAAATTGTTTTGTGATCCTCTCCTGCTTTTATTGTCAGGAACGATATTTTTCTATGTGGGAGCCGAAATTGGGATTTCAAATTGGATCGCAGAGTATTTTGTTGAAATACATCAATCTTCAGCTTCGTTCGGTGCATTGATGGTTTCAGTTCTGTGGTTCGGCGTTTTTCTGGGGAGAATTGGGATTAGCGTTGGATACCGGGGCAATCAATTAGTCAAGTTGCTGGTCATCTGCTCTCTAGCGTCTTTTTTATTTCTTGGCTTGGCTGTCTGGAGTGTCAGCATATGGTGGTCCGGTTTATTTTTCTTTCTTACGGGGATGGGTTTCTCAATCATTTACCCCTGCGTGATGTCGATTATTGGTCTCAAGTTTAAAAAAGGCCAAAGCGCAGCGATAGGTCTCGTATCCACCAGTGGCGGTGTTGGAGTCTGCATCTTTCCTTTTGTCATGTCGGCGGTTTCTGAACAATCAGGTCTGATCACCGGTTTCTTGTTTTATTGGATGCTGACAGCCTTGATGTGTGTCTGTGCCTGGTTGGTGATAATGCTTTTTAAGCGTCAGGTTTAGTGGTTGTTGCGCAGACTCAGGTCATGTCACCCTCACCCTTGAATACGTCCGAATTTTTTCTCCAGCTCATTGAAACTCATCTCCATGAGAGTCGGTCTGCCGTGTGGGCAGGTGTAAGGCATATCGCAAACCTTCAAATCATCGAGCAATTTTTCAAGTTCCGGTCCGCGCAGCATGTCGTTGGCCTTTACCGCGTGCCGACAGACAGTCTTGGCAATGACGTCTTCGCCCAATCGCAGCTTATTGACATCACCGGATTCTTTCAATGTGTCGATGACATCGAGAATGAACTGCCGCATGTTTTTTGTTTTCACAAAAGGGGGTAAGGCATCAAGGATGAAGGTTTGGTCGCCAAATTCTCTCAGTTCCACGCCTAGATTCTGAAATTTGCTCATTACTCTATGAACAAATTGAGTGTCTCTTGGGTTGAGTTCAATTGTTTCAGCCAGAAGCAATCGCTGGGAAGGTGCTTCTCCATGCTCCAATTCCTTGAGCATTTTTTCAAACAGGATTCGCTCATGAGCTGCATGCTGATCGAGCAGCACAAGGCCACGATCAGATTCCAACAGGACATATAACTTGCCCAACACACCAATGATCCGCATGGGAACCGCCAGCAAGGGGGTCGGAGCCCCAATGTTCGATGAAATGGGTGGAGTCTCTGTTGCTGCCGAGGGTGATGGTATTTCGATGCTCGCTTCCTGATGTGTGCGAGGTTCCCAATCAGATGCTGTTTGGTTATCCGGTTGAGATTTAGGTTGGTTCAATGACCTGGATGGATCTTTCGGAGAACTCTTGGGGGGTATGCCTTCGAAAGAAGGAAGAGAAATGACGTCCGATTTGGGTGTCATGGGGCTCGACGAAGACGTCGACTCAGTGCCCTGATGAATGTCTTTGCCTGGTTCAGTCGATGTTGATCCTGCGAGATCCCTTTCCTGTTGCTCGTTGCTTCCCGGTGCTGAGGGCGAAGACCCCATGGAAAAGTGCAACAAAGTTCGCTTTACTGCCCTCACTGCACATTGTTTCACCGCATACTCATTATGAAATCGAATCTCTTTTTTAGCTGGATGCACGTTCACGTCGACAAATGCTGGCGAAAGCTCGAAAAATAGACAGCATACTGGAAATTTACCTTTCATCAGAGAGGTATGATAAGCCTCCTTGAGTGCGAAATTCAGGGCCCGGTTTTCTATGGGGCGCTGATTGACAAAAAGGTGTTGGTCCGCACGACTAGATCTGGAGACGCCTGGTGCGCCAATGAATCCCCAGATGCGAACAGGATGTTCTTCGAAATATTCCTTTTCCTCGTCCCGCACTTTCGTCTGGATGGCATCTGTGAATTCAGCAGGCAGGAGGCGAACCTCATCTGCATACAGGAATGTCAAACGTTCCTTGAGAGCCTGCATCCTCGATTCCATGGTATCTTCCATGGCAATGGGATTGAGTTGCCATACGGTGCGTTTGTCCTGAATGAACTTGAATCCAATTTGCGGGTGCGCCAGCATTGCGAGGGTCAAGTAATGTTGAATGTGGCTTTTTTCTGTTTCTTTTGTTCTTAGAAATTTGCGTCGTGCTGGCATGTTGAAGAATAACTGCCTGACTTCAATGCACGTTCCCACGGGGCTTGACGCAGCCTCAACATGAACCATTTTACCTCCCTGTAATACAATACGCGTCGCTTCACCATTTTCATTTTCACGTTCTCTGGTGGTCAGGGTAAATCGACTGACACTGGCAATGCTGGGCAGGGCTTCACCTCGGAAACCCATGGTTTGTATCTCTGTCAGGTCGTTTGCCTCTCTGATCTTACTGGTGGCATGTCGCTCAAGACACATGAGCGCATCATCGCGCTGCATGCCTGCTCCATCATCGGTAATGCGAATAAGACTGCGTCCTCCGGCATCGATCTCCACCGTGATGCGCTTGGCTTGAGCGTCGATGGCGTTTTCAACCAGTTCCTTGACAACACTGGCAGGCCTTTCAACCACCTCGCCGGCAGCGATCTGATTGGCAACATGGTCAGGCAGCATTCGAATGCGATTCATGCCACCACTCTAAATAATCCGAGCCGCGGTGGGCAATCACCCTTTTGCATGGAATTGAGAGGGCGCTTATTCCAACTGTCTTTCTCTATTGTATGAAAAACCACAACAGGTATCTTCAGTGGAAGGTTCATGAGGGGCTTGTGCTAGATTATGGATGATAAAATTTTAAAATTGTTAGGACGTCGTGACTATGTCCCGGCCAACATTCCCGAGCTTTTGCGCGGGCTTCGCCTGAGCGCCAATCAACAGCAACAATTGCAGAAGAACCTGCGCATTCTGGAACGTTCCGGGCAGGTTGCAAGAATCAAGGGGAATCGCTACATCTTACCAGCGGAAGCTGATTTGATCTCCGGGCGCATTCAGATTACACGTCAAGGCAGAGGTTTCCTCACGCCGGATGACCCCAGTATAAGTGAGATTTCCATCCCCGCCAACAGCACCTCCACCGCCATGCATGAAGATCTTGTATTGGTGCGGCGCGATATTCGTGTCAAGCACGGCAGCATTTCCCGCGAAGCTCCCTGCACTGGGACTGTGGTGCGTGTTTTGGAACGACGGCGCAAGAATATTGTTGGTACCCTGAAACGCGGCAAGCAGTTCCTTTATGTCATTCCTGACGACACCCGGATGCCTCAGGATATCTATGTGCCGCCTCCCAAAGATGTGGGACGTTCGGCCAGGGAAGGGGACAAGGTCGTGGTTGAATTGTTACACTGGGAATCCCGGCATACCAATCCTGAAGGTCAAATCACAGAAGTGCTTGGGCCACCAACAGCCGAAGGTGTGGATATGCTGGGTGTGCTGCGACAATATGAACTCCCATTAAAATTTCCCCGCAAGGTTCTTCAGGAAGTGCGGCATTTCGGTAATGAAGTTGCTCCTTCAGAGTTTGCGGATCGTGTGGATTGCAGGAAACATCAGGTCATCACGATAGATCCTCATGATGCCCGTGATTTCGATGATGCTTTCTTTCTTAAAAAAATAGAGACCGGCTGGAAACTTTGGGTCCACATCGCTGATGTATCGCATTATGTGAAATCTGGCTCTGCTCTGGATGTTGAAGCTCGAAAACGTGGAAACTCAACCTATCTGGTTGATCGCGTGATTCCCATGCTTCCAGAGGCTCTGAGCAATGAACTCTGTTCACTCAAACCTGAGGTTGATCGTTTAACGAAATGTGTTGAGTTTCAGCTCAATCAGCAAGGTCACGTGAAGCGCTTCACGTGTTATGCTGCCATCATTCATTCCAAAAGACGATACGCCTATGAGCAAGCACTGTCTATCATCCGGGCCAAGCCAAAGGATTCCATTGAACGAATGCTGCATGACGCGCACAAGCTGGCCCAAAAAGTGCGGCAGCTGCGCTTCAAGGCAGGTGCCTTGGAGTTGGATTTCCCAGAGACAAAGATCCGACTGAATGAGAAGGGATTTGTGCAGGATATTGAACTCAGCAGGAGTGATGAGTCACATCAATTGATTGAGGAATTCATGCTTCTGGCGAACGAGGCTGTTGCGTTGCGATCCAGTAAACTAAAACGGACAACCATTCATCGTGTTCATGAAAAACCGGACCCGATCCGTCTGCAGGAATATCGTGAGAATGTGCTGGCACATGACGTTCCTTGCGGCAATCTGACGAAACCGATAGAGGTTCAGAAACTCCTGAAACGGCTGGGTAAATTGAGTATTGGTCCTGCCTTGAAGATCGGATTCCTGAAATCATTGATGCGGGCCTGTTACTCCGTGGAGTCTCTGGGGCATTACGGACTGGCTAAATCCAACTACACTCATTTCACCTCTCCAATTCGGCGCTATGCGGATCTGGTGGTGCATCGGACTTTATTCGACTATTCCAAGACTCCCCTCACAGCCCTGAAGCAAACTGCCGAGCACCTTTCGGTCACAGAACGCAATTCTTCGGATGCTGAGCGCGACAGTAAAAATGTAAAACTTTTCGCTTACCTGACTTCCCAGCTCACGTCGGGTAAACTGGTGCATTATGATGCGATGGTTACCGAGATTCGTAATTTCGGGTTTTTTGTGGAGGTTCCAAACCTTGGGATGTCAGGTCTTGTGCCGCTCTCGATCCTTGATGATGATTTTTATGAAATAGATCAGCGAGGGACCCAGATTACCGGGCGCCGTAACCGAAGGACCATCAGGCTTGGGCAGGATATCAAGGTTGTGATTGCCAAAGTGGATCCATTCAAAAAACAGGTGGATTTCCGACTGCTTCAGTCCGGTAAAAAGAGTTCAGGAAAAAGGAGATTGTCCGGCAATCAGCCCAAAAAGGTAAAAAAGAAATCCAGCTCTCAAAATCGTAGACGAACCGTTCCTGATAAAAAAACTGTAACAAAGAGGAAAAGTAAAAGTCGTGAGACATCATCCTAACGTGGCAAGGGGAGCCAATACATTTCTTTTGAATGAGTGTGATTTTGTGATTCCAACTATGGTTGGGTTAGATAGATTGATACCATATTTATCCAAGAAATCGTATCATGAAATCCTTTAAAGCCTCAACAAATTCGGTTGCCAGCTCATGGCCTGCCCGGCCGGCCTTACGTTACTTATTAGTCATTCTCCTGTATTCGATCTGCCATGTGGATACACTTTATGCCCAGCAGGTCCTTAGCCAATCCAAACTGGACGCTCAGGTTATCTTGGGTGTTGAGGATCCCATCACTCTATCATTGGAAAACTTACCACCATTCCTTGAAGCAGACAGTGCTTTAGGTTTGCTGCGGCACTCTTCTGTTCAAGGACAAGTCCTGCATGTCGCTCCCTCGAATGTCAGGGGGCTTTTCGAAACGCGAGCTGTGAGGACTCCCGAAGGGGATTTGATGGCGATGTTTCCGGTGGGAAATCACTACGCAGCTGGTGCAGGGAAAGTCAATAGCATGATCATGTATCGCTCTCAAGATGATGGTAAATCATGGGAAGGACCAGCTGTTGCTTTTGATATTGAATACAGTCAACATGGGTTCATTCCTCTCATTCCCAAAGGGAGTAAACGCATATACGCATTCGGAACACAACCTATCCCGAGTCAATACAGCCGAGAAAAAGGAAAGTTTGAAAATGCACCGATTGGTTTTCGGTGGTCTGATGATGATGGTTATACCTGGAGTCGGGTTTCACTCATTCAACCTGTGAATGATCCGGGTTTTCTTGGGATGTCTGTGACTCGCATGTGTGAAACTGCCAATGGCGCCTGGTTGCTAGGATCCCATGCTGCTGACTGGTCGAAAAAACCATTGGAGACGCAACAATATGTCCTGCGGAGTGAGGATCAGGGCGAAACCTGGCATCTCCTGCCAGGGGCTCGCAAAGCTGGGTGGTCTGTACCGGAGTACAACCGTATGGATGAAGGGCGCCCCATCTGGCTGCAGGGCAGTGAAGTGTTTTTTATGGCTCGCACACCCGCTGGACAGATCTGGACGTCCCGAAGTCATGATGATGGGCAATCATGGTCTGACCCGAAACCTTCCTCACTGGTCCATCCCGACGCACCTCCCATGGTATTTCATTCAAGTGATCGAAAAACGCTCATCAACTTTTTTCACAATCGTCACACTGGAACCCAATACACGGGTTTGTCCGGAACGATGGACGGGATGAAAGACCGATCTGAGATTTGGGTGACCCTCTCAAGCGATGGTGGTCGAAATTGGTCAGAGCCACGTTTTCTCTTCGCTAATGCTACTCAGATGAACCCAGAAAAAAATGGATGGTTCAATCATCAGGTGTCTTACCTCGACGCAGTCATAGACAAAGGAACGATTCATGTTTTCTGTCCACATCTTTGGAACCGAGCAGTCTACCTGACCTTGCAAGAGTCTGATCTTCAAAAGTTACCAACCAAAGAGATGCTGCAAAAGACTTTGCCACGGTGAAAATGCTTTGGGTATTGATAAGCCGCAATCAGATGGGACAGCCGACGGGATTTGAGGTTTGTAAAAACGGCTTCATTCAGGCTTGATCGACGCACCATATATTTGCAATATGGTGACATGCATCCAGACTCCGCTCGGAAACAAAATGGCCTGCTCATTCGGGCCTTTCATTACTTTTGCTGGGTTAACGTTTTTGTTTCTTTTGCATGTTTTGGAGAATCGAAGGAATGGCCTTTTTATCCGCCTCAAGCCGTTGAGCCGCCTCAGGTTCAATCCAGTGGTCGAGTTCAAAATGGAGTTGATGCATTTCTTCTCGCCAAACTCGAAGATCAGGAACTGAGTTACTCACCCAAAGCACCCAGGGAGACACTTATTCGCAGACTCTATTTTGATTTGATAGGATTACCCCCTTCGCCAGATAAAATAGAAACTTTTGTAAATAATGGCGATCCTGATGCCTACAAGGCCTTGGTTGATTCGCTCCTTGATGACCCTCGTCATGGTGAGCGTTGGGCCAAGTTCTGGCTCGATCTAGCTCGTTACGCCGATACCGCAGGCTACGAGGGAGATCCTGATTTGCCTCATGCCTGGCGATACCGTGACTATGTGATTGACTCTATCAACCGCGACAAACCCTATGATCAATTCATCAAGGAGCAAATCGCAGGCGATGAGTTCAATGCTGTCATGGGGGCAGGTGAGCTTCCTCAACCCAAGCCCGAGCATATGGTTGCCATGACTTTTTTGCGGCTTGCCCCTTTTACCGAACCTCGTGGAGATGAGACCCGCCACGAAATGCTCAGCGAGATGACTTCCACTGTGGGATCCGTTTTTCTGGGGCTGACGGTGGGGTGTGCGAAATGTCATGATCATAAATACGACAGAATTCCTACCAGAGACTTCTATCGAATGAAGGCTTTTTTCAATACGGTTCAGTTGATGCCCCCTGAGCGTGGAGATGCCTTTCAGATCGGTGGATCACTTCCAGCAGCCTTTTATCGGAAAGGTGAGTCCGAATGGGCAGAGGCCAAGCGTAAAGAGATTCGATCCGACACGCAGAGATTTGAAGCTCTCAAGACGCGCCTTGAACTGCGTGCTCCAGCCCAAAAGGAACAAGATGAGAATGTATCAGAGGCCTCCGACGATGAGTTTGATTTTGAATCCTGGATCCTTTCTTCGACCAATAGGTCCATTACCTCAGAAGAGCGCCTTCAATATGTCAGGCTGAAACACAAAAAAGATTTTGCCGCTCAACAACTCAAGCGCCTGGCTCCACAGTCCATGTCCCTGCGGCATTCTTTTGGCCCTCCTTACGAACCCGGGGTGCCTGTTTCTCGAGTGATGATACGTGGTGAATATGATAGTCCAGGCGAAGTCGTCCTGGCTGGGTTTCCTTCTTGTATCACCGGGCATCAGAAGCCTGCAGAGATTCGTTTGGACCCCTTTAAACGCTGGCCAACTCGAAGTCGAAGGATGACTCTGGCTAACTGGATTGCCTCGGACAAAAATCCCATGACTGCGCGCGTTATCGTGAATCGTCTGTGGATGCATCATTTTGGAGGGGGGTTGGTTGAAACACCCAGTGATTTCGGCGCCCTGAGTGGTGGGGTTTCACACCAGAGATTACTGGACTGGCTTGCCCTTAAATTGGTGAAGGAGAACTGGAGCTTGAAAGCGATTCACCGTCTCATTGTGCACTCATCCGCCTATCAACAAAGCTCAACACAATTTACCTCACGCTGTCTGGAACTGGATCCGGATAATCGTCTTCTGGGGCGATTTTCGCGTCGTCGATTGGAAGCCGAAGCCATTCGAGATTCCATTCTTCATGTGAGTGGAAGACTCAACCCGGAAATGTATGGGCTACCCATATTTCCTGCCTTGCCTGATGGGATAGAGGACAGTGTCAAGTATTCCAGGAGTAAATGGGCAACGACCTACGGGGCTGAAAGTCGCAAGCGAAGTATTTACGTTTATCAGCAACGCACCCTTACCATGCCATTCATGCAGAATTTTGACAGCTTGGTGTGTGAAGATACGGTGCCCAAACGGCAACTCTCTGTTACTCCATTGCAGGCACTGGCAATGTATAACGGAATCCTGGTCAACGAGGAGTCAGAACATTTTGCCAGAAGGATCGCAAAGGAAGGCAAATCTGATCCAGAGGCCCGTGTTGTCATGGCTTATCAGTTGGCGCTCGGTCGTCTACCTGATGATCAGGAACTTGGCTCGCTCATCGGATTCGCCAATTCGATAGAGGGACTCACCCGCATGACCCGAATTTTATTCAACACAAGCGAATTTATTTATGTCGATTAACGCCCATCCCGGTTCTCTCATTCCAAGGAGGCAATTTTTAACAAACGCCTGGAATGGCATAGGAGCATTCGGTTTGGCAGGTTTGCTGGGCGAAGATCTTCTGGCAGGCCCGGTGACGCCCGCCAACGGTCCGCTCACACCCCAAAAACCGCATTTTCCTCGCAAAGCAAAGCATTGTATCTTTTTGTTTATGCAGGGGGGCGTTTCCCAAATGGATGCTTTTGAAAATAAGCCCTTGTTGCGAGAGTTGCATGGAAAACCTATTTCAGGAAATACTTCAGTCAAAGGCGAATTACAGGGGCGACTTTCATTTCCGCACGTGTGTGTAGGCAGTCCATTTGATTTCAAGCAATATGGGGATTCTGCAAGGTGGATGTCCGAACTCTTCCCGAATATGGCGCGTCGTGTGGATGACATGGCTTTCGTTCATGGTATCAAGACAGACAACCAGAATCACGGTCCTTCGACTTATCACGTGAACACCGGAAGCCAATTTCCCGGTAGTCCCTCAGTTGGATCCTGGATTCAATATGGACTTGGAACGCTCAACCAGAACATGCCAGGGTATATCGTCATTCAAGATCCCAGAGGTGCTCCCTGCAATGGTGCTGCGGTCTGGGCCAATGGCTACTTGCCAGCGGTGCATCAGGGAACTTTGTTGCGTGATCATGGCAACCCAATCCTTAACCTTCATTCGCCTGCAAACTTAAGCACTTCCCAACAGCGAGAAGAATTTGATCTTATCCGGGAACTCAACGAAGGCCACCTGACTCATCGCCCATGGGACTCGGAGCTTGAGTCTCGTATTGCCGCTTATGAGTTGGCGTTCCGCATGCAAACGGCGGCTCCTGAGGCCGTTGATTTATCGGGTGAACCGGAATCGATTCGCAAACTTTACGGCCTTGATAAAGAGCATACCCGGGGATTCGGTAGGCAATGTCTGCTGGCAAGACGCATGGTGGAGCGTGGGGTACGCTACTCACTATTGATCCACGGTGTTCAGATTGGTTCTCATAGCTGGGATGATCATGGCAATGTGGAAGGCGGGATGAGGAAACACAGCAGAGAGGTTGATCAGCCGGTCGCGGCTTTGCTCGAAGATCTGGACAACCGAGGCTTACTGGAGGAGACGCTGGTCGTCTGGGCATCAGAGATGGGAAGAACGCCGTTTGTCAACAGTCTCGAAATGCCCAAGAATCCAGGACGGGAGCATAACTCCTATGGGCTTTGCATGTGGATGGCTGGAGGAGATGTCAAAAGAGGCGCCACTGTTGGGGAAACGGATGCATTCAGTCTGCGGTCTGTTGGAAAGCCCATCCACATCCGTGATGTGCACGCGACCATTTTAGATTTAATGGGTTTGCATGACGAGGACCTTACCTTCCGTCATGCCGGTAGAATCCGTAAGCTCACCGATATTGGTGGCCATGTGCTGCATGATGTGATTGGCTGAGCATCATCCGAGCTCATGTGCTCCTTTCAGAAGTCTCATGCCAGTATTTTGTGAGCCACGTAGCCTGACACATCTGTGAGGCGAAACTCTCTGCCCAGATGGTTGTAAGTAAGTCGTTCGTGATCCAGTCCCATGAGATGAAGCAAGGTTGCATGCAGGTCGTGGATAGTGCATCGGTCCTGCACCGCGTGATACCCGAAATCATCCGTTGCTCCATATCGCATGCCACCCTTGACACCGCCCCCGGCCATCCACATGGAAAATCCGTCTGGATGATGGTCACGGCCTACAGGCCCATCGCCTGCCTGGACCGATGGGGTTCGGCCAAACTCTCCCCCCCATAGCACAAGAGTATCATCCAGCATTCCACGTGATTTTAGATCCATGATTAAACCAGTGATAGGTTTGTCAATTTGTCTTACGTTGACGGAGTGCCCCTTCTCCAGATGTGAATGCTGATCCCACTGTTCGTTATTAAAGGGAAGACTATGTGCATGACTTACTTGAATGAAGCGCACCCCTCGCTCAGCGAGACGCCGCGCAAGGAGGCATTGATGGCCGAAATTTTCCGTCTCCGGCTCATTCAACCCATAGAGTTTTCGAGTTGATTGGGATTCGCCACTGATGTCCGTTGCCTCTTTGGCTTCGGTTTGCATGCGGAATGCCAGCTCGAAGGATTTGAGGCGTGTCTCAAGTTCTCTTTTTCCCTCCGATTGCATTGTCTTTTGAGTCTGAAGCTGATTCAACAATCTTAACTGTAGTTCCTGAACGGACCGATCTTTTGGAGAATTCTCCTCGACGTAATGAAAGCGGGCATTTTTGGCCAGAGTATTTGGATAACCTTGTGTCCCAAGAGCCACTCCTTGATGTTCTCCTGGAAGAAAGGCTGCTCCAAAATTATCCACCCCCCCATGCAGGGAGGTAGGGCAAATAGTCACAAAGGAGGGGAGGTTTCGGTTTTCAGTGCCTAATCCATAACTCACCCAGGAACCCAGGCTGGGCCTCAACAGGGATTCATTTCCCGTGTGCAATTTCATGCATGCGCCTCCGTGGGCGACATTAGTCTCACAAAGTGAGTTGAGCATGCAGATGTCGTCAGCCACCTTGGGAAGGTGCTGCCAAAGCTCCGACATCCAATGGCCACATTGCCCCACTTTCCGAAAGGACCAGGGCGATTGCATGAGATTGCCACGCTTTGCAAATTGCACTTTGCGCTCAGGAAATGGCAGTGCTTGACCGTTATACTTCTCCAGATTTGGTTTGTAATCGAAAAGATCCACATGGGAAGGCCCCCCATGCATGAAAAGGAAAATGACTCTTTTGGCCCGCGGAGGGAAATGCCAGGGAGCGGTGCCAGCCTGTGCTTTTGATTCATGGAATAACATGGCGTTGAGCGCCAGACCTCCAAAACCAACGCACAAGCGATCCAAGGCTTCTCTGCGTGTGAGGGATGATAATTGAAACGGGCTATTGGACATAAATAAAGTCGTTGGAAATCATCAATACATGACAGAGCGTTTCCCAGGCTTGTGCTTCCTCCAGTAGCTCGGAAGTTTTGCTCACCAGCTCAAGGCATGCCGTCCTTTCTTTCTCGGATGGATGCCGGCTGAAAAGGATACGGTATAGTTCATCCAATCTACTTGCATTTGCTTTGCTTGAATGAAGCACGCGACGGTTTGTCTGTTTGGCCATCTCTTTGACGAACGGGCTATTGAACATCATCAGAGCTTGAGTAGGCACAGTTGTAAGGGAACGTTTACCGATGGGAGCGGTGGCATTGGGGAAATCGAGAAGCGCAAGCAAATCGTAGATATGAGAGCGCACGACCGGAAGGTACACCGTTCTGTGCGGAAAAGATTCATAGGCAATCCTGTTCTTGTCCAGATCTTCTGATGATGGATCCTGTGCTTTGACGTCAATTGGTTTCTTCAGGTGAGCATTGGCATTCAGCGAGCCTGACACAGCAAGCAATGCATCCCGAAAGGTCTCAGCATCCATGCGTCGCATATTTTTTTTCCAATACAAACGATTGGAGGGATCTTTTTTTTCGGCCGTTTGATTGAGGGACACAGACGATAATTGGTATACGCTAGAGAGGAGTATTCGGCGATGCAGATGCTTTATTGACCATCCATGTCTGATGAAATCTGTGGTCAGCCAGTCCAGCAACTCAGGGTGGGAGGGAGCTTGTCCGGTGGTTCCAAAATTATCGGGAGTGTCGACCAGACCACTGTCGAAATGCCAATGCCAGACACGGTTGACAAAGACTCTTGCGGTTAATGGGTGATGACGTGATGAAATCCATTTGGCAAGCTCGAGTCGACCACTTGAATCGGCATCGACAATGGGGTGTTCGAATTTTCCTATTTCCAAAGGGAAGCGTCGCTGAATTTCTTCACCCAGCTGATGCGGGTTTCCACGGATGTTCAAGCGGACGTTTTGTATAGAGCCATCAGAAACCCCCATAACCTTAGGTTGTTCAGGGTGATTCGATGCCAGTGCTTCGCGTTCCTTTGTAAGCCTTTTAATTTGCTGGATACTTGCAAGGGCTTCTTCCGGGTCGCTCACAGAAATCAAGCGAATGCGGTCAATATGGGACATGAGCGGTTTGGATTCGATGCGAAGGACGTGCTCCCCTGATTTCAGCTCCAGTATACCTTCGATAATCCATTTTTGGTTCTCCGGAAACCAGCCCCCTGTGGTCGCTGAAACTGCATTCTCAAAAACAGGGTTGCCGTCCAGAAGGATTTTTCCGGGGCGAGCTGTTTTTGCCGCATACCTTAATTCCAATATTGAAATATGCTCGTCTTTGACCGACAGATCATATTCGACAAAATTGTCCTGAGCACCAGGGTCGCCGATAATGCCGATTTCTTTGCCATACTGCTCACGATCAATAATGACATTACCCCGATCGAAATCCTCAGCCTGCCACTCGCGTGTTTGCCCAATATTGCGAAAATTTGACAACTGGATTTCGGCTTTTGAAATGCGTTGATCCAAGTCCTCTATTTGCCTTTGCCAGATGCTTTTCTGAAGCACGCCCTCGGGTGTCTTGACTTCAAGATCTTCGATATCCGTGCTGTAGAATATGCCAGCCAAAGCATAATAATCTCTCTCTGAAATGGGATCGAATTTGTGATCGTGGCATCTTGCGCAACCGATGCTCAGTCCCATGAAGGCGCGGCCAAGAGTGTCTAATTGTTCATCGATAATGTCCGCACGTTTTTTTACCGGATCTTGTTCAGCGAGGATTTTGGTTCCTATTGCCAGGAAACCGGTGCCTGCCAAAGTGTGTTCATCACCCCAGGATACCAAATCGCCCGCCAGTTGTGCCTGCACGAATTGATCGTAGGCCATATCTTCATTGAAGGCATCAATGATCCAATTGCGATACCTAAATGCATGAGGATAAGGGTGGTTCTCATCACCCCCGTTTGAATCGCCATACCTCGAGACATCCAGCCAATGGCGGCCCCACTTTTCACCATAATGCGGGGAAGCGAGCAACGCGTCGATCATACGTAAATAAGCCTGCTCGCTTGTATCCTGTAAAAATGCGGTCAGTGCTTGTTGTGAAGGGGGAATTCCCAAAAGGTCCAGCCAGACACGGCGCAGTAGCGTTGCTTTATCAGCTCGTGCCGAGGGCGACAACTCAAGGGCTTCCAGCCTTTGCAATATGAAAAGATCTGTCGGTTGTTTTGCCCAGAATGCATCCTTGACGGCTGGGAGTGAGGGAGTTTCGGGTGCTTCGAAAGACCAGTGGCGGTCATCAGCTAATGTTATATGCGAGATGGCGATTGCACACCAAACGATGATGTTGGAACACAATAATCTCATACGCTTGCATTCATTCTCTAAAGCCGCATCACGCGTTGTGCAAGTAAAAATCAGAATCGCATTCCCGGCCTATTCTTCTTGAATATGGTCTGCGGCAAATTTACCGTTGTCCTATTCCATCTAATTACCATGTTGTTATGAACCACATCAGGGCCAAACGTGAAATTTCTTCAAGGAAGGCTGCTCGCCAGAGGTGGATGCCTTTTGCAATAAGCATATTGCTTCTGAGTTCTTTCTGGTGCTCCCATGCGGCATCTCAGCATCCAGATAAAACTCAGGATACTCAAAGTGTTGAGTGGTGGTCGCTTCAACCGATTCGGCAGGTTGATTTACCTCCTTCAACTGAGAAAGCTCGAAACCCGATTGATTATTTTGTCCACCAGCGATTGCGGCAACATGGACTTCAGTCTTCCATTGAAGCGGATCGATGGACCCTCATACGTAGATTGTATTTCGACTTAGTGGGTCTTCCTCCCTCGCCCCTTGATATTGATGCCTTTGTAACGGACGATTCTGACAGAGCTTATGAAAACCTCGTGGATCGTCTTTTGGCATCACCCCACTACGGGGAGCGCTGGGGACGTCACTGGCTTGATGCCGTTCATTTTGGGGAGAGTAACGGATTTGAATACAATCAACCGCGCAATCACGCGTGGCATTATCGCAACTGGGTCATTGACGCCTTCAATCAGGACATGGCCTACGACAGGTTTGTCCGCCTGCAGATAGCGGGTGACATCATCGCCTCAGAAAAAGAAGGGATCGTCGCTACTGGATTTCTCGTCACCGGGCCCCATAACACCACAAAACCCTCAAACGATGTGATGCGTCTAACCATGCGTCAGGACGAGATGGAGGACATGGTGGCATTAGTCGGGCAAACCTTTCTCGGACTCACGATCAATTGTGCACGTTGTCATGACCATAAATTTGATCCAATTTCGATGAAGGATTATTATGGCATAGCCTCTGCCCTGGCAGGTGTTGAATTCGGGGACCAAACTATCAACATGCCTGCTCCGGGAGTAGTCGAGGGGAATGCATCCAAGAGTGACGAGGGTGATTCACTCAAGGTGTGGGCAGTCACTTCCATTGATCCCGGGAAGACGCATCTGCTCAAGCGGGGTAATGTTGAAAACAAGGGCGAGCTTGTCTCACCTCGTGGCATTGCTGCTTTACGCATGCTGGACAGCGACTTCGGCTTGAATCCTGATTCAGACGGACGTCTTCGAAGGTTCAAGCTGGCTGAATGGATCAGCGGCGTGGATAACCCTTTACTTGCTCGTGTTATGGTTAATCGAGTATGGAAGCATCATTTCGGACAGGGAATCGTTCTTACTCCCAACGATTTTGGTTACAGTGGTGGACGTCCCAGCCACCCGGATTTGTTGGAATGGTTGTCGGACTATTTTAAAAAACATGATTGGCGTCTCAAACAGTTGCATCGCTTGATTGTTACCTCAGCGACTTATCGCCAGAAATCATCCCCGAACGCTCATGCTGCTGCGGTTGATGCAGGGAACCGGTATCTCTGGCGTAAAAGCCCTTCTCGTCTGGAAGGTGAGATACTGCGTGATACACTATTGGTGCTATCTGGAAAGTTGGATCCTAAATTCGGTGGGCGAGGTTATCGCGATATGCGTGAGTATAAGTTCAAGGGGTCGCACTTTTATGATGTTATTTCTCAGGACCACCCGGAGCAATTCCGGCGGACAATCTATCGCTTCAGTCCACGGGGTGCCATGCGTACTCTCCTGGATACCTTTGACTGTCCAGATCCATCTGCCATTACCCCTCAGCGAGCTGTCACTACCACACCTCTGCAGTCTTTGGCGCTGATGAATAACGATTTCGTGGTCAATATGTCTCAAGCATTTGCCAGGCGCCTTGAAAGCCAAGCTGGGTTGAATGCTCAGCAGCAGGTATTTCTTGCATACCGGCTTGCGTATGGGCGCGGTGCGGAGGAACAGGCCATGAAGATATCAGTGCCATTTATTGAAAAACACGGTCTTGCGGCCTGGTGCCGAGTCATCTTCAACAGCAATGAATTGCTTTATGTCAGATAGGAATCAATTGTCTCGTCGTGAATGGTTGAGCTGGGCAACACATGGATTGGCTGGTGCGGCCTTGACTGATCTTTTCGCTGCTGATCGCCCGGTTTCAGCAGGAGGGGGAGTTGGGCTTCATCACCTTCCTCGTTCCAAACGTGTGATCCACATCTGCCTGATGGGGGGATTGAGTCACCTCGATTCCTTTGATTTCAAACCAGAGATTGCCAAATTTCACAATCAGTCGCTCCAGTATGATGAACGCCCTGCCACTTTCTTCAATCGCATAGGTTTGATTCGGAAAAATGATTGGGAATTCCAGCAACGCGGCAGAAGCGGTTTATGGATTTCAAATTTGTTTCCTCATATCGCTGGGGTTGCGGATGAATTGACGGTAATAAGGTCCATGGTTACTGATTCGGCCAACCACACTCCTGCGACCTTTCAGCAGAATTCTGGATTTCAGTTAAACGGTTTTCCGGTCATGGGTTCCTGGATATCCTATGGTCTGGGTATGGATACTGAAAATCTGCCGGCTTATGTAGTGCTCCCGGATGCCAGAGGCTATCCCGCTGGCGGCACGATTAATTGGTCAAACGGGTTCCTGCCCTCACTCCATCAGGGAGTGGCTTTTAATACCAAGGGAACGCCGATTCCTGATTTGTTTCCTCCATCGGGAATTTCACCCGAAACGGATGCGGCGTCCCGTCAACTGTTAAGGCAACTCAATGCTCAGGATATTAATCGTCATGGCCGGGAAGACGCCGTTATGGCCCGCGTGCGGAGTCATGAATTGGCTGCTCGCATGCAGTTAACTATTCCTGAAGTCACTGCCATCGACGGTGAATCTGAATCCACCCGCGAGATGTACGGATTGAACCAGGAACCGACAAGAGACTTTGGGAGAAATTGCCTGCTCTCACGCCGTTTGCTCGAAAGAGGGGTTCGTTTCATTCAGCTTATATCGGGTGGCTCCTTTGGCTCACCTCGCATCAACTGGGATGGTCACGAGGATATGAAGAAAAATCATTCCCGTGAAGCGCAACGAATTGATCAGCCCGTTGCCGCTTTGATCCGGGACCTTCGCCAACGGGGTATGTTGGACGATACTCTGGTTTTGTTTACCACGGAGTTTGGGAGAACTCCCTATACGCAATCGAATGATGATGAACTGGGGGCGGGAAGGGATCACAATATGTATGGTTTTTCACTCTGGATGGCCGGAGGTGGCCTGAAACCGGGCGTTGCGTACGGTTCCACAGATGAAATTGGATGGAAGACTGCAGAGAAACCAGTTTATTGGCATGACTTTCATGCGACAGTCTTGCATTTACTGGGCCTTGATCATGAAAAATTGACCTTTTATCATAATGGTATCGAACGTCGTCTCACTAATGTGCACGGTGAGGTCCTGCGCGAGATCATCGCTTAAACTGTTTTCGTGAGTCCTTTTCAAAATTGAGTTCATACATGTGCATGGAGCAAGAAAAGCTAAATGGTATGAGCACCGATAATTTGGCCCTGCGTCAACTGGAAGATTATGATCAGGGCAGACCAGGAACACTTTTTGCAGGTGGGATTGAATTAAGTGTTGATCAGGCTTATGCATTACAATCAGCTGTCGTTAACTTGAGATGCAAAAGGGGCGAAAAGGTGATTGGTTACAAGGTGGGTTGCACATCACCTGCGATCCGTTCTCAACTGGGTATCGATCATTGTATCATGGGAAGGTTGTTCGAGTCGGAACAGTTTGTTTCTGGTGCAAGCGTTTCTGGTAAGGCCTATGCTGGGTTGGCTTGCGAGGGCGAGTTGGCCATTGAGTTATCCCGTCCACCAACTCCAAGGGATTTTCAAACGAAAGGTCTTCCTGATTGTGTGTCGCGTGTCTTTCCCGTAATTGAATTGCATCAATATGTGATTCGATCTCAAAAACCCGATGCGGCTGAGTTCATTGCAAACAATGCGTTGCATGCCGGGGTGGTTGCAGGGTCTGGGATAAAGGCTCTAGATCACGGAACCCCATCCCTTTCGCTTTACAAGGACGGCATATTGCTTGAAACATGTTCCAGCATCACATTGACTACAACCATTGCTTCCTCGTTACGATGGTTGATGCATCACTTGAATGTCATGGGCATTGAGATGCGAGCTGGGCAAATGATTTTGACAGGTTCGGTTTTGGGATTGTTTTCGATCAAGGAAACTTGCTTCCTTCGTATGAAATCTCAACCCTTTGGTGAGGTCGAGGCTTTCATTGAATATGAGGACAAGGTCTGAATTGGGGGCAGGGGATGTTTGTTCACTCCCAGCGCTGCGATTGTTGAGCTCTGTTGAAAAAGTCTTTAGTTTGATTTGTTTCCTGCACAATCGTGATCATATTTTAAGAAATACTTACAGCATGTTTTTGGATTACAATGAACTTGAAAGTCGATCGTAGGAAGTTTTTGAGAGGAACTGGAATTGGGTTGGCCCTTCCCTTGTTGGAGTCTTTCGAGACAGCAGCAATGAATGCCTCTTCTTCAGTTGAGCCTGTCAAGCGGCTTGTATGCATTGGTACTTACCTTGGCTTTCATCAGGCCGACTTTTTCCCAAAGCGTACTGGCAAATCCTATGAGATGCCTTTCGTGCTGGAGCCACTGACACCATTCAGGAATCAGTTCTCAATTTTTTCCGGTCTGGATCATCGAGGCCGAAATGGACATGAAGGCTGGAAAGCCTGGATGAGTGGTTCTGCAACAGGCGCTGTCTCCATGGATCAATTGGTTGCGAGCCACGTTGGGCATCAAACACGATATGCATCCTTGCAACTCACCTGTGGTACGCCTCCTGATGCAGCACGATTAAGTTTTACCAGGGAGGGTGTGGCTTTACCAATGATGGGTCGTCCAAGCGTACTCTATCAAACACTTTTTCGCTCTGATAGCGACAAGTCCAGAATGGAATATGTATTGAGAGGCAATGGTAGCGTATTGGATGACTTGAAGGAAGATGCCAAATCAGTTCACCGACAAATTTCAAGGCGTGATCAACAGAAATTAGATGAATATTTGTCGTCTCTGAGGCAGGTGGAGAAAATACTTCAAAAACAGGAGGCCTGGTTGGAGAAACCATTTCCTGAAACAGATTATGCATTGCCTCTTTTTGACCCGGTATCTCCTGATCAGTCTTTGGAATGCGAGTCCATCATGTATGATCTCATGGCCTTGGCCTTGAGCACGGATTCGACGCGTGTGATGACTTTTCTTGTGCCAGGATGGAGTCAGGTTTTTGAAATTGAGGGGCAGCGACTGAGCGCAGGGTATCACGGTCTTTCACATCACGGAAATGAAACAAAGAAAATTGCCGAATACAATCTTGTAGGCAGGGAGCACGTGCGGCGTTTTGCACGATTCCTTGAAACATTGGGGAACTGCAAAGATCACCAAGATCGATCACTACTCGATTCCACAACCCTTGTTTACGGAAGCGGTATGGGGAATTCGAATACACATGATAATAGCAATTTACCCACACTGATAGCCGGGGGTGATTTCTCTCACGGTAATCACTGGGCCATCGACCGCACCTCGTCCAAGTCAAGGCTTCTAGGCGATTTAATGCTGACTCTGATGCAGAGGATGGGAATGGGGATTGATGCGTTTGCTGGCGCGCGCCACAATATGAATGAATGCTTAGTTTAGGCTTTTGATGAAAATTTTCCATTGGTGCCACTCGATTTGGTTGTCCGCTATTGTTCTTTCAGCCGACACATTGCCTCGTTCAGTATCGACTTTCATCGGACAGCATTGTTTCGAGTGCCATGAGGGAAGTAATGATTCCCTGAAAGGTGATGTGGATCTTGGGCAAGCTTCCTTTGATTGGTCCTCCCCCGAAATCGTGGATTTGTGGACCACGATTCATGACGTCGTGGGTTCGAACGACATGCCCCCAAACGATGCTGGATCTTTCCCAGGAACACAGGAGCGCGATGAATTTTTGGGGTGGTTGAAAGAAAAGCTTACTCGGCATGCGCCCGTCGGTGGAACTTTGCCAAGACGACTCAATCGGGTGGAATATGAAAATACCATCCGCGATTTGTTTGCTTACCCGGAATTTGAAGTGCCTCCCTCATTTCCCTCTGACACTTCCAGACACGGATTTGATAATGTGGCGTCGGGGATGGTCCTGTCCCCCCCATTATTGGCTCAGTATCTTGAGATTGCGACTGCCATTGCGGACGAATTTCTGCCTCAACCTATTTCCCTGCCCAAAGCGGAGCCTCTGGATTATTCCATTCCTATGTCTGAATTGAGTACAGATGCAGGGGGTGGAGGTAGGCAAATGGGTAGTGTGTTCCGACTTGTTTCCTCTCGGAATATGGCGAGTGGAGCTGGTTGGACTTCTTCGTTTGAAGCGCCGGTGAGTGGCATTTATCGTGTTCAGATTGAAGCCAATACCTTTCAAAGTGATCGCATGTTTTATGATCAGAGAAAGGTGCCTTTCAAATTGGCAGTTTATGCAAGGCAGAACGGGGAACAAAAATATGCACGATTTTCTGATCTAAGAAAAATCGGAGAATTTAAAGTTTCGACGGAACCCTCAGAAGGAGGCTTTGGAACTCTGGAAGCAGAACTTTTTCAGGGTGAGGTGTTGGGTTTTCGATGGGCGGATGGTCCGGTTTTTTCTGATCCCGGAAGAATCGATCTTTCGCATGATTTTATCGATGACCGTTTGTTGAATGATCGCCCCTTTTACGCCGCAGCAATTGAATTGAACGGAGGAAAACGAGGTTCGACACAAACGGAATTTTATGAGGCGATTCGCACACTTATTGAAAGCGGTCAACTTGACTTAAGCAATCCTGATTTGGATAAGCCTCCGGCTGTTTATGGTGGTGGATTGTTTAATGGTCCGCACAATTGGTGTCAGTCTTACGCTCATGAACAGATGTATCGCTTTGGTCCAGCACTGGATATTGTGCGTGTTTCCGTTAGTGGCCCGAGTCGCACCGTCAGCAGCCAAAAAGAGCGTGCCAGGATGGTCAGATCGAAAGCATTTTTGAACAGGCGGTCAGATGAAGTATCGGATCTGGTATTTACTGAAAGGTTTCTCAGAGGTTTTCTCTCAAAAGCATTCAGGCGACCTGTAAGTTCATTACAGTTAGACAAATATTTAGATCTTGTCCGGGCACATCGGGAATCTTTTCCTGACAAGCGTATCGAAGATGCACTCCACCTCGTTATCAGGAAAGCCCTTCTATCGTCACGCTTCCTGTTTCGTGAACTTGGATCAGGTAGTTTGGATGGTTTTGAATTAGCGAGTCGATTAAGCTATTTCCTAACAAGCGCTCCTCCCGATGATCGACTAATCTCCTTGGCGGTAAAAGGTAAACTGTCGGACCCCATGACCTTGAAAAACGAAGCGCACCGTTTGTTGCGTCTGCCCCAGCGCAGAGCTTTCGTCCGTCACTTTACTGGTCAGTGGTTGGGCACAAGAAAGCTCACGGATATCATGCCTGATCCTCGATTGCTAAAGTTTTATGGCCCTGACCGTCAGGCTATGATCAACGAAACCGAACTCTTTTTTGAGGAGATGTTGGTTGAGAATCACAGTCTGGAATATTTTATTGATCCGGGATTCAGTTTCCGAAACCAAAACCTCAATAAGATTTACGGAGGAGAGATCACCGGAAACAAGATGCAACGTGTGACTTTTCCGAAGGGAGGGAAACAAGGTGGTTTACTTGGCTTGGCTTCCATCATGATGGCGACTGCAAATGGTGTGGATACGCACCCAGTGCATCGAGGGGTATGGTTGCTGGAAAATGTCCTTGGTCAACCGACGCCGCCCCCACCAACTGATGTTCCTTCCGTGGCTCCGGATACAAGCGGTACGATAACGATGCGTGAAAAAATGTTGGCACATCAAGCCGATGCTTCCTGTGCTCGCTGTCATACAAAAATTGATCCGCTTGGCTTCGTGATGGAGCATTATGACCCAGTTGGACGCTGGCGTGAGTATTATCCGGTTTACACCGAGTTAGCCTCCGCGCCGTTGAAAGAAGAATTCTATGCCAGTCAGGGGGAGGGAACCCAGAAAGGAAGGCATATCGATACGAGGGCAGTGATGCCTGATGGAACGGTTTTAAAAGATGTCACGGATCTCAAAGCCTACCTGGTCACCCATATTGATTTATTTGTGGAATGTCTGGCTGAAAAGTTATTGATATACGGCACCGGTCGTCCGCTGAGTTTCGGTGACCAACGAATCGCCCGTGCATTGTCGCAACAGATTACAGGCAACAAACGCGGGTTTCAGGATATGATTGTTTCCGTGATTTTGAGTGATTCATTTCTTTCTCGTTAGCATCATCCACTTCATTGCAGGGGAGGAATAAGTGCGGAATCCGTTTACCAAATGGATGGCTTCATTGAAAAAGTATGGATCGAGACTTCAGTGCAAATTGTCTGGTCAGGTTTTCGGGCCATAATACGTTTTTTATTTGTGGTCTGTTCATTAATCAAGAAATTTTCAATAAGGATGAAACTCCCCGTTTTGAGGTTGGCATCAGGAATGCTTTTTTTCTTTATCGCATCCAAAAGCCTGGAGGCTCAGGATTACTCAGAAAAGCATGAGCCATCCATGACGAAACATCGTCAGATCGGTCACCCTGATTTTTTGAGCCCACATGCTCGCCCTATCTTGCTGCATGACGGTAACGTATTTGTGGTCAATACCCGTGAGGATACGGTTGATGTGATTCAAGTGGGCAATTTTGGCATTGTCGCACGGATTCACGTGGGGGTTGACCCTGTCGGGTTGGCCCTGAAACCGAATGGGAAGGAAATCTGGGTATCTAATCACATATCCGACTCGGTGAGTGTGATCGACACCGATCCGGCCAGCCCTTTTTATTTGAACGTTCTGGCAACGATTCAGGATATCGACCCCAGAACAAAAGCAACCCGTTTTGATGAGCCTGTGGGCATAGCTTTTGCCAGCAATGAAAAGGCATATGTTGCTTTGTCCGCCGAGAATCAAATTGCCGTGGTCAATGTGCATACCCGGCAAGTAGAGAAAAAGTTAACTATTCATGCACAGGATCCTCGTGCCATCATGGTGCGTGAAGACCGTCTTTACGTCGTTCCTTTTGAATCAAATAACCAGACACAGATTTCTGGTGGCACTGGTGAGCTGGATGGCAAATTGTCCACCTTTGACGCTCGAGAACATGTCCTCGATAATAACAACGTGCTTTCTCTTGGAGCCGTCGTGGATATCGTGAAACATTCCCAAATTCCTGATCGAGATTTGTTTATTTTTGATACATCGACTGATGAACTGATTGAAACAGTGGATTCTCTTGGGACCTTGCTCTACGGGATGACCGTCAACTCCCGCGGGACTGTTTACATTGCCCAGACCGATGCACGGAATGCGGTCAATGGTCAATCTGGCACCGCCCATCATGGTTTGGCTGAACTGGAAAACCGTGCTTTTTTGAATCAAATTACACAGATCGATTTCAAGGGTGACGTGCTCCATGCTCCCAGGTTTATCGACCTTGAACCGCTACTCCCAGAGCATCCCGGACCAGGTATGGCCCTCGCGACACCGTTTGCCATTCAAGTCAGCGATGATGACTCGACCTTGGTGGTTTCCGCTGCCGGATCGGACAAGGTTTTTACCCTCAATGCCACATCGGGCGAAGTGCTTGGTCGCGTAAGCGTGGACCACGTGCCGCGGGGGATTGCCCTCGATTGTTCGAAAGACGGCTCGCTCTCGGCAGCCTGGGTTCTCAATGCCGTTGCAAACACGGTATCTTATCTGGATCTCTCTGACCCCCGGTACCCGAGAAATATTCACACTGTAATTTTGGAAGATTCAACAGATCCAGAATTGAAACAGGGACGGATTGCCTTCAACGACGCGGATGCGTCCAGCACGGCGACCTTCTCCTGCGAAAGCTGTCATCCTGATGGACATACAGACCAGTTACTTTGGGTGCTGCAGACTCCCATCTCAACGGGAGGGAATCAGATCGTACCCCGCACCACGATGCCTGCCCGGGGTCTTCGGGATACGGCCCCCTACCATTGGGATGGAATCCCTGGCGATCCCTATGGTGGAATCAATACCGCCAGTACCAGGAATGCAGTTGAAGCCAACAGCAACAGGAATGATCCTGCGAGCAGCACGCGTCATTTGGTTGATGGTGCCCTGGCTTCCACGATGAAAAGGGTGGGTGAAGAAATCTTGAACAATGAAGGCAATGCGGGTGCTTTGAATGCTGACCAACGTGATGCGTTAGCAGCGTTTCTATTGACAGTTCCCTATCCACCGGCTCAGAGACGCGCCTATGACAACATACTTTCGTCAAAAGCTAGAAACGGATTTAGAATGTTTCATGTTGTCGGGGATAAACAGGGTAACCCAGATGTGAATGTATGCGGGAATTGCCATCGAATGCCATTCTGGGTCAGTACTAATACGAGAGGGTCAGGGATGGATGCACCGACTTGGAGAGGCGCATATGATCGCTGGATGATTCTACCTCAGGGGCGTCTGAATCTGATCGACTTTGATTTCTACGCATCGATGGCCGACCGTGGGATTCCTGAGCGATCCCTGTGGCGTCTCTCCTGGGGGAGTCGGCGGGAATTTGACAACGTGTGGGATATGGTGCTGGAAGGCAGTACCGGGTTTTCCGGTGCGTTTGCCCGACAGGTCACTTTGAATGAAATGGCCGTAAACGATCCGGTGTCTCTGGATTTGTTGAAAGCCCTTGAACAGTCCTCTCGCGAGGGTGGGGTGGTTTTGCAGGGCGAAGGAGTCTGGATGCATGATGGAAATCCAGTGCCCGCTGCACTGGAATTTAACGGGCAGTATTATGCAGATAGAAACCATCCCGGGAGGAACTATGAACTTCAGCAATTAGTATCACTTGCGACTGAGGGGGGATTTATTGGAACCTTTACCGGACGCTTGGGACAGAATGTCGGTTTGAATTATCCGCAACCGGCGCTCTGGACTTCAGGTAGGATTGAAAGGCAGCGAGGGCCTCAAGTTTTCCCTGCTTTGACTCTCGATAAACTTTCGATGACGATGAGTGGACGCCATATCATGGAAGATGCCCATGTGATCATTAACGGACATAAAGTGCCCGGCACGCTTCGTGTGGAGAAGGCGGAGCACAGGGGCGCCGCAAGCTTTGATCAAAAGGTGACTGTTACTTTACAATCTCTTCCTTTAGGGAAACTCGAAACCAAGCTGGTCAGGGCGGGGGGGGCAGCCCATGGGTTCGTTCCAAAGGACGGAAGCCTGGGAACAAAATGGCGTCGATTAGGTTTTGATGACTCCGATTGGTTTTTTGGGCATACAGGCTTTGGTTATGAGAAAGGAGAAGGATATGGCGACATGATTGAGACAGATCTGGAAAATGCGATGCAAGATAATACCAGTGTCTTCATTCGTATTCCTTTTGTCGTGGAAAATCCCTCCAGTTACGACGGCCTCGAATTCAGGATTCAGGCTGATGACGGTTTCTCTGCTTACATCAACGGTAAGCGGATAGCGTCGAGGAACAGGCCTCGCCGATTGAGCTGGGACTCTCAAGCAACAGACTCAAGTGCTGAGGTGGTGGCTGATCGATTTGAAACTTATGACTTGAGCCACCTTCTGGATTCATTGAAGCCTGGAGAGAATGTATTGGCTATTCATGGGCTGAATCGAGGTGGAATCAGTAGCGATTTTCTCATTCGCCCTGAACTGGTTGCTTCGCGGCCGGCCAAAAAAAGCAATGAGGCTGGAACTGGAATGCACTTGGTTCAGCTTCAAAACCCCGATGGGCTCTTCAGTAATGATTTCATTTTTTATGTACAGTAAACCGGGGCTTCACAGCTGTATTTGCGAACCTGTCGATCTCAGTAACAAAGATGGTCAGATCCAAAGCAAGACCATCTGAGCGGAAGCAACCTCTTGTTTGAATTGACTCAAGGTCGCGAGCGGTTTTCGTCCTGTGATAATTCGTAGGTGTAGATGTATTTCTCTCTCTTGACCCATTTGGCACTCCCGTCGCACATCTGGAAGTTCGTGCCATCTTCGCCGTGATTGTCGTTGGGATCTGGGTAATTGTTTTGTGCTCCTGTTCCCTGACCGTCACCATCAAATATCAAATAAATATCTGACGGGCCAACCACTTGTCCCCTTAATCCCTGAGCAGAGCTCTTGTGTACCCAGCTCAGGACCGTTCGTTCAGTTTTTCTTGTCGTGTAATTCATGAACGCGTTGATCTCATAGCTAACTCCACGTAAATCTGCCTGTCGGGTTCGAGTGCCGCGCATGCGCTTATATGGAGCCTGGCGGCGTAAATCCTCCAGTATTCTTCTGCCTCG
This sequence comes from Verrucomicrobia bacterium SCGC AAA164-E04, assembly GCA_000383715.1. Classification (GTDB taxonomy): domain Bacteria; phylum Verrucomicrobiota; class Verrucomicrobiia; order Limisphaerales; family AAA164-E04; genus AAA164-E04. Next base: position 54,391 of record KB911851.1, read on the forward strand.
CACCGTGACTGTATTTGTACCGATAAAGTTTTGAGTGGATGGGCATACAAATATCGATTGGGCATTGGCGCTTGGGATGTAAGTTGGATGCAACCAGGACAGATCGTCACTATTATCGTCGGGAGTGCCTGATAACCATCCTTTTTCATTGTCCTGACCATACATCATGGATCCTAATCCCATCTGCTTGAGGTTGTTGATGCAACTGATGCGGCGAACCTTTTCCTTGGCCTTGGAAAGCGCGGGTAAGAGCATGCCGGCCAGAATGGCGATGATAGCAATCACCACAAGTAATTCAATCAGTGTGAACCCTTCTCCGCATGGTTGGTTTTTCTTTGATAGTCTCATGATATGTTGAATATTGTCCAAAAGGATGGAGCGCGTCCATAATTTTTTAAAGTCTGGCACTCATGGGAGCGGCGTCTTCATGAGTGTCAAAAGCTTTTTTTTTAGCAATGCGTTCTCCAGACTGGGTTCTGCCAAAAAATAGCATGCCAATCATACAATTAGATATTCATCCAGGGGCATGTCATTTGCCACCCGCTAAGGTTGCAGTATTTAGAAAGGCTCTATCAACGATCACTTTTATCATATCCAGATCAAGGGAGTTATTATTGGAACCAGCTGCCTTGACGGTGGTGACGAAGATCTGTTTTTGAATCCAAAAAGACAACTGGTATTTCTTGATTATATGCTCGGTCCATCCGCACATGCTTTCTTCGCGGTCATAGTCCTTGAAATCTTGAGTTGATTTATTTTCAGTGTCGTGAACGTTCGAGTGTGTTTGTTTGAATGGATCAAGTTATGCAAAAAGAGATTGCATCGTCGTTATGGAAAAAATGGGGCCCTTACCTGAGTGAGCGTCAGTGGGGCACTGTGCGCGAGGATTATAGTTCCACAGGAGAAGCATGGGACTACCTCAGCCATGAACTGGCGCGCAGTCGGGCCTACAGATGGGGTGAGGATGGAATCGCTGGTTTCAGTGATGATCGACAATCGTTGTGTCTGGGGGTTGGTTTGTGGAATCACAAGGATCCAATACTTAAAGAGCGCATGTTTGGCCTGACTGGTGTCGAAGGCAATCACAGTGAAGATGTCAAAGAGGTGTATTATTATCTTGATGCCACTCCATCGCATGATTACCTCAAAATGCTTTATAAATATCCTCAGGCTGCTTTCCCTTATCAACAGCTCGTGGATGGCAATCGAACCGGCAAAGAAAGCCCCGAGTATGAGTTGGTGGACACCGGGGTCTTCAAAGAGGATCGATACTTTGACGTTTTTATCGAATATGCTCGACCCCGGCCTGATGATACTTTGATTGAAGCAACGATTGTCAATCATGGGCCCGAGCCTGCTGCTCTGACTTTTCTTCAGCAGCTTTGGTTCCGTAACACATGGTCATGGGGGAACAATGATCAAGCCAAACCCCGCATGCATGGAGTGGATTCCATCGGTCTGGAGATTCATCATGAAGCGCTCGGTCATCTTTATTTCCATGCTGAAAATCCAGATGACCTAATCTTCACGGACAATGAATCACGCCCAGAACACAGATTGGGATCGAAGCCTCAAGGTTATTGGAAGGATGCATTTCACGAATACCTTGTTCATGGTAACTCAAAGGCGATCAACCCCAATGGGCAGGGTACTAAATGCGCCATGCTGCATCGTTTGAAGTTAGAAGCTGGAGAAACCAGAAAATTAAGGTTTCGCCTGACGTCACAAAAAGCGATCAAGCCATTTGAAGGATTTGATGAAACATTTCAGCAGATCAGGAATTCGGCAGATCGTTTTTACGGTCACCTCCAGGAAAATATCGAAAGCCCTGATGAACGGTTAATCCAGAGGCAAGCTTTTGCAGGTTTGATCTGGAGTAAACAGTTTTATTATTACGACGTTGAAAAGTGGATTGCTGGGGATCCGGGGCAGCCAGCTCCCTCAGCTTCACGACACCATGGACGCAATCATGAATGGCTTCATTTAAAAAATGCCGACATCATTTCCATGCCAGATAAGTGGGAATATCCCTGGTATGCCGCCTGGGATCTAGCTTTCCATTGTGTCCCTTTCGCTCTGATCGATACCGAATTTGCCAAGGAGCAAATGCTATTAATGCTCCAGGAATCATACCTCCATCCTAATGGGCAAATTCCCGCCTACGAATGGTCTTTTGGAGATTTGAATCCGCCTGTTCATGCTTGGGGTGCTTGGCGTGTCTACCAGATGGACCGTAAACGCAACGGATTTGCAGACCGTCGTTTTCTCGAACAAGTCTTTCATAAACTGCTCCTGAATTTTACATGGTGGGTGAACCGTAAGGACGTGGGCAATCGAAATGTCTTTCAGGGTGGTTTTCTCGGACTGGATAACATTGGGGTCTTTGACCGAAGCATTCCAGTTCCCGGAGGTGGGCAGTTGGATCAGGCAGATGGTACTGCATGGATGGCGATGTATTCACTCAATATGATGCGCATAGCACTGGAGCTTTCACTGCAGAATCCGGTCTATCAAGAAATCGCCATCAAGTTTTTAAATCACTTCCTGGCCATCGCAAAAGCCATGACCAATATTGGTGAGTCGGGCATTAGTTTGTGGGATGAAGAGGATGAGTTCTTTTATGATGTTTTACACTTTCCTGAAGAAAAACCGATTCACGTCAAAGTGCGTTCCATTGTGGGACTGATTCCCATATTCGCGGTGGAAGTGCTCGAACCGGAATTGCTTGAAAGGGTGCCGCGGTTCAACGAACACCTTGACTGGATACTTGAGAACCGACCGGAATTGGCCTCGCTTGTTTCACGTTGGAACGAACCTGGTAGAGGACATCGTCATTTGTTTTCCCTCTTACGAGGCAGTCGACTCAAATGTTTATTGCGGCGGATGCTGGACGAAGATGAGTTTCTTTCCCCATACGGTATCAGGTCAATGTCCAAAATACATGAGAAACATCCCTATGTCTTGCACTGTGAGGGGAAAACGAAGCATTGCAACGGTTCTTCAAAAGTGGATTATCAACCGGCTGAATCCAATACCCATATGTTTGGCGGTAATTCAAATTGGCGTGGTCCCATCTGGTTTCCTGTCAATTTCCTGCTTATTGAATCTCTCCAACGCTTTCACCACTATTACGGAAGCGATTTTAAAGTCGAATCGCCTTCCAGCTCGGGTCAAAAGCTCACTCTTGAAGAAGTTGCTGAGGATATTTCCACTCGTCTGGGGGATCTTTTCCGCAGGGACGATCAAGGGCATCGTCCTATTTACAAACATCATCCCGATATTCAGTTGAATCCACAATTCAAAGATTGCATCTGGTTTTATGAATACTTTCACGGTGACAGTGGGCGTGGCGTAGGAGCCTGTCATCAAACGGGTTGGACAGCTCTTATTGCCAAATTACTCCAACCCAGAGTCAAGGAAAACTGACTTGGAATGGGCTTCTGGAGTTTTCCCTGCGGGTTATTTCTAACATTGAAATGATCTGGATAGAGCTGGCACCTACTCCTCCAAAAATTTAATGTCCTTAGGTGTTTATCTAGTTCATTAACGATTGCTGTTGAGTCTGGAATTATCATTAATCATGCACCTAAAGCGCTTTCCGCGATGCTTCTATCTCCATATTGCTTTGTAATACTGACTTTGCTTTTTGTATGAAACCGTCTACGATCGATCTCATGTTGAGCAAGGATTCCTGCGGTATATTGGGCCTCTCGAAAGTAGTATGAAAATTAGACTCCAGATGATACTGATTGTTGCGCTGCACGCGTGCGCGTGCACCTGTATTGTGTCGGGTTCCGGACCGTCATTGCCTGATCCTGACGGTCAATCGCCAGATATGACGAAGCCGGTCAAGGTTTATATCTTGATGGGGCAATCCAATATGTTGGGTTTCGGTCGTATTGAGCCGGGTCGAAAAGGCCCCGAAGGCTCCTTGTCTCACGCGGTAAGGGAAAAGGGGCTGTATTCTTACCTCATGGATGAAGATGGGGCTTGGACAGTGCGCAATGATGTTCGCAATGTGCGAGTCATGGGAAGTGGGCTCGGCGGGATGCAGGTTTTTGTCAATGACTGGTTGACCATCGGACAAAGCAATATCGGACCGGAAATTGGCATAGGCCATTACCTGGGCCAAGCAATCAATGAACCTGTTCTGCTGCTCAAGAGCTGTATTGGTAATCGAGCTCTGGGTTGGGATTTGTTGCCTCCGGGCAGCGAAGGATATGAATTCACCGATTCCAAGGGTGTGACCTGGGTGCATCCGGGTTACGAAGGTTCACCCGAGCGTTGGCAAAAAGGCACCGATCCCAAGAAGATTACTTGGTATGCAGGTATGCAATATGATGGGGACATTGCGAGAGTCAAAGAAGTATTGAGTGAACTCGATACGTATTATCCCGGCGCAGAGAAATACGAGATTGCAGGTTTCTTCTGGTGGCAGGGGGATCGTGACAGTCGAAGCGAAGCGCTCTCCGCCCATTACAAAACAAATCTTGTCCATCTCATCAAACAATTGCGTAAGGATTTCAACGCGCCCGAAGCAAAATTCGTTTGTGCTTCCCTGGGGCAAACGAATAAGGACGACACAGGCAAAGGAAGGAAAATACTGGATGCCATGTTAGCCGTGGATAGCCGCTCCTCCAGTTATCCTGAGTTCAAAGGCAACGTAGCGGCAGTCTACAGCCACCCATTGTCCAAAGGCGGTAGTTCTGGCGGCCATTACAACGGCAATGCTGAAACCTACATGAACATCGGGGAAGCCATGGGGCTCTCTATGGTTGATCTGCTCAATAATTGGTAAAAATGCTCCCTCAAAACTGATGTTGCCAAGTGAACCCAAATGTGTCCAATTGGTCTGATACTTGCTCCCATCCATTGCTGGAAGGGATTTTAGAAAACAAATGGAAAGGCGACGCTGATGTCAAAAGCAATCATGGATCCGGAAGAAGTTCGACGCTTCGCGAAGGAGTTGAAGCACTTTAATGCAGGCCTTCAGCAGGGAATGACTTTGCTGGATGCGCGGTTCAAGGCGCTTGGCGACAGTTGGCAGGATCAGGAACACCAACGCTTTGCAGAGGAATTCAGTCAGACCATCCGGGCTTTGAAGAAATTTGTTGAAGTGTCGAACGAACATACTCCCTTCTTGCTTCGCAAAGCGCAGCGGATCGAGGATTATCTGGAGCAACGATAGCCATGCCCTCAAAGGCTCAGATACATTCGGTGGACGCTTTGGAATTGTTCCGGGTGAAGCTAGTTCAGTACCTCGAAAAGTCGATCACGACCATGGATGAAGTCGGTAGCGATCTCAAGCGGACGCTGATCTGGCTGGAAGAACAGCAAAAACCTTTTTGGGAACATCAAGTGCGTCTCAAACGGCGTGCTCTGGAGGAGATGCGAAATGAAATCTTTGCAGCCAAGCTCTCACAGATGCGTCATTCCAGCGATGCACAGCAAGTAGCCCTTCAACGCGCCAAGCAAGCCTTTGAGGAAGCCGAAGAAAAGCTTCATCGAGTAAAAAAGTGGTGTCGTCGATATCAAAGCGACGTGGAACCGCTGGGGCGTGAAGTGGAAAAACTCCAAGCGGTCATGTTTCAGGACCTGAAACAAGGCGCCGCTCTCCTTGATCGAATCATTCGTACTTTGGAGGATTATGCGGATCGACGTAAATCGCTTGATTCGGATCGATCGGACATAGTTGAGGCTTTGGAGGGGGGAACTGGTTTGCCGGATCAGCGGGCTAGCGAAGTCAACAAGGAGTTGGGAGGGTCGGAATCATGAGTTTGCACGCACGCAATCAATTAATGGCATTGACCAAAGATCTTCTTCGAACATGGGAACGAACCCGATCGGTTTGGAAAGATAGCAAGGCGGACGCATTCGAACGCGACTACATCAAGGAACTTGAATCAAGCGTGAACCGAGCCGTGCATGGGATGGAAAAGCTGGATGTTATCTTGAAGAAAGTGAGGAAAGATTGTGGCTAAAATACTCACAGCAGGTCAATCGATCTCAACCTTGGAAAAGCTCCGCCAGACCATGGAGGAGCTGGGGGGGGCGCGAGAAGGCGTTGATCGCATCACGCGATCGCGAATTAAAGTCCATTCAGCAAAAATCTGCGTTGGAAAACGCGCGCTTCAAACGACAGGCTGAAGCTGAAACACAAAAGGCGATGGAAGCTCTGAATGAGGAGCGCATTCGACTCGAATCCCACTTTGCCGCGCGCAAGGTTCGTATTGATCATGCTTATGAGAATGCGCAGAAGGCATTGAATGAGACCGCCGAGCAAACGCGCAGTCAACAGAAGTATGAAAATCAAAAAGAACTTTTGCAGGCCAATCGCGCGCATGAAGCGGACCTGCAATCGGTGGATCATGCCGGGAAATCTTTTTCGGCTGAATTATCAAATGAGACCCAGCGTCTTGAGAGTAGTGGTGGGCTTGGTTGGAGGGTTTTCAAAGGTTATGGTAATTTCAGGAAGTGGCTGCGAGATGGAGGACAACCTTCTCCTGGCGAAGTAAGCATCCAAGATGAGCATGCATTGCTTGAGTCATTGAAATCCCAGTTGACTGAGCTCGAATCGTCTCTCGCTTTTTCCGTTCACAACGCTCTGGCCCGCATCTTCTCCTTCGTCTCCATCTGGCTGATCCTGTGTTGCCTTGGCATTGGCGGAGTGATTGTATTCCTGTTACCACAGGTATCCGATGCCATTGGTGCAACTCAGAACCGGATCTTGATGGGGTTCGGGGGTATGGGGGGGCTGGTAATGATTGTATACGCGATGGGCTACATCCTGGCCCAAGGTGCCGCACGCTCCTTCGTGAATTTATTCGCAAATTGCACCGGCTTGATCGAACAATGCCAAGTTGCCGCCAATCGAAGTCGTGAGGATGCCACGGCCTCTGCGCGCGAAGTTCTTCAGACCATTGAAAGCCGTCTCGAAGTCGCATGGCTTGATGCCGATGTTTCGGCGACAGAACAATGTGAACGCGGACTCAACAAGCTGTTACCCCAGCGAAACCGTTTGGTGGCGCGGCATGAATCGATGCTTGCCACTGCGCTGAAACGCTTGGGTGAGAGCAGGTCCTCAGGATTGGATGATGGAAATTTTGCTTTCCACGAGAAGGATGAAAAAGGTGAAAGGGATCAACAGGACTTGCAGACTGAGGTCATACGTCGTTTTGATCAGGAAATCGGAGACGTCGTTTCTGATTGGAATCGATTGATTCCTGCGTGGTGTTCAGACCTCAACACAAGTCGGGAATCCGTTCGGCAGATGGAACAGACGTGGAATACCGCATCCACGCAGGGATGGGAAGTTCCGCTTTCAGGGGAACCGGCTGGCTGCTTTGCTCAAATCACAATCGATTGGAAAGAATTTGCCCCATCGGTTCCTGTTGATTCGAGCATGCACTTGCCAAAAGGCGCATGTTTGCAAGTACCCATGGTCTTCAAGATGCCCTTGGGAGAATCGGTTTTGTTTGAATCAGAAGGACCAGCTCCTGAGCAAATTATCGAGGCCATCAATCATACCGCGCTGGAGCTCCTGTTGACCGCTCCTGCAGGGCGGATGAGGTTTACCCTGATCGATCCGGTCGGTCTGGGTAAAAACTTTGCAGGGTTGATGCACCTTGCCGATTATGACGATCAGTTGATCAATCGACGTATCTGGACCCAACCGAATCAAATTGAACAGTGCCTGCTCGATTTGACGGAACACATGGAGAAGGTGACACAAATGTATCTCCGCAATGAATACGACACGCTGGCCGAATACAATCAAGTCGCAGGCAATATCGCGGAAAAATATCATGTGCTGGTCGTTTCTGATTTTCCCACGGGATTCAGTGAATCTGCCTTGCGTAAATTACATAATATCGCCGTCAGTGGAGCCCGCTGCGGGGTGTTCTTGCTTCTGCATCGTGACCGTCGTCAGGCAATGTCCGAAGACGCTGTGGTTCACGACCTGCGCGAACATTGTGTTTGGATTCAATCACAAAAGAAGGGATATCGATTAGGGGCGCATGCATGGACGGGCGTTCATTTGAATTGGATGGATCGAGTCAAATTTCAGGACACGGTTCATCTTATCCATCAGATAGGTCAAGCCAATGTCGATTCGAATCGCGTGGAGGTTCCGTTCTCGCAAATCACTCCCAAGCCTGATGCATGCTGGACTCAAGATACCAGCGCTTCATTGAAGGTTCCCATTGGGCGGACAGGTGCTTCGAAATTGCAGTATCTGACGCTCGGTAAAGGCACTCAGCAGCATGCCCTCATTGCTGGGAAAACTGGTTCAGGTAAGTCAACTTTATTTCATGTCATCGTCAGCAATCTTGCACTTTGGTGTAGTCCAGACCAGGTCGAGTTCTATCTCATCGATTTCAAGAAAGGCGTTGAATTCAAGTGTTATGCTGCGCATAAACTGCCTCATGCCCGCGTGGTTGCGATTGAGAGCGATCGTGAATTCGGCCTCAGCGTGTTGGAGCGAGTGGACCAGGAACTCCGTCGGCGTGGAGACTTGTTCCGTGAAAAAGGGGTCCAGGATCTAGCGAGGTATTGTTCCGCTGAGGATACACAGCCCCTGCCTCGCACACTCCTGATGATTGATGAATTTCAGGAATATTTTGTCGAAGATGATCACGTGGCTCAAAACGCAGCGGTTTTGCTGGATCGTATTGTTCGCCAAGGGCGCGCGTTCGGGATTCATGTGATTCTGGGATCGCAGACGCTGGGGGGCGCCTACACCCTGGCTCGCACTACTTTTGCCCAGATGGCGGTTCGCATTGCACTTCAATGTGATGAGGCGGATTCTTATCTGATCATGGATGAGAACAATGCCGCACCCAGACTTCTCTCCCGTCCTGGTGAAGGAATATACAACAACAGAAACGGCGCAGTGGAAGGAAACAGTCCGTTCCAGACGGTCTGGCTGAATGACGACGAGCGAGACACATATCTACAACAGGTGAGCACCCTGGCTCAAAACCATGCGTCGAAGGAAACGGGTCCTGTGGTCTTTGAGGGGAACGCCCCCGCCGATATCAGGGATAACCATGAGCTTGCCGTCGCCCTGGGGATCGAACCTTCCGGCGGTCCAGAAGAGACCTGCGCCTGGCTGGGGGCTCCCAATTCCATTAAGGGTCCGACAGGCGCTGCCTTTGGTGCGCAAAGCAGCAGTAACCTTCTGATCATCGGTCAGAATGAAGAGATGGCCTTTTCAATGATCATCAGTAGTTTGATTTCGCTTGCGGCACAACAATCCTCAGATCGGGCCGAGTTCATTGTTCTGGATGCCTTTCCAGATCATTCTGCCAAGCGTGAGATGATGGATCAGGTCATCGCCATGCTGCCGCATCGAGTCAGGTCATTGAAGGATGAGCGACTTGAGGACATCATGGAGCGACTTGAAACCCATATGGATCAGCGTACCGAGCATGGAGCCGTTCATGGCGAAATATACTTCATCGTGATTGGACTTCAGTTGTTCAAGAAGCTAAGGCCCGAGGACGAATTCAGTTTTTCCGTAAATGACGAAGAAGGTGACTCAAAGCCTGGTGCCGTATTGGATCGAATCATTCGTGAAGGATCCAGCCTTGGGGTTCGGGTTTTAGCGACGATGGATTCCTACAACAGTAGTCAACGATTTCTAAACCGAAAAGCACTCTCGGAATTTGAGATGCGCGTGCTTTTTCAGATGAGTGCGAACGATTCAGCGGCGTTGATCGATCATACCAAGGCCAGTCAATTGGGACTTCATCGGGCTCTTTTCTACAACGAACGACGTGGATATACTGAGGTGTTTCGCCCCTATGCCATGCCCGATGGATCCTGGCTATCCAATGTACGAGACCATTTTGGAAAACGTTCGGCGCGCCTCAGTAAAAGCTCCGGAGATACCTGCACTCCCTAGTTCTGTGGCTTTCCACATGGCTTGCTCCCAACTCATGAACGTGGGACGTGAAAAGACTTCGCTCAAGAGAGTGCATGAAAACGGTTCACGTATTTGCAAATGAATGGCCACGAACTCCGAGAAGAGAAATGGATTCACTGATCCAGGCATCAATCTTAAGTTTTCATTGGGTTCCAAAATGTATACTCGCCTTTGATTTACATTTGGATTAATGTGGATGCTATTGAGAGTATGAAACAGATTAGCACTTCCTCAGCAAGTTTCGCATCAGCGAAAAAAACACGACGGCATTTCTTGAAGGACGGCCTGGTAACGCTCGCCACCATCAGCATCTTACCCAGCCATGTCATTCGCGGGCAGTCCGAGCTCAGGGATAAGGACGGGAAACTTGTTCGTGCTCGCTCAGTTGTTCCCAGTGAACGCGTGCGACTGGCATGCTGTGGAATTGGTAATCAAGGCGGTAGTGACCTGCGTGCGATGCACCAGACAGGTTTGGCCGACATTGTTGCTCTTTGTGATGTGGATTTGGGGGGGCCTCATACACTCAAAAGCCTCAAGGCATTTCCAGATCTTCCCAAGTTTCAGGATTTCAGGGAAATGTTCGATCAGATGGGGGATTCCATCGATGCTGTCACGGTTGGGACGCCTGACTTCTCACACTTTCCAATCGCGATGCTTGCGATGTCCATGGGGAAACATGTTTACGTGGAAAAACCGCTCACGCGCACTTTTCAGGAGTCAGAGCTTTTGATGCGTGGTGCCAAAAAATACGGTGTTGTCACACAGATGGGCAATCAGGGGCACTGTCAGGATAACTATTATCAGTTCAAGACATGGGTGGAAAAGGGGATCATTCAGGATGTACGTGAAATAACCGCGCACATGAACGGAGGGCGTCGTTGGCACGGATGGGACACATCCATGACTGCTTTTCCAAAGGGGCAATCGATTCCGGATACGCTGGATTGGGACACCTGGCTGATGACCGCTCGCCATCACGATTACCATCGGGATTTCGTCCGTGGTCAATGGCGTTGCTGGTATGATTTCGGTATGGGAGCCCTCGGAGATTGGGGTGCGCATATCATGGATGGCTTCCATCAATTTCTGGACCTTGGTTTACCTGAAGAAGTCACTCCCATCAGGATTGATGGACACAACCCATTGATCTTCCCGCAAGCTTCCACACTTGAATTTAAATTCCCAGCTCGAGGCAAAATGCCAGCGACAAAAGTCACTTGGTATGATGGAAAAGAAAACCACCCAATGGTTCCTGAAGGTTATGGTGACATTAAGATCGACCGCGATGTCAATCCCGTAAATGGACGTGTGATGCCTGCACAGGAATTACCTGCAGGAAAGGAAATCTACGGCAAGGATCTTATATTCAAGGGGCATTCACACGGGAGTACCCTGTCGATCATCCCCAAAGAAAAAGCAGCCGATCTCTCGACTGATTTGCTGAGTTATCCGAGAAATACAACTAATCATTACGAAAATTTCCTGAAGGCATGCCAAGGCCTTGAACCCACCCTGTCCCCGTTTGAAGTTTCCGCGCCATTGAGTCAGGTCTTCTGCCTAGGTGTGATCGCCCAAAAATTGAACACCCGACTCAAATTTGATCGGCAAAATAAGCAGATAACGAATCATGCGGTTGCGAACCACTGGCTAAAAGGAGCGAGCCCCAGGAAAGAATGGGAAGAGTTTTATCGCCTTGCTTGAGTTGGGTGCGACCTGATCCCATATTTCCTCAGGTATACTGCGGATCAATCAATGTTGAACGCGGGAAGCCCTTGGCTCCTGGTTGATTGCTGGCTTACTTTTGATGAGGTCAACATTGAAACGTTCCTGACCCCCTGAGGGAAACGAGGTATCGTGACCTAGTAATTTTTTTTTCTGGCAATAGGGATCTTTAAGTGTGCCCTCACCAGTGGATCATTGGCCAGCTCGCTGCGGTGGTATGTACGGACCCGTTGTCGAAAAGATTCGATGACTCCACTGTTCAAAGCCAAATAATAGTCATCCAGCCGAATGACAACGGAAGAAAGAACACCGTCAAGTACGGAAGACTGCTCAAGGATGATGACTTTCTTATCAGATTTTGCCGCGGCAATGCCAGACGGCGTGCCTCCGACAATGATCATATTCTAGGTTGTGGGGCTTTTCGGGGCAGTTTGGCCGTCAAGGGCTGCATCCTCGGGCTGGATATTGCGAAACAACACCAAGGCCAGCACCATGTTTAACATCTGAATACAACTTTTCATGGAGTCAATTCATGCACAATTTCGGTGGTCCTTATAAGGCCAGTGTTTTATTTCTTGTTCAATTTCAATTCCATACCGCAGTTTCCATTTTGTTTGTTCCCCCTCAGCTCATTCATTTTCCATTGATGGAAGGACTGCAATGAAGGCAGCGGACGGAAGTATACCCATGGCACGATCGCAGATCTTTTTTCTTATGCTTACTTTTCAAATATGGATTGTGGCTTATTCTCTGGCCAGCTTATGTCAGACAAATTTTTTAAATCATGGATCGTCTCATTGATGCGAAGCCAACGACCCCTTTGGATTCTTGTTCTTTTGCCCCATGTATCCGCCATGCATGCTGATTCTCAGTCAACTATTTCATTCCCGGAGGTTAAAGGCAAGAGCCTGCAAGGAAACGAAGTATTGTTTCCAAGCGTCTTCAAGTTTCAGGATTATCATATGGTGATGGTAGCTTTTGAGCAGGACCAGCAATTGGACGTCAATACTTGGCTTCCTCATCTTGAGACATTGGCTGCATCTCGCAATGATCTTGATTTTTTTGAATTGCCCACCATTAGTCGCATGAACGTTTTGATGCGCTGGATTATCTATCGGGGCATGCGCTCAGGAATCAAGGAAGACTCTTCCAGAAAGCGCACGGTGACGCTTCACATCGACAAACAACCTTTCAAGGAATCATTGGAAATTGAAACTGAATCCTCGATTTACGCTTTCCTGGTTGACTCCAAAGGCACCGTTATCTGGAAAGGGGAGGGGGTTTGGAGTGAAAATTTGTGGGAGGAGCTTCTTGAAGTTTTGCCAGCAGAGAAGTGATTTACTCAACAATCGGGGCATGTTGATATTTTTCGCACCTCATCAGTTTTTCTTTGATTTCATACAAACATGGACATCGGTAATGTTCAGCCAGCAGGCATGCATGAACTTGCTCGGTATAACGTGAGCTGTTGAATATTTTCATTTATTCACTTAGCAGCCAATGGATCCAGGGCGGTAAGAAAAGATGACTGATTCTTATCAAAGCGTCTTTCAGTAACGAAATGATTGAAAGTAAGAGCGGAAAAGTTGTTAGGAGGGAGCAGTTGCAGCAAGGACAGTGTTATCTGACTCGATCAAAGGATGATTGTCTATTGAATTTTATAAGTGTTGCCGAACCCTTGTTGAATAAACGTAGATGGTATGTATGCCTCCAAATAAAAGAAAAAAAGATGGTCAATTGACTTAACCATCTTTAATTCGCTACCTGCATGCCCGCCTTAAGCTGGTAATTTGTTCAGCCTACAACGTGTGGCCGGTCAGTGTGGAATATGTCTTGTCAAGCGCGTAGCGATAAATCCATGCACTCTCATCCGCAGACTTACTCTCGGACATCTTCAGGCTGCGGTTCAAGCTTGCCTTGATGACACCGTTCAAATCCGTGCGCACTGCGAGCGACTTGATGCAATCCCTGTAGACATCAGCGCAGGCTCGGGCGTCGCCCTGATTATACAGGGGCACACCTTGCTGGATCGCTGCTATGATGCTTGCCTGAGGGCTTACCGATTGATCGCTTACTTCCAAATCTGCCCTGTCTTCATTTTCTTCAAATAAAATGACTTCATCCACCACGTGAATTATCCCATTCGAGCAGACTAGATCCACTGTATCGATACTTATTCCATTTACCTCAAAACGTCCCCCTTGAATTTTGAATGTGAGCGTCTGATTTCCCAATGTTTCAGCCGTTCCTTGGCTCAGGGCAGTGCCGGCTCCCACCGAGCCTTGCAAAGCGTGATTGATGAGGATGGTTTCCAGCTTTTTTCTGTTTTCAGGTTTCAGGAGCTGCTCCACAGTTCCTGCAGGCAACTTATCAAACGCTGCATCTGTTGGAGCAAAAATGGTTACCGACTCACCGGACTCCAAATACTCTCCCAATCCTGCTGTCTCAACAGCTGCCAGCAACGTCTTGAATGAGCCCGCTTTGCTTGCTGTCTCTAAGATAGATGTTGGCCCCTGCTTGGTTGGGATGAGGACAGAATCAATGATGTGGACTATTCCATTGGACGTTGACACATCTGCCTGTTGGAGGACTGCATCGTTTACCCTGACGTTCCCTTCCGAAAACGTTACTTTGAGCGTGTTGTTTTCGAGGTTGGAAATCGAACCTGCACCCAGCGCAGAAGATAAATCTGTGCTTCCCGAAACCACGTGGTTCTTGAGTATTGAAATCAGACTCGTTTTTCCTTCCTCGGCGAGAAGAGCTTCAACAGTTCCTTCTGGAAGACTCTCAAAAGCTGCATCTGTTGGAGCGAATACAGTGAACGGACCCTTTCCACTCAGGACTTCGTTCAGTCCAGCAGCACCTATCGCAGCTGCCAAGGTTTTGAAATTTGCATTCGCACCCACCAAATCCATGATCGTGTTGGATGACTCACCGCTGTATGCGCTGATGGAATCAATCTCCACCTCAAACCTGCCAGGCTTTTTGTCCCCGAGTAATATCCCCAAACGTCGTATTTTCGACGGATCAAAGCTAACTTGATTCAGTGAGCGACCACGGAAACCCGCCTTGAAATCACTGAAAGGTATTTGCACGTTTACCCAGGTGTCTTTTTTTGTCTGGAACCCGGCGCTGAATGAAACATCCCACGATCTGTAACGAGCCTCTGTTCCCAGTCTCACTTGATATTTCCGGCCGTCTCCCTTCACCCTCAGTGCCAAGCCTTCACTGTCACTCAAATCGAAACTGACTCCACCACTTCTCACTGACGAGAAACCACCGTTATTATCCAAAGACAAATTCCCGCTGAAACGCATGGTGTCTTGCTTGGTGATCTCGAATTTACCCTGAGATCTGCCACCCATTACTCTGTCGTCGGTGATTCTCCATTTCAAACTATCAGCCCCATCTCCAGAGAAGTTTGTAATCATGTTTTCCTTCGCCGTTGCTGTGATATTCGAGACCACTGTCAGCAGCGCTGCGAATGTTACCCATACACGTTTGTTTATTTTCATTTTAATGATCTTTACTGAATTGATTTGGTTAAATTTTTGGGGTTCGGCCCTGATTGGATCATCACCATGACAACCCTGACCTCATGCCCTCTGTGTGACCCGCGCTTACTTTGGTCCGTCGGCCTGAAAATCGGTTGCCCGCTGTCGTGTTCTCAAGTCTCTGGCGTTGATTAAACCGAGGGACACTATGAATGAAATGATGATACCGAAACCGAATATTACTAGAGAAGTTAGCATGATGTTTTGTTCATTTTGAATCATTGACTCGACCACGGATCCCGCACCACAGCGAAAGAATACTCGGAACCCATATTCCCACGAAAACCCCAGACAGCTGGTCTACCAGAAACCACAAGCTGACGCTTGCCACCAAACTCATGAATGCTGCAGCAAGGAATGGTGTATCGACCTTGTTTAGTGTCAATGATCCATGGTCTGCTTCTTCTGCATCTAGCATTGACCTGTCTGTGTCTTCTTTTGAATACGCTCTGTCCATGTCCAAAATATGATTTAAAAATAAACAAAAACAAGACAAAAAATGAACAAAAAGTAAATAAATGAGGGGATTCCGTTTTTTTGTTTATGTTTAGGTTAAGTTTTGGGATAGTTATCTATTGAACATGAATGGTTTAAAGATTTAGGGTTTTGGGTTTCCGTCAGGAAATAAAAATATGATCACCTGGAGTTCTCGCTCCGATTTACTTTCTTGTTCATCTGTTGAAGTTTGTCTAACCTGTACAATCATGAAACGTAGACACTTCATTGGATCTTTTGCAATTGGTGGTCTTGGGACAGCATTGGCTGAGGGGGATCCGTCGGTTATCAAGCCATCGCTTGCGACGACGCCTTTGTGTGTCATGGCAGCGCGTTGCGATGGCTTTGAAGCCGTTTGGGGAGTGAATCGCTTGAGCCGAGGTTGGTTGGAATGGAAATTGGAAGACGGGCATGGTGGCCTGGCCAAAGCAGATGCTTTTGGATTTACGCCTCAGGGAAAAGATGTGTTGCGTGTGCGTCTTGAGGGATTGAAAACCAATGCAAAAGGGCGCGTAAGATCGCATACCATTGCTGCTGATGACGGTGAAATCACCATTAGCCCGTGGAAGCCTTTCCACATCCTTGATCCGGAAGCAAAAAAAACAAGATTTGTCATGTGGAATGATACCCACGTTCACAATGAATCCATTCAAGCACTGCATGAGGTGACTCCAGCTGCTGACTTTTTGGTCTGGAATGGGGATACCTGCAATGATTGGACCCGTGATGACCAGCTGACTCCTACTCTGCTAAATCCTGGTGGTTGCGATATCACGAATAGTCGTCCATTGTTCATTACCTGGGGGAATCATGATTCGCGTGGGGCGCATGCTTTCAGAATGCCTGGAGTCGTTGCCACTCCGAATGGAAGACCGTTTTATGCTTTCCGATCAGGCCCGGTGGCTGTCATTTGCCTCCATACCGGCGAAGACAAGCCCGATGACCACCCTTCATTCCGAGGTCGTGTCGCTTTCGATGAACTGAGGAGAGAACAGGCGGAGTGGCTAGCGGAAGTGATTCATCAGCCCGATTTTCGAGATGCCCCATACCGCGTGGTTTTTTGTCATATACCATTACGCTGGATTGATGAGCGACCGCAGGACTATTCCAAATCCGGTTTCGACAGGCATAGTGGACGCAGCCGCAGCGCATGGCACGAGTCTTTGGTTGAATGGAAAACTCAAGTCATTCTATCAGGTCACACTCATAGATCCCGTTGGTTGCCTCCCACCAAAGCGCATCCATATGGTCAATTGACTGGGGGAGGGCCTAAGTTGCATCAAGCGACCTGGACCGAAGGCCGCGCTGACGGTTCTCGATTGCATCTCAAAGTGAACAACCTTGAAGGAGACATTCTCCATGACATTCAAATCCGCCCACTTGTGTGATGTCGGCTAACGGGAAATGATGACTCCCTTTCATTATTCATCTTTTACCAGCAAGAGCCATACAATATATGATCAGTCCAAGCCATACTCTATCATGTGGACACCGTGATTACGACTCAATCCAGGTTCGCCGTAAACTTTATCTGAGGTTTTCTTTTTTTCTTGGGGTGATCACGGGTAGCCTTGGCATGTTGTCTCTCGTCCATACTCAGCCTTTACTGCATGACGATGAAGGTTTGAATGCCGGTGATGAGATTTCGCTGAAATTGATCATGTCCGATCAGGAATGGTTGGGGCGGCGCCCCAGCAACGCCTACTGGGGTGATTTAAGCGAGCACTTTTACTACACTCAAAAGCGGCTTGGTGTATCCATCGATGACCTATATCGAGCGAGTGTGGCAACAGAGGGGCAGGCTACTCTTGTGACGCCTGATCATGCAGCCTTGGAATCGGTCGCCGGAGGTGTCTGGCGCTATGATCCTGACTCCGAAAGCTACTCTGAAAAAGTCTATATTCGGAAAGGCGATGTCTATCATCGTGATATCGCAAACGGTCAAATCACTCAACTGACGAGAACGACCTCTTCTGAATCTCAGCCATTGTTTTTGAACGATGGTTCGATTGGTTTTCGACGGGGAGATCAGTTTTTGGTGCGTAATCTTAAAACTGGATTGGAATCAGAGCCGTTTCCTTTCGTCTTCGCCCCGGACCCCAGTGAAAAAAAGATCGATGAAGCGAAGAAGCAATCCCTGCTGTCGCGACAACAGGAGAGGGTCTTTGATTCCATCAAGCGCAATAAAAAGCAAGAGAGCCTTCAAGACGAAGAACAAAGGCGTGTCCGCCGTGAGGATCCGAGTTTGCCCGGTACGCCTTTCTATCTTGGTAAAGATTTTGAGTCAGGGCCTATAGCCCTCAGTCCTTCAGGGCGTCATCTCGTGATGGTGCTGCTTCCCAAGAAGCGTTCCAAGTCCTCCAAAACTAAAATGCCATCGTGGGTCACCCGGAGTGGTGATATTGAAACTCGGGATGTGCGCTCCAAAGTCGGTACACCTGAGCCTTTTTATTCCAAGCTTGTACTGCTCGACCAAGAGACTCGGAAAATATGGGAGATCAAAGTGGATTTGCTTCCCGGCATAAGCAAGGATCCTCTGGAGCAGTTAAGAGTATCAGCAAAGAAGCGTGAAGAGAATCGTCAGCAAGCCATTGAAGCATCTGTCAGTTTATCCGCAGGGAGAAATTCGATAGCAACGGATAAACCGGAAGAGCCAAAAGAAAACGAGAGCGAGACAAAATCGAAACCGCGGCCTATTCAGTTTCGGTCTCTTGCCTTCAATCACGACGGATCTGCCCTGGTATTTCAGGCCTTTTCATTTGATAACAAAGATCGTTGGCTGGCTTCTGTTGATTTAAAAACAGGCAAATGTCGTCCACTCCACCATCTTCATGACCCTGCATGGATCAACTGGAGACATAACAACTATGGTTGGTCACGTGATGGTCAAAGTCTCTGGTTTCAATCTGAAGAGACTGGATTTTCTCAGCTCTACATGGTTTCGTTGAACAACGCTGATGAATCTCAAGTTGAGCTACCCGGACGGATCGCATTGACTCAAGGCAATTTCATTGTCACTGAACCGCAGCTTTCAGTCGATGGAAAACACCTCTATTTCCGTGCCAATAGAAAACATCCCGGGCAATATGAAATCTATCGCACGGCGCTGAGGGGCGGGATAACGCAACAGATCACGAATCTGGGTGGTATGTCGTCGGCGCGTTTGTCGCCTGACGGAAAGCAGTTGCTCATCACTCATTCGAAATCCACAAGTCCACCGGAATTATTCATTCAGCCAGCAGAACCCTCAGCCTCGGCTATCAAGCGTACAGACACGATCAGTGCTGCCTTTAAACGTCGCAATTGGAACACCCCCAGATATGTTGCTGTTCCCTCAACTCACACGGAAAGCCTCATTCATTCAAGACTCTATCTTCCCTCGGGGAATCGAACTCAAAA
This sequence comes from Verrucomicrobia bacterium SCGC AAA164-E04, assembly GCA_000383715.1. Taxonomy (GTDB): domain Bacteria; phylum Verrucomicrobiota; class Verrucomicrobiia; order Limisphaerales; family AAA164-E04; genus AAA164-E04. The sequence continues at coordinate 73,489 of KB911851.1, forward strand.
AAGTCCAGCAGTGATGTTCATTCACGGCGCTGGTTATTTACAAAATGCGCATCAAGGTTGGTCCGGGTATGCACACGAATTCATGTTTCATTCCTTTTTGGCTGAGCGTGGGTTTGTCGTCCTTGATATGGATTACAGGGCCTCAGCAGGTTATGGTCGAGATTGGCGAACTGCCATTTACAGGCACATGGGATCAGTCGAGCTGGAGGATTTGCGTGACGGTGTGAATTGGCTGGTCGAGCACCATGGAGTAGATCGTGGACGGATAGGCGTTTATGGTGGGTCCTATGGTGGTTTTTTGACCTTGATGGCACTGTTCAATGAGCCCGATCTTTTTGCCGCTGGTGCTGCGCTTCGCCCAGTTACCGATTGGGCTCAATACAATCATAGTTACACTTCCAGGATCCTTAATACACCTGAACTCGATCCTGATGCCTATGCGAAGAGTTCACCGATTGAATTTGCCCACGGACTTCAAAAACCTTTATTGATCTGTGCCCCAATGCTCGATGATAATGTGTTCTTTCAAGACAGCGTTCGGCTCATTCAGCGATTGATCGAGCTTGAGAAAGAAGACTGGTGGATTGCTCCCTATCCGGTCGAACCTCATGGGTTCAGGGAACCCACGAGTTGGCTCGACGAATACCGAAGAATATGGGGTTTGTTCGGGCGTTATTTATAAAAGGGGCAAGGACTTCGTGGCGCGCTATCTTTCTTGCAGAATTGCCACATTCGGATCATGCTCACCGGATACCCTATGTTCAGATCGATATCAGTTTTTATCATGACATCCATTCTCATGGCGACCAGCCTTGCGGGAGGTTCCAATCCCTTCTACGAACATCAGCAAGATGTGGTCTATCATCAAGCTCATGGAGTTGCGCTGGTTGCTGATATTTTCATACCCAAAAAAAGTGTGAACGGCCATGCCGTCGTCGTGGTTGCCAGTGGAGGCTGGTCCTCTGATCGAGGTAAGGTCCGGGATCTCAATCGCGCAGGATTATTCGAGGAATTGTGTGAGCGGGGGTTTCATGTGTTTGCCATGCGCCCAGGGTCTATCAGTCGGTTCTCAGCTCATGATATGAAGGCTCATGTGGAGCAGGGAATCATATGGGTGAAAAAACATGCGAGTGATTATGCGATTAATAAAAACACCCTTGCCTTATTCGGGGCATCAGCTGGAGGTCACCTGGCCAGTCTGGTAGCGCTTGATAATGCCGTGGGTCCATCCGAAGCTTCAGTGGCTGCCGTTGGGGTCTTCTTCCCTCCTGCAGATTTTCTTGATTATGGAGGTATTGCAATTGATCCCCGAAAAGGAGGGCATATGCATCAAGTCATTGAAAAACTTGCTTTTGGCAGCGGTACAAAAAATCTCACGGATCAACAAATCCGAGAGCGGTTAATCGCCATTTCTCCAGTCAAGCTCGTTACGAATCAAGCACCGCCATTCCTCGTCTTTCATGGCGATGCGGATCCTGTTGTGCCTTTGCAACAATCACAATCCCTGGTTACCGCACTCAAAGCGGCTGATGTACCGGCAGAACTCATCGTCAAAGAAGGAGGCGCTCATCCCTGGCCAACAATCCGAGAGGAAGTAGTCGTTCTTGCGGACTGGTTTTTGAACATGAGCTCAGCGTCCCAGAATTAAAAATTGAATTTCAACAATAGTAAAAAAATCACCATGAAAATCATCTCATTGATGCTCTTGTATTTGTCGTTTTCCCTGGCAACAGGACAAAACTCCCATCAACCCTCGCCAGAAGTAGGGCCAGCTCAACCGAATATCCTGTGGATTTATGTCGAAGACACGAACGATTGGATGAGTTGTTATGGAGATACGGTGGTCGAGACGCCGAACATAGATCAATTGGCTTCAAACGGTATTCGGTTTGATCGCGCTTACATGACCGCTGGGGTTTGCTCACCCACCCGCTCGGCCAACATTACAGGCATGTATCAAACGTCGATTGGAGCGCATGAGCATTACAGTTCTTTTTCCATGTGGCGGGGGAACAAAATGGAGTCTTGGGAGCCGAATCACCTTGGCGTGAAGACCGTTCCTGAGATCTTCCAGGCCGCAGGGTATTATACCTTCAATGACGGTAAGTTTCATTACAACTTTGTGTATGATGAAGACGATCTTTACGACCATGTACATCCTCCAATGGGTTTTCATGGAGCCAAAAAGGGGACCGCCTGGTCAGAGTGCCCGGAAGGCCAGCCGTTCTTCGGTCAAATCCAACTGCGGGGAGGCAAGAATCTTCGGAATTCTCCTGCAATCATCAAACCCGAGGAGGTCAAAGTTCACCCATATTATCCGGATCATCAGGTGTTTCGTCAAATGATCGCCGACCATTACAACACCATCCTTGAACTGGATCGAATCACAGGTGAGATTGTTGCGGCTTTGAAGCGAGACGGTCATTATGAAAATACAGTGATCTTTTTCTTTTCCGATCATGGTTGCGCTCTTCCTCGTCATAAACAATTCATTTACGACGAGGGAATCAGGGTTCCCTTCATCGCATCGGGTCCCGGAATTGAGAGCGGTAAAGTCCGCGGTGATCTTGTCAGCGGGATCGATCTTGCTCCCACATCACTTGCGCTTGCTGGTATCCGCACGCCTGATAGCATGCAGGGCCGGAATATGTTGAGTGCGGATTATCATCGTGACTATGTCGTCTCGGCACGTGATCGATGTGACTTTACGATTGACCGTATTCGAGCAGTGACGACACAACGCTTCAAATACATGCGCAATTTCATGACGGATAAGCCTTATCTCCAACCCAACTACCGAAGCGAATCGGCGGCTATGAAGTTGCTTGCAAGAATGCACAAGGAAGGGGCGCTCAATGAAGTGCAGGATCGTTTTGCTAGTGAAGTGCGGCCTGCTGAGGAGTTTTACGATTTGGTGAATGATCCTCATGAAACGAAAAACCTGATTCATTCAGTGGATCGGAACATCGCTCTGGAAATTGCGCGACACCGAGATATTCTTTACCGTTGGATCTTGGAAACCGACGATAAGGGCCGATTCCCTGAAAGCAACAATGCCTTGCGAGCCGTGGTTGACCGCTGGGGTGAAAAAGCTGTCAATCGGGAATACGAGCGAGTTCGCAATTAATTGGCAGCTAAAGTGGTCTCTGTTGCGATTTATTGCGTATATGTCCCATGTATGGGATATGAGGGGATAAAAACTCCGTCAAAGCAGGGCGCATGATAAGCAATGCATGATGAAATGACTTTCCTGATCGCCAAGGGCGCTGCGGAGAGGCCCGCAAGGACGCGAGCCTATGGCTTGCCTTTCCCTCTGGTCAATGATACGGTCTTTTTTCTGGCGAGGTAAGGCTGTTGAGATGATTGTCTTCATGATTCGAAGGCATCACTAATCGGGTTTGTTTACGGCAACCGATCCTCAGGAAATGCCTTAAATCACGGGCTGAACGATACCTGCGTCACATGCATCATCCATGAAATACAAAACCGAATTACTTGCTCCTGCGGGCTGCTTTCCATCACTACAAGCTGGTATCAATGCTGGTGCGGATGCGGTGTATTTTGGAGTGGCTCAATTGAATATGCGCGCACGTGCGCGCAGGAGCTTCCAATTGTCCGACATAGGTGAGATTCTGAGTATTTGCCATGAAAATCGGGTCAAAGGCTATCTGACTCTCAACACGCTTCTTTACGATTACGATGCCAACGCCGCCAGAAAGATTCTTGAAGCAGGTAAGGAAAATAATGTTGATGCGGTGATTCTTGCTGATATGGCGGCTGTGCAAATGGCCAATGAACTGGGCTTGGAAGTTCATCTTTCCACTCAACTTTCGATTTCCAATTATGAAACCGTGAAGTTTTATGCTCCCCTGTGTGAGCGCATTGTGCTGGCTCGCGAACTGAATCTAAAAATGATCAAGCATATCCATGAGCAAATGCTTGAGGCGGATCTCCGAGGGAAAAGTGGACGTCCCATGGAGCTGGAAGCCTTTGCCCATGGGGCATTGTGTATCGCAGTTTCCGGTCGATGTGGTATGTCCCTGCACACAAGTAACGCTTCCGCCAGTCGCGGTGCCTGTGAACAAAACTGTCGCAAGGAATACATAGTAACGGACAAGGAAACCGGCCAGCAGCTTGAAATCGATAATAATTTTGTGATGTCTCCCAATGATATCTCGACAATCGACTTCCTGGATCAGGTTCTGGATGCTGGTATTCACACTCTTAAAATAGAAGGCCGTGGTCGTTCTCCTGAATATGTGGATTCAGTGATTCGTAGTTATCGCAAGGCGATTGATGCACTTAATGATGACCGCTATACGCAGGAGCTGGTGGAAGGTCTTCAGGGCGGTCTTGAAAAGGTATACAATCGTGGTCACTCCGATGGTTATTACTTGGGCAGAAAACAGGGCTGGAGCCAGACTTACGGCAGCAAAGCAACGCGACAAAAAATCGAAGTTGGTAAGGTGAGTAATTTTTTCAGCCGTGTTCACGTGGCTGAGATCACTGCGACGACCGGTGAACTGAAAATAGGAGATGAATACACCATCATCGGAGAGAACACTGGTGTGGTGAGTGGTGTGGTTGAAGAAATCAGGGTTGACGAACAGGCTGTTGAGGGTGTCAAGGGACATTGCGTCTTCTCAATTAAAGTTCAGGATAAAGTGCGCCGTGGCGATCGCCTTTATCTGATGAAAGTGATGCAGCCATGATTCGTATTTCACACAAACGCGGTGAATGCATTGGTTGCGCTGCCTGTGTGGAACAGGCTCCGAGTTACTGGAAAATGGATGAGGATGGTTTGGCTTCATTGGTTAAAGTCAAAAACAACCACAAGCAGATCGAGTTCGGGGAGGGGTATGACTGCGATCGTGATGAGCTTGTGCAAAGTGCCGAAAGTTGCCCTGTGCACATTATCTCCATCAAGTGATTGGAATGGTCGATTCACGCTCAGCAAGCGTCAGGACTTGATCTTACCACCATTGCCATTCCGGGTCCGGCTCGGGATTCAGAATCCAGCCAGCCGCTTCATTCGGAAACCGAACAAAGTCCACATGCCCGTCTCCGAATAAAAGATTGCTTCGGTATTGACCGCGAATATTGTGCCACAGGTGTTTGAGGTCTTCGCTCGTTCGGTTGGGGTGCCAATTCCAATCACCTTGAATGATCTTGTTCACTGGGTTGCGGGCAATCTCGCTGGTTTTGATGGATCTCACCTTTTGACTCCCCTTGATACCGCACACCATCTTCACTCTGAATTGTGAAATTGAGAATTGAGGGAAATAGCTGTTGCCATACGCGTTGAAACTGTTTTTGACGTCATGCAAACTGTCACCCTTGTCAGACGGGCATGAGAACACATTGGCTCCAGGAGCATAAACATTGAGAGGTCGATCCTCAGGGGGAGTGTCTGCTCCATGAATTCCCGGTCTCGCAGGCCAATGCCCCAGTTTACCTCCGGCAGTCGCCCAACTGATCAATGCGGGATAATAGTCTGCGTGATCGTCCGCATACATCATGTAAGCCAGACCGATTTGCCTTTGATTGCTGATGCATTTGATGTTCTTAGCCTTGGATTTGGCACGGGATAGCGCGGGTAGCAGCATACCGGCAAGAATGGCGATGATGGCAATCACCACCAATAATTCGATGAGCGTAAAACCCGGAAATTGATATTTAGGGTGGGATGTATTCATGAACCCTGATCATCATCCTTAGCAACGTTTCATATAACAAGGTTCAAATGGTTTGGAGCTGGAACCATTTTGTGGCGTCGCTGCAATCAGGACAGTGAGAAAAATGAGCCAGCGAGGTTCGTCATCGGTCGCTTGCATGGCTTACGCTGAAATGCATTTAAAGTATGTTGATTCTTGCCTGAATGGGGTTGATCATAAAAAATACAATTTCCCCAATATAGGGATATCACTATGAGTATAATCAATCGACGTCAATTCATGAACCAAGCTGCGACGACGGCTGGCTTGGTGAGCTTCGGTGCCACCCGACTTGCTGGTGTCTCGGCTAATCATAAGCTGAACATTGCTGCAATCGGAGTGGGAGGAATGGGAGCCGGCAACATCGAAAAGAGTTCCAATGAGAATATCGTGGCTCTTTGCGACGTGGATTTCAAGAGAGGTGCGCAGACATTTAACCGTCATCCTAAGGCCAGAAGATTCAAGGATTTCCGTGTGATGTTCGATAAAATGGAAAAGGAAATTGATGCGGTCATCATTGCGACTCCTGATCATACACACGCTGTTGCCACCATGGAAGCCATGCGGCGTGGGAAACACGTTTACACTCAGAAACCATTGACCCACAGTATCGGGGAAGCACGTCAACTCACTGAGGCGGCCCGCAGGTATGGCGTTGAGACACAGATGGGAAATCAAGGGCACTCATCAAATGGTGCACGTCAAACGGTAGAGTGGATTCAGGCCGGTGTGATCGGCGAAGTAAGGGAGGTTCATTGTTGGAGTGATCGCCCCCTCCGTGGTACCCGGTTCGAAAAGAAATTATATTGGCCTCAAGGCATGGCGAAACGGCCTTTGGGTCAACAGTCCATTCCCGACACTTTAAATTGGGATCTGTGGCTTGGTCCTGCTCCCTACCGGGATTATCATGCGGATTACGTTCCTTTCAACTGGAGGGGATGGTGGGACTTTGGCACTGGAGCTCTGGGGGATATGGGGTGTCACATTATTGATCATCCCTATTGGGCTCTTAAACTGGGCTATCCAGAAAGCGTCGAGGCCAGCAGTACCCACGTTCACGCTGAAACAGCTCCTCTGGCATCGTTGGTGACCTATCAATTCCCAGCTAGAGAAGAACTTCCGCCCGTCCGTCTGATATGGTACGACGGCGGTATCAAGCCGCCGCGTCCAGAGGAACTCGAGCCTGAGGATGATTGGCCGGTGGACGGTGTGCTTTACGTCGGTGAGCGAGGAAAGATCATGCACAAATCACATGGAGGTAAGCCGACTTTGCTGCCTCTTTCACGTATGGATGGTTTTCAGCGTCCAGACGAAACCCTCCCTCGTGTCAAAGGCTCGCACGAACAAAACTGGATTGATGCGTGCAAGGGAATGGGAGCAGCCTGTTCCCATTTTGATTATTCAGGCCCATTAACAGAGGTTGTTCTCCTTGGGAATTTAGCGATTCGCACTGAGGGGCATCTGTTGTGGGATGGACCCAACATGCGGGTTACCAACAACGAAGTAGCAAACCAATGGGTTCAGCGAGCATATCGAACAGGGTGGAAACTTTAGTGCTGACTCAATTGTATCAAGACAGATCCTATCGTTTTCTGATATCGATTATGAAAAATAGTTATGCAAAGCACTGCTTGTTCGCCATATGGGTTCCATTGCTTGTCTTTGTGTCTTTGACTCCTTTGCGAGCTCAACCGCTGGCGTTTCCGGGCGCAGAAGGTTTTGGCAGGCATGCGCTCGGCGGGCGAGGTGGTCAGGTTTTATTTGTCACTAATTTGAATGATCAGGGGCCTGGTAGCCTTCGTGCCGCTGTTGATGCAGAGTATCCCAGAATGGTCGTTTTCAATGTTTCCGGCACGATCGAATTACAGTCAGCACTGCGCATTCGCCATCCGCGCATCACGATTGCGGGGCAGTCCGCACCCGGTGGAGGGATTTGTTTGAAAAAATTTCCCCTGCTCATTTCGGCTGATGATGTCGTGGTGCGTTTCCTGCGCGTGCGCCTTGGTGATGAAGCGGGTAAGTTGATGGATGGTATTGATATTTCGTATGCTGAGAATGTGATCGTGGATCACTGCTCGGTGAGCTGGACCTTGGACGAAGGTGTCAACACCTACCATGGCACCCGGAACATCACCATTCAGTGGTGCCTTATTTCGGAATCGCTCAATGACTCGCTTTTGCGCAATGGACATGGCTTTGCGGCCTCTTTGGGAGGGGTGGACACTTCCTATCACCACAATCTATTTGCCAATCATGCCGGGCGTAATCCCAGCATTGCGGGTGAGACGAGTCATCCAACGATCAATCTTGATTTTCGCAATAATGTCATTTTCAACTGGGAGAACCGCAGGCTCGACGGGCGCCCTGAGAGCATCAATGTCGTCAATAATTATTACAAGGCAGGCCCTGCTTCACGGCAGCTTCGCAGTGTTGTCAAAATGCAATGTCTTGATGATGGAACTTTTGGCCGATGGCATGTTAAGGGTAATGTGCTTGAGACCTCCTCCGGTTTCAGTAAGGGGAGGGCGCTGGTGATCATCGACGCTTCCGATCGATTGCCTGAATCTGTCTTGATCGAGCAGTCGGTTCCCTTTGGCCCGGTATCGACGGATACCCCTGACTTGGCCTATGAGAAAGTATGCATGCATGCTGGCGCGATTCGACCGAAAAGAGACTCCCATGATGATCGTATTGTCAGGGAAGTGCAGTCAGGGCGAACGACTTTTGGTGACGGTATTATATCGAGTCAGACTGAAGTGGGCGGTTGGCCGAAACTCTTATCGGCTCGACCAAAAGACGACGTTGACAGGGATGGTATGCCTGATGAATGGGAACGTCTGTTCCATCCGAACGGTGACTTGTCGTGGGATGGAATTGCAGATTCGGATGGCGATGGCTACCCTGACCTTGAGGAGTATCTCAACAACACCGACCCCAACAAGTGAATAACTGGCTGCGTCATTTTTCTGGGTGACCCTCATGGTTGATAATGAAGGAATTGTCTGAATATTTACTTCATTGACCTGAACAACCTCTACCAAGCGACCTAAGATTCACCGGGTGCTGACATCATGCTACTGACCGCTGTCATCCTATATGCTTTTATAGTCCTGGGTATCTCGTTTCTGGCTCAAAGGAAGATCCATGACGAAGAAGACTTCATCGTTGCCGGGAGACGAATGCCAATCTGGCTTAACACCGGGACTCTGCTTGCTACCTGGTTTGGCGCTGGAACTCTTTTGACGACTTCCGATGAAATCGCACTGGAGGGAGTCCGTATCATTGCACTGGAACCGCTTGGAGCAGGCCTTTGCCTGGTGCTTACTGGATTGTTTTTCGCGCGTCCTCTCTGGAACATGAACATCTGTACGCTGGCAGATTTTTTCAAGGCTCGGTTCGGCCCCAAAGCAGAGGTGTTGCAGGTATTGACTTCAGTACCGACATTCGTGGGATGGATCGCGGTTCAACTGGTGGCTTTGTCTGGCCTTTTCAACATTTTATTTGATTGGCCTATTCCTCAAACGATTGTTGCCCTGGGACTCTTCGCAATGGTTTACACCATTGTGGGTGGCATGTGGTCCGTCAGTTTGACGGATGCCTTGCAAGCGGTTTTGATGATTTTCGGGTTACTGCTCTTGGGATGGAATGTTCTTGGTGATCTGACAAATTTTGGGGGGCTGGAAGGGATTTGGAAACAATCAACAGTCTCGAGGAGACAATGGATTCCAATAGACCGCACTCAGGAATTTGCCGAATGGTGCGGGTGGCTATCCATCGCCATGTTGGGCAATTTACCCAGTCAGGATTTGATGCAAAGGGTTTTTGCCGCAAAATCCGCTCAGGTAGCGCGGATTTCCTGCTTCATGGCTGGTGGGCTTTACATACTGCTTGGGTCGATTCCGGTATTCATTGGTTTCTCTTTTCCAATCTTGTTTCCCGACAAGGAGCCGCAGTCGGTTGTTATCCAAATGGCGCAGCATTACCTTTCAGATGGAATGATGGTTGTGTTTCTGCTGGCTGTTCTGTCGATGGTGCTTTCATCCATGGATAGCGGTATTCTGGCACCGGCTACGATTCTTGGGCGCAACTTGTTTCGAAAAAGGGTGCCGGATTCCGTGAGTTCCCTCACGCTCTGCCGACTCTCTGTCGTGCTGGTTTCCGCCGTATGTGTGGCAGTAGCACTCATGGGATCGCGAGCCTTTGAATTATTGGAAAGTTGCTATTCCATTGGATTGGCAGGGTTACTTGTTCCTTTGGTCATGGGATTATTCTGGAAAAACGGTAACCAGACTTCAGCATTGCTGGCCATGACCATTGGGGTTGGTGCATGGCTGATCGAATGGACCTTCGGTATTGAATGGCCGTTGGCCCCGGTGGGAGCTGCTTTGGGGTTTCTGGTCTATATTATTCACGCTAGATCATTGGAATCACCTGTCCAGTCAAACCAGGGGTGATGTCAGGAAACCCTCAATCTTTTTTAACGGGACGGAAGTCTTTATTTGATGAAGGGCTGTTGCTCCCACTCCCAGCACACGAGGGTGCGGAAAGCTGGTAGCTTACTCCGATATCGGGCATATGGTATTTCTGCCCTATTTACTCACCTACCACTCGAAAAAAACCATCACCGGTCTGCGGTAATTCGAGGGTCCGATCGACTCGGTGCCCAGTTCCGGTAATCGACTCACTGAAGTTTAATTCAGTTGTCGTGTCTACACTTCTCCAGTGCTCCAGGCGGTAACGTGATCCCCTGAAGCTCTGAAACGAAAGTCTCAGGTCAACAGCAGGAAGGCGTGAAAAATCGATGTGCACTTGATCGGAAATCCCTTGTGTCTCGACACGGACCTCAAACAGGAAAGGCCATGTCTTGCCTGTCACAAATACTCTGTCGCGTTCTCGGTCATAGGCAATCCCATTAAGCACGGCATCCGCATTCCTCAGCGACGGCCAGTCAAAAAGACCTGAAAAATCAATCCAGGCAATGACCACTCCTGTGTCTGGGGAGATCCTTGCAATTCTGTCCGTCTGCCATTGATTTGCCCAAATTTCGCCTTTGATCCATTCCAGTTCGTTCAACTTACGCACCGGTCCTTTGTCGTCAGAGACCTTCACTGTCTCGATCAGGGCGAAACTATCTGGATCACGGAAATAAAGTGAGTCACTCCCGTCACTCATGACAAGACGTTGACCATCGAAGGTCAATCCCCAGCCCTGGCCCTGGTAGGTGAACCCTCCTTTTGGCTGAAGGGTATCAAGGTCGTAGACCACGGCTTCGCCGGATTTCCAGGTCAGCTGAAATATGCTGTCTTCGGTCACAGCGATACCTTCACCAAAAAACTCGGGGGAAAGTTGGATTTGTTTTTTCACTTTTCCGGTGCGTGGCTCCACGACGCGCAACGATGAACGTCCGAACTGCCCGGTCCCTTCAATGAACGTGTTGTTATGGAAAACAAGTCCCTGAGTGAAGGCTTCAGTATCGTGAGGTAGGGTTTGTAAGACCTTGAAAGTCTGCCATTCAGCACTGATAACACGCACTTGAGAGCTGATGAGCATGATGGCGATCAGGTAGTTGAAGCAGCTGTTTGTCATGGCTCTATCACGATTTCATCACATGAAGATAGTGCATGCATTTTTTTGCCAAAGGCAAGCCAAAGTGGAGCTTGCGTCTTCAAATATTGCATCCGTGATGTCTGTCTGTTTTGTTAAAATTAGAGTGTTTCCGTTTCGGCCCAGACTGCGAGTATTCAGCCCCAGCAATACTCAAATGATCTCGGGTTTGTGATATGTTCGATACTACTACAACATATGGTTCGCTTGTGTTAAATGAGATCAACATCTTTTCACTTTATAAAACAGGATGATTGCTTTATTGATCAGTGGCAGTCAACAGACCTCAAGATAACGCTATGAATGCATGCAACAAATCATGATGCGCACCACAATCCTGTTTTGTTTTCTTTGCACCCAACTTCACATTTTTGCGGAGAGTCAGTTATTGATCGAGTCATTTGACCGAGTGCCTCTGCTTCCTCAAGGAGTTGAAGGGACAGGGGGGAAAGGGGTTTGGTCAACGACCACTCCGCCCGGCTGGTCACTCAAGGGCGCCCACTTGACTGACGAAGATTTTCCAGGCAGGGAAGGGTGGCGGTTTGTGGATGCGTCCTGGTGGAACCTTCAAGGGACAGATCCACTTCGATCTCTTTTTCACCGTGCCAGCGGCGTTCTGCTGGTTGCTGATGCCAATGCCAGGAAGCCGGCGCCAGACGCAAGTGGCACCATGAGCAGTTATCTGTCAACTCCCCCGATTGACATCAGTCATCTGAAGGCCAGCAGATTTGAAGTTCGCTTTGATTCAAGCTGGCATTCGGTGGCCCCTATGGCCGGCAATCTCAGCGTGTCTTTTGATGGGATGCCGTCGATTCAGATTTTTCGGTATGACTCGGACCCAAACAGTCCGAGTTTTCAATTGGATACATGGAATGAAAAAGTTTGCGCCGTCTTTGAAAAGCGTCCGGGTGTTGATTCTTTCGTTCTCACCTTGGGGATGCTGCATGCAGGGCAGGATGGTTGGTGGGCCATCGATAATCTGGAGGTGGTTGCCGTCGATGAGAGTGACCGTCTCGAGGTGGGGGGGCACTGGATGTTTAGCTCGGATCGTGTTCATCAAGGCTTTGTTCAAGATATGGATGAGGGGCTTTATCCCGGAAATTTAAGAGGTCCAGCAACACTTCATGAAGCGGGTGGTCTCGAGGGGCTCTGGCTGGACGGCAAAGGTCCTCCCGTTCAGGTCGAATCTCCTGATGCCCCCAGAGAATGGCCTTCCAAAGAAATGACGCTGGAAGCTTGGGTTGCCCTTGCTGCGCCTGCTCGATTCGGTGGCATCCTTTCTGCATCCAGACAACATACAACACCTCAGGAAGGCTGGGTTCTTGGTTTCAACAGCGCTCGATTTACCTTTGGATTGGCTTCTGAGGATCATGAGCGCATGACTTTTGTCGAAACCCAGACACCTTATGCTCTGGGGCAATGGTATCATCTGGTTGGTACCTACGACGGGGTGACTCAGCGCATTTATCTCAATGGTAAACTCGAGGCAAAACGGACTTTGGCTTCGGGTAAAATCCGTCATGCTGATTCAGCTCCTCTGATGATCGGGGCTCATCCAACAGAGACCGGATTGCGAAAGCTTCAGGGGATGATTCATGAAGTGCGTGTTCATACAAGTGCTTTGACACCCCATGAGGTGATGGAGCATTTCACGCGGCACAAAACGTCTGTCGAACAAACCTTGACCATGCCTGCATTAACTCAGTGCACAATCCCTGTTCGACGCAACAATAGCCCGTTCGGAACTCGGCGAGCCTTGATCATCGGGATGGATGGCTGCCGGGTCGATTCGTTACAGGCTGCTTCGACGCCTCATCTGGATGCACTTGTTGAGAGTGGTGCTTTCAGTTTTGATGCGAGAGCCAGTATTGGACAGCCCACGGTAAGCGGGCCGGGTTGGTCGAGCATTCTGAAGGGAGTTTGGGCGGACAAACACAGGGTTCTCAATAACGCTTTTTCATTCCCCGGAGGCGGGGGATATCCACATGTATTCGAGCGGATTCGCCAGTTTCATCCTGATGCCTATCTTTCTTCATGGGTACACTGGGCACCAATCAACGAGCACATTGTCAGCGCTGAAACGCTTCAAATGGTCGAGGACAGTGATGCCCGTCTCACCGTCAATGCCGCATGTCACATTCTCAACGAGGGGCCTGATGTACTTTTTGTGCACCTCGATGAATCGGATGGTGCAGGGCACGCAGCAGGGTTTCACCCCAGAAATTCTCAATATCTTGCTACTCTCAATCGATTGGACGGCTACATTGGAACATTGATGGATGCAGTCAACCGTCGTCGCAATGAACTTGGCGAGGATTGGCTTGTCATTTTTTGCAGTGATCATGGAGGAACCTCGGCAGGTTCCCATGGAGGACTCAGCTTGAACGAATTAAAAGTGCCTTTGATCATTCAAGGACGGCAGGTGCCAAGCGGAGATATTCAACCGACTCCGTTGAACACGGACATTGTACCCACGGTTCTTGCTCATCTGGGAATTGAGGTACCATCCTCATGGGGGATTGAAGGTCAAACGGTTGGCTTCATTCCCAAGCTTTCCATCAAAGCGGAGAACGCTGGCCTGACCCTGAGGTGGCCAGGAATAGTCACGCTGGAAAGCAGTGTTTCAATGGAAAAGTGGAAGGCATTACCCCAAGCCAGAAGCCCACATAGACATCGTCCTTCAAGTGACCAAAGATTCTATCGTTTGACAATGCCCTAGTGTGAAGTTTGTAGAGAGGCAGTATTCAAAAATGTCAAATGCCTCATTCAGAACATTCTACTCAAGGATGGTGTCTTGTTTTCTGATGGGGATGCGATCGCTCGTTCGATAAACCAGGTAAGTAAGGTTCATCAGGGTGAAGATTCTCTTTCTTTCCAACTGTATCGAACTTGGTTTGAGCGTGCCTGATGGATGAAAACAACGCATTTCAGAGATGCGTTTTGGGTCACTTTTTAATCACCGTAAGATCCGTCCGGGGCCGTGTTGGGAAAGTTATATTCAGCGTTCGTGAGCAATCCATATAATTCAGGATCCCTCTTACGCATAGATTGGGCGTTTCTTATCTGCCACTGATCCAGAATCCCTTCTTGACGTGTCTCATTCAAGCCAACAAGAGTGATCATCCCCCAATGAATATATTCACCGACAAAACATTTATACCCACAGTCGTCTGACCGCGTGTACCAAGCGTTATCGGGATATTGGTTTGGCATATGTTTGAAATAGCCTCCACGAGCTTTGTCCATCGCCTCTGTTAGCATAGAAGCACCTTTTTGTCCTTCTCCTCGCTTTGCGATGTAGGAGCGAAGAGCTTCTGATGGATTGCTGCCCACTTCTCCATGCCAAAAGATCGAAGGATACACACTTGCATACCCCACGTCCGTTATCAGATGGAAGGTTTCTTCTGTTGTTGCATCCGGTGGGAGAAGACCTTCTTTAAGATAATGATCCTGTGAATACTCGCTGAGCGGCAGGCCATACCAATTATGATTTATAGTTGTAACATCCAAACCATAAGTAGGAGCATGTGGATACTTTAGTATTCCTTGTGAGTGCTCATGCCACGGGCCGATTTGATCAAAAGTAACGCCGAGGATCATTCGGCTTTTCTGTCTGACAATCTCAGCGAGGACGGCCGGATTATCTGGCGTCCCGTCCTCATTGTTATCAATCCACTGTGCTAGAACATGCGCCACTAGTTTCAGGTCTCGATCTGTAACTCCCTCCAATGCGAAAACATTGATTCCAAAGACAGTTATTTTTTTCTCTATGTGAGCTGATTTTTCGTTTTGTGTTGGTAGCTCGATCTTGGTTAACGGTATGAAAACAGGTGCCTTTTCCACTTGAATAGACTGACTGTTTGCAGGTGATTTGCCGATTACAGAGTCAGTTGTTTCTAATGAATGACACCCAACAATCAATAAAGCCGCGAATGTGCTTAGTATCTGTTTCATTAACTGGCGATATTAACTCCAGACAGACAAGGTGGCCACAAGTAATGGGGACTAAAAAATCGTTTAAGCAAAATAAATTGCCTGCGAAAATTGTCCCCATGCTTGTCTCATATCAAGACTGACAAAGATGCGGCTGAGAAAAGAATCAATAATGCGCTCAATATTGCCTTGAGAAGCAAAAGGGCGATATTAATCTGGGACCATTGATTCATGACGCCGCATCTGTTGATCTGCAACTACTGGTCTCCGTCTTTGATCAACTCGATCTCGAGGAGATGCCTCCCGAAGATGAGGAGCAGCCTGCAATGGATGAAAAAGCAAAGATACTGGCGTTTTTGAATGCTGCGATCAAAGCCACTGGTTCCTCGATTATCGATAAGAAAGCGCTGCCAGGCTATGGCAACTACGTCGACCATGAAGCACTTTTCAATGGAACCCTCCCAGACTCAGCATCCGCGCCGCCCCCACGTATCTGGCGCTACAGTCCGGAAAGCTATTCCGAAAGAGTCAATCGCATTGTAGACCACAAGACACCTGTCAAGAAACTCCCGCGTTTGCTTGAACCTCACAAAAACTTCTATGCATACAGCCATCGCAACAAGCCTTCGAGGAATCAATGAAAGGCATGCTCCTTTTAGCGTTTCGTAACTGCTGATGCGCTCTGCTTTTGTCGGCGCCTACCACTAAGGCGTTGGATCATCGATCTGTTTTTGACCTGATGAAAATACATGCTGCTCAAGTGAACCATACTCAGGGCGTTTTTCATTTGTGATAGCGTAAGCCTGCTGCGTTATCCACATGGTGAAATGCATGGCGCGCGCTCACACACCAACAGCTGTTCTGGCGCATGATGCCAAGCGGGAGTGCCATGCGCGATGGAGACTGGAAGCTGATTTTTACCACACACTAACCACCACAACTCTGCGATCTGGTCAGCGATTCCGCCGAGCGCACTGACTTAGCCGCTGAGAAACCCGCTGTCTTCACCCGGCAATTGGTGGACAGCTTCGAGCGCGCACCGATATGGCTTGGCATCGGCAGTCATAGCCGACTACACCGCAAGGAATACCAGTTGACTGAGCCTGATGTGTCCCTAAAATAGAATCTCCCTTTGCGGTCATCTTAGATGACTTCGCCCCGCACTTCTTAACTGAAATTTTGATGATGAGACACTTGCCGCTTTTTGCCCTATTCATTGCAGTCACGATTGCAACCTCCTCCCATGCAGCCGACCGGCCCAACCTTGTCTTTATCATCGCAGACGACTGCACCTACCTGGATATGGGGGTCTACGGCGGGCAGGCCAAGACGCCTGCTCTCGACCAACTCGCCAGGGAGGGAATGCAATTCTCACGCTGTTTCCAGGCCGCGCCGATGTGCTCACCCACGCGACACAATATCTACACCGGTATCTACCCAGTGAAATCCGGTGCATGGCCCAACCACACCCGCGTTTACCCAGGCACTAAATCAATCGGCCACTACTTGGGCGATGCCGGCTACCGAGTAGCTTTGTCAGGCAAAACTCATATCGGACCCAAAGCCTCCTTTCCATTCGAGTATTCCAAAGAGTTTCGGTCTTCCGATCCTTCAGAAGATAATCCCTATCCGACACTCGAAAAACTCTTTACCGATTCCAAAAAAGGAGGCGTGCCGTTCTGCCTGTTTGCCTGTTCCAACGAACCTCACACGCCCTACGACAGGGGTGACGCCTCAGCCTACGATCCCGCCAAACTTACGCTGCCGCCGACGTTTGTGGATACTCCCAATACCCGGCAGGAATACGCCAATTACCTCGCTGAGATCACCTACTTCGATTCCCAATGCGCGGCTCTGCTTAACTTGCTCGATAAGCACGACCTGGCCAAAGACACCCTCGTCATGGTGGTCTCTGAACAGGGCTCCGGCTTTCCCTTTGCAAAGTGGACCTGTTTTGAGCTGGGACTCACCTCCGGCTTGATTGTGCGTTGGCCCGGCACCGTAGCGGCGGGCTCCAAGTCAAACGCCTTGGTTGAATACGTCGATGTTACGCCCACCTTCCTCGACGCCGCCGGGTTGGAAACTCCCGACACGATGGACGGGCGCTCGTTCTTACCCATCCTCACCGGTGAAAATGCGGAACACAAGCAATACACTTTTGGAGTGCAGACGACCCGCGGTATTGGGCAGGGATCTGAAAATTTCGGCGTGCGGTCCGCCGGGACCAAAACCCACCGTTATATCCGCAACAATTTTCAAACTGTCATTGAGTGTAGTGCTTTCACTAATTACATCTATGAACCAGCGCTGTTTTGCTAAGAAATTGAAGTCTTCATCAGCTAATACTATCTCTACAAAAGTGCCAATTTGACCTTCAGATGTCTGCCATGAAATTGTTTGAGATTCTTCATCGTATTCCATTCCGTCAGGACCTTCGAGAATTTCGACAGTTAATGGATTGTCTTCGTTATGACTGTTCAAAATGGACAATGGATAAGTATAAAGGCTTCCTTCAACGACCCGAAAGTTCGGGGTGGAAAGGATATCAACTGAATTTTTTGCAAGTCCATTTAAATTATCTGCTGGAAGAACATTGACCGATAATTCGAATGTGGTTGGCTTTTCCTCACGTATAGTTATAGCAACATCATCAGGGCCTGCAACTAGGAGCCTCGTGATTTGGATTTTGAAGGAGTGATGGCCTACTTGATTCTCATCAGGCAACCACCTAAACATACCAAAGTTATCTATAGTAGCGCCGCTTGCATCACCAACGATTTCAAACAAAACAGAGCTATCTTTTAATACTTTGGAGTTCTCTAAAATATCGCCATCAACGTATTTAATACGATGATTAAAATGATATCCTACAGTCGCATCATGGTATTTTGGACTCAAAACATGCAAAGGCCTGTTACCATCCAGTCCGGGTACTATTCTCTTAAAAAACTTAGGGTAGCTTTTGTTTCCATTTTCATCTGTAGAGATCACAGAAACAAGATAAGGCTCCCCTTCATTTAAATTATCGAAACTAGCATTAAAGTTAAAATATTCCGTTTTTGTTGATCCACCGTTATCGAGATCAAACTCGGGAGTGACATGAATATCGTAAGAAAAGCCTTCGCTATGGTCAGGGGATGGCTCAAAGGAAACATCAAATCCAGATGCTGTAGATGCAACTTGGATCGACGCAACAGGCTCGGGAGCAAAATCGTCCTGAACAAGTAATCTGGCACCATCAAGGTAGAATTCATTAACCAAATTTCGTTGATCATCAACTGTAATGTAGGCGTAATAATAACCCGCTGGAACATCTTTATCATTGGTTTCAATCCTAAAAGCCTCGCCTTGGGTGATAGATGCAAGATTGGTTTCTTCGATTTGAATACCATTAAAACCGTCCTTATTTTTATCAAGATAAACTCCGATTATCACATTCTCTGGATCGCTATCAGAGTCTGATGCTTCGAAAACAACATCAATTTGAGATTTTGATATTGTTGCGTCGCGGTTAGCAGCCATTTCGGCTTCACCATAATCTATAACAGGCTGCATATTTTGATTCAGAACTTCAAAAGTATAGTTACCGAGCTCTTTTCGGTTGTGCACGTGCAGTTGATATTCACCTCGAGCTGGACTGATAGCTTTGAAAAACACTTCTCGGGCATCTGGGTTAGCTTTCGCGACTATCATTCTTTCGGTTTCACTGTAACCAAATGGTAGATTATTGACTACTGCCGGAAGTTCCGTTCCGTCGGGCAGTATTAATTCGATATCACCAACATTGTTAATCGAATTTTCAGTGTTAATCCTGAAAACGACGTATTCGTAATCCTCATCTAGCAAAACGGAATGGAGGCTAGAATTACCATCGAGCTGTTTTAAAGGCTGAAAGGGATTATTTGGATTATTGGGTGTAAAATATTCCTTGTGAATACGATCCCAATTATAATTGTAATAAGCTATTCGCCCCATTTCATCTACATGCTGATAGTAAAAAGGTATTTCCCATTCTGGAATCCATTCCATATGTAAAATTGCTAGATGATAGAAGTGAGGCAACGCCAACAATAGAAATAAATTACGATGCATCAATCGATTTGATCTTACAACACGATGACTTGGCGAACATAGCTGGTTATTCATACGGAGATATAAGCCTCCTACAATATGTGAACGGCAAGTTGTTCTCTAGAGTAAACCTTGGTGAAACTTACACACGGTATTTAAGACCCGGTTCCAACTCGTTCGAGTCAGATTGTAAAACATACTTCATACATTCTCCGCATTTTGTTGATCTTGCCTTACCTATAAACTGGCATGAGGCTCATAACAGTAGCAATTGGGGATACTTCCCTTTTAGGTATGGACCCGACCCTAGAAACTTAGATCAATTCGAGCATTATTTAGGGATATGCAAGCAGGAAACACTGATGAATGGTAACACAATATTGGAATTAGTGGATGTGATACACAACGATACTGAGGGCTTAAGCATAAAAGGCCATGCTGAACTTGAGCCTGGTGGATGGCTTTTTCCAGAATATCTTGTCGAAACATTTACTTATGACGATGAGGGCGAAATTAGATCTCTGGGCAAAGAACTCAAAATATTCGAGGACAATCTTCTGCATATATCCGAGAATATCTACACTGAGATTTGGGGGGGACGCGAAAACCCTGCTAGATACTTACATAATATAAAGTTTCAAGATAACAGAGAATATTATTTCACGTATGAACTTAAGGCTGTGAGTTTCACTGGCGAACATTTCGATCCAATTTATTTTATATATCAATCTGGATGGCAAGGTTTTACTACATCTCCGAACCCTTATCTAGGTCTAAAAATAAGTCGACAGGGTTTTATCGACTACTATAGTAATTATCCTGACCATAATTTCGAGGTCTTTGGAAAAACCAGTGAAGACACTTGGGATTTTGTAAAGGCAATCAAGTCTAACGATAGAGGGTATTTCAGACACACAATACAAGATTTCAAGAAACGCAATGCTAATTTTTACAAAGTGACTCCTATCTTTCAGTGATTTAAAAAACGATCTAATCCAAAGACGAAAACCACTCCAAGGCCTGAGTCATGAACGGCATTGCAGAGGTATAATGGTTTCCATTTGGTATGGGTTCAATCACCTCAACATCTTCTGCTCCTTGTTTTTTAAATACATCACGAGCATGGTAGGCGTTATCTATAATAATATTTTTATCATCAGCCCCATGGTAAAGTCTAAGTGGATTTTCCGGAACCCAATTAGTAACATCATTGTTCTCCAATACATGATGAAGCCAATGTTCTTTATTTCCCCTAATATCAGCTAAAAAACTTCCCTGTAATACATCAATGAAAACCTCAGGGATTTGTTTGTTAGCTTCGTTTCCAGTGATCATACCATCTACTAATTGTGGGAGGATTTCGATGTATTCTTCAATGTAAATTTCGGAATAATCCGGGTCAAAATTGTATACGGTATTATAACTTTGAAGAACATATGGAAAGTAAAATGGATTAGGGTGAGGCCTGCCAGACATTAAATCTTCAAACATAATTTCACTCATTGAATAAGGTCCTGCGCCAGCGGCGCAGGCTAACACGTTAAATTCATCTGCGTGATATGTTTGCAACTCCCTATTTAACGCTACGGCGGCATGCCCACCTTGTGAATAACCAAAAACAAATGTCTTTTTAAAGTTAAGGAAATCCTCCCCCAAAAATTCTTTTGCCGCTCTCGCAAGATCAATTGCAGCGGTGGCTTCCGATCTAGCATGGACATATGGGTGATATCCATCGCCACTTCCCATTCCCAAATAATCGGGCAAGGTAGCAACATAACCCTTTCCAGCAGCCATCACCCCAATGCCTGCCTCACTGAAGCTCAAGTCAAGATTAGGGCTAATATTCTCTAAAAAGTTTAATTTATTTGAAGGCGCATCTGCTTTTTTGAGTATTGTGCCATGTTGATACATAGCCAATGGCGGATTGGATACGTTAGATGGAACGAATAGTGATCCTGTTGCTTTTGTCTTGTTTCCCCAAGGGTCTACTGTGAAATATGTTATTCTAAAACACTCAACAGTGTGCTCTATGGCTATATCTATATTTTGAGTTAACAACAATAAATTGGTTATGAAAGGTCTATATGTTTCTCTTAATTCTGCTGAAATTAGTGATCCCCTTTCAAAATTTTCAACCTCCTCAGCAATATAAAATCTATTCTTCCCTGAAGTTTTTTCCGTGAAAGTTGTTACATCACTTAGTAACGGTAATGGATGGCCGATTGACGGAAGTAACCACACATTATAATTAAGATTGTTGTTGTATTTTAGAATTTTTGGATTTTCTGTAACCTGCAATGGTAAAGTTATGTCCCTACCGTTGTAATTAATGGTTTGCGCGTCAACAAAGCCACAGCCAAAAAGCAAGAGAAGTGATGCCGAAGTAATTGTTTTTTGTCGTAAAAAATTGAAAAAGTGAATCATTTTTCTATGGTTTTTGATGGATGGCAATGACATAATTTAAGAATACGAAGTTTCAAAAATGACATTTTTTGAATTGGTTTCAAATAAAAAATGGTATTTTTGTTGCCGCTTTTAAATCGATGGACTTTGCACCCCTGAAGAATGCGCGACTACTTGAATTGTTTAAGGAACAAGGCTGAGATGCATTTGGGATGGGAAACCATGGTCAGGTAACCTCTTCTATTGTCTTGAGTACGTTGGCTTCTCAGAGAATTACTAGTTGATTCCCTCTGAGACTGATCGCTACCGATCCAAACTGTTAGGCTCGAATCTCGAGATTAACTATGCCCCACCACCAATCTTTTCCAGCGTCAAAATATTCGAACATCACCACCATCTTTACTGCCCCTCCCCAGCTTTAAAGTTTGTTTACGCCTTTCTTCTGGAGGATATAAGAACTGAGCCACTGCGTCCCGGGTAATGGCTCCATATTCCAGAGCTTTTGCCACTGCCTTGACCAAGACCGGTATGAAATGCTTCTCTAATCCTCGGAGGATTTGAATATACTCTTGAGCACCTTCACGGGAACATCGGTTCTCGAGCCTCTTTCTTAGCGTGGTAAATGCTTCAGGGAGTTCCCATTGATCCAGAGGCAAGGCGTAACCAAGTGCTCCCGGTTAAAAGTTGAAGAAGAGCAAGATAATGAGCTGAAAGTAATAGTTTTTTTTTTTCAGAGCGACTTCAAAGAAGATGGCAGGTAGCGGGATCATTGCAGCGATCGAGGTTACGGCTTGGGTCTCTTGTTCTCCTTGAACTTGGATTTGCGGGTGTGAGCCAGGGCCTCAGTGGCGGCCCCTTCGTCCCCCTGCGATTTCATCCAAGCATCCAGCCGCGTGGACAGTTCAGCCTTGAGCTCTGCCAATTCGGCATCGTCGATCAGGTTATTGAGGCAGTGAGGATCATTCTCAACATCGTAGAGTTCCTCGGCGGGACGGTGCTGGTATTTCTCGGTCATGGCACGGGCGTGGGCATCGCCAGCCTTTGCCTTTTCGATCCAGGAAATCCAGAAATCAGCCTTGTCACCACCCGGTCGTGTGACGAAGTTTTTGAATGTTTCGGTAGGGTTGAGGTTGCGGATATAACGGTGGGTTTTGGTCCCGGCGGACCGCACGCCGAAATTTTCAGATCCCTGCCCAATACCGCGGGTCGTCTGCACTCCAAAAG
>KB911852.1 GCA_000383715.1 Verrucomicrobia bacterium SCGC AAA164-E04
GGCAAAAGGCTATCTTAGATTGGGAACTGAAAAGAAGTCCCGGCGGTTGCTGGATGGGCATGAACCCGTTGGACGGTGACGGCGTAGCGGATAAAAACGTGACTAGTTGCATGTATGCTTTGATTGAGTCAGACGATATTGAAATCAATCTTCAAGCAACGTTACTTGCAAAGTTACCGGTCCCTATTGTGGCAATCATTCACAGTGGTGGCAGGTCATTACAAGCGCTGGTCAAAGCAGCCGCGAAAAGCATCGACCAATATAATAAAGAAGTCATCAAGTTGTTTGAGCGTCTCGTTGATTTTGGCGTCGATATCAAAAACAAGAATGCGTCACGCATGTGCCGGTTGCCCGGCGTTTACCGGGGAGCCCAACCGCAAAGACTTGTCTACCTCAACCCAGAACCCTCAACAGGAAGCATACTGTAATGAGTGATTTAATGAGTGGGATTGAGGAGCTGGATGAGCAAATGCAAGAGGCCGGCATAACGGAAGTCGAAGTTCAGACGCATTATCCTCCCGATGATTTTGATTGGCCAGACCTAGCGGACAAGCAGGACAAATTTGAGGCGTTGCCACCGGCGCCGGTCGGTGCGTTGCCGGTTGTGTTGCGCGACATGTGCCGGGAGGCTAGCACCGCTTTTAAAATCTCAATTGAGGCGGCGATGATAAATGCGCTATCGATTGTCAGCGGATGCGCAAGCAGGCATTACGCGGCGCGAATAAAGAAAGGCGTTGAGGCTAGGCCCAATCTTTACGCGCTTACTTTTCAAGTGCCTGGAGAACGGAAATCATCCACATTCAAACCGTTCACGCGTGCGCCCGAAAAGTGGATATGCGAGCAGCGAGATGATTGGGAGGATAAGAAAATCGACAAAGAAATCCGTGTCGGAAAAATTGAGGCCCTAAAAAGAAAGCTCAAAAATGACACCAGTGAAAATCCTCATGCCGACTTAGAAGAGATTAAGAAACTCCAAAAAGAGCCAGAGATATGTAATCCCAACTTCATAAAAGACGAAGGCACCTCTGAAGCGCTGGCTCGAAGAATGAAAGATTGTGATGAACAGCTTCTTTTGGCGTCTTCTGATGCATCGCAAACACTTGCGGTGATGTTTGGGAAATACGCCAAAGACGGTAGACCAGACATAGGGTTTTATCTTAAATCTTTTGACGGTGACCCCTACGGCAGCGAGAGGTCGAACGAGGATAACAGCATCCAGATGGATAACCCGTGCTTGAGCATTGCGCTGACAACTCAGGTCCGTGAGTTGGAGGCTATAAAAAGAAATCCCGAATTGTTCGGAAGTGGCTTCATGAGTCGCTTCTTGTTTTGCGTGCCAGACGGTTTGGCCGGTGCGGTTGATGAGGGCGGCGAGATTATTCGGAAGTATGATGACGCGGTGATTTCCGCAGCGACTGAAGAAAAGTATCTCAAGTTAATCTACATGCTTCTGGAAGACCGTAAGAGAATCAAAACGGAATATCAGCTTCCAATCTGTGACGAGGCCCGGTCCCGTTGGATAGAGTTTTACAACGATACCGAACGCAAGATGGGCGCGGAATACGCAGACGCTAAAGACACTGTAATCAGGCTGCCTCATTTGGCGCTTAAGATTGTTGCCGGGCTTGCGGTTTACCGTGCGGATGATGCGCCCTCAATCACTCTTCAAGACATGAACAACGCAATCCGTTTGGTCGAATACTTCTGGCTACACACGGAGCGGCTGCTAGGCATGATAAGTAAACGCAAAATGCCAAAGCTGGTGCGGCGCATTATTGATAAGCTCAAAAAGGACGGCGCCAACGTTATTCAGACAAGCCCAATGCTCAAAAATTTGAGCGTTAAAGCCGAGGACTTGCAAGAGGCTATCAAGTGGATGTTGGATAATAAACACTGTCGTGAAATCGAAGTCGTGAATACTCACAGACCACAGGGCGGCAGAAAGCCAGCGACCAATTACGAGGTCAACCCGACACTTCTCTGATTAATGTAATACCCCTCCGAATATTCCGAATTAACCGAATTAACTAAGCAGTGACGGAAAGTCATGTTGGGAGATTATTCGGAATATTCGGTTTATTCGGTTGGGTAAGAATTGAAACAGGAAAAATGTCAGGAGTATGTGAGCAAGCATTGAAGACCAACAAGATGGGGGTTTGGTGCGTCAACCACTTCGCGCGCGCAACCCTCGCAAGGTTTTAAGTCTTGTGCGGCTTAGAATACCCATTGCCATCGGTATACTATCAGACAAAAAAGAAGTGCCAGGAACTGGGGCCACCTCCCCAAATAGGCGTTTCATAATCCAGTACCTCCCCCCAAGTCTATCCAACAAGACCACTTCAT
>KB911853.1 GCA_000383715.1 Verrucomicrobia bacterium SCGC AAA164-E04
AATTTGTCGCTCATGGTTCCATTGAGACCCGTCATCTTTCATCGATTGACTGGCACTGAAGCATAGAGCGCAGTCGTGCTTTATGGAAAGCTTCAAAATCTGAGGATGCATTCACAAGGTAACGATTTGCAGTAACCTGAGGTGGGGACAAGTCGATAACGGTCTTGCCTGATTCCGAGAGCATGCATGCTGTCCGGGTACGTCCAATGAATGCATTCACAATAGCGTGGAGGATGATCTTTATTTTTTAGTTGTGGGGCCGTCCTTTTATTCAAAGCATGCGATTCTTGCTATACGGATGCGGCTTTGTTTATAAACTACTCCTATGTTGGACATTCGCTGGATACGGGAAAATAAGGAATTGACGGAAAAGCGTCTCGCTTCGCGGCGTGGAGGCGATGAGAGCAAGGTAGAGCGTTTACTGGAGCTGGATGCACAACGTCGTGGCCTCTTGACGGAAGTTGAACAGCTAAAAGCTGAGCGGAAATCTGCTTCCAAGCAGATCGGGGCGCTTATCGGACAGAAAAAAAAGGAAGAGGCAGAGGAGAAAAAAGCCGCGACCAAGGCTATTGGAGATCAAATTACGACGCTGGATCAGCAAGTTCAAGAAACGATGAAGGAACAGGAAAGTATCCTTTTGAGTCTTCCGAATTTACCACATGAATCCATCCCGGACGGGGCAAGCGAGGAGGATAATCCTGAAATTCGACAATGGGGGCATAAACCGGAATATGGCTTTGATCCTCAATCACATGTCGACCTGTGTGATCAGCTTTCATTGATAGATTTTGCGCGTGGAGCCAAGTTGGCTGGAAGCGGTTTCCTCTTGTACACCGGTTGGGGGGCTCGGTTGGAGCGTGCATTGATTCAATTCCTTCTCGATTTGCACACCAGGGAACATGGTTACACCGAAGTATCGCCACCCTTTGTGGTGAGTCCTGATTGCATGACAGGAGTCGGTCAGTTCCCGAAGTTTTACGATCAAGCATATGCTGTTCAGGAAGGTGAAGATGGCGAAACACTCGGTAAACTATATTTGGTTCCCACCGCGGAAGCTCCGGTCGCCAACATACACAGAGAAGAACTGCTCAAGGAAGAGCAACTCCCTATTTTTTACTGTGCATACAGTCCATGCTTTCGAGCAGAGGCAGGAGCTGCAGGAGTAGGGACTCGCGGTATGATCCGGGTGCATCAGTTTGATAAAGTCGAGATGATTAAAATTGTACCGGCTGATCAAGGTTATGTTGAGCTAGACGCGATGGTTGGTAATGCTGAAAAAGTCTTGCAGTTATTGGACCTACATTACCGAGTCATATTATTATGTACCGGTGACATGGGATTTGCCAGTGCCAAGACTTTTGATATCGAAGTTTGGGCTCCAGGGCAGGGGAGTTACCTGGAAGTTTCGAGTTGTTCGAATTGCGAGGATTACCAGAGCCGGCGTATGAATCTTCGCTACAAAACGCGAGAAGGGAAAAATGTTTTTCCCCACCTCTTGAACGGTAGCGGTACAGCATTGGCTCGATTATTTGTGGCACTTATTGAGACACATCAGCAGGAGGATGGTTCCATAAGGATTCCTGAACCATTACAGCCTTACCTCGGGGTTGAAGTGATTCCTGCGGCGTCATGAATTGAGCCCAGCCCGTTTGCCCATCTTTTTCAATTTCACTCACACAATTTCATCATGACAATCATGCAAGTTAGTGGGGAATGTTTTCCCTATTCGAAAACGGGAGGACTTGCCGACATGGTGGGTGCACTTTCAAAAGCCCTGGCTGCGAGAGGAACTCAGGTTCAGGTCGTGACGCCTCTGTACCGCGGCATAGCCAGGAAATTCAAGGAAATCCAGCCTATGGATTGGGCTCTTGACCTGGAAATGGGCGACAAAATGGTTTCCGGGAAATTATACACATTAAATCCGCAACCAAACCTCACCATTTACTTTATCGAACAACCAGATTACTTCGATCGTCCGGGGATTTATGGTGAAAAGAGTGAGGATTATGAGGATAATTCAGAGCGGTTTCTGTTTTTTTCCAAAGCCGCAACCAACCTTGCACGTTACCTGACCGATGCACCCGATATCGTCCACGCTCATGACTGGCAGGCAGGAATGGTCCCAGCGATGATTCAACATCAGCATATGCGTGGAGGCTGGTATCCAGCTCCAACAACATGCTTTACTATTCATAATTTGGCTTATCAGGGGAATTTCCCTGCAGATTCATTCAGTTATACCAATCTTCCCAGCGATTATTTTGGGCCTCATGGAGTGGAGTTTTACAAACAAGTGAGCTTCCTCAAGTCAGGTTTGATTTTTGCAGATCAATTGACAACGGTCAGCCCAAAATATGCG
>KB911854.1 GCA_000383715.1 Verrucomicrobia bacterium SCGC AAA164-E04
GGATGGGAAAGCGCTGCAAAAGAAAAAACTACAGACCATGTTGGGGCTTCCCTGTGAACCGAATGTACCCTTGCTGGGATTGGTGGGGCGATTGGTTGATCAAAAGGGGATGGATCTTCTGTTGCCAGCGCTTCATGCAACATTGGATCGCCGTTTCCAATTCGTGCTGCTCGGAAGTGGAATGCCGTTTTATCAGGAAGGATTTAAACGGCTTGCAAGGGACTATCCTGATCAGGTGGCAGTGACTATTGGATATGATAATTCTCTGGCTCACAAAATAGAGGCCGCCTCCGATTTCTTTGTGATGCCTTCTAAATTCGAGCCTTGTGGATTAAACCAACTCTACAGTTTGAAATATGGAAGTGTCCCCATTGTTCGAGCTGTTGGTGGCTTGGATGATTCGATTATCGGATTGAGCGAATCTGCTCATGTCGCAACGGGGATCAAATTCAATGATTATGCAGTCACAGCCTTGGAAGCTGCTCTCAACGAAGCTTTTGATCTTTATGAGGATCAGGAAAGTTACAAAAAAATCCGCAAGAATGGCATGCTCAAGGACTTTTCATGGGAACGTACTTCTCTTGAATACCTGGATCTTTACGACAGCTTGTTACAGTAGCTTGAAGTTTTCGGTTCAGGGGGTGATTGAAACTGCAGTAACCATTTATGATGACCTTCAGTTATCAAACGAGGGTGCTTCCTGGGGTTTGGAAGGCGCAATGCCTGATTGTGCATCACTAAGTTTTGAAGAATCCCCTGCAGGAGCATTTTCTCGTTTCCAATCTTTGTCCTTGTTTGGATTCCCTCGTTTTTGACGGAAAATCCCGCCTTTAGAAGAGTCCCGGTGACCTTCACCCCTCCCTGGCCCATTACCAAACCCCCGCCTTGGCCCCCCTGGTCCCTGATTCCGGCGGTTCTTAATCAATGCTTCAAATTGAGTCGCCTGTTTCTCGGTCAGATGCCCTTTGATTTCCGAGTTCACCTGAGAGAACTCTTCGGCAATTTTTGGATGCATCTGTTGCATCAAGGCGTCCATACGTTGCTGACTGCTCTTGAGTATCTGAGTGATATTGGTCTTTTGTGTGCCGGTAAGGTCGAGTCTGCTTCCAAAGCGTTGAATGAAATCATTCATCCTTGGTCCGCGCGGCATCGGATCTCTTCGAGTTTGTGGGCGGTCTTTGGTGGGTCTCAGATCATTTAAAAATGTTCCGGTGATCAGCCCTGCGGTGTAGATGACCAGAGTTGCGATGATGATTTTCCATGAACTTACCATGATTCCTCCAACGCCTGGAATGGCTGGGTCATCGTATACTGGAGTTCAGAAGCCAGTGCATCAGAGGATGCGTTGGCGTCTGTTGTAGAGGAAAGAGTGGCCCAGGTAGTGATGAGGAGCATTATTGCGACACATGGGACAGCTGCTTTCCACAGTCCAAGCGCCCATACGGCTACGTTATCCACGGGTTTGACATCACGCAGTTGAGACATGATACGCTTCTCGAAGGAGTAAGGGGTCTGATCATTTTCCGGTATCCTACGTGCTGCACGGATGAGGCGATCAAAAATGTCGTTATTTTTTTTCATCTTATTCAAAATAAATGTGCTTCGTTGATGCAAAAGATCCCGCCACGCTTGCTACAAGTATTTTTCCTGATTGAAATCTTCGAGTATTTTGCGCATTTGCTTTCGAGCACGAAAGGCCCTGACCTTAACCAAAGATACTGACCAGCCTGTGATCTTGGCAATTTCTTTGACTGATTTCCCTTCAATATCCAGGAGTGTAATGACCATGCGCGCTGCAGGCTGCAATCGCTCCAGTAAATCATGAACAAGTTTATTGATTGCCTCCTGTTTTTCACGTGTTGGATGTTTTTCTTCACCAATGACTTCCAGTAAGTCAAAATCCTCTTGAGCAATGTCGGAGAACGATGAAACCTTGTTGCGTTGATGCTTGCGAAGGTAATCATAACAGGTTCTCACGCTGATCTTCATGAGCCAGTGTTCAAAAGGAGCTTCCTCTCGGTAGGAATCCAATTTCTTGAACGCCTTGATGAAAATCTCCTGCACAATGTCTTCAACTTCGCTTTCCCGCCGTGCGTATTTGCGTGCTGTTGCAAAAACACGAGGTTGGTAATGGGCGATCAATGACTCATATGCCGCTGTGTCACCATGCAACACTCTGCGAATAATTGTTTTTTCTTCGGATCGATCCAGTTTGGTTTCATTGATCAATCCCACGCATAACCCTTTCAGTTGCAATATGTGTTGAGCTGCCAGCACATCTCTCCCTTGTTGGTTTGATTTCGTCAGCCAGGGGAGATCGCTTTTTTCTGCTTGAAGCATT
>KB911855.1 GCA_000383715.1 Verrucomicrobia bacterium SCGC AAA164-E04
TAAACCTGCGATGAAGGAGGAAGTTCATTTAACTGTTGGTTCCAATGTTCCAGAGTGGCGTGACGTGAAAGGGTGAGTTGCTGGACTATTGTACGCTGATCCTCTGGCGTTGAAAATGCCTTGTCGAGTTCAGTCGCAAGGAATGGTTGGATGTCCTGCCTTGGTGCATCGGTCAATGAAACTCGGCAGCGACCGATCCAGAGGGCCTCCTTGTGATGGTGCTGCAGTTCAATTTTGATCTGGCCTTATCTCGAAAAAGCAGCGATGAGCCGTACCGGTTTGAGGGAGGATGCCCCAGGTGGTCTCGTTGTCGTTATCGATCAAATATCGAACCGAAGTGGTATCCTCACTGAAATCGTTTTGAGGCTGCTGTAACTGGACTTGAACCCAGGGGGCCGTGGTGTCAGGGCGAGTGAATACCTTGAATTCACTCAATCTGAAATTGCCGTTGGATGCCCAGCCGGGTCCTTGATTGGGGAGACGGTCGTCCGGGAGCACTTCCAGTTGAATGGCAGTAGGTTTTGTGTAAGGGGAGGTGAATGTCCAGGCAAGCAGGCCTTGATCATTCGCGGGTTTAGGGAAAAAGAGTGAGTGATCCTTGGGTTGGAAGGAGGCTTTTGAGGCGGACTCTTCTGCGAAGTCTGGAACGCTGAAGGTCCACCGATCCAAGACGCTCTGACGTGACTCAACCCAACGATCGACACGGGTCTTCGCATGCTCATTCAATAATTCACTTTCAGGGTATCTGTCCGCAAGCAAGTCGGTCTTTTGAGACAATAAGGTCTGTCGTTTTTGGTGGATGTCATTGTCGCGGTCAAACGGTCGATTGTTGCGATCCACTCCTGCAAATACCGCTTGTAAAGAGTAGTAGTCTTCAATGGATATCGGATCAAACTTGTGATCATGGCATCTGGCACAATGGACCGTGAGCCCGAGAAATGTGGACATCGTGGTGGTGATCATGTCGTCACGGTCGAGGTATTGAGCGACTTTTTTATCAAGCGTTCCATCCTGAATGCCCATTTGTGAGCTTTCATCCCAGGGCCCCGCTGCGAGAAAACCGGTGCCAATCAATGATTCTGCATTTCCCGGGTGCATCGCATCCCCTGCAATCTGTTCCTGGGCGAATTGGGCATAGGGTTTGTCGTTGTTGAAGGATTGGATCAAATAGTCCCGATACGGCCAGGCATGCTCTCTCGGTGCATCCTCGTCATGCCCGTGCGTCTCGGCAAAATGGATGACGTCCATCCAGTGTCGCGCCCAGCGTTCCCCGTAATGAGGACTTCCAAGTAACCTGTCCACCAACTGTGCCCAACCTTTTTCCATGCCCGTTTCGTTCAACCACTCCAGATCTTCATACAGGGGAGGTAATCCCCAGACATCATTGAAGACCCTTCTCAGGAGTTGACGATGACTTGCTCGGGGCGAGGCTTTCAATCCCTGCCGCACTCGCATGTCATCGATGAACCAGTCGACGGGATTGTTTGACTCGTTGGTGATCGATGTTTGTGGAACAGCAGGGCGGACCAGTGGTTTCAGGGACCATAAAGTTTCAGATGCACTTATCTTGCACAATGCAATGGCAAGAAAAGCGCTACCTGCGAACCACAGCTTGGAGCGATTCAAAATAAGGATGCAGGTTTTCATGGGTGGTTGGTGCTATCTTATGTCGGATACGCTTCTTCGCAAGTATTCTTAGTGCATAACTCAGGATTTAATCACCCCGTTGGTTGTATCCGTCTCACACTTTGCTTTTGATCAAGACAGCATTTTGTCCAGTACATAGCCGTGGACATCGGTCAGTCTTCTTTCCAGCCCGTTGTGTCGGTAGGTGAGGGTTTCGTGATCGAGGCCAAGCAGGTGGAGGATCGTGGCATTGAGGTCATGGATGGAACTAATGTCTTCGACGGCTTCATACCCAAGTGCGTCGGTGGCACCGTAACTGACACCGGGTTGAACGCCTGCTCCAGTCATCCAGGCGGTGAATCCGTTGGGATTGTGATCCCTTCCTTGTGCTCCTTTCTGGAACATCGGCATGCGACCGAACTCAGTGCACCACACTACCAGCGTATCCTCCAGAAGCCCGCGCTGCTTGAGATCCTCCAGCAAGGCGGCGGCTGGTTGGTCGAAGATGTCTGCATGGACGTCGTATTGTGCTTTGAGCTGATTGTGTCCGTCCCAATTCAAAGCTCCTCCCGATGCGTAGGCGCCATTGAACAATTGAACAAAGCGAACCCCTTTTTCAATCAGCCGTCTGGCCAGGATACAGTTTTTGGCAAAGTCTGCCTTGACC
>KB911856.1 GCA_000383715.1 Verrucomicrobia bacterium SCGC AAA164-E04
TCCCGGGCTCTATCTGAGTCAGCACATTTGATTGATATGCAAAGACCGGCGAATCTGAGAAAATCATGTTGGGCTTCGACACCAGGCCCTGTTCGTTCAAGGGAATCGCCTTGCAACCCATCAAAGAGCAACAGGTCCATGCCATGGCCACAGACCAACCTATTTTTCTGTGTATTCTGTTATACATGAGCACCGGTATACTAGAGAACCAAGTTCAATCCAGTGCAACTCATTTGCAAGGGATATTTCCCAGGTTATTACCGACACACTCAGAGGCCATACTCGAGGGCAGATCGGATGAGCATAATCATGAGGATGTTGACATGCATATCGACGACACATTTTATCTCAAACAATTGATTTCCATTCACAAATCTGTTTAGGTCCCCACCATGACGCCCTGCCTCAAACCATTGATTATCCTCTTGGTCTGCCTGACCGGGTGTGGCGTGTCTGTCAGCCTTCATGGGGGCGATCCGAATGCACACTGGTCGTTCCGGCCCATACAAAAACCCAGACTGCCTTCAAACGATACAACAACGATCGATTCCTTCGTGCAAACCAGACTTGCCGGGTCAGATCTCGCAATACAGGAAGAAGCGTCTCCTCGGACTTTATTGCGTAGGCTGTACTTCGACATGACAGGTTTGCCCCCTTCTTTCGAAGAAACTCGGTCCTTTTCGAAAGCACGTGATCGAGATATCGCCTACCGGAAATCAGTCGAATCGATTCTGGCAAGTCCGCGATACGGAGAACGATGGGCACAGCATTGGCTGGATCTTGTTCGGTATGCCGATACGCATGGATACGAGGTCAACACGGAGCGAAAGAACGCCTGGCCCTACCGGGACTACGTCATTCATGCCTTCAACACGGATAAACCCTATGATCAATTTGTATTCGAACAATTGGCGGGTGATTCCATTGGACAGGATGCCGCCACCGGATTTCTTGTCGCCGCACCGGCACTGTTGCCCGGTCAAATAGGAAAGGATGCAGCTTCCAAGCGCCTTGCCCGTCAGGACGCACTGGATGAAATCATTGTCAGCACAGGAGAAACCTTTCTCGGAATCAGCATCGGATGCGCGCGCTGTCACGACCACAAGTTCGACCCCGTTTCCGCAAAGGATTATTACGCCTTTCAAGCGTTCTTCGCCGGCGTTGAATACGGTGACCGCCCTGTCAAAAACGAAACTGCAGAACGCCGGAAAGCGAAGGAGATAGCCGAGGTGGAACAACGCTTGCAAGCCATCGAGCATCAATTGATTCTTCTGGAACCGCTCGCCAGTAAGGATGCGTCTGATCACTCACCACGACGAGCCCCCATCGATCATCTTGGAAATGTGGAGCGCTTTGAATCGATTGATGCGCGTTTCATTCGTTTTACGGTGTTGGGAACAGAGGACAACAACCGCCACGAACCATGCTTGGATGAATTGGAGATTTTTCGAGCGGGTGCCCCCACCATCAATGTGGCGCACTCATCGCTGGGAGTTAAAACATCTTCCTCCGGTAATTACTCGGAGTCGGGCATCCACCAACTCAAACACATCAACGAAGGACTTTACGGAAACAGTCATAGCTGGATTTCAAATGAAAAAGGCGGTGGTTGGGTTCAATTTGAGTTACCTCGCATCGAGAAAATTGACCGCATCACCTGGTCACGAGATCGTACTGATCAATTCAAGGACAGGCTTCCGATCGAGTATCGCATTGAAGTCGCAAACGAATCAGGCCAATGGAAAACCATCGCCGGCTCCTGGGACCGCATTCCTTTTGGCCATCCAGAGGGTGTCAACATTGCCACCACCACTCGTAACAGACTGCAGGCCCGCAAGGCGCTTCTCGACAAACAGAAACAATTGGTTTCCAAACGAAACGCACTGAAACAGTCTCCGATGATTTACGGAGGAATTTTCCGCAAACCCGAGATCACCCATGTCCTTCATCGAGGTGATCCAGAACAACCCGGACAGCAGGTCAGCCCTGGTCTTTCACCTCCTCTGGGCGACCTTGAGTTGAACCCGCAACACAGTGGAACGGAACGTCGAGTCGCATTGGCCCGTTGGATCTCCAGCCCTGCCAACCCCCTGACGGCACGGGTGATGGTCAACCGCATCTGGCAATTTCATTTTGGGCGAGGTCTGGTAGACACCCCGAGCGATTTCGGGATGAATGGAGCTCTCCCCTCCCATCCGGCACTTCTGGATTGGCTGGCCGCGGAGTTCATGGAGAGCGGCTGGTCCATCAAACACATGCATCGACTCA
>KB911857.1 GCA_000383715.1 Verrucomicrobia bacterium SCGC AAA164-E04
CATGTCAGCAACGACAACAGAGACATTGGCTGAGACCAGATTTGAAGATGCGATCGCTAATACGATCGATAATGCCATCAGATATCCTCGTAGGTTCATGGAAATCATTGATGCTGGATTCGGCTTTGAAAATCAATGAAATTGTAGAGTCAAAATCCTGATTCAAAAAGCCCCCTGTCATTGATACCCACAGTTGGGTAAATTTTTACTCAGTCAACAATGATTGCATTTTGCATGCGTACTTTCCTGCTTGTCAGAGGCGACTTCTGATCAGAAACACTGGGTTCCATTGAGTATTTTTTTCGTTGCGACCTTATTGACTCTACTTTGATGAACGAAATAAGCTCGATAAACATTATGATGAACGCACCAATGATTATTCACATACTCGCAGGTGGCTCCAGCCAACGCATGGGCGTTGACAAACGGCAGTTGCTGCTTGGGGGAGTTGTTTTGCCAGATTGGTGCCGAATGACGGTGGAAAGTCTTGATTGCCATGTCAACCTCATCAAGGAAGATTTGAGAAAAGGGCATGGTCCATTGGGAGGGGTAGAAACCGGATTGATGCATTCCACGAATGCATTTCATTTATTTTTGAGTTGTGACATGCCATTCGTATCTGCATTGACTATCAAGGATTTGATTGCAGTCATTCAGGATGATCAAACAATCACTTGTATGGAAGGTTCCGGGAAGAGAGGCTTTCCTTTAGGTTTGCCGGGCAGCTTGCTTCCCTTCGTGAAAAACGAGTTAGATGA
Organism: Verrucomicrobia bacterium SCGC AAA164-E04; assembly: GCA_000383715.1. Classification (GTDB taxonomy): domain Bacteria; phylum Verrucomicrobiota; class Verrucomicrobiia; order Limisphaerales; family AAA164-E04; genus AAA164-E04. The sequence continues at coordinate 759 of KB911857.1, forward strand.
AGGACGCCGTTCCCTTCGCTCCCTATTTCATCACCCTGAAGTCACCGTTTTACGTTGGGGTAAAGAAGATGAAGTCGAGGCGATGAATCTCAATACTCAAGATGAATTCGATCAGGCGGAGTGCTGGGTTCGATCTGGTAATCTTACACCTCCGGTAACTTTTCGCCGTGCCGATTTGATCAAATTACCCTGATCTGAAAGCACCCGTCCACTATCAGGTGTCATTTCAACGGTAACAGAAAGGCTGCGATCATAATGGCAGCTAAGCCGGCGAGCCCCATCAAGGAGATCATGAATGAAAAATATCGAAACGTTTCTTTTTCCTTCATGCCGCTCATTTTACCGATGATCCAGAAGCCGCTGTCATTCATCCATGGAAAAGGTTTTGATCCGCAGCCAATGGCCAGAGCCAGATATAATGGATGAAAGGCTAGCTCACCTGATGTTGCCATGCCGCTGAAGATGCCGACCGCGGTGATCATGGCAACAGTTGCTGATCCTTGTGCTGTCCTGATCAGCGCTGTGACAAAAAATGCGAGTGGCAGTAAAGTAAACTGGTAACTGCTTGCCCAAGCCTGAATATGCTGGGCTATGCCCGTCTGTTGAAGCACACCGCCAAAAGCGCCCCCAGCGGAAGTGATCAGCAAAATCAATCCCCCTTGGCTCAATGCCTCCTCAAGTGATTCACGAATTTGTCCCTTTGCTCTTCCCGGGAATCGATAGAGTAGAAAAATAGCCAATATAGCTGATATGGTAAGAGCGGTGTTTTTCTCTCCGAGCAGATTGATCCAAGGCAAGGCGCTAAGGACTATTTGACTGGAATTTTGATCTAACACCACCGTGGAAGTGAGCGACTGGAGGCCTATCAGGATGACGGGTAGCAGGATGGGCAATAGTGACCATGACAGAGGGGGTAAATTGTGATCATCAATTTTGGATTGCCTCTCCAGTTCCTTCAAGGTGACTCCACCTGAATCACGGATAGGCAAAGGCCAGCGTCGTATGGCCCACTGTGCATAGAGCTGACCTACCCAACAGGTAATGCAACCGATCAATAGTCCCCCAATCATCATCAAGCCAATGGGGACCCCCAGCTGGGTAGCGACCAGCAAAGGTCCAGGTGTCGGTGGGACCAATGAGTGAGCCATTGTTCCGCCTGCAATGATCGACATGACAAAAAGGGCATATCTGGACTTATCTCTCAAACCAATCGATTTGGCCAGCGGCATCATGAGGTAAAACAAAGTGTCAAAAAAAACGGGAATTCCGAGCAGGAAACTACTACCAGTAAATGCCCATGGCGCATTTCCGATTCCGACGGATTTGAGTGTCGATCTCACGATACGATCGGCACCGCCACTGGTTAGTAGGCATTTTCCAATCATAGAAGCCATTGCGATGATAATCCCAACTTTACCAAAAGTCTCAGCCAATTCAGAAATCACCCTTTTGACAGAA
>KB911858.1 GCA_000383715.1 Verrucomicrobia bacterium SCGC AAA164-E04
CGGCAAGAGATATTCGAGAATACGCAGCATGGGTATGAGTCAGGCTATGGGAGGACCGGGGGGATGGTTACCACCCGGCAGTGGATTCCAAGCAAACCAGAAAACCTACAAAATCTTTACCAAATCCAGTGATTTCAGTCACCCTGGCCCCTCCAACCTGTATGTTCTGCTGGATGAACATCCGGATAGCATCAATGCCGGGGGTTACGCGAATCAGATGGTCTCAAACCCGGGCTCTGCGCGGATGATCGACTTTCCCGCAAGTTACCACAACGGAGCAGCAGGCATCTCCTTTGCAGATGGCCATGCTGAAACAAAAAAGTGGAGAGATCCCCGCACAATGCCACCAGCAGAAAACGCCAACACTCTGGCTTTGAACGTTGCCTCACCGAATAACCCAGATCTTATCTGGTTGGCAGATCGAACCACGGTTAGGAAAACAGACTGAGCAAACTACCAAGCCCCCCAAAAGGAGGCGACCCAAAGGCCCCAAAAAGTCATCATGGGTGCCCACAGTTCATTGAATCTGCGCAAATAGCCGGGTAAAAACCTTCCTTTTACAGGGGGCTGGCAGGCAATTTAAGGCTTGGAGTTTCACCTTCTTTGGTAACATTCAAGGCAATCCAGTGACCACTGGCTGAGTGGGCAGGGAATCCGCAGGCAATCGCAAATTTCCCGATATCATCCACCACAAACGTGAATTCCTCGTCCTTCTTTAATCCTTTCATGGGGTCGGTCGTAGAAGCGCCGTCAAAGTAAGGTTCTCCTACTTGAAGTTTTCGAGCCATGACTTGTTCTACCACCACGGCACTGTGAGGAACGGGGCTCATGTTCTTGAAATGAATGGTGACTTTCCATCCTTTTGGAACGGAGTAAATAGCGCGTCCCTTGTAATGCCCATTGAAATTCATGCCGTGATTTGCGTCGTTGAAGGTGGCGGCCAGCGGAATGAATACCGTCTTTGCAATTCTGTCAACTCGTATGAACTTATCAATATCATCAGGCCCAGGTGATGGATTTTTACGCCCCGATAAAGGATGGTCCTTGTGGGCGGCTTCGTCCGCACAAAGATTGACGTTTTGAGTTGTTTTGAATGTCAGACAAAACAACAATACTCCGCACAGACTTTGAGAAACGAGCTTTCGCAAAATTTGATTCATGGATGCAATATCATTCACATGCTTAACTGTATATCACCTCAGAGGGATTAGTCCAAAGGCACTGTCTCAGCACCTTCCTTGACTTTGGATTTTTCAACCAATCGCCAAAGTGCACCCGGCTCGTTGTCATAAGGGTCCACAGGTCCGCCGTAGTTGGAGGTGGCAGATGTCATGTAAATGGTCCCATCCTCGTCTTCACCTGCGCCAGTGGGACGCACCTGAGTATCAAGCATTTCCTGCATCTGCCATTGCCCATTCTTATCACGCTCCATGGCCCAAATTTTACCAGATCCCCAGTCTGAAACGAAATAAACACCATCCATTGAAGGGTATTTGCTTCCACGATAGACACCTAGTCCAATCACACAAATGCCATCGGTCACGTGCGAGTATTCACCAATGGGCATTTCTCCCACTTGAGGTGCGTTCTTTGCGGAAATTGGGAATGGATGGGTTCCACACATGAACTTCCAACCATAATTCTCTCCACCTTTGCTGTTTCCAGCCTGAAAATTAATTTCTTCCCAGTGATTTTGCCCGACGTCAGCGATGTAAAGATCACCTGTTTTGTTGTCGAATTGCATTTTGACAGGATTGCGAACACCATAAGCCCAGATTTCAGGTTGGGCGTTAGGGTGAATTTCTGCAAACCGTTCTTCGGATACGCCAAAAAGTACCATTTGCTGTAAAGGGGTGACAAATGGATTGTCTTGGGGAATACCATATCCTTTTTCCGTTGTGCGTGTATTCACGTCAATGCGCAGCACTTTTGCCAGCAGGGTGCTGAGGTCCTGTCCAGCTCCCAGAACGTCGCCTTCCCAACCGCCGTCACCACTACCTATATAGAGGTAGCCATCGGGTCCAAACACCAATTCACCGCCATTGTGATTGGAGTAGGGTTGCTCGATCTGCATTACAACGCGCACCGAATCCAGATCAGCGCGGTCCGGGTTATCCGAAGAAGCCTTGTATTCAACGATGAAAGAGTCACCATTGAACCACATGTCCGAATAATGCACGTAGAAGAGGCCATTGTTCTTGAAGTCC
>KB911859.1 GCA_000383715.1 Verrucomicrobia bacterium SCGC AAA164-E04
CGGCCAATGCGGATACACTTATTCACTCCCGACCGTTCGGAATCTTGACTCTTAATTTGAACTTTTTGAACTATTTCTGACGGTTATCCTCGCCTCGAGTTTGCCCAAACTGGGAGATCGTTTAGTTGGTGACGCTGTGAACGAGCTCCTGCTGCGGGTGACATGGGTCCCGCTGGACCGTAGGTCTGGGTGAGTGCTCCATTTGAGGAGGTTGAACATTTATTAAACGAAAAAGCGCAGGAAAATAGTAAGCTTCATTGATTTTTTGGGTTTACTGCAGAACGTTTCCGATCACTCGGTATTCAGTCGGATTCGGGTAATCCTCCACTCGTGAAACGCTTCAGTTGCCCATTTGTTCCACCGATTATAAATGCCCCATCAATAGGATTCACATCGATGGAATACGCCCATCCTTCAATGCCTCCCAGCTCCTTCAAAACCTGGACTTCGACTGTATCTATGATCCGTAGTTTACCGTCGGAACAAGCAGCCACAATGTGCTCGCCATCGCTCAACCAGCCGAGACTTAAGGCTTCACTTTCCAATCGTATATAGCGAACCATTCGACCGATGGTTGGCTGCCAAAAACGGATGCTTCGATCGCTGGCAGCTGAAGCCACCATGGGCAGGCCGCCAACAGACGGACGCAACGCGAGTGCATGAATCCGTCCCGTGTGCTGATTCAATGTCCGAATCAATTCTCCCGTTCTCGCTTTCCAAACCCGAACAGACTGGTCGATTCCAGCACTGACCAACGTCTCACCATCTTTCAGCAAACAAATGGCTGTCACGCTCTTCGAATGCCCCTGGAGCTCACGACTCGATGATTTATCCGTAAGGGACCAGGTCTTGATACTTTTATCTAAACTGGCAGTCATAAAAACGGATGGGTCCAACCAACACACATCCGAAACAGAGTCCTCGTGATTTCCAATCCGTTTGAGAGACTTCATGGTGGGCCACTCGAACACCTCAACGTATCCAATTTCTGCAGGATTGCCCCCAGCAATTGCCAGGTGTTTTGCGTCCGGTGAGAACGAGAGCAAATGCACGTTGAGCATTTCAACCTCAAATTGCTTTTTTAGTTCCAATTCAGGCCATGAGTAGAGTGCGACGCCGGCTTGGGAACCCGCCAGGACAGAATGATGATCCGGCGTGAAAACAACAGACGTTATGGGTGGCTCCGCGGATTGCGCCACGACAAAGAGGAGTAAGGCAATGACACAGGAACAAAGAATTCTTTTCAGGCTATTCATGAATTTTAGTCCGCTATTTTAAATAAGAGAGGAGCGCTGGCTCGACTCTATTGAAGGAGAGTGTTCAGACCAACATTGATGTTCTTCAGTTTTCTTTCCAACGCCTCTTAGGCGTGCAGTTCAGAAATAAGGTTAACTTAAACGAACCCTGAGACTGAATGGGTTGACGCTGTTCGAGATACTCTTGGTCTGTCAAATCCTTGCTAAGGAATCGTGTTTTCAAACCATCAAAACGTTTGCGATTTACACCAATTCCGAAACGATCTTCGAGCCATTAGGTGTGACTCGAACCGGGCGTCCGTCAGGTGTCTGCAGTTCAGTGGCGGGATCTATTCCAAGCAGCGTGTAGATCGTCGCCGCGAGATCACTGGGCGTGATCGGGCGCTCTTTCGGGAACTCACCTAATGCGTCGCTGCTTCCAACAACCTGTCCTCCCTGAATTCCTCCACCCGCGAGCGCCACGCTGAAGCAGTTCGGCCAGTGATCCCGTCCCGCGTTGGAATTAATCTTGGGTGTCCGGCCAAACTCCCCCATGACCACGACAAGGGTCTCGTCGAGCATCCCACGATCCGACAGGTCCTGAACGAGCGTCGCAAACGCTCGATCCAGCGATGGCAACAATGCGTTCTTATCCTTCGCATGTCGGGCCTTGAGATGGATGATGTCCTGGTGCGTATCCCATCCATTGCTATTGACCGTCACAAACGGCACACCGCGCTCGACCAGTCGGCGTGCAAGCAAGCAGCTCTGCCCGATATTGTTCCCCGAATCCAACCCGCCATATCGCTGCCGCAATGCTTCCGGTTCGTCGGAAAGGGTGAATGCCCTTTTCGCATCAGGATTCGCGATAAGATTGTAAGCCCGCTCCAGGTCTGGGTCGGTCGGAGTTGATTTCGATGCATCTTTCGCATCGCCGAATGCATTGATCGCATTCACAAACTCCAGT
>KB911860.1 GCA_000383715.1 Verrucomicrobia bacterium SCGC AAA164-E04
GTAGGTATCGAATTGTGCCTGCGCCTTTTTGGTTTTGGTTATTCGACCGATTTTTTCGTTCAGACTGAATTAGATGGCAAACCATACTGGCGTGAAAACCCAAAGGCTCTTTGGCGCTTCATGCCACCCTCCATGGCGAGACAGCCAAGGCCGCAGATGATTCCAGTGGAAAAAGCTGATGGTGTAACTCGTATTTTTGTTCTTGGCGAGTCTGCTGCTCTTGGAGATCCAGAGCCTTCTTACAGCATGGGGCGCATTTTGAAAACACTCCTACAGTATCAGTTTCCAGATCAACAGTTTGAGGTCATTAACACTGCGATCACTGCCATTAATTCACATGTCATTTTACCAATGGCACGGGAATTAACCGGGATGAAGGGAGATTATTGGCTGGTCTATATGGGGAATAATGAAGTGCTGGGCCCCTTTGGTCCAGGTACGGTGCTGGGTGATCAGATGCCCCCTCAATGGCTGCTGAACCTTTCATTGAAAGCCAAAACGACTCGATTGGGGCAATTATTATCCGGGCTGGAGAGTGGTTCAGGGACTAGTTCCGGCAAAGAGTGGACGGGACTGCGCATGTTCATGGAACAAACACTGAAGGATTCCGATCCGCGAATGGAGTCCGTGCAGCGTGTTTTTCAGCGCAATCTCAACGCCTTGCTCGAAGAAGCGAAACAGTCAGGAGTGCGTGTTGCTTTGTCAACGGTCCCTGTCAATCAGGCGGATCATGCTCCCTTTGCATCTTCAGATCCTGATGGTTTGACATCAGAGGAGGCTCAGCTCTGGGAAAAGTCCATGATGCAAGCAAAGCAGCTTCTGGATTCGAATCTTTTCGTGGAAGCTTTGAACGCGCTTCAAGAAATCGAAAAGTTTGGAGAATCTCATGCCGAACTGCAGTGGTTGATCGGTCATTGCTTATCCAGTCTGGAGCAAAAGGAAGCATCCTTGCCATATTTTAAAAAAGCGCTTGGCTTGGACACGCTGCGTTTCAGGGCTGATCAACGGATTAATCATGCTATTCGCGAATCTGCCGATTTGCATCAGGGAGACTGGATTCATCTTGTGGATGCGGAGGCTGCCCTTGCTTCAAAGGCAAAAAAGGGTCTGCCAGGCGATGATTTTTTCTGGGATCACGTCCATATGAAGTTTCAGGGTAATTATCTGGTCGCCTTGCTGACCGCCGACTGGATTGCCAAGGATTTGCGGGCTCGATTCAATCCAGAGGTCAAGGAATCTTCAAAATGGCTCTCAGTAAGGGACGTGGCCAAATTCCTTGGATTGTCGCTATGGAGTGATTACCAAATGACCACTCAGATGCAGCAGCGCATGAAACAGGCACCTTTCACTCAAATGGTGAATCACGCCCAGCGAATGGAGCGACTGAAGGTGCAGCTAGATCAACAATCCAGAGGTGTGCAAGCGGAATCTTTTGAACCCCAGGCAGCCGTTTATCTGGGTTTGATCCGCATGAAACGTGATGATTGGGTTTATCAGGATCAATTTGCAAAGTTTCTTGAATCCTTTGGGCACAAAAAGAAAGCGATTACAACATGGCGTGAGGTTTTGAAAATTATGCCTCATTACCTCATCGGAAGATATCAGCTGGCCATGCTTCTGGGGGAAGAGGCTTCCACCGCCCAAGAGGCTGAGATCCTTGCACGCGCTTTGATTCAGGAACGACCTGAAGCACCTGAATTCATTCGGGCATTGGGGCGATCACTCTACGCTCAATCCAGAGATGTCGAAGCGGTAGCTGCGTTTCAAAAAGCCCATGAGCTTCGTGAAGACGATCTTGAGTCGATCATGATGCTGGGTGCCGCTTTGGACAAAGCAGGGCAAGATCAAGAGGCCATAGCGATTTTTGAGAAAGCACTTGCCTTGAATTCAGAATTAAAGGCGGCCCATCAGTCCATTGCGGCTATTTATCGAAGATTGGGGAACGAACCCAAGGCACTTGAGCATGAGAAGCAGGTAAGCACAGCGGAACTCGAAGGAGATGAAGAGATTGTTGAATTGTTTTAGCATCTGCAGAAAAACCTCACTTCAGACACATTTCTTTGAGAGAGCGGCCTGTTTTCCCTCCGTGTTGCACGCTCCAGCAATCAAGGTGTGCAGTGCGTTGACACCTACTTGGAGGATTGTTACCTTGGTCGCTTTGGAAAATTCCAGATAATGAACTATAAAGACACACTGAAT
>KB911861.1 GCA_000383715.1 Verrucomicrobia bacterium SCGC AAA164-E04
TTGACGAAAAGCAACTCGCACGCAATCTCGCAAGCACACAAGGCCCCGCACTCAGGGACTGGGATCTGGAAAACATCTTACCTGAACTCAAAAAACGTGCGGTGAATTACCTCACCGAACAAGCCAAGACACCGAATCCCTTCTTGCTCTACCTACCTTTTACCTCACCACACACACCTCTGTCAGTGAGTGCGGAATGGAAAGGAAAAAGCGGATTGGGTCCTTACGCCGATCTCGTGATGGAGACGGATGGTGTGGTTGGATCCATTCTCGATGCCCTCGATCAACATGGCTTGACTAAAAATACAATAGTCTTGTTCACGAGTGATAACGGGTGCGCCCACTACATCGATGTCCATCAACTTGAAGCAAAGGGCCATTATCCAAGCGGTCCACTGCGTGGATACAAATCTGACACCTGGGAAGGGGGACATCGTATCCCTTTCATCGTACGCTGGCCGGGAGTGATCGCACCTGATGGTGTAAGCAACGCATTGATTCATCAGGCAGATTTACTTGCAACAGTGGCTGAAATCATTGAAATCGATTTAAAACCTCACGAGGGAGAGGATAGTTTCAGCTTGCTGTCATTATTACAGGGTGACACGAAGGATTCACCACGCAGCCATTCGGTAAGTTGTTCCATTAGAGGTGTACCCAGCATTCGCCAGGGACACTGGAAACTCATCTTGGATGCTGGCTCTGGTGGATGGAGCAAAGGCGAAGTCACAACTGATTTGCAACTCTATCGCCTGGATGAAGACATAGGTGAAACTCAAAACCTTGCACCTGCATTCCCGGGAGAAATCGAGCAGATAAAAGAGATGTTCGAGACCCTGATCAACCAAGGCCGCAGTACCCCTGGACCTCAACAGAACAATGATGTCGAAGTAAAGCGGTATCTCAATTGAGAAAAACTCAATTTTGACTTTTGTTGATTGTGCTGTCTATCTGCGTATGGATGATAGCTTTGCCCGGATCTACTTCTTCCTTGGAAAAGGCCGCAATCCCAACAGCATTTCGGATTTCTGGGTCAACGGTTTATCAGCAAAACTTGTATCAGTAAATTCACCAAGATGGCTCACTATATCGGAATAAACAGTCTGCCGATCCTGACTTGTGTCGATTTCAGCACACTTATTTTTGCTCCTGAAGTAATCAACAGCAGGCAACGTTTCTTCTTTGAAAGTATCGAATCGCAGTTTGATGCTCTCTAGATTGTCGTCACTTCTTCCGGTGAAGTTAGCGCGGCCAAGAATGCGCTGCTCAAGAACATCATACGGACACTCCAGATAAAGCATTTTGGGAAGCATGGATTCTTGACCAAAGATCTCGAACCATCCTTCCAAATTTTTCATGGATCGGGGAAATCCGTCGAGCAGGAAGTTATTCTTTCCTGTGGTTCGAGTCGCACATTCCATGGCGTTCTTGAGCAAAGTCACGACGATGTCGTTGGGTGCCAGTTTTCCAGCCTTGAGACATTCCGCAATCATGTCGGCTTTCATCCCACCCCTCTCAAGCTCAGCACGGAGCAGTTCCCCCATCGAAAGATGTATCCAACCAAGTTGAGTCTCAGCCAGCTCACACATGGTCCCTTTGCCGCTGCCGGGTCCGCCTAGAACAAAGACAACGTTGGGTTTTGGACATGGTTTTCTGGGATCAAAGTGATGTAGCACCACCTTTGGTGCGGGTGCCACACCCTTTTTATAGACATTCCACTCACGGTCAGTCGGCGGAAGTGGGTCCTCACAAGTGATTTCATAGGCGAGGTGACCATCCAGACGTGAAATCCTCCAGGATTGGTAAGTGTTGGAATATGAGAGAGAGGGACTTCTGGCTGAGGCCCCATCAGCACGATCCCAAGCCATCTTGCCATTCCAGTAACCGATGCTTGATAAGGTCCCAGATTCTGATTTGGTCGGGGCTGCTTTTGAGGGAACGAATAGCCCATCGATCTCCGGAAGACCAGATCCCGATACTTCAATGAAGAGTGTGTTGGTTTCTTGCTCGATTATTTCAACCATGGTTTCTTTGATAATACCTGCTTTAGAATAGGCATCCTAGGCGTGCCCGCTCAACACGATGTCATTCATATGGATGTCTGGATTGATGACGTCATTATTTATAGCATCGCGATGAGCCCAGAGCTTCGGCTGTTCGCGGGATTGAGTCAATATCTCATCAGCATCCATT
>KB911862.1 GCA_000383715.1 Verrucomicrobia bacterium SCGC AAA164-E04
GGGAGTTGCCTTTTTCACCACTTTCTTGGGAGCGGCTTTTTTCTTGGGAGCTGCCTTTTTCACCACTTTCTTAGGAGCGGCTTTTTTCTTGGGAGCTGCCTTTTTCACCACTTTCTTGGGAGCGGCTTTCTTTTTTATCGGTGATTTCTTGACTGCCTTTTTAGGAGCAACTTTTTTTACCACCTTCTTCTTTGCCGGTGCTTTTTTGACGGCTTTCTTTTTGGTTTTCTTCATTTGTTCTTTGGGTGTATTTCGTTTTTTTGGGGGAGCCGTTTTCGTGTGGATAATCTCTCTTACTTTATCGATTTTTCCATCAACTTCCTGCTTAGCACGACCAATCTCTTTTTTGGCCAGCCCAATCGCAGTTTGAGTTTTATTGATAGTGTCGCTCAGAACAAGACACCCTTCCTCGAGGCGCTGGGATAGCTGGGAGCCATCCTTGAGTTCAACACCTCGGTTTTTTAAGAACAAATTCAAATGACGATATAATTCGTCTCGTTTTATTTTTTTCATGATTGAACTTTAAAACGACAAGATCCAACTTAACACACCCTGTTTGGATTCTCAAAAAAAAACACTGCTGCTTTCATTTCAATTCTTTGCGCTGCAGGTCACTTTTTGCTCCAAGGCCATGGATGAACATTGGCTCGTGATGCCCACTCCATCCACTTCTTTTCCATTTGGCTAACCCGCTCTGGTTGGTCCAAAGAAAGATCATTAAGTTCTGATCTGTCTTTGGACAGATCAAACAGTTCCCAAGGTTCGAGATCCCCGGTGTTCATTCGACCCTTTCGGACCAGTTTCCAGTCCCCCATACGTATTGCGCAATTGGCCTCATGTTCCCAGGCAATATAATCACGCTGGATGGGAGAGCCATAGAATGAAGGCAGGAGGGATTTGCCCTCCATGGGGTGAACTTTTCGGTTCCTGTAAACTTTGGGGTAGGAGCTGTGTGATATATCGATGCAGGTAGCCATCACATCAATCAAATGTGATGGTTGTTTACGCAGCGAGCCTGCGTCTTTTATTCTAGCAGGCCATTGCACAATGAGAGGGGTGGAAATGCCACCTTCGTGGACCCAATGTTTATATTCCCTGAAAGGTGTGTTTGAGACATTTGCCCAATGACGACCATAAGCAATATATGTGTCTGCTGGTCCAGGCATGACGCCCGGACCTCCTTGAACCGGCTTGCCATCCCGGGCCTTCATAGGGGGCCAAAGTGTGGGTTGTAGCTCATCTTCGCCCATAGGAGACCGGTCCTTAACGGCCTTCAGCCAATTAGTATTGACGTTTTCTCCTCTTCCAAACCCTTCTGCACAACCACCGTTATCCTGCAGGAATAATATCAATGTATTGTCCAGCGCTCCTCGGGCATCCAATGACTGGACTATTTTTCCAATTCCTTGATCCATCCGGTCTACCATGGCCGCATAAACTTCCATGCATCTAATTTCCCATTCCTTGTGAGGTGTCCGGTTCCAGTCGCCTGCGGGTGGACTCATTTTCGTGGTTTCATCGATAATGCCCAATTGCTTCATGCGTTCGAAGCGGCGCTCTCTGATAAAATCGTAGCCTAGATCATACTCCCCTTTGTACTTTTCTATATCCTCAGGAAGTGCATGCATTGGCCAGTGAGCGGCAGTGTAGGATACATACATGAAAAATGGTTCAGATTCTGATGACCCGTAATGATCATCCAGAAATCGAACTGCATTGTCAGTGATAGCGTCTGTGTAGTAATAGGTTTTAGGTTGGTAATCAGGATCGTTCACTGGAGTGATGAAAGTATTCTGACGACAGAGAGTGTGGGGGTCAAAGAAGCTTCCTGCCCCGATGATCGTGCCGTAAAATTTATCGAAACCACGCTGCAGCGGCCAATTATCCTTTGGCCCCTCAGGCTGAGTGTGTGTCGTGACATGCCATTTACCACTCATGTAGGTGCGGTAACCTGAAGTGGCGAGCGCTTCGGCGATGGTCACACTGTGGCGGTTTAGACCATTTTGGTAGCCGGGCAATCTTCGATTTCCAAGCATGTGTCCAACGCCTGTTTGGTGTGCGTAAAGGCCAGTCAGCAGGGATGCGCGTGTTGGGCAGCATCGGGCACCATTGTAAAACTGAGTGTAGCGCAGGCCACTTGCGGCCATGCGATCCAAATTCGGCGTGTGGATTTCACTGCCGTAACAACCAATGTCAGAAAAGCCCATATCATCTGACATGATCAAAAGGATGTTAGGCCTTGAGTCAGCATTCAGATGAAGATTCGGAAGCAATGCTAGCAGCATGCTCACAAGCACCATGTTGAAGGTGTTGGCTTTTGTTTTCATGTAAGGAATATGCGCCAAATATGGACAGAATTGTGGAATGCGTAAAGAAAGATATTGAATAACCCAATTAAGGATTGAAGTTCACGTTTTCATTGGGCAAAAGAATCCCCTCGTTAGTCACAGGCAATTTACACAATTCAGATCAACACGTTCATGGCAAAAAATCAATTAACTGAAAAGGAAGTGGTGGAACTGTTAGAGGCGGTCCTCTCAAAGACCACCCAGGATTCACATTTGGCCCAGAAAATTTTGGATGGTATTCGAAAAGAAATGGACAGGAAGAAGCAGTCTGCGGCATTTCAAGAGTTCTGCCGTCGCTGCCCTTTGCCTGACCTGAAGGACGAGACCTTGAAAGAGGTGACAAATCGTTTCGAAGAGACCTTTGGTCGTGATCTGATTGATTTTGCAGTGAATGAGCAGGATGGTACTCTGAACGTAGAATTGAATGTTCCAAATGGTCCTTTGGTCAGCTCCATCGAGTTGAATGACATTCCAATGAAAGAGGAGGACATCGAACCGGAGGTCAAAGTGAAGTTTATACCATTTCCTGTTGCATTGCCCGGGGACCCTGAACTTGTCTGGATGATGGGGAAACGAGAGACGATGAGCCCTGACGAAGCTGCGCGAGCTTTGCATGAAGCGCAGGTAGAGTTTTGGGAGTCTAAGAGTGGGCAGCTTCAACTTCGCAAAGGTGCTGAGAGAACCTTTCCAGAATTTATCAGCCGCGTTCCGGCAAAGCTGCTGACTGAATCAGGGTTGAAAAGGCATTATAAAGACCCCGAAGCGCTCAAGGTCCTGCGAAAAGCGCCGGTCAATTAATGCTCTTTCTTTTGTTGGTTACTCGCTGCAAAATACTCGGCATACATCGGAGAATTCTGTGAGCGAATTCAAGATGGTATTCTCTCGGAGATCCTCCTCGTTGTATTGGCTGCAAAGGAGGGGCTTTGCGCATATCATGGTGGTTGTGTTGCTGATAATGGCGGCGAGCAGAAGCTCATGTGTTGATGACTGTCACCCCATTCAATCATTGTGTCAGGCTCGTCCTTTCCTTGAAATAGCTTTTGACCGCAAAGCCTGATCCTTCATGTTTTTGAAACAACGAGGATCGATATGTTTGAGCCTAACGATTGGAATCGACTATCTAGGTTTGCCAAGAAGGTCACTCTTGGGCTTTTGTGGTTAGTCGTCAAGAGGGAAAACGAGCGGGGAAAACGAGCGGGGAAAACGAGCGAATTAATGGCTAGCTGGTAGGATGAAACCCTGGAGGTCTTTTACACCGCACGACTTAGATACTACTTTTAAGTTACTTCAAACCAGATTGCACGAGAGGTTTCTTCCCACCAGCCTCTTCACACAATAATTCGCTCGGGCCTTACGCGCCAGTCAAAGTTATTCACAACTTATTCACATGCTGCAGTGGCCCACTTTTGCTCTGCTCATTTAGTCCACAGGCAGATCACTTATTTCATTCTGTAGTGCATTATCAAGACACTTGGCTAGATATGGAAGGAGTTGCTTCTTCCTTGAAACGATTCCGGGTAAGTCGTAGACATCGATTTCAACCTGATTATATTGGATCGCTTTCTTGAGGTGCTTGTTGCCTGATATCAACAAAAGTGAAGATTGCCGAACAACATCAGTCACCAGCAGGGAGGAAAAAACATATCGATTTTGCATGCGATATTCTTCCAGTGCGCGATGAAGGTGATCCTTCTCAAGCCAAAATTGTTTAAAACCAATTTCCTCGATCTGAGCAACGCTAAAAGTTCTGCCCTGCTCATTATACTCCTTGCAGTCATTGGTAATCGCCTTGTCTGGTGTGCGATTTGTTAGCACAGATCCAGAGCTGAACAGGGCCTCAGTAAATTCCGCTGCATTCACTGAAGTGAGGGCCTCCAGATGCTTGAGCATAATGGAATCCGTTTCGGTCGTTGTCGGTGAAGTCAGATTCAAGGTGTCTGAGATGATTCCCGACAGTAATAAACCTGCGACTGGCTTGCTTATTTCCAGATTGGCGTTCCTGAACATCTCAGTGATGATCGTGCTGGTACTTCCTACCGGACGATTGACAAACAAGATGGGTTGTTGCGTTGTCAATGCCCCGATGCGATGATGATCAATGATTTCAAGAATATCGACCTGATCCGCCCCCTTGACCGCTTGTGAAAGTTCATTGTGATCTACAAGGATCAATTGCCTCTTTACCCGCTTAACGAAATCTGTTTTGGATAAAATACCAACTACCCGCTTGTAGGCATCCATGACAGGGAATGCCTGAAACTGCGAGGAAATGGCCATGTCACGAATAGAATTCAGGGATTCATCCTCGTTGAAGTGTAGGAAATGTTCTGTTTTGATATGCTTCACTGCGACCGCTGCACGGCACAACATCGCGGTGGTTGCAGAATCATGCTCCGAAATAAGGATGGATACTCCGTTTGCCTTCGCAAGAGATCGAATGCCTTTGCTGATATTCAGTCCACCTGTGATCACCATGACTCTCACTCGCTTTTCAATCGCGTAGAGCTGGATGTCCTCTCGGTCTCCTACTACCAGTAACAGTTTACTGGGCTCATAATCCTGAAGTCTTCTTTCAAAGGAATCCATGCGCATGGCGCCAATCATCAGGATTAATTCCTCCTCCTGTTCCGGGGCTTGCAGTTCGACTGAATCAGCGCCCAAGGTTTCTTTGAGTTGTTTCAGGTTGGTAAGGATTCGGCGGGTATCTTGAAGTCTCGCATGCGAGGGCAAGAAAAACTTGCTCATCTTGAAAACGGAGACCAGACCATGACATTCGTTATCATCATTCAGAATCGGCAATGTACGGATGTTATGCTGATCCATGATGGCCAATGCTTCACATGCACTAGTGTCCTCAGAGACGCGGATAATCCGGTGTTGCATGACGTCCCTTACTTTTGGACGCACATCCGCAACGAATCGAGGAGGAGCCACTCCGAATTTCCGTAATACAAAGTCAATCCGATCATTGATGTCTCCACACCTTGCAGGGATAACATTTTGCATGCCGATCTTTTGTTTGAAATCGGCATAAGCGATAGCCGCACAAATACTGTCGGTATCTGGATTACGGTGTCCAATGACAAGGATTTCGCTCACTTCTTTTTTTGCTGTAGTCAAATTATCGTGGTGGGTCCTATAGGAAGACCATGACCACCTTTACTATGGTCCTTAAAGTCAGCTGGTGTCGAATGGTTTCGTATTTCAGATTTTTAATGTTGAATCGCGCTCGAAACGCCCATTGCAATCCTGTGAGCTGGGGCTAACATATCCTCAACATGATTGAAAAATCCAAGGAAACCAAACTGACGCGTGATTGCGATGCCGTGCAAATACCTTCAGGTGACCAATCCGTACTCCCCGCAGGTATGGAGGTCTACATTTCGCAGGATTTGGGTGGCACCTTCACCATACAAACCCTGAAGGGGCTGTTTCGAATCGACGGCAAAGATGCAGATGCGCTTGGTCGCACAGGTTCAGGTGAAAATGATGTGTCAGGCAAAGAGAAGCAAGTTCCCAGCGGCACCTACAGCGAAAAAATCGTATGGGAAGCCTTGCGATCCTGCTTCGACCCTGAAATTCCTGTCAATATTGTTGATTTAGGGTTGATTTACGATCTCAAGTCCGAGGATCAGGGGGAGGGAAAGTATCGAGTCGAAGTTAAAATGACCCTTACGGCACCCGGTTGTGGGATGGGGCCGGTGATTGCTGACGATGCTCAGCAGAAAATTCTGACAGCTCCTGGAGTTGCCGATGCCACGGTTGAAATTGTATGGGACCCACCCTGGCATCAATCCATGATCACTCCCGAAGGCCGCAAGGTCCTGGGCCTCTAGTCCTGCGTGAAAGTGCTTTTCAAGCATTCGAAGCTAGTGTAGATTTTCCTTTCTGGTTCTCGAAGTTGAGGCGTCTGGCCGATTCCCTATTGAGTCCAATCCCCCTGAAAAGGCCCTTTTCATCTCACTGGTGCTTTGTTCAGTGGAAATGGATGGTCTTTCCAATTCCGGGTATGGACCCTCAGATGCCTTCAGAATAAAATGAGCCATTGAATTATTATACTGAATAAGCAAATCCATGAAGAGTTACGACATAGCAGTCATTGGTGGTGACGGAACCGGACCTGAAGTTGTCCGCGAATCGATCAAAGTCTTGGACGCCGCAGGTGCCAAGTTTGATTTTAAACTCAATTACACTGATTTTGATTTCGGTGGCGATCGTTATCTTCGAACCAATGAAGCCTTGCCTGACAGCGCTGCGGATGATTTACGCAATTTCCCAGCCATCCTTCTGGGAGCTATCGGACATCCCGATGTTAAACCAGGTATCCTTGAAAAAGGTATTCTCTTGCGACTTCGATTCGAACTCGAGCAATACGTCAACCTGCGTCCCGTTCGATTGTATGACGAACGATTCTGCCCATTGAAAGACAAGAAACCCGAGCATGTGGATTTTGTCGTGGTGCGCGAAAACAACGAAGGTCTCTACACGGGTTCGGGTGGTTTTGTCTTCAAGGACACGCCCCATGAAGTAGCCGTGCAGGAGAGCATCAACACGCGTCGTGGTGTGGAACGTTGTCTTCGTTTTGCGTTTGAATACACGCGACGTCGCAATAAGGAGAATAAACTGACACTTTGCGGTAAGACCAACGTACTCACGTATGCGTTTGATCTCTGGGAGCGCGCATTCAATGAAATCGGTGATAATGATTTCACCGACATCAAACGCGATTACGCCCACGTCGATGCTACCACTATGTGGTTTGTTAAAAATCCTGAATGGTTCGATGTGATCGTGACGGACAACATGTTCGGTGACATCATCACAGATCTGGGCGCCATGGTTCAGGGAGGAATGGGAATCGCAGCTGGCGGTAACATAAACCCTGAAGGAACCAGTATGTTCGAGCCAATTGGTGGAAGCGCACCTAAATACACCGGTCAAAATGTCATTAACCCTCTGGCAGCCATCTGTGCGGGACAAATGATGTTGGATTCTCTTGGTGAAACCGAGGCAGCCAAGTGCATTGAAGATACGGTGATCCGCGTCACACGTGAGAATATCAAAGACTTGGGCGCCGGGCGTATGGGCTACTCAACCACCGAAGTCGGTGATCTCGTCGCTGCTGGTCTTTGAATATACCAGACATTTTGAATGACTCACCCGAACGGGAGGCTTCACACGCCTTCCGTTTTTTTATACACTATGATGCCATCAATGTGTCTGCATTATTCGGGATCTCCTGGCGCTGTGTCTGGGTTATCTTGAGGCAATCGCATCGACGGGGACTTCATTGCATCTCCTTCACTTTTTGTGACAAAAGATAGCCATGTATGTGATGTTCTCCTGATGGTAGGGTTTGACGCCCAATGGTTGGTCATGAATCACATTCGATCCGGAGGTCAATTCAGAGAAAATGCCCGGGTCTCAAGCAAATATTGATCTTCGGTATTCAAATGAAAAGTTTAATCAGTTTATGCGCGATATGCCTGATGCATGCAGTCGTACTCAGTGACGAGCCTTCGACGGGTTCATCTCTCCCGCATTTCGAGGAAAAGGGGGAGACCCGCAAGCCGCACATCATCCTCGTCATGGCCGATGATCAAGGGTGGGGGGACACGGGTTACAACGGCCATCCATTTGTACAGACTCCAGAACTGAATTCCATGGCAAAAGATGGCTTTGTGTTTGATCGCTTCTATGCCGCTGCACCCGTTTGCTCACCCACCCGTGCCAGTGTCATGACTGGACGCCACCCCATCAGGACGAAAGTGACCAATCACGGCCGTTACATGCGTCCGCACGAGCAGACCCTTGCGGAAACGCTGAAGGCAAGTGGCTACGTCACTGGGATCTTCGGTAAAGTGCATCTGGGTTCGGGGCAACCGGACTCGCCATGCAACCCATCGGGCATGGGTTTTGATGAATGGGTGATTGGATTGAATTTTTTCGACAACGATCCCTACTTGAGCCGAAACGGAATAATAGAGCACAGGAAAGGCAAGGGATCCGTCATCGCAATGGATGATGCACTTGCTTTCCTTGGTAAGCATAAAGACCGTGATCAACCGATTTTTGCCGTCATCTGGTTTCCGTCCCCACATGATCCACATCAGGAAGTTCCGGAGGGTTCATCCCTTTATGAAGGTGAAAAGCAGGCGGGGTATTACAGGGAAATCACCTTGCTGGACCAGCAGGTGGGTCGCTTGCGTCGCGAACTGAAAGGGATGGGGATTGCTGACAACACGCTCCTTTGGTATTGCAGTGACAATGGAGGCCTTGCGGAGGCATCCTCGGGCGGCCGCAGGAGAAAGGGCAGTATTTACGAAGGGGGGCTTCGAATCCCATCCATCATTGAATGGCCTGCTCGCAGCCTCAGTGGGCGAACGACGGTTCCAGCATGGACTTGCGACATGTATCCCACCTTGCTTGCCATGGCTGGGATCAAAGGCGATTTCCCCCATCCTCTGGACGGGATGGACATCAGTCGCATCATTGCGGGTGAAACGGACAGCCGAATCAGGCCCATGGGATTCTGGCACCTTCTCCAGGATGGGCAGGGAACCTGGAGTGACCGCATTCAGAAAGCGATCATGGAACAACAACAAGCCGGCAAGCCCTTGCCTCATCATCCCCAGCGAATCCAAAAAGATGTGGAAGCGTTTCCTCAATTTGCCGAGGAAACGGCAACCGGCCATGCTGCATGGAACCAGTGGCCGTGGAAATTACATCGAATCAATGGCGAGAAGTATGAACTATACAACCTGATTCGGGATCCCATGGAGACAAAAGACCTGTCGGGATACGGTGAACACTCTGCGCGAATCAACGGAATGAAAAAAGCCCTGCATGCCTGGATGCGATCGGTCCTTCGCAGTTTGAACGGACACGATTACAAAGGCGTTCATTTGCCATCACAGCCTGTTCCCAAGCAGTCAACAGAAATCCCATCGAAGGGATAATACCCTTGGCTAAAATCCACATATTCCGTCTCGTCCCACCCATCCAGAAGAAGGGATGCAGGGCTTCATTGGAACGTATCGCGCGGTAAGCCTGCGTTTGTCAGAACGATGAAGACTTCACAGGTTTTACTGGCATTCCATGGAATGAAACAATACGGTTGCAAAATTCTAATCAACCCTGCTGAAACAAGCTACAGTTTTGCCCCCTGTTTGCCTGAAGCCCTTCGGTGGCACGATGATCCTGCAAACGCAATGAGACTTGATCTGCGATTAAACCTATTCCTATGCTCGTCACAAAGTGGACACCTTGTTTTAAGAAATATACAGTGATCTCTGTGTTTGTACTGGGTGGCAGCATTTCGCTGGTTTGGGCCTGTGGTCCATGGTTTCCCAACTGGTTGCTCATCCAGGGGGATCAGGAAATACTGAAAGCACCCTCAACCCACTACAAACAGGAATTAAAGCGCATCAGGCAAGATTCCTCTTCCATGTATAAGACGGTTCGTTCAGACAAGAACGAGGCAGAACAAACGTTGGATGCGGCCTTAGAGGACCTTCGTGACTCCTTGATGGGTTCGTCCATGGATCAATCTCGAAGGGCTCAAGTGATTGAGGAACATCGTGTTGCTAGAAAATCGTTGCTTGCATATCGTAAGGCATTGCATCAATGGGGTGCAGGATCTGATACCTGGTTATTGAAAAAGCCAGAACCACCTGCCATGAGTGTTCCCAAGGTAACGGAGGGGTTGCCGACTGAATTCGCTCTCTATTTCGAGGGTGCAATTGCATTCCATCAAAGTGATTTTACCAAGGCTCGCTCTCGATGGTTGAAGGTCCTGGAATTACCCGAATCGCAACGTCGATACCGATCAATCTGGGCCGAATTCATGCTTGGTAAACTCGACGTCGATACGCATCCGGATCACGCGCTCATCCGCTTTCGCCATGTCCGTTCTCTGCTTGATCAAGGGTTTGTAGATAGTCTGGGACTGGCTGCATCGAGTCTAGGCTGGGCGGCTCGATCGCATCTGAGGCAGAGTCAATACAGGGAAGCCATTGATCTCTACCTCGAACAACTGAACACCGGGGACGTTCCCTCGGCCGATGTTTCTATTCGCTGGACTTTGGATCGAGCCTTTCGGGAGGGTCCGAGAAGTTTTGCCGATTTGGCACAAACTCCAAAGATTCGGAGGGTCGTCACGGCTTATTTGACTTCACGTCATCGTTCTCCATGGGACCTGCACGTTCCCGAAGAAATCGAGCTTGTAAATGCATGGGTTTCCGCCGTTGAAGGTGCCACTTCTGAAAAAGATCCTTTATTCGAATTACTTGCATTGGCCGTTTACCAGCGTGGTCTTTATGATTTGAGTGAACGTTTACTCGGCCAGGCACCGCGGGACGGCATTCTCTCTGCATGGTTGCGTTCAAAACTTTTATTTCGAAAAGGTCATATCCAGGCAGCCATGGACATGCTGACGCAGGTCGTGGAACATTTCCCAAACCCGCAGGACATGGATGCTACCCTCCATGACTCCGGTGCCACCCGGTCCCTGATCGGTAATCAGCCTGGCCTGATTTATCGATCGGCCCTCTCCAATGGCTCCGATCAACCTCAGGGTGAATTGGGTCTTCACTTATTGCATCGGGGTGACTTTATCAAAGCGATGGATACATTGCTTCGGGCGGGTTACTGGATGGATGGAGCTTATGTCGCGGAACGTGTCCTGTCCCTCGATGAACTGAAGGAATACGTGGACCGTACCTGGCCGACCTTGACTTCCAATGCTTCCTCCTTAAATGGCGTAAGGTTCAGCACTCAGGAGGAGACGACGCACTATCGAATCCGATATTTACTGGCTCGGCGTCTGGCCCGGGAAAATCAAGACAGGGAAGCCACTGCTTATTATCCTTCGAAATGGCGTGAGCAGCACCAGTTGCTTGCAATGAACCTGAGAGCGGGCCGCTCCAGTGCTCAACCGCCCGCACTGCGTGCAAAAGCACTATGGGATGCCGCCAGGACGACGCGTTATTTCGGTTTGGAGTTGATCGCTACTGAGTTGGGGCCTGACTGGGCCATTCACGATGGAAACTTTGAAGAGGGGGTTACTTTGAAAGCACGTCAATCCAGGGACGGAAACACCAAACTTACTCCGACAAAGGAAGAGTTGCGGAGAGCGGCCGAGACTCGTCTTGAACCCTTCCAAAGGTATCATTATCGCCTCCGTGCAGCCGACATCGCATGGAATGCCTTGCAATGGATGCCCGACAATGAGCTTGATACGGCTCGAGCCTTTTGCGAAGCGGGTGATTGGATCAAGAACATCAATCCCAAGGCTGCAGACCGCTTTTACAAAGCCCTGGTGAGACGATGTCCAGACACCGAAATCGGCAAAGCGGCCGAACAATTGCACTGGTTTCCAGCATTGGATGAAAACGGCAATCTTGCCATTGATAAACCGAAGCCTCCAGACAGCGTTTCAGTGGAATGAAAGTTACTCTGATCGGATTTGAATTTTGAATGGTATGTTTCGCTGCTTCAAAAAAGATCCGCGAAAAATATTTTTCTGGGGGGCTGTACTGCTTTTTGGTCTGGCCGTTGGCTGCCCCCGTGTGCGGCCCATGCGAACGGCTTCGGGCCCAATGCTGCAGGATGCTTACCTGTGGCAACGTGATTGGAATGATCACGTGAAGCAATCGATATCGGAACACGCCTCTTCCTTCCGCCAATTGGCCGTGTTGCATGCAGAAGTGCGCTGGACAGATCAGGGCGAGCCGCTGCGCCATGTGGCTTTGGACTTCGATACCCTGCGGCAAACCGGACAGGAAATCGGACTTTGTTTGCGTATCGGTTCATTCTCCGGTCCATTTCATGAGGAGGACGAACGCACCCGTTGGCTGGTGAATATTTGTCAATCCATGCTTGCCGAAGCAAACGATCATTCGATGACCGTTGCTGAAATTCAGATTGATTTCGATTGTGCGGAATCCAAACTGTCGGGTTACATGCAATGGATCCAAGCGATTCGAGTGGCCATTGCTCCGACCCCATTGGTGATCACTGCATTACCAAGTTGGCTGGATCGAGCCGCTTTTCGATCGTTGATCGAAAAAGTGGACGCCTACGTTTTACAGGTCCACTCAGTGACGCCACCTAAATCTTACGGGCAGGCAGTGACGCTCTGTGATCCCGAGGCAGCCAAGCGAGCGGTTGAGCTCGCCGGTGGTTTTGGAATGCCCTTTCGTGTGGCTCTCCCCACATATGGTTATTTAATGGCGTTTGATGAGAAGTCCAAGTTTGTAGGGCTCTCGGCTGAAACTTTGCCGACTCATTGGCCATTGCTTTCCACGGTGGAAGAGGCGTGGTCCGAGCCCGAGGCGATCGTGGAGCTTATTCGAACCTGGCAGCATCAACGGCCGGAATGCATGGAAGGATTGATCTGGTTTCGATTGCCAGTGGTTGGGGATCGCATGAATTGGTCATGGCCCACTTTGGCCGCAGTGAGGGATGGACGAGTGCCACAAGCGAATTGGGAGTGTGATTTCAAGACATCCGAGCAGGGAACGGTGGAAGTGTTTTTGAAAAATAGTGGCGAAGCGAATGGTAAACCTCCCAAAGCCGTTCGTGTCTTCTGGGAAAAAGCCCGGCTTGTGGCTGGTGACGCGGTAGAAGGATTTGAATTCCAGTCAGGTTCCCATGAGGCTTGGTTTCTTTCAGGTTCTCAATCCTACGGGACGGATTTTCGCCCTGAACAGGAAAAACCCATCGGTTGGTTTGCTCTGGACTCCCCTGCAAAATTGCACAGCGAGTTGCTGCGCGAAGCAACCGCCTTGGGTTTCTGACACAGTGATAAACATCATGCATGCATGGGCGTTCAGGGCATTCAAAGTAACGGGTCTGATTACCCATGCCATTCGTTCAATTCATCAGTTTGGGTAATGGCACAGTGGGTATTGCAAATCATGGGATCCTGAAATATCTCGATTAATTTGAATCGCGCATCCAAATCAACTTGAATCAAGGAGGCAAGCCCACATAGGTTGGTGACCTGTTGGATTTACTCCATATCCTTGATATTTATGACAATCTTTGAATTAACGGCACTACTGATAACAGTCGCTGCCGTCTGTGGATTTCTCAATGAGAAATATGTTCGTATGCCGACGACGATTGGCTTGATGTTTATCGCATCCGTATTTTCGATGGGATTGCTTGTCCTTGGGGCAATGGGTAGCGGTGTGGCTGGAGCAGCTGAACAAATGATTGCTCAAATTGATTTTGAGGAGGCGCTGATGAAGGGGATGCTTTGTTTTTTGCTTTTTGCTGGGGCCCTTCACATGAACCTTGAGAACCTTCTCAGCAAGTTTCGTATCATCAGTTTTATGGCTACGATAGGCGTTGTTCTTTCAACCTTGCTCGTAGGCGCGGCGACCAAAGGAGTTGTGACCATACTCGGGATGGATCTATCCTGGATCTATTGCCTTCTATTTGGAGCCTTGATTTCACCAACGGATCCGATCGCGGTTGTGTCTTTGCTGAAAAAAATGGGGGCACCCAAATCTCTTGAGACAAAAATTGTTGGTGAATCGCTTTTTAATGATGGCGTGGGAGTCGTTGTGTTCCTGGTCTTGTTAAAGGTGCTCACGGGGACTGAACCCATGACAGCCGGTTTTGTTGCAAAACTCTTCATTCAGGAGGCAGTGGGTGGAGTAGGAATCGGGTTGGCTCTGGGTTATATCGGATATCGTATGCTGAAATCACTGGATAATTACTCCATTGAAGTGATCGTGACGCTGGCTCTTGTGATGGGTGGCTATGCTTTGTCGATGAAATTACACGTTTCTGGCCCTTTGGCCATGGTCGTGATTGGTTTGATGATGGGGAATATTGGCCGTGTCATGGCGATGTCCGAAAAAACCAGAGAACATCTGGATACATTCTGGGAACTGATAGATGAAATCCTGAATGCAATCTTATTTGTTCTTCTTGGATTGGAACTCATCATTTTGAAACTGAGCCCTCAATCCATCGGTTTCGGATTGATTGCCATTCCCCTTGTATTGACGATTCGATTGATCTGCGTTTGGTTGCCAGTCAGTCTGCTGCGTCGCATGGGGGATCCTTTCATTCCACACGCGGTTAAATTGTTGACTTGGGGCGGTCTCAGGGGAGCTATTTCAGTCGCTTTGGCACTGGCATTACCCTCGGGTAAGGAACGTGAATTGATCCTCGTGGCAACTTACTGTGTTGTTTTATTTTCAATCATTGTGCAGGGATTAACCATGGGACGCTTGCTTGAAAAAACAACTGGCAACTTGTCTGTCAAAGATTGACAGTCATTCAATAGAGCTTCTCCTAAAATCTTGCATTGGTGAGCCAAACACTCTGATACGGACAAAGTTCCATCGTGCCGTTTGTGTCCTCAACGGGTTTGTTCAGGATTAAATCCACCCACGCGTCGGTAGAAATTAAATTGATCTCGCGTAGTTGTATTTCAACAAATTCATCACTTAAATTGTTCAAGCAGAAAATGCTTTGATCCCGTCGAATGCTCTGACGCCAGAAGGCAAAAATCTGGTGGCCCAGATGGAGAGTGAATTGGGTCGCATTTGGATGGAACGCGGGTTGCCTGCGCCGTATGGCAATCAATCTCAGGATTCCCTTGAAGATCCGAGCATGGATACTGGAGGGTTCATCAAGAACTGAATTCAATGAATCCAAATCCCATTGGTGTCGATTGATAGAGCGATTGTGTCCGGTGGTTTTAACTTTTTCATGATCATTTGGCGTGCCAAAGAGGCTGTGTATATAGATTCCCGGAATGCCTTCAATGGCGAGCAAGATGGTATGCGCAGAAATGAACCTCTCAAAATGCCATTCGTCCACACCGGTCTTGAAAGTCATTCGCAAGGCGTCGAACAAGCCTATATTGATTTCGTAAGGTGATGGGATTCCGGTTTCTGATGCACGCCAGGAAACACTACCCCCCATCTGTTCCATGGTTTCGACCAAGGTGCGCATTTCCTGTTCTTCCAGCAATCCCTCAGCCGGGCGGAGGCCGATGCCGTCGTGCGATGCGATGAAGTTAAAGTAAGCCGTTCCTTCCTGTGCGGGCGGCATACTCATCATCCATGCTTTAAGATGCCTGCTGTGACCTGCAAGAAGGGCATGCAATAAAAGCGGGGGCAATGAAAAGTTATATATGATATGAGCTTCGTTGCCGTTGCCGAAATAACTTAAATTTTCATGGTTCGGCACATTGGTTTCAGTCAGTAGCAATACCTTTTCTTCGTAAGTATCCACCAGACTGCGGAGAACCCTCACCACTTCGTGCGTTTGAGGAAGGTTGACACAATTTGTATGCAGGTCTTTCCATAAATACGCAATGGCATCAAGACGAATTACGCGAATCCCCGCTGACAGGTAATGTGCTAAAACCCTGACCATTTTTATCAGGACCTCTGGGTTTGCATAGTTCAAATCAATTTGGTCGTGACTGAAAGTACACCATACATATTTGACACCTGCCTCTGTTTGAATGGGCCTGAGCAAAGGCGATGTTCTTGGTCGTGTGACTTTGCTCAAATCCTGATCAGATTTTATTTCGATAAAATGGTCTTTGTAATCGGGCTCACTCCTGCAATAAGCCTGGAACCATGAGTGGTCCGCTGAGCAATGATTGATTACCAAATCGGCCATGAGACGAAAAGTATCCGCTATTTTGGAAACATCGCCCCAATTTCCCAAATCCCGCCGAATAGAGGTAAAATCTGAAATGGAGAATCCGTCATCACTCGAATAAGGGAAGAATGGGAGAATGTGAACGCCAGAAAAATAAGTCTGCAATCGGGTCTTCAAAAAATCGTGCAAAGCCTCAAAAGGGGACATATTAGGCGCCTTGATCGAATCGCCATAGGTAATCACAAAACAATCTTGTTGATCCCATGATTGACTGTCAGCGGGGAGGGAATGCCTTGGGCCAGAACTTTGGAATGCATTGATTAAGGCTTGAGCCAGGTTTTCGCAATTCTCTTCAGGGTATATAAATTCCAGTTTCTGAATCAGTCCACTGATGCACTCGTTTCTGGCCCCCGTATCTTTCTTCGGTCCATTCATGAGTTTTATGACATCAACTATGCAACTTGCAATTGAGTATGCTTTTTTTGAGCAGGGGAATGTCCAAATGATTTCATATCCTGATGCACAGCTTCAGCTAGTTCATGGTTGATGTTTGGCATGGCACTCAGCACTCGGTTCCAGGAAGGGATGAATGGAGCATCCATCGAATTATCGAGGAAATATTGTCCAGCTTTCATCAAGTTCTCCGCAAAAAGTTCAACCGTTGCCTCCTCCTTGTGGTTGTCCAGTTCAAGTCCATTGATTTTTGCGTCCTTGGCAAAGGCCTCCACAAAGTCAAGTGCCGTACGGTAGTAAGTGGCCTTGATAGTACGGAAAAGTTCAGTCGAAAATACAACGCCGTTTGTGGCTAGTTTTCGGTAGAGTGCCTTGCAGATATCCATAGACATTTTCGAAAGCCCTTTATTGACATCCTCTGGTGATAAATCTTGATGTTTGTGATCGTAAACATCGGTTAGCTCCACTTGACAAATGCGATTCACTGAATAGTTACGCTTCATCTCAGAAAGTATACCTACCTCAAGTCCCCAATCATTAGGGATACGCATATCACGTATGGCGTCTGCTCTCAGCGAAAATTCACCCGCAAGGGGATATCTAAAGCTGTCCAGATAGACCAAATGATCATGGTTGCCTACGACTTTCATCAATGCCTTGATCAGTGGGGTCACCAGAAGTCGAGCCACTCTACCGTTCATTTTGCCATCGGCATAGCGAGCATAATATCCTTTGCAGAATCTGAAATTAAAGGATGGATGTGCGACTGGATAGAGGAGTCGAGCGAGCATGGAGCGATCATAAGTAGTGATATCGCAGTCATGCAAAGCGATGGACGATTGATCATCGGACGCAGTCAAATAGCCCATACAATACCAGACGTTGCAGCCTTTCCCCAGTTCGGGTGGAGCCAGAGAATCTTTTCTCAGTTTTGAGTCGATCTCTTTCAGTCTTGGGCCATCATTCCACAATACCGCATGGTTCTGAGGGAGGACAGAGAAGTATTCCAGAGCCTGTCGATATTCAGATTCATTTGCTCGGTCCAAACCGATCACTATTTGGGATAAGTATGGAACCTTTGCCAGTTCCACTAAAATTTTTTTCAAAGCTTCTCTCTGCAATTCAGAGTATAGACACGGAAGAACAAGAGTCATTGGATGCTCTTTGGAGAATCCGATTAATTCTTTCTCTAAATCATCCAGACTGCGATTTCTCAGGTGGTGCAATGTTGTGATCGTTCCGTTTTGGTAAAAGTCTGTCATTTTAATTAACGCTTTAGTTTTGTTCGTAAGTTTCAGATTTTATTCTGTTCTCAGATGTTGACTTGCCTGTAACTTTATGAGGCTATCAAGGACAGATTCGTTCCAGGCTTCAACCCCAGTCCCAGCAGTTGTCAAGATTGTCTTGTGGTTAGATCTCAAAGGGGGATTTGCTTGAGAGCGAATGCATATTGCGATGTCCGCGGCCTCAAGTATTGGAAGGTCATTCATGCCGTCTCCAAGTGCCAATATTTTTACCAGACTATCCGTGCTGGTTTTGAAGTAACTCCGCATCCAGTCAAGGCTGGTGCCTTTATCGTGCTTGCCTGAGACCAAATGAAAACGGCCGCCTTTGACTATTTGCAACTCCAATTCTTCCAATGTGCAGCTCAGCCAATCAAGATTTGCTTGAGAATCTTTCCAGAGCAATGGCTCGGAGAATTCTCTGTTCAGGGCGGCATGCAATGACATTTTCGGTAGACCACTATGGATCTCCAACTCCTGCAATGTCATCTCCTCGAAGGAAGTAAATTTTAAATTTTTTACAAGTTTGAGATGCTTTAATATATCCAGTATTTCACTCCGTTGAGTTCCTACGGGGATCCACTCTTTTCTACGAAGTAATTCGTTTTCCCTAGCCCAGTATTTCCCATCAGAGCTCTTTGCCGGTAAAAAAATACCTCCGCCATTCTCGACGATGAGCGGGCTTCTTATCCCTATTTCCGAAGCAATATCTATTGTCTCAGGGAGTGTTTTGCTGGTATTGAAAATAAGAGGGATATTCAACTTTCTCAAAAGACCAAGCGCCTGTCTTGCTTTCTCAAAGGAATACGAATAATGGTCGAGCAGCGACCCATCCAAGTCCGACACTACAATCCAACCTTCAAGCTTAAAGCTTTCAAGTGCTGTATCTACTTGCTGCTTAAAATTCAATCCCATGAATATATCATCGCCTTGAGCGACATAAGCATGAGAGATGCCATTTATGATAGCGGCTTATGGAAGATCGAGTCCTGTTTATTCAAGTAATTAATTCCAAATGGTATAGGGGTATTCTGAATGCGTTTTCTTCTTGGTGCCCATGTTTTGTTTTTTATTAGACAAGGGCCACACAACCGGCATGTGAACAAAAAAAGTCAAAGTGATTAAAAACCACCATGCAATCCTCAGGGGTGTTTGTGCTCACTCAAGAATATTCGCCGCATGATGACCTCTGATGGGGGCTTTCATCACCTTGGCGCAAATGATTGAATGCGGCAGGGGAGATGCCACAGGTTGCAATAACCTTTATTCTCACCATGGGAAGCTCAGATTTCTATGAGATGGTCGCCGTTTAATGAACTCTTGATCGGCAAAGGTTGAACCTGAGTCAGTGTGATTTCGTCTGGAAGATTATTTCCAAATTTGACTGTATGTTTGCTGTTGGAAAAGACTTTTGGTCTGATGCTTCCTTTGTGTGATCGAGTTGTGTAAATAACTTCACCCGTATTTTCTTCGATAATCTTTACGACACGATCCTTGCCATCACGAAAGCGATACTCGGGTAAATACGCGACTGCTTTTCGACCATCATTGGCCTCTTGTTGAATGGTCACCGGCCAACCTGGAAATTGGGCTTTCTTCCCATCGCGTACGTCACTGAATCTGGGCCAACATTCAAAAACTACCTCGCGCGTTTTCTTTTTGAAGCGCGCAATGCCGAATCCGTCGGCCCGCTTCTGCTCATCTTTTATATTTTCTGGATTTGCGTAAGCTACCATGGATATTTTGTTGCCCAACCCGTCTTTAAAATCTCCAGTCCAAGGCAGTGGACTCTCAGGAACAGGGTTGGGGCCCGGTTTTTCATCCTCAGGATGCCACCAACGTCCGTATATAGTGTTGACCAATGCGGGGCCAGTAAATCCAAATGGACCATCTCCATGTTGGTCGATACCGTGCTTTACAACGACTGCAAGGTGCTGATCTCCGCATAAATGCACTGCCCTTGCTTTACGGATCAATGAGAGTGCGCGCCGGCTGGGTGTTTGAGGCCACCCATTGCAGTCAAGGTCTGCAAGAAGTCGACTGTTCCTGCTGCCATGCATATGGACCGCACCACAGAAAGCGGTCTGTGAAAGAACGCACTTCATGTCCGAATCAGTCCAGTCCTCCGTCCATTCTTCCAGGAATTTTTCCTGTCTGGGACCGAGTAATTCCAATCCCTCCAGATCAATCTTGCGAGGATCATAGCTGGGATCGTTGATGTGGTCCGGTCGTGGCCCCATTTGTGGGATTTTGCCCGCAGGTCCCGTTTTGAACTTACGGTCTTCCAGGATTGCAAAGTCTACTTTTCCCACGGTCAACCGGGTGAAGTAGACTCCGATATTACGATTGACCGGGGCAGGGTCAACGGGATCTGGCAGACTCCATGTCTGTTGGCGTTGCACCAGGTTTACGTAATCCACCGGAAACTTATATCCGCCATCGGCATTGCCAGGTATACTTGAATGCTTTCCATTTTCTCCCCACACGTTTGGGTGTCCAACATCATGGTCGTCCGGAATGGCAACCGTTGGTCGATCCCGAATGATATCGCGATATTGCAATCCAAATTCGATCCAACCTGCGGTATGTTCAGTATGACGGTATGTCTGATCTCCTCCAAAAAAGAGTAGGTCAGGGTTTAATTTGCGGAGATTGTCCACGATCTCCTTGCGTGGTCCCGTAGTGCGACTTGAATTGCATGAAAGGTTTGCAACAACAATTTCTTCTTTGTTTCTGGGGTCCTTGCGTATCAATCCTTCGAATTTGGCTCCTTCACCGTGCCGAACCCGATATTTGACATCCACAGAATCGTCCCATTCTTCAATCCTGAAATGAGCATCCCAACCCGGATAAAGCACTTCTGCCTGAGCAACTTCTTTCCAGTCTTCTTTGGGGAATTTAAGCTCCAGTCGCACTTGACGTGGTTCCCCTGGTTTCAAGGGGAATAATTGT
Source organism: Verrucomicrobia bacterium SCGC AAA164-E04 (assembly GCA_000383715.1). Lineage (GTDB taxonomy): Bacteria > Verrucomicrobiota > Verrucomicrobiia > Limisphaerales > AAA164-E04 > AAA164-E04. The sequence continues at coordinate 20,675 of KB911862.1, forward strand.
GCTGTCAGCTTCAGGACCTCATTTTGCTGGGTATACAGAGCAAACACCACTACCTGATTCCTTGGGATATTCAAATTAGGAGGGCCTGCCTTGCGGCCATTTTTAAGAGGGGTCATGAGGTTGCCTGGTCGTTTCCACCATTCACCAGTAGTGAGGGTTTCAAGATTGGCATAGTCTTCACCAAAAGGCTTAACAGCTTCAGCTGCTCTCAAGAATTGAGGAGGTATCATCAGGCTCGTTAAACCCGCTGCCGTTTTTTTAATTGCGTTGCGTCGGCTGACTTTCATTTTATCCAAGAAAAACTCCTAAAAAAATACGCAAATTTACCATAAAATAACAGCAATTTCTGTAATTGTGTCACAAGGGACACGTGTCTTCTCCAAGTCAGTGATCGCAATTAACTTCAAGAAATATCTGAGATCTGGTAAGGTTTTCTTCATGAGCAAATTGGTGTCAGGAGAAGAGACTCTCAGCAGTAAATTCGACCTTCGTGATGTTACGCAATTTGATGATGAGCAAGATCAACCCAGATTATCAGATATCTCCAAAGAATTTCGAAGCTCAGGCATGCTCTGGTTGCAAGGGGTCTTTGAATGTCAGCTACTGGAGGACCTTCGATCTGCTTACTTGAAAGAATACGTGGGTTTGAATGAGGAGGATCATCCCAAGGTTTGTCTTGATGTGGGGGACAAGGATCGAAACATGTATACGGTGATAAAAAAACCTCCTTTTGACCACCCAGATTTGCACCAGTCGCCTCTTTTATTTCCTGTTTTGAGATCCATTCTGAAAAAGGGAATGATCATCCAAAGTTTTGGTATTGTATCGGCACCATCCGGGAGTCAGCGTCAACATTTACACGTTGACCACAGCGAGCTGTTTGGAGAAATGCATGATTTTGGGTCTTTCCTACCTTCTTATGCGATCACGCTGACGATTCCCTTGGTAGATTTGAATGAGGAGACAGGAACCACAGCCATCTGGCCAGGCAGCCATCGCAATGCTTCTAACGTGCCTGACGATGACGAGAACCTAAGCTATGAGCACGCGGTTTTGCCCAAGGCAAAAGCAGGTGACTGTCTCATGTGGGATTTCAGAACGTATCACTGCGGTACTCCCAATTTGACTGATTCAGATCGGCCACTGCTTTACATGACACTGAGCCGCAGTTGGTTTGAAGATCGCTGTAACTATAATCGACTGGGGGGCAGGTATCCCCTGTTAGTGAGTCAAAGTTTCTTGAAGGGACTGGATCATGATCAAAAAAAGCTCTTTCAGGCTGCTTCCATTTGTGATGGGTATTGATCACGCGAGGCAGTAAGATATTTCTCAATCGGCCCCAGTGACTTGGATTCGGCTCAGGTGGATTTTTTCTTATCCACGTTGAATTTTGCAGAGTGGCTCGCTTTCCTTCACCGTTGTTGAAACAAGCACCCTCTGCGTCTAGTATTTCATGACAATGACGTGTAAAAATTATTCACCATGAAAATGAACCACTTGATGGGGACCTTGATGCTTGGTGTCACTCTCGGATGTGCCACCATCATGGCCGCCGAGGTGCCCGCAATCTTGCCTCGATCCGATGCATCCCCAGTGTCCGATGGCAAGGTCAAGGTCTACATCCTTGCGGGTCAGTCCAACATGGTCGGTTTTGGTTATCTGAAAGACTCACGTCCCGTCTATCCGAGCATCTTCCTTTCGGCGGATCCGAATATCAAAGTTGGTCGCATGCCGGTCGGGCCATCAGCTTTGCTGAAGCACGGAGTGTACCTCTCGGCTGAGAATGGAGCTCCTTCTGGAGCCAGTGTTTTGGTTTACTCCGGTGCCTACAGGGAAGGTGCCGACTATGACTCCATGAAGCCAGTGAAGGAGGCAATCATTGCTTTGGGAACAGTGGATGGTCGACTGCCTTCGCTTGAGGGCCCCCATACTGCGGTTGCCAAGGCCTTCATTGAAGTGCCCATGGGCGGTATGCATGAAATCCACCCGGGGTTTGAGAACAGTACTTACGCCATCGTTTCCCTCGGGGGAAGGGAAGTTTATCGCAGGGAAATAGGCAAGGAAGCGTTCTTGACGCCCGTTTTACTGGAGCAGGGAAAGCGCTATCCCATTTCCATCACTTACCTGAAAAGCGGTTCGACCGCTTTATGGCTCAAGCAAATCGATCTTAAAGGGAAGGGCGATCTCGCTTCGCTTATACGGAAGGGCAAGTATATTTGGTTTGCTGATGAGAAAGGGGAATGGACAGTGCGTCAGGATGTGACTTACTGGGAAACGCGAGTCTCCAAAGATGAGGGTGGAAACGGGGGCCCCCTGACGGCGACTTCGAACGGCAGATTCATCGGTCCCGAGGTGCCGTTTGGTTATGTCATGGGCACTTATCATGAGGAACCGGTTTTGCTCATCGAATCATCCATGGGGAATCGATCCCTGAACTTTGATTTCCGTCCTCCTTCCAGTGGCAAGACGGAGGAAGAAAAGGCGAATGAGTATTGTGGTTTGGAATATGATCTGATGGTTGAAGGCGTTCATAAAACACTTGCGAACATCGATAACATCGTACCGGATTACAAGGGGCAGGGTTACGAGATCGCTGGCTTTGTCTGGTTTCAGGGGCATAAGGACAAGGATGTTGCGAAGGAAGTTTATGAGACACACCTTGCTCATCTGATCAAGGACCTTCGCGACGAATTCAAAACACCAAAGATGCCGGTGGTAGTGGCTACAGTCGGTTTTGGAGGAATGGCAATGGACCCTGGGCACTTGATGACCTGGGAAGCTCAAATGGCAGTAAGTGATTCCAAGCGATACCCTGAGTTCGGGGGGACTGTGGCCACAGTGGATACCCGTTCGTTCTGGCGCTCACGGGGAGAATCCCCCACAAACACGGGCTATCACTACAATCATAATGCTGAAACCTATGTTCTCACTGGTGACGCGCTCGGTCGTGCCATGGTCAGTTTGCAGGGAGGGCAGGCTGAAAAGTTGACTTCAGCTGACCGCCCCAAGCGGCACCCGGATGTTGAAAAAATTTATTCGGATGCCGTCACTGGCAATGATAACAAGCGAGGTCCTCACTACGCTTCCGCTTATTACCTGGAGATGGGGCAGGCTCTCAAGCCGATCATCATGGAAGCAATGGTGCCCGGATTCATTGACACTGCTTTTGCTCCCAACAGCCGTGCTTCGCTCAAGGGGATTGTCACCGGTGAGAGGCCGCAGAGAATGCCTGCGGATATTCGGAGTGATCTCGACACCCTGATTGAATATTACGCTATCGCGGGAGTTCCGGATTTCGCCTGGAGACCTTTCGGTCCGGACATGCGCAACGCGAGCTGGTCGTATTTTAGTTTTGATCCGCCCGAGAAACAGGAGCTCGAGATGAGTGACCGCTACCGCAAGATTACCTTTCCAGAGGGAATGGAACGCTGGTTTGCCCCCGAATTTGATCCGGCCAAAGCGCATTGGGAAACCGGTCAGGCCCCCTTCGGCAGGATGGGCGACAAACTGGACCGTCGTCGACCGAGATGTAATGGCACTCATTGTGGTTGCAGTGAGATACCTCATACTTTTTGGGAAAAAGAAGTGCTCCTCATGCGGCAGACCTTTGAGATTCCCGCGCTCAAAGAAGGGCATGCCTATCGCCTGATTCTTGGTGGGGCTGGGTGTGATCGTTCGGGCGAAGGCTTCGCGATCTATGTGAATGGTAAGCCATTGACGGAAGTGTCCGGTGGTTTTTATCGCTACACCGGAATCCGCGGCAGTTATCTGTATGCCGATATCTTACCGGAGTTCAAAGGAGGAGAAGTGACTCTCGCAGTGATCAACTTTCTACGCTACACCCACTTCAGGAATGTGACCCGTTACCACGGTCCTCATCCTGATTTTCGAGGAAAGCAAGTGCCTCCCAACGGGCATGTCAGTATTTGGATGGAAGAGGCCAAGCTTTCTCCGGCGGTCCTCGAAGCTGCCATGAAAACGGAGGATTAACACAAAGATTGAGCGTGGCAGCATCATCTGCCGTTTACGGCCCTGGCTCTTTGTGGCTGCGTTCGAAATTTGAGTGATGGTACAGTCTCAAGTTTCGTATCGCCTCGACAGCAGCTAGATCCGCAGGTGGATGGAGTATTTGGGGACGTCGTATCAAAGATTGACCATGTGGGTTATGATACCCATTAAAATAGGACTTCGGCCGTGCCCTGACCGAAGTGCTAAACTCACGCAGTATTCAAATTTCAGGAAACCTTAAATGAACCCTACCCTCTGAAAGATATAAAATTCCATCATCCAAAACAGCACCAATTCCTTGAGAATTATCAAAATAATATTGATTATTGAGCAATTGATCACGATAAAAAAGAATCACCGATTTCCAGAAATCAAAACATTCATGAATCTAGGGCATGGTTTTTTTGAAGAATATCGACTTTCCACCTCCGCAGAATATAAAACCTTTAGCTTCCCGTGTAGCTTTCGAAATTGCTATGAAAACGGTGGATTTGCACAGCGCCGGATTACTCCACCGCCATTGATAAAGCGTGCCACTATTTTTTACGGCCGAACCTCAAGCACCAATGATGGTGATCATATTTCTTCCTCGCATTGTCCTGCGAACAAGGCGAGCTGTATTGGCGTTGGTCATTTGGGTATACCGCATTGCAGGTTCAAAATGAGTCTCCTGAATCCTGTTAGATTTTGATTTCGGTGATCTGCTTGGTGGCGATGCCAATGGGGCTGTTCAAAGGTAATCCAGCGCAGGCAACAAGTGTTGTGAGCAGGTCTCCCTGATTTCCCTTGATGCCTGGACGAAACTTGCGTGTATTGACTGAGTCACTGCCTTTTCCGTCGATAATAAAGGGGAGGTTTTCCCGATGATGCTTGTTGCCAAGCATCTAGGCCTGAGTTCCATATCATGAAATAATTGTCAAGCAGTGTACCGATGCTTTTTTTAAGGGTGGCCATTTTCTTCACCATGTAAGCAAACTGATCGACGTTGATTCTTGTGAGGTTGGAGGGGTGGCTGCTCGTATGAGATCCCATGGCGATCGTAGAATGATAAGAATGTCTTCATGCCGGAATGTCCTCCACCACCATGATCGATTTCACCAGGCTGCTGTTTCGCTACCAGCACCAAGCCAAAACAGACCGTTTGCTGATCTTGAATTTGATGTCCTCCAACAACAACGGGTTGAGGTATCAGGCAGAGGATCCTTGGCCCATTTAATCCAAATTTGATCAGCGGTAGAAAGCCGGCGGGTGCGGTGAAACCCCCAGTTTTTTGTAATTGAATCCACTTTCCAGAGGCTCATAGATGCCAGTGTATGCCACGCTGCTATCCGCCGAGATCTGGTCTTCCATTTCCAGCCCCCAATAGATGGCATTGATGATCAGGCGGCGCAGTCCCGGGTTTTGGAGGTCTTTGCCGCTTCCCATGGTTGATTGAAGCACTCTCGCAGTCTGGCCCCCGGTGGTTTTCCAGTGCTTGAACCAGACCACCGGCAGTGGCGCTTTCTCGGGATTCGTTGCTCCTCCCTGCTGCCTGTCAATCAGGGGCTGGCCCATGACGAGGGCGGTACATCCCACGGGAAGTCCTGAACCCTCCTTATAAGTGCGGTAGACATCCGATGGTCCCCAGATGTCCTGCACGCCGATCAGGACCGGATGTTCCTTCATCTCTGGGATGATGTCGCCGCGCGTGGAATCCTGATGCCAGTTGCCGTGATGACTGAGAAAGGTTCCGCCCAGAAGTTCGCCAATTCTTACCCGCCTGCTATTGATGCTGTAGGGAAGGGGGCCCCTGAATCCGTGGTTGGCGGTGCGCAGTCCGATGATCGGTTTGCCGGAATCTAGATATTGAACGATGTGCTGCAGCTGATCTTCAGGCAGAGTCAGTAATCGAGTCAGGAAAATCACCAGATCAGCCTTTTCAAGGTGCTTCAGCCCCGGAATGTGATGCGATTTGAAGGTGTCCTCCTCGCCCTTCTTGGGGTAGACAGGCATGGTTGGATCCACCATACCATCTTCATTGAGGCCAAAAAGGACGGTGCAGTGAAAACCATGTTGCCTCGAGAGAATGCCAGCCATCATGGGCATCGATTGTTCGCTGCGGTATTCTTGATCTGCGGCGATCAGGATGACATGCTTGCCCTGTCCGGGACCTTTGCCTCCCGGATAAACCAGCCACTGGTCACTTTCCGATAAGGGATGTTGTGTACCAGCCGAAACCGTGGCTGAAAAAAACAGGACGAGCAACATGAGCGAAAGCGCCATGAGTTGTTTTTTGATCTCCATACCAAGAAGCTAAAACGTTTGTCAGGAGATGTCAGCTTTCAACTCCCTTTCCTTACCCTTGATTTTCATTGGCAATGATTCACGGTCAGTATTGGTAATTCTGGTAATCTGTATTCGAGGAGTTAATATCCACCTTTTGAAGGTTGAACAATAGGTCTGTTTTTTGTTCAATTGAGTAGCATCATCAGTCAAAAAATAAATGCATTGCTTCAGGCGGCATTTTTTCACAGTGGATGGGAGAATGACCAGCTGACTTGCTCTCGGTGAACTCAACAGAGGTACCGTTGGGCCATTACTGTTGGAGGATAAATAGGCTTCATTCCTTTACCCCCTTTCAGTAAGACCGGAATACAAAAAATGATCGCATTATTTCTAACACGTAGAGGAGAAAAATATTGAGCAAACGAACCAAACGAAGTGGTGCGCGCAATAACAGGCATGCGCAAGGTGGTGGCTTTGTTGCGATTGATCAACCTGATTTAGAGACAATCCTCAGTTCCACAGAGAACCCCTTCCTGCTGGTTCTTGACGGTGTCCAGGATCCGCACAATCTGGGGGCATGCCTTCGGACAGCTGATGGTGCTGGCATTCATGCGGTGATCGCCCCCCGGAATCGGGCAGTTTCCATTACAGAGACCGTCTCCAGAATTTCCTGTGGCGCGGCGGAAAATGTACCTTTTGTGCGCGTCGTAAACATCGTAAGGACCCTTGAACTTCTCCGTGAGCACGGGGTCAATCTGGTGGGGACTGCTGATGGCGCCGAATCAACATCGTTATATGAGGTCGACTTTACTGGACCGACCGCATTGGTGTTGGGAGCCGAGGGCAAGGGGATTCGGCGACTTACGCAAGAAAACTGTGATCAAGTGGTACGCATACCCATGTTAGGGAGGGTGGATTGCTTGAATGTATCAGTGGCGACTGGTGTGTGTCTATACGAAGCGCTTAGACAGAGGATAGGCCATAGCAAGTAGTTGTTGCGCAGGGCTGTTTCGGATTCAATAGCCTGGTAATGGGTATGACAGCCTGCTCTTCCTGGGAAAATTCACCACTCCCGGTAGTCTCTAACCTAGAATTGTAACACGTATTGGCTGCATGCTGATCCCGCTGTGATGCCTCAAATCAGCGCGTTTCATGGATTCTTTCTCTTTGGATCCATTCCTCCATTTGTCTCAAATATGGTAAAGCTGAGGCCAGTTATCATTTCTTCAACAAAATCAGATTGTTGGTGTTTTCATAACGATTGAATCACCAGCTTCCCGGGGGGAAGCTACTTGTTGACAACGCCGCAGTTTATCTGCCGTTGAATGCTCCGAACAATCGTAGCCTTTCCTATTTCGAAGGACTCGCCTGCCACTATACGTGCTTGAGTCTTTACTCTACGCCGTGATCGCAGCGCGCTCGTTGCCTTGGGAATTGGTTTTCTCCAGAAAGTAGTCGTAGTCGCCTGCGTATGAGGTCACTGTGCCTTTGTTGACATGCAGGACCTTGGTGGCGAGTCGGCGTATGAAGTAGACATCATGGGAAATGAAGAGCAGCGAACCTTCGTAACGCTCAAGAGCGATGATCAGCGACTCAACGGTCAGTATGTCGAGATGCGTGGTAGGCTCGTCCATCAGCAGGAGATTAGGAGGGTTGACGAGGAACTTGAGAAGGTTTAAGCGGCTTTTTTCGCCCCCACTCAGCACCCCTGTTTTCTTGTATATCTCCTCCTTGCGAAACATGAAGGAACCCAGGATGCCGCGCGCCTCGTCTTCGCGGATATCCGGCGAAGAATCAAGCACTTCGTCGAGCACGCTGTTATTCGGATCAAGTGTTTTGGAACGGTGCTGGCTGAAGTAGCCGAGCTTACAATTGTGGCCTTCAGTCCGAACGCCCTTCTGGAATTTTACCTCACCAGCGAGAATCTTGAGTAGCGTAGATTTTCCCGCACCATTCGGCCCGATAAGGACTGTTCGATCGCCGCGTTGAACTTCGAAATCGAGCCCTTCATAAACCTTGTTGTCTCCGTAGGCCATGTGGATGTTCTCCAGCGCGATGGATCGCTGGCCACCGCGCAAGGGGGCGGGGAACCTGAATGGATAGGGCTTGCGGGGAGGGAGGGGCTTTTCGAGCATTACCATTTTTTCCAATGCCTTCAGCCGACTCTGCGCCTGTGCGGCTTTGGAGGTCACGTTTCGAAATCGGCTCACGAAGTCCTTGATCACCGAAACCTCCTTCTGCTGGTTCTTGTAGGCGGCGGAATCTCGAATGAACGCCTCCTTTTTCTGGATTTCGTATTCGGAATAGTTGCCCTTCCAGGAAAGAAGTCGCTTGTTCGAAAACTCAAATACCTTCTGTACGATGCTATCCATGAACTGTCGATCATGCGAGATCAACAGTACGGCGCAGGACTGGGTCTTGAGGTATTCCTGAAACCAGAGCAGGGCACTGAGATCGAGGTGGTTGGTCGGCTCATCAAGCATCAGTAAATCAGGCTGCATGGCCAACAAACGAGCCAGATGTGCGCGCATGACCCACCCACCGCTCAAGTCGGAAGCAGGGCGATCAAAGTGTTCCTCCAGAAACCCGAGGCCGTGTAGCATCTTCTTGGCCTTGGCCTCGAATTGCGGATCGTTCAAGGCGTCGAACTTGGCCTGAGCCTCATAGTATTCTATGCAATCGCATGTACCGGCTTCCTCAAGTCGACGAAGAGTCGCTTCCAATGATGGGATCGTGCCAACCCGGCCGGTGGTCACCTCCAGCACTGTCTCGTCTCCGAGCGCTTCACTTTCCTGTGGTAAATAACCGACTGTCGTCCACTCGTCTCGGTTGATCTCGCCTGCGTCGGCCGTATCTTGGCCGAGGATGAGCGAGAAAAGAGTGGTTTTGCCGGAACCGTTGGGCCCGACCAATGCCACCCGCTCGCCATAGTTCATGGTCATGGATACGTCCTCAAACAAAGGCGTTCCGGCAAATGCTTTCGCTACTTTTCGAATTGCTAACATAGATGTGGATTTCCGAGCTAAAGGCTCAAACGTCTTGAGCCTTTCTCTGGAAAAGGGGCATCGAGAAAAAGCGGATTATCGAATCGGGTCAACAAAAAACGAGCTATGCTTTGGTTCTCACGCACGATGCTTTGGCAAAATAGGTGGGCTTCCTTCATCATGACTTCGTGCAACTGCGGCAGCCTCTTTGGAAATCGATCTGTGTCGAAAACGTGTTATTCCGAAATAATCAATCGCAGTTACAAGAATCAAAAACCATCCAACAGTGCTCGTGATCGGTCCTGTTGCAGCATTCGCTCCATCATGGGATTTAATGTTGCTGACTGGATAAGTTCAAACTGAACAATAATATCACCTACGCTGCTCTCTTGCGTGAGTCCTTGTCCCACAGTCTCTTTCGAGAGGTCTGTATTTCTTGCTTTCGCGTGGGGTATGCCAAAGGCAGCCTCATGGTCTCTACAAGATGGTAGATCAGGTGGATAAAAATTTCTACCATGCAAGTCCCCCTGACAGCCCTTTCTTTGAAGGGGGGATTGATCTAATGTGTCCTCGCTTGCACGAGTTCTGGCATTTTTATCCCAGAGTGATGACTATCTTCGTTTTCCTTGGAGGGCCATCCATAATCCACGGAATCAGGGGCGGTAACCGATATTTTTCCATTTCTCTTCGAATTGGGCCTGACGCCTGTGGGTGTAACCGTATTTCATGAACCAAATATCTTGCTTGTCTTGGTCTGTTTTGGCGGTTATCCCAAATTTGGAACTCCTTGGGTCTGCTTTGGATGCCTCCAGCATGCCCTCACCTTTCCATTTATGGCTGTCAGCATGCCCGTCGGCGTAACTCAAGGTGCTCATGTTGATATGCCACAGTGCAACCGCATCCACCCATGTGAGTGCTTTTGGATCCGGGTTGATCAACCACGAACCAAGATTCCAGCCTCGATTGTCAGCTTCCTCCACAAAGACGTAGTTTCTGGATGGAAAGAGAATGGAATCCATTTTTGTGATGGAATTGGCTGTGTCCTCGCCATCCAGGCCACCAGCGCCACCGTAGCTGTCATAGGCAAATCCCTGACCTGGCTTAAGTTTGGTACGTCCGTCTCCCGGGCAATGCCAGGATCCTACGGCGGAAGCGTATGTAAAAAGTTTGCCCTGCCGCAATCCCTCGTGCACTTCGGCCAAAGCCTTTGCCTTGCCTTTCAGATTACTGCCTCTGGGAAGCGCCTTGGGGCCGGTCCAGAAATCACGACCATTACGGTAGGTGCTCATTCCCACCACTCGCTCTTCATTGTCACCGGCATACATGTAGAAAGCCAGTGCCAGTTGTTTCTGATTACCAAGGCAGGCAGCTCCTGTGGCCTTGGTTTTTGCCTTTCCAAGCGCTGGAAGCAGCATGCCAGCCAGTATGGCAATAATGGCGATGACAACCAGAAGTTCAATCAGGGTGAAACCTGATTTTTTTCGACAATGATATTGAAGGTTCATGATATGTAGTATCTGAGGATTACTCTAAATTCATGGAGTAAGCTTAGATTTTTGTCAAGTTTCATACATACGATGAAACGGCCGTCAAGACAGGGACTTTCGTCGCAGCCTCAGCTTAATCCTTCTTCACACTTTCATAGACCGCATGCGATTTAGACGAAGACCATGATGGAGACCTGATCTTTATTCTCAGGAATGGCACTGTGGTGAAGTTCAAAGAACGTGCATCCTCTTTTCTTCACATTTGCTTTTCATCGCAAAAGAAACATGCAACTTTTATCTAACCGTGTGTGTAGGCATTGTTGTGTTAAGAAGAATTCAGTATCTCAGTTTTTTTTCAGTTGTCCTCATGTTGTTGTCCGGCAAAGCCCTCGGTCAGGACATGCAGTCAGCCGAAGATTCAAAACTGCTTTTTGGGTTGGATAAAGTAAGTGATATTCACATTCGGATTTCGGCTGATGAATGGGCTAAGCTGCAGCCCCCCATTGGTTTAGTGGTGGATATCGAAGCGGCATTTGGGGACTTGATCAAGGATGCTGTGATGGGAAAACATTTTCGCAGCGAAAAATCAACACGCCCGGGGCTCGCCGGTTATCTTGGGGTGGATCATCAATATGGAAAGGCGGACGTCCGCATCGCTGAAGAGACTGTTCAGGATGTCGGGTTGCGCTACAAGGGAAATGGAACCTTTCTGGAGTATGTTGAGGGTGATTTTACCAAGCGATTATCGTTCAAGATCGATTTCAACGAATATGAGGAAGACCTTTCATTCCGAGGGCTTGGAAAGATCAACCTCAACAACAATATCTCTGATCCTTCTCTGTTGCGTGAATCTTTGTCCTACACTCTCTTTCGTGAAGCAGGTATTCCCTGCTCACGTGTGGGATACGCCAGAGTAAGTCTTACAGTGCCAGGCCAGTTCGATCGCCAACCTCATGGCCTTTACACGCTGGTAGAGCAAGTGGACAAGCGCTTCCTCAAAGACCGTTATGGCTCATCAAAAGGGCTTTTGATGAAACCAAGCACGTTTGGAGCCTTTCGTTATTTAGGCGAAGACTGGGCAGAATATCAAATCGGTTTTGTACCAAAGACCACGGCTACTGAGGCTCAGAAAAAACATGTCATTGAGTTTGCCAAGTTGATTCACAAGGATGGGGATCAGGCTTTCGGGGAGCGCCTGGAAACGTATCTGGATGTGGATCAGTTTCTTCGTTTCCTTGCAGTCAATGCCTTGCTGAGTAATCTCGACAGCTTTCTTGGAGGGGCACAAAATCATTACATTTATCTGGAGCCTTCATCCAACAAATTTCAGTTCCTGCCCTGGGATATGGATCATTCTTTTGGAGCCTTTCCCCTCAAAGGAACACCCGACTCACGCCGTGATTTGAGTATTGATCACCCCGCGGGCATGAAACATACGCTGATTGAGAGGGTCTTGAGCATTCAGCATCACAAGGAAACTTACCACGCCTATCTGGATACCTACCTTGAAACGATCTTCGGGGAGGAAAAAATGCTTGGGCAGATTCAAAGTGCGGCCGCCTTTGTGCGTCCCTTGGTAGGAATCAACGGGCCCAAGGCATTGGACCTTTTTGATGCTGTGCTGGCTGAAGAACCAGTATGGTATGAACCCCATCCATTGAAGTATTTCGTGACTGAGCGAAGGGAATCTGTCCGCCGTCAGCTGGACGGGATTTCCGCAGGTAGCGTGCTTGAAGAAGGGTCCCCTGACTGGAAGTCAATCATACCATGGCTGTTAGGGGGGCTGGTGGTGCTTTTGTTGAATCTATCCGCGTGGCTATGGGGTGTCGTAGCCGGCTTTCGAGTAAGCATGCTCTGGGGTGCACTCAATTTGTTTTTCTACCCTCTGGCTCCTGTCATCTATGGCTTTGTAATCCAGAAAACATTGGGCCGTCGATCCGCTCTTTGGACGCTTTTTTGTTTCACCTGCTTGGTGGGTTTCATCATAATAATGATCGTTCAGAAACCTGGCTGAGCTTATCTACCTCAGATTCTGATAACAGAACAATGCCACTCAAAATGTATGGGAGGAGGCTGTGAACGGCGGGATTCTTATGAAATATTTCACCAATGCTGCAAGCAATCTTCTGCTGGACTTGATGCAATCTGGGACTTTGATCCTTGAGGGATGATCAGATTGCCTTTAAAGAGTTTTTCGTTTTCTGAGATGAGGCAGGCCGGCTGTTACAGCAAAAGAAAAACTAAATGCACATCCTTCTCCTGTTGCCAATGCGGAGTGAATACATCATGATGCGAACATGCTAAACCTACATGCCTATGTCATCCTCTGCGCATGGGGCCTGTGCATTGCGCCCCTGAAAGCTCAGGAAACGAACGCAGCGGAAGCCTTGTCCCTTCGAGACGGAGACCGTGTTGTTTTTCTGGGGAATACTTTCTTTGAGCGTGCTCTCGATCATGGCTACCTCGAAACATCTCTGACTGTGCGCTGGCCCGAAAAGAGAATCATCTTCAGGAATCTTGGCTGGGATGGTGACACGGTCTACGGTCATTCGCGGGCGGGAGGAAGGAGGCGTCAGGTATTTGGTGATGCGGAGGAGGGGTTCCAGCGGATGATGGAGCATCTCAACTCTGAAAAGCCTTCCGTGGTTTTTGTTGCCTATGGATTCAATGAATCCTTTGATGGCATTCAAGGTCTTGCCTCCTTTCAGAAAGGATTGAATCGACTGCTGGATCGCCTTGAAAACCTTTCCAGACAAATTGTATTGATCACCCCGCCAGCTGTCGTGGTGCATGACGATTCTCTCAATCATATACTGGGACATTATGCGGAGATTCTACTGGAGGCGGCCCGCTCAAGGGGACACCTTGTAGTGGATCTGTTCGAAGTCGAAGCGTTGAATGCTCCGGCATGTCGTGAAAACGGATTGCACTTGTCTGCAGCGGGTTACCAAAAAGCAGCAGAAATATGGGTGCAGCAATTGAAGCTGCCACCGGTCAGGATCGATTTAAATAATTCCCGTGCAGACAAGGTCCGACAGGCCATCATCAAAAAGAATACCCTTTATTTTCATCGATGGCGGCCCAGAAACGATGCCTTCGTCTTTGGGGAACGCAGGGACGAGCAGAAGATCGCTCAGAAAGAGCCCTTACAATTTGAGCCCTACATCGAACAACAGGAACAACGCATTCGGAAACTTTTGAAACCATGAACCGTTCTCATATTATCCTGCTCTCATTCCTTCTTCTGAATGCGTCTGCTGAACTGATCGGGCAGCGAAGTCTGCAAGAAATACCTCCACCGGATCCTGCGATCGAAGCGGCCTCTTTTCAAGTAGCTGATGGATTCGAGATCAATCTGTGGGCCGCTGATCCCTTGCTCGCAAAGCCTACCCAAATTGCCTTTGACCCTCAGGGGCGACTTTGGGTTTCCACCAGCAAGACCTATCCTCAATTGAATGTGAACCAGGAGCCGAATGATCAGATCATTATCCTGGAAGATCTGGATCGCGATGGAGCTGCTGACAGATCCACGGTCTATTATGATGACCTTCTCATTCCTGGAGGGGTGCTACCTGATGGGAACGGAGGAGCTTATGTGGCCCATGCCGATGAACTGATACATCTGAAAGATGATGACGGCGATCTCAAGGCAGACCGCAAACAAATCCTGCTTTCCGGTTTCGGAACCGAGGACACGCACCATACACTTCATCGACTTCGTTGGGGACCGGACGGACTGCTTTACATGCTTCAGGGCTATTACATCGGTACGCATGTTGAAACACTGCACGGCCCTCGCAGATTGAATGGAGGCGGCCTATGGTATTACAACACCCGAACGCGCAGACTTGAAATTTACAGCCGTGGCCTGGTCAATCCCTGGGGAATGGTTTTTGATGCATGGGGGCAGACGTTCCAAACCGATGGTGCAGGTGGTGAGGGCATCAATTACAGTTTTCCAGATAGCGTGTTCAACGCCTCTCCCCTCGAGCTCAGATACTTGAGCGGACTCAATCCAGGCAGACCTAAACTTTGCGGTCTGGAAAGAATCAGCGGAGGACACTTTCCGGAATCCTGGCAAGGCAATTTGATGGCCAACGATTTTCGAGCAAACAACATCGATCGATACGTTGTCGCAGAATCGGGTAGCGGATATGTTTCAACGCTCAAGGAGGATCTTTTGAAATCCAGTCATGTCTCGTTTCGTCCTATTGACTTGGTCATGGGGCCGGATGGGGCTCTTTATGTGGCAGATTGGTACAGTCCCATTATCCAGCATGGGGAAGTAGATTTTCGAGACCCACGGCGTGATCAGGTCCACGGCCGGATCTGGCGAATCACAGCTGTCAACCGCCCTTTGCTTGTCCCCCCAGACTACGGTCAATTGAGTATTACCGGTTTGCTGGATCTGCTGAAAGTCGAGGAGGACTGGGTCAGGCTCCATGCCAAACAGGTATTAAAAAATCATGATCCACAAGCTGTCCAGCGCGCGCTCCGTGACTGGCTGAGTCAACTGGATTCATCTCATCCTCATTTCGAACACCATCGCCTTGAGGCCTTGTGGGTTTATCAAACGATAGCCATCACACCTCCTGCAGCATGGATGGAGGCATTGCTTCGTTCGCCGGACCATCGTGTTCGGTCCGCTGTGACCCGATTTTGGTATCATGGGGGAGATGCGCTTCAGAACCTGGAAACATCCGTCCATGATCCTCATCCGCGCGTTCGACGAGAAGCCGTCACTGCCCTGGGGCAAATTCATTCTCCGTCAGCTCTCACGCTGGCTCTGAAAGTACTGGATCAGCCCATGGATGCCTATCTGGATTTCGCTCTTTGGAGAACATGTCGCCTGCTGGAAGAGGACTGGGTGCCCGCATTCAAGAATGGTTCCCTGCCATTGCATGATCATGTCGATCAACTGGCATTTGCCCTGCGATCAATCGAAAAGCCGGGCTTACTTGCACCTCTGGTCAAACTGTTGGTTGACGGATCTACCTCCAATGATGTCGCAACAGTGCGTCTCATCGGAAAGATAGGATCGGCTGATGATTTGAACCTTCTTGCCGATCTGGTATCCAAGAACGGGCACTCTTTGTTCAGCGCATCAGCGGAGGCACTTCTTGAATCAGCTCAGGATCGCAGGTTGTATCCTTCCAAAGTGGGATTGAGATTGCGAGCCTGCCGGATGATGATGCAATCTGCTGAGCCTCAAGTGCTGGCTCAAGCGTGCCGGTTGATTGGACTCTGGAAGTTGAAATCGATGCGCGACCTTCTTGTGATCCACCTCACTTCAGAAGATACAGGTCTTCAGCGTGCCTCGATTTCAGGATTGGCGGATCTAGGCGATTTCGAGTCTCTGAAACGTTTGGCCAGGGATACTCAGGCTACTGCGGAGCGCCGTGTCAACGCGTGCGTTTCCTTAATGGATCATGATCCGTCTTTGGCTGCCGCGATTGTGGCAGAGTTATTGACGCGAACCATGTCCGATCAGGATGTAGAGCGATTGATGGGGGCCCTGGTTTCAAACAAGCAGGCCATCACCGCACTTACCGGCAGTATGTTGCAGGCTCAGATTCCAACACACAATGCCATCATGGCTGTGAGAATGGTGGAAACATCCGGTTATTGGGATTCTCCTCTGATGGATGCCCTTTCAAAAGCAGGTTCGATTCAATCGACACCTCTGAGTATGGACCCAGTGCATTTGGAGGGCTATCTGTCTCGAATCCAAAACGCCGATCCAGAGCAGGGGAGCAAGGTCTACCAGCGTGCAGACCTGGGCTGTGTGCTCTGTCACACCGTCGATGGAAAGGGAGGCATGATTGGTCCAGATCTATCAAGTATCGGTGCCAGTGCGCCCATGGATTATCTCATGGAATCGCTTTTGGAACCCAGTTCCAAGATCAAGGAAGGTTACAGGATGTCCGTCATCACCACGAAAGATGAGTCTGTTATATCCGGTTCAATCGTTCACGAGACCCCGCATGTCATCGTGTTGCGTAACATTGCAAACGTGGAGACACGGATACGAAAGGATAATATTGCTTTCCGTGAAACCAGTTCTGTTTCCATGATGCCTTCGGGGCTGGTTGATTCTCTTACCAAGCAGGAGTTTTTTGATCTGCTCGGTTATCTGTCCTCTCTTGGAAAGACAGAGTGAATCTACTGTTCTCAGGCTCGCCAGATCCCATGCCCAATCAGAACTAGAACAAAACCTTTGATCCTGGTTTTAATGCCTGCTCTGGCAGTGGCCTTGCTTCATTGAACACGCGCATTTGTTCGGGGGTTTCCAAGACCGTTTTGCTTTCGTCGTACACTTCAGTTGCCGGGTCATATACTCCTTTTTTATTCAGCTTGAGGTGCTTCACCATGAATGGATACATTGCCTGACGTTTCATGAATTGATAGCCATGTTGCTGGTTGGGAAAATGAGCATTTTCCACCAGTGATTTCTTGCCGGAAAGATTGTACACATTGCGTATGTAAGGATACTCGACAAGCGGTGTGTTCTTCGTCCAGTCTCCGCCCACGGAAACCAGTAACTGGGGCCGTGGCGCTGTCAGGGCTGCGATCTCGGCATTGTTTGTCTCCAGCTCCTCGGTCTTGTGGATGGGCATTCCGCTTTCACAATCACATCCACCAAAAAAATGAGCCGAGACCATCACAACGGGTGCCGACACCCGAATACGGTCATCCAAAGCCGTCAGAAGAAAGGTTTGAGTGCCCCCTCCTGAACAGCCAGTGATGCCGATTTGATCATCATCGACATCCTCAAGTGCCTGAACAAAATCAACGGCCCTTATGCTGCCCCAGGTCTGTAGCGTCAGTGCCTGGGGATGATTGTGATCCCAACCGAGATTCAGGGAATCCCCGAATCCGACCATGTCATATGAAAAAACCACGGCACCCATACGGGCCAGTGTCGCACAACGGTATTGCTGATCTGAGCGATAGCGTCCGCCCTCCGGTCCGCGGGCATGACCGTGAGGACAGAGAATGGCCGGATGCGGTCCTTTTGCTTCTGTGGGACGGTAGAGATTGCCATAAACGAAAAAACCAGGCCGGGCCTCAAACGCCGCAGCCTCGACGGAATAGCCTTCATAGGTTCGCTTGTTGTGCACCACTGCATTCAGAGGCGTTCGTTTGGGTAGTGGGTGCAGTCCTGATCCAATCAGGATTTGTTTGCGAACTCTTGCTGCACGAGCATTCCATTCCTTGAGGTTACCATACTTGGCAGCCATGCGTGCAAGTTGTTCAATAGCTTGCTGCTCTGTCTGATAATTTCCCTGGCAAAGCACAGGGCCTTTCACGATGTCATGAGCTTCATTCTGCCCCATCAATTGAGTCAGTAGACCAGAAGTAATAAGGATGCTGATAATGATACGTTTCATATTCGATGTTTCGTCGTTGTATTTGAATGCTTGCCTCAGCCTGATGACTTGGTTGATTTATGCCAAGGCGGGTATTCTGCAATGATGCGCCCCATCATTCGTTAGTCTGGATTTCAACGAGCTGGCTAGGAACTAACTAAAGTCTTTCAATCACAGCGTAATACGCTCCAATGCGCATTCCTGATTCGTTGTCGCTGTGGAAGATGCCTTCCAGCAGATAGTCATCCTCTTCAAGTTCCAAGGTGAATCTAATTTCCTCGGCATCATCAACAATCGGTTTGGTTCGTGTCAGATTACCTATTTTCAAGGTAGCTTTTGTCGCTCCCAACCCTTTGCCCGGTGTTTCTCGAAATGCATTCAATCCTGGTACGGCTGCTCCCGGTGCGAGATCTGCATTGATCGGATGAGAAAGTTCTCTGGGCCAGCGGCGTAAAGAAATCACATATGTTGCAGATTGCTCGACTCGGATTGCCCATCCCCCTTCACTTGGTTTGGCGGCTCGGATTTTCCCCTGATGCCAGGGGGAAGCGTTGTCGCTGTCCGCGAGCCAGTCATGCCCCGTCAGGTGAGCTGGGTTCTCAGCATCGTTTCCAACCACCACGCGCTCATGAACCGCGAATCCCGGTGAAATGCTGTCCCACCATTTGTCATACTCATGACGAAGGGTTTCAACGACTCTGGGACGTTTGGCAGCCAAGTTGTTTTTCTGGGATGGATCACGGTTGATGTGATAAAGTTCCTTCCCGTTGACCAAACGCCATTGTTCGGTCATTACCGCTGATTTGCGCCATTTGATCGGATCAATGACGCGTTGTGAATCCGTCACAAGAGCTCGCTCAGACCATGGTACGGGTAGATCGTAAAGCAGGCTTACCAAGGAGCGCCCATCGAAGGCATAATCCATGGGAGCCTTCAATCCACACAAATCAATGAAGGTGGGCAATATATCGACGTGCGCGGTGAGTTGATCGATATCTCTGGCATTATTCAGTCCTCCGAAAGGCCAGGAAAGGAAGAACGGTACTCGATGTCCTCCCTCATATTCACTGCCCTTCTGACCGCGCATCTGTGCATTAAAAATTTCTCTCCCACTCGCCGTTCCGTTGTCAGTCGTGAAGATGAAAATGGTATCTTTTTCCAGACCCTTGTTGCGCAGCCATTGTCTCAACGCACCCACGTTTTCATCGATGTTGGCAATCATGCCGAAGAAAATTGCCTGACGTTCGGTCATCCCCTGCGCCAAGTAAGGTTTCCAATATTTTTCAGGGCAATGATAGGGACCATGGGGTGCATTGGTGGAAATATAGGCAAGAAACGGTTTGCTGGCTTCGACGCTTTCTTCGATAAACCGTTTTGCTTCCCTGAAATAAACGTCGGTGCAATAGCCTTTGTAAGATTGAGGTTTGCCATTGTGAAAGTAGGTGTCGTCGAAATATGAATTGTCCCAGTAATCCGGTGTTTGACCGACACCACCGCCGCCGTGGCGCACGACCTCCTGAAAACCACGATCTTCGGGGCGGTAAGGATAGTTGTCACCTAGATGCCATTTGCCAAACATCCCGGTTGCATAGCCGCCCTCACTGAAAATATCACCCCATGTCGCAGATGTCTGTCGCAGGAAGGAACGTCCGCGAATGGTATGCCATGGCCCGGCTCGATTGGTGAAATGGCCACTCATGAGCGCACCGCGGGTAGGAGCACAGGTTGGACTGACGTGATAATCGGTGAGTCGGATGCTTGTTTCCCTGAGGGCATCCAGGGAAGGTGTTTTCAGGACAGGGTTGCCGTGCGAAGAAAGGTCCCCGTATCCCTGATCATCGGTGATGACAAAAACGACGTTTGGTTGAGCGGCCTCTAATCCATGGAATACGATCATCCATGAAAAGAGCAACAAAGTATTGATGCGACAATTATGATTCATGAGGAATAAAAAGCACCATAAAGTCTTTTTTCAGACATTCAAATCCCGAGATCAAAAAAAGCTGTTTTTTCTGTTTGAAAACATACTCTTATCAGGTCTGGCAGAGCCTCTGAATAGAAAGTTAGCCTAGTTTTACTTGATCCAATCCTGTTCAGTTCTTTGGAATGGGTGATATTTGAGTGTTCAGAGCAAGCTTGAATACGAAGCATGGTTCTTGTTTTATCCAAGCATGCTACGTATCTGTATCTTCCTCATTGCGTCGACACTGTCTTTGATTTCCGAGACGCCCGTGATTGCTGTATGGCCGGAAGACCGCGTGCCTGGAAAGGTGACGGAGGAACCCGAAACTTTGATTCCAAGAGCAGACGGATATCAGCGCATGACCCACGTCAGTCGCCCTACATTGACTTTTTTTGCGGCTTCCGATGTGAAGGGATTGCCAACACCTGCGGTCATCGTTTGTCCGGGAGGCGCCTATCGTTATACTGTCATGGACAAGGAGGGATCAGCGATAGCAAGACGATTCAACCAAGCGGGTATTTCAGCGCTCGTTCTGAAATACCGCACTCCTGACAATCGGGAAGGCGCCTTGCAGGACCTGCAACGTGCATTGAGTCTGACGCGTTCCCGCGCGTTTGAATGGGATATTGATCCAGATCGTATTGGTGTCATCGGGTTTTCTGCAGGAGGTCACCTTGCGGCCAGTGCAAGTACACAATTTACGGCGAGGCGCTACGAGGCCATTGACTCAGTGGATACCCTGAGTTGCCGTCCAGACTTCGTCATGTTGGTTTACCCTGCGTATCTCGATGACAAGCAAGGCAATGTTTCAACCGACCTCAACCTTCAGGTTGATATCCCACCCTCCTTGATTCTTCACAGTGAGGATGACAGAAATCATGTCACCGGGAGTAGGCTCTATGCCAAACGACTCAAGGAAAAGGGGGGGCAACATGCATTCAAACTTTATTCAAGCGGTGGACACGGCTATGGCCTCCACTCAAAAGGAGAAGCACGCGTCTGGCCTGACGAAGCGATCGAATGGCTGCGAGCAATTGGCACTCAGTAGCTCGTTGCAAGCAACGACAGCTTTGGAAAATCACGCGCATGGTGATTTATTCACCATGCCGACATGGATAAGATCCGCTGTGAATTCACTTGCGTAAATTCCTACTATTTACAGATTATTCTAAATGCGCTGGATGTTACTTATTTTCTTTGCAACCTTGACCATGGTCCATGCTCAAGACCGTCCGAATTTCATCCTGGTCATGGGCGACGATCATGGATGGAGTGAGACCGGCTACAACGGTCATCCTCACTTGAAGACACCGGTATTGGATGAAATGGCAGCAAGGGGTTTGCGCCTCGATCATTTTTATGCCGCTCACCCGAGTTGTTCGCCAACGCGTGCCAGTGTCCTGACAGGGAGACATCCCAATCGATGTGGAACCTTCGCTCCCGGTTGGTCGATTCGGCCGGAGGAAATCACCATCGCGCACCTTTTGAGCGAAGCCGGTTATCTCTGCGGTCATTTCGGTAAGTGGCATGTAGGCGCAGTGAAAGCGGAGTCGCCATTGAACCCTGTAGCGATGGGATTTGATGCTTATGTGTCACATGACAATTTTTATGAGATGAACCCGGAGATGTCTCGTAATGGGGGGGCGCCAGAGATCTTGGAAGGCGAAGGCTCGGAGGTGACGATTGCGGAAACGCTGAAGTTTATTGATCGTGCCCATGAAGAGGGGAAACCTTTTCTAGCGGTGGTATGGTTTGGCTCGCCTCATGAACCGTACAGCGGACTGGAGAAAGACCTGGCTCTTTACAACGATCTGCCCATCGAGTACGAGCAGAGAAAAGTTCGCCTGACATCCATGAAGACAGGCAAGCCAACGGAACGTGTATTGCGTGCCGTATTGCGCGAACGTTATGCCGAAATCACGGCAATGGATCGATCCATTGGTTACCTCAGGGATTATTTAAAATCGACCGGGCTGCGCGATAATACGGTGCTTTGGTATTGTGGAGATAATGGTAGTCCATCCAGCAGTGGTCGCGTTGAAACACCACTGCGTGGTCAGAAAGGAACGATGTATGAGGGAGGCATACGGGTGCCCGGATTGATTGAGTGGCCTGCAAGGATTGCGAAAGGACGTTTGAGTGTTCTCAATGCGGTGACAAGCGACATGCTGCCGACCTTGTGTGATCTGGCGGGGGTTGCGATTCCCCAAAGACCGTTGGATGGAGTGAGCCTGGCCTCTCTTCTGACAGGGGAAATGACCCAGCGACCGCCTATCTGCTTCTGGAGTTATCCGTCAAAAAGGATCACGACCCATACCCCGGAACTGAAGCCTTGGATTGATCCTCTGCTCCAGGAAGGGACGACGAAACTGGTGAAATACATGGGCAGCAAGCGCACGCGTAGTTTCAGGAATTATCACCAACCGGAGATCACAGAAGCAGACTATGGCGGCTCCCGCGTGTTGCTTGATGCTGATTACAAGTTAGTGATTGATGGTAACGAAAATATCGAATTATTCGATCTAAGGAAGGATCGTGCGGAAGGAATGGATCTACACGAATCGCAATCGGAACTCGCTCTCAAACTGCAGAAGCAATTGCGATATTGGCAAACGTCTGTGTTGCAGAGTTTGCGCGCGGGCGACTATCCATGAGTGTTCGTGCTGTGATGTTGAACTAATAAGGTAGTGGAAAGCCGGGGGTAATGTCTTGTTGCCAAATTTGCCTCATTTTGCTTTGAAACGGCCATGTGAATTTAAACTTCAGTTCAATGGAGCCGGTGCCCAGCTTGGCAGCGCTCTTTCGCTTCTTTTTCCTGAAGTGAATAGCCGGGTAAATTATAGATTCATAGAGTATCATAGAAGTGTCTGATTGTTCTTTCATTTCAACATCATCCTGATCAAAAACGGCAAAAGATATCCGCAAGAGAGCCGAGTATTTTGAATGGATTGACCAAGTTGATTGAAAAGATTTTGCGAGCGCATTACTGGGCTTTCCATAGAGCAGAAAGGTCCCCAGTGTGCTAGATGGGGACCTTTCTCATAAAGTTGACTGATTCACCAGAAGCTATCGTAGTCGATAAAATGCTTGAGTTCCAGTGAATGAGATTTCCACACCACTGACTGCACCGGCCACTTCTTTCCACGGGCCGTTGACTGATGTCGCTGTCTGCAGGGAAGCACTCCCTCCCCATTGGAGAATGATTCCCTCAGCTGAACGCGTCAGTTGCACTTTAGGGGAATCTTCTGATCCGCTGCCAAGCTCTCGTCCAAGCACCAGAGCTCCATAAGAAAATTCTCGATGTGGAGCTCCAGCCCAGTTTAGTTGAGCTTTCCGACCGTTTCCATCATCGTCATTTAATGCAATATTGAAACCAAGACGATCTCCTTGCGACACTCCAAGCAGGGCGGCTTTACTGAATTTAAACTCCATCTGATAACCATCCTCTGAATCGCTTGTAGCGGCAAACCAGTCGGCATTCTTACCCCATTTCGGATTGTTAGCTTCGTTATCTCTGCGAGCTCCATTGGGTGTAAAGACAAACTGTCCCTCGAACTTGCTTTCGGTGTTTCGCTGAGGATCGTTACTGTTGTCGGCATCAAAGAATATCTCAATACTATCATCTAACCACGTCTGCTCATCCTCGGAATTTATTGCGGCCGAGTCAGTTGAAATTATATCGTCTTTAGCAACAATACCTACGTAAATTGACGACTCATCATGGACTATCCAACCTGTCAGGCTGTGATCTCCATCCTCCCACTCATCATTGCCAACACCTACATGATAAGATCCAGTGTGCTGATTAAGCACAATTGGAAGCGCTGCCTCATATTCCATGGCTTCGATCTTTCCATCCAGGTTTGGGGCACTTGTTTTTGGTGCAGTGTAGCTCCTCTCTCCAATGAAAAGGTTGCCGTAAGTTGCTTCATTGTGAGGGGATCCAACCCACATGATTTGTCGGCGGGAGCTTTGATCATCATCATTGACGCCAACACTGAAACCGATTGCCTCTCCGGGCTCTGGATTGCCAATCACCGCCAGTGAAATGCGAAATTCGGCAACATAACCGTTATCGGTTATTTCTGCTTTGGCATACCAGTCAGCGTTTTCTCCAAAGGAAGGATCACCCGCCTCTTTATCGCGTCTGGCATTGTTAGCAGCGATGACAAATTGACCACCAGTATCAATGATTTCAGGAATCCCAGCCGTATTGCGTTCCTCAAAATTACTGTTGTCGCCATCGATGAAAACTTCAACGCTATCGTCCTCCCATGTAGGTCCATCCTCTGAATTTGCCTCAGCGTTGTCATTGACGACCCAATCATCGGTGACCTCCACCGCCAGGTAGAGGTCGCTTTCAAAAACGCCCGCATAAATGTTGAACTGAATATCTGTTTCATCCCAGATTTCATCTGGCAGCCCATCACCAAACCCTCCACCTCTGAGCAAGTCCTCCAGTTCTTCATCGTATCGTACACTCCAGGAGTTCTGAGCCGCTCCTCCCGCCCATTTCCAACTTTCCTCACTGTCTAAAATACCATCAATAGACGGAGCTGCTGGCAAGGCGAGTGCCATCTGAGTTTTTGTTGGGTCAAGCGCGATTTCAACAGGGCTGTCACCTTCAACTAATGGGAGGTTTGTCCGAATGAATTCAGCCCAGGCATCTGCCAGGTGTTCCTGATAGGACGTGGTAAATCGCAAACCATCCCAGAAGATGTAATTCTCGGGGTTTGAAACAATGGAGCCTGAAGCATTGGAAGAAGGTGTACCAAGATAGCATTCATAGCAGGCAAGCGCGCTGAGTTTGAAGCCATCCTGACGGGCATCAGTCGCCCATTTTTCGTGCCAGCTCACCCAGTCAAAGTAAAATAACGTGATATCCTGTCGATCTTGCAAATCAGTGATCACCGATTCAAGCTTCATGTGGTATGCCTCTTGCCACTTTTCCATCTCTCGTTGCGCATGCTGACTTTGTTCCATCACTGACGGACGAAGACCACTGGTAAACAAATTGCTGATCAGAAAATACTTTCCGCCGGCATCAGCTAACGCAGATACATAACTACCCAAAGCATCCGCTGTTTTGACTCCTTCATTCCCAGGGAAGCCATTGCCCTGAACATATTGGTCGTTTTCGCCGGCAATGATGATGATCAACTCTTCGCCGCTCAAATTCTCATTGGCAAGCATCGTGTCAATTTGTTTGCCGACATTGTCCGGATCAAAGCTACCTCCATAACGAGCCATGACATTGCTTCCAATCAGAGGGGCTCCAGCAACTGCATAATTTGAGCCTCCTTGTTCACTGGCTTCTGGAATTGGCAAGTTTAAATCATCCGCTAAATGTTCGACTGCCAGGGGACCGTTGGAGAATCTGCCACCGAAATATGGCTCAGGTGGAAAACTAAAGATCTGATAACAGTTACCCGTATCGGAAATTTCACCTCCAAAAATAATTGTTCGTGTGAAAGGTAAAGCAGGATCCTGTGCCTCGAGATTCTTTGAACTAGCGAAGATTATCAAGGAAGCAAATGCCGCCAACGTAGCTTTGAGCTTAATAGAAAACAATTTCATAATTCGTCTGGGGTTTCAGTAAAGAAAACGAAAACTCCTCTGCAACGGGGCCAAAAAAATAACTTTTCCTGATAAATTTGCCTCACAGGAAAAGGATTTTCCAAGCCATCAAAACATCGCTTGACCATTAAGGACTGCAGCCAATAAAGTTTTGATTGGTTTCCTGGAATGCGGATGTGAAGTAAAACTTTACTGTATCCTTAGTCGAGATTAGTCAGCTTGTAACAATCATCAACACGGCAAATAGCGACTCGGTTCACAATGCAGGGTGAATTGGGTGGGAGTGTTCAAGGTAGGATCATTGATCATGCGATAGGTCACATAATCATGCCTTCAACGAGGTGCGGAACAGCTTGTGTTTGCTTCTGTTCAGTAAATCTTTTCTTGTATTTCTTTTTCTCACACCTTCCTCTATTGAGTCAAAAATCAGTTTTTGATTGGGAATACCAGTCTTGCCTTAAAAAAAGATTGCACTAGTTTCCACTTTTTGAGTTACTCAAATTTCTGACATGATCATTTTGCGTCACATCATCACATTATTGATGACGGTAAGCATCCTCACTGCAGGATTTCTTTCCCGTGATGCGGAATTCCATGCCTTGCTGCATGCTGGTGAAGAATTCTGTGAAGTTAAAGCATCAGAATGCCACCAAAAAGGTCAACATGACCACCATCACGAAGGTGAGGGAGCGGAAGAACATCCTCATGGGCTCCTGACGCTGATGGCTGGAGCAGCTGTTGAAACCTCATTAGCCCCTCTGGTCTGCCCAGAACCGGTGCCTGCCCAATGGGCTTTTGTGACATGGAAGCAAGAGCAAGGTGAAAGCTTTCGGAGCTGGAAAGCTTGCTTGGGACGAGCACCCCCAGCTCGATCCTAACATCTCCCTGTTTCATACAAACCAAGGCGTTCCATCTTCCGTATCCTGTGCCAGTGCACGCAAAACGCTTTATGGAATGCTGCACTTAAAGTTTCCTTTCATAAAATTATGTCAAAATCCTCTTGGCGCCCACATGTGGGTCCCAGGTTGAGCGATGCTGCAATCCGTGGGTTTACTCTCGTTGAATTACTCGTGGTCATTGCCATCATAGGCTTACTGGCGTCGATGCTGTTTCCAGCACTCGGCAAGGCCTCGGCTAAAGCCAAGCAAGTTAAATGTGCCTCCAACATGAGGCAAATTGGTCTTGGTATCTTCATGTATACCGATGACTTTGATGGTAAATTGCCGCAGACGGCCCACGAAACGCTGAGCACGAACAAAATCTGGATACGTCAACTGCTTCCTTACGTTGGGAATTCGGACGCGATCCGCCTTTGTCCGGCTGATCCAAATCGAACAGACCGTCGAGAAAGTGGGGGAACGAGCTATATTCTGAATGAGTTTATTTCGGTTCCGATCGTAGACTCATTTGGGCAGACGCTTAAACCCATCCCCAAACTTGATCAACTCAGGCAGCCATCGGAAACCCTATTGCTTTTTGAGGTTGCTGATGATTATGGCCCATCCATCTTTTCGGACCATACGCATTCACGCTCCTGGCTCAGAAGTGGATGGGAAGGTGTGGTCGCAGACATTCAAGTGGATCGGCATCGAACTGGAGCTCCCAACGTGGATCGCACCCAGGGAAAAGCCAATTATCTGTTTGTGGATGGACATGTCGAATCCGTTGATGCCTCTGTATTCAAACAGCAGTTTGATCAGGGTATCAATGTTGCCCAGCCTCCAGAGTTCCGGCCTTGATCGCCATCGGATACTGACTCCAAATAGCCCCAGAAGAATTCAATAGATTCGCTCAAGAGCAAGCTCATTGCTTACGACTGTACTCATATTCAAGGGGGGGGAAACTCTTACAATACTCACCAAAACAAAAATCAATTTACGAACAATAATGAATCAACACTCAGTGAAAAACGTTATCATGCTGCTTTTTGGCCTGATTTCAATAACAGCATTGGCCGGTGAACGGCTAAAGTGGACTGATGGTCACGGAGACTTGTCAGTAGGATATAACCAAGGAGATTGGGACTGGGGCATATGGGTCAATAGTCCTGTGGACGGAGTGATTGTAAGTCTCAACGAAAAAGCAAAGAATACAATCCCGGACATTACAGGTTTTGAATTTCTTGGGAATGTGGGTGATTCGATATGGATCGCTCCTCAAGTGGATCGAGAAGGTGTTATTTTCTTTGGCATGAATTCCTCTTCCACGCCTCAAGGAACATTCGAGAGAAATCGCTTTGATCTCTTGTTAACCAGTGTGGAAGGTCCCGGCGATTTTCTCACTTGGATCACAGGGGGCGCGGGATCCGTCGAAGTGGGTATGAATTCTCGCGATGGCATCGATACTTCAGATCGTATCGACGTTCCTGCGCCGGGGCATTTCCACCAAAACTGGGGGTTTACCTCCCCTGGAACCTATCACGTGGGATTTACTGGAGAAGGAATACTTGCCGGTCAGTCAGCATTGGACGTGAGCGACGAACAGGTTTATCGATTTGCCGTCAACGTCTTTGACCGAGGTGAACTGGACATGGAAGTTGCCTATGAAGATGGTGAATGGGAGTTGGTTTTACTTGATGAAGTCAATGAAAAAGAGATCGAGGCAGGAGATGCAGCCTTGCATGCGGGACCATCCACGTGGCAGGCGGTTCCGTCTGATCCGGCTTTTGGTTTCCTGGGAAATCCCGGTGATAGTATCTACATCCTCCCTCAGGACGAAAAAGAAGGTATCCTGTTTTTGGGGATAGCTGGTGATGAAATTGAATCAGGTGTGTTCGAAAATGATCAGGTTTCCCTGAATCTTTCAACAGTGGAAGGTCCGGGTTCTGTGTATCTGTATTCAACCGATGCATTCGGTACCCCAAGCAAATACTTCGACTCTGGCGACGGGATAAGCGCGGAGGATCAGTTCCCTGTGAGTGTTGGGGGTCATTCCCATCAGAACTGGGCATTCTCATCTCCCGGGATCTATCGTGTTGGTTTGAATGCTTCTGGAGTTTTGGTCGATGGTACGTCAGCGAAGAGCGATGATACCGTCTTTCTCTTTGAAGTCTTTGGTCCCACTATTTTTGGGGCAGGTGAACTTGATCTTGAAGTTGCCTATGAAGATGGAGAATGGGAATTGATAGGCCTGGATGAGGTCAATGAGCGTGAAATCAACGCTGATGAACTTGTGATTCTGGGGTCATCGGCCACGCAGACAGTTGTGCCTGAAAATCCAGCCTTTGGTTTCCTTGGTGCTCCGGGTGAAGTCGTCCATGTGTTGCCACAGGAAGAGACCGAAGGAGTCATCTTTCTGGGTATTGCCGGTGATGAGATTGAGTCCGGTGTTTTTGTTGGAGACGCCGTGGAGTTGAAACTCGTTTCTTCGGAAGGTCCCGGTCATGTCTCGTTGTATGCTGTGGACGCATTCGGAAGTCCAGAGGTCTTCTTCAATACAGCTGACGGGATCAGTGGCAGTGACGCGTTCCCGGTCAATGTTGGTGGGCATTCGCATCAGAACTGGGGCTTTACACAACCGGGTGTTTATCGGGTTGGCTTGCAGGCTTCTGGAGATCTGGCGGGCAACGCTGGTGGATCTCAAAGTGATGTAGCCATATTCACGTTCAACATTGAGGGGACAGGAACAACTACAGATACACCACGCGTGGTCTTTGACCGAGGTGAACTGGACATGGAAGTTGCTTACGAAGATGGTGTATTCGAGCTCGTGCTTCTTGATGAGGTCAACAATCTGGAAATTGAAGCTGCAGATGTCCTCCTCACAGGGACCGCCGCCACATTGGAACCCGTTCCCAACAGTAAGGCTTTTGGCTTCCTGGGGAATCCAGGCGAACGCATTTTCATTTTACCACAGGACGAGCAGGAGGGAGTCTTGTTCCTCGGCATTGCTGGAGATGAAATTCCGGCAGGCGAGTTCCGAAATGATTCGGTTGGATTGAATCTGGTTCAAATTACTGGCCCAGGTGATGTGTTCCTCTATGCCACGGATGCTTTTGGGACCCCAGAAGCCTTCTACAATTCGGCAGATGGCATTGATGAATCCGACGTTTTCCCTGTAAAAGTGGGGGGGCATTCTCATCAGAACTGGGGTTTTTCAGCGGCAGGAGAATATGAAGTGATTCTGCAGGCTTCAGGTGTCAAGGCTGGAAATGAAGAGTCCGTTGTGAGTGAGCCTGTTGCTTTCTTTTTTCATGTCATCGAGCCTGAAATTTTCCACTCGGGTGAGCTGGATATGGAAGTTGCCTATGAAGATGGTGCATGGGAGCTTGTTTTGCTGGATGAGGTCAATGAGCGTGAAGTGGCGCCTGATGAGTCCTTGCTTCAAGGCGGAGCTGCTGTGATGCAGTCAGTTCCGAACAACGCTGCCTTTAGTTTCCTTGGCTCCGTGGGAGATACCGCATGGGTCCTTCCACAGGAAGAGACCGAGGACGTTCTGTTCCTTGGCATCGCTGGCGATGAGATTGAAGCTGGCATCTTTGAAAATGATGCCGTGGATCTGCAACTCAAAAGCGTGCGTGGTCCGGGTGATGTTTCCTTATATGCGGTCGATGCATTTGGAGCTCCCGTTGTCTATATGAATTCAGGTGACGGTATTGATGCCAACGATGTTTTTCCGGTTAAAGTCGGAGGACATTCACACCAGAACTGGGGATTTACTGCTCCAGGGATATACAAAATTGCATTGCAGGCAGCAGGCACCCTCTTTGAAGGGAGTGAATTGATCGAAAGCCAGACAGTTGAATTCACTTTTGAACTTTTGGATGGTTCCTCGTCCATCAGCCTTGTTCGAAACCTGAATGATAGCATCAAACTTCGCTGGGCGACATCGCTCGGAGCGAACTACCAGTTACAATCACGATCTGCTCTAAGCGGTGGAGAATGGGGTGATGTGGGAGAGGTGATGTCAGGGACGGGAGAGGTCATGGAATTTGAAGTGCCTGTCATGGCAGATGTAGATTCCTTGTTTTATCGTTTGTGGATAGTGCCTTCAGCGACGCCATAAACGCTTTTGTATTTGGGGAGCAGTGCCCGGCGTGAGACTACAATGGGCGCTGCCACCCCCCTTCTTAACATGTCAATGTTCAGTTGATTTTTACAATGCAATTTGAGTAATGAAGAATCGAAATAAACCACCTTTGGAATCCATTCAAATTCTTCGATTCACGCCTTTGCTTCAAGTTGTTCACAGCTGCGGAAGAGTGGCGGCTTGTCTGCCTGGTGGTGAAATAAACGAATTGTGATCGAGTTCTTGAGAAGCGAGTGACCCGAGCGATTCATGCTAAACAAAACAAATGAAAAGTCACATATTCATTAAACCCTGTATCACACAGGTTTCCTGCGACATGGATGCGAGCGCCCAAGTGGATTCAAATTTTTGTTCTATTACCAAGATAGTGAGTGAGTTCGGGTTAAAGCGAAAAATCTCACACGGTCGCCGACAATTCACCCAAGAAGAATACGAAAAGTTAAAACTGATTTGTAAGCTCGGCAGACTCAATGTGAGTGATACCAGCACATTACTCGGCGACAGCAGTATCAATCATCCTGATTGCGACACTTTTCAAAATAGCAGTGAATCTTCCGACGCTGAACTTAGCAGACTGAAAAAACAAGAGCAGTTCTTAGATGAATTGTTGAATGAAATCATGAATTCGACAGCTGATGTGGATAACTATTTGATGAAAGCACTTTTATTATACGCAGGAAGGGAATGATTTCCCGAATAAGTAGTCAATGGTCATCGTTCATGGCTGCACCAATAATTCATTTCCTTTTTCTAGAATATCAATCCTTAAGCAGAGACAAATAAAATGAGAATGAACAAGAGTTCTTACATGCTGGCTTTCCATACCTTATGCATTTGTGTATTCGGATGGGCTTTATGTGGATGCGGCCCCAATGGGCATAACGACAAAACCGGTAGTGGCCATGCGGCCGATCGGCATGCGGATAGTGAGCTTCCCTGCGTCATTGTTTCGACAACCGATTTGAAAGGCATCGTGGAAGCCATCAGTGGCGACAAAATTGAACTTCACAGCTTTGGTAAAGGGAACCAGGATCCCCATGACCTAGATATTCTTCCCAGTTATGTCCGTGAAATGAACGATGCGGATCTATGGGTTCAGGTAGGAAACGGCATTGAAGCAGCCTGGTATCCTAACTTGATCCGAAATGCTAATAATCCAGATATCATCGACGGAGCTGAAGGTTTCATGGACGTATCTCAAGGAGTGACTCCACTGGAAGGCATCGTTGGCGACATACTGGGCGCGGGGCACAACAGTGGTGTGCATGAGGCAGGTAACCCGCATTACCTGCTTGATCCTATCGAAGGGATACGGGTCGCCGAATTAGTGACACGGAGATTGTCCAAGATGCTTCCTGATCTGGCAGTCGAGTTTGCAGAGAATTTAGATAAGTTTCGTGACCCATTAGCCAAGGCCCTCATGGGTGAAGCTCTGGCTGAGCGGCATGATGTTGTCCAGATTGCTGATATGTACATGGCAGGCACCCTGGACTCTTTTCTTGAACAGCAGGGGCATGGTTTGGCTTTGCAAGGCTGGTTAGGCGAGCTCAAGGAATACCGAGGCACAGTCATTGTTGGGGACCACGATCTCTGGCCTTATTTTTCCCGAAGGATTGGCCTGAGTGTTTTAGGGTATTTTGAGCCAGAACCAGGGATTCCTCCGACTACCAAACATCTTCAAGCACTCATCGCCCAGATGAAGGCACAGTCAGTGCAGATCATTCTCTCCGCTCCTTACTTTGACAAACGACATGCAACATTTGTTTCCGAGAATACTGGGGCTGTTGTTTTGCCCATGTGTCATCAAACTCAAGCGCGACCGGCTACTGAAACTTATTTCGATATGGTTCGACATAATATGGAAACCATCATCCAAGGGCTGAAACAAACGCAATCACCAGCTCCAGCCGCACAATAAACCGTATGAAAGAGGATATGCGAAAACAGCTGGGTCTTGATGAAAGGTCCGTTGGTATTCCAGTAAAAAAAATGGTTCCCCCTTCAGAAGGGACAAGCGTACAACAGAAAAGTGACCCCATTGTCCTCGTAGAAAATGGCGGGTTCGCCTATGGCCGGAACTCGATCCTGGAGTCGGTGGAAATGAAGATCAAGGATGGTGAATTCTGGTGTTTTATTGGGCCCAACGGGGAAGGGAAAACAACTTTCATCAAGGCTTTGTTGGGCGCACTCAGACCAAAACGTGGTTTGATACGCTTGCGTGCAGATTTCGCAAGAAGGACCCGTATAGGTTTTGTACCTCAAAGTTGTGACTTGAACCCTAGTGTTCCGACCACGATCGAATCTTTTGTGAAACAAGGCACGGCAGGTTTGAACGTCGAGCGAACAAAATTAAACCATCGAGTGCGGCGAGCGCTTGAAGTGATGGGAATCCAGTTCATTCGTGAACGAAGCATCTGGCGTGTTTCCGGAGGGCAACGACAGCGAGCCATGGTCGCACGGGCGCTGGTCAGAGACCCCCTGATGATGATTGTCGATGAGCCTACTGCTGGATTGGATCTTGCTGCCTCTTCGGGGCTTTTGAAAACCATCACGGAGCTCAATCAAAAGCACAAGATTACGGTTATTTTTGTGACGCATGATTTACAGCTGGCAGGAAGGTATGCGTCTCATGTCGCCATCTTTAAAAACAAGCGTGTAATCAATGGCCCGATTGGTGAAATATTGACCGGTAAGAATTTAGAAAAAGCTTTTGGTGTCCCCACTGAGGTCAAGCAAACATCTTCGGGTGAATATACAGTGCGCTCAAAAGTTGAATTTCAGGAGGCCTCCGTATGATAGCTGAATTTATTGAGTCATGGCCTCTTTTTTACCGTACTTATCTGAGTGCCATCATGATTGGCCTTTCTCTCTCCCTTCTGGGTGTTGTGGTTGTCGCTCGTGGGAATGTTTTCGTGGCTGCAGCCATCTCTCAGGCTTCCTTGCTTGGAGTGGCGCTGAGTATGTTCTTTCGTCTGGGGCAACCTGTGTTAGCGGCCGTTTTATGCTCTGTGGGTGCTTCTCTGCTGGTTGCACGGAAACATTCGGCCGGGGGGAGTTCAAGCAGTGAGGAATTGACCGGATGGCTGTTTCTCATCAGTGGGAGTCTGTCCGTGTTGCTACTTGCCAAAATGCCATTTGGATTAAAGGAAATACAGTCTCTTTTTTCTTCCAGTATTATCGGAGCAAATTCGCTCGATATCGGAGTATTTGCCTCACTGCTGGTGATTTTTATCTTATTTCTGCTCACACGCATGCGCCGGCTCACATTGTTTCTCTCTGATCCTGTCATGGCTGCCGCTGTCGGTGCCAACATCATGATATGGTCGGTGACCCTTTCAATTTCTTTGGGATTGGCGACTGGCTTGGCCATTCGCTCTTCGGGGATGCTCTTTACTTTTGGGTGCTTGATTCTTCCGGCTCAAATGGCAAAGCACATATGCCGTGACATCTCACCGATGTTCATGGCGGCTCCCATCATGGCCATCGTTAGCATTCTCTCTGGATTGGTGCTTGGAAATTATTTTGATCTTCCTCCGGCTCAAACCATCATTGCCTTGATGTCATTCATGTTGCTCCTGACATGGTCCTATCGTTGGACAAGAGATTCCTTTTTTGTCACTTCATAGAAAATAGGGTTCTTTCAAAACTGTGACTATGCTGAGTCAACGAAAACAATTTCAGATAGCGTGTATCCTCGTCGTACTCAGCGGGGCTGCCTCACTATCACATCAATTGCTCTGGACCAACCGGATGACGGATCTTCTGGGTGCCAGTGCGGCCTCGGTTGCGCGCGTTTTTGGTTGTTTTTTTCTTGGCCTCTCTGTCGGAGCGGGACTGATGGGATGGAAAATATCCAGTGTGAAGCATCCCTGGCGTTGGCTCGCGTGTGCAGAATTTGCAGTTGCACTGATGTGCTTGCCCATTTTGTGGCTGTCCTATTGGACTGATTGGATCTGGCCATGGTTGGGGCTGGACGGATTGCTGGGCTGGCAAGGCGCCTGGATTAAATGGATATTGTCCATGGGTGTTGTGTTTTTTCCTGCAATGGCCATGGGGACGACATTGCCGATTGTCATCAAAGGGGTACGTTCGGCATCCGCTTTGAAAGGTCACTTTAGCGTCTGGCTTTATGCTTTGAATACTTTGGGCGGACTATTGGGGCTGGGAATTACCGGTTGTCTGACCTTGTATGCGTTCGGTATCAGCGGAGCCATGATGCTGGCCATCGGTACGAATATCTGTGTTGGCATGATTGCCCTTTGGGTGGATAGAAAATCAAAAATCATTGATCATCATATTCGACGTGATCTGGTTCCTGATGGTGGTGTGCTGACAACGTTAGGTCAAATTGGCTGGAAAGCATCAAGCACTGCTTTTGCTTCGGGATTCCTGATACTTGCACTCGAGATTCTGGCCATGGATCTTGTGATGCTGATCGCGCCTTTGTCTTTTCATGCACCACTGGCTGTTTTGGGTGCGTTTATATTCACATTGGCGCTTTCTGCCTCTTGCATTCCTCTTCTTGGAACTAAATGGCGTCGCAGCAGTCAATGGATCATGCTACTGCTGGCTGCTGCTGGTATTTTAGCTGCCGCGGGACCCTACTGGTTTGTCCAGTCGGCTATGAACACTGAGGGAGTTCTGCCGGCCGATAGTCTTATTGGTTTTACGCGTTCGCTCGTGTTTACAGTTTTATTATCATTTGGACCGTGCATTCTGTTGGGTGGATTCATTTTTCCAAGCCTTCTGGGGATGATCCCTGATAAATGCGAAAAGAGTAATGCTGTTGGATTTCTTTTGGCTTTCAATGGTTTGGGAGGGCTTTTGGGAGCAGAATTTACCTATGGTTTATTGATGCCAATGCTGGGTGTATACCTTGGGATAGGGGGTGTTGCTGTGATATATGTGCTGATGGCTTTTCTCTGGGTGCAGTGGAATTCAAAGAGAAAGCCTGTTTTCGCAAACCTTGCTGTTTTTGGCGCTCTGCTGATCACGGCAGCATCCTTTTTTTGGTTAAGACAATTGCCGGTCGTGAATCCGAACATGGGACTCAAAATCCTTGAGTTAGATTCTGGACGTGAGGGCAACCTGGCTGTTGTTGAGCATGAAAATTTTGGACGTGGATTACTTTTTTCCAATCAGTATCTGCTCGGCAGTACCAACGTTCGCTATGATCAGGAGCGCCAAGCTCATATCCCATTGATGCTTCATGGAGAACCCAAGCATGTCTGCTTTGTAGGGTTGGCCACTGGTATCACTCCTTCCGCAGCATTACAGCATTCAATGGTCGAAAAAATTGACGTGGTGGAGCTATCCTCGATGGTCACCCGTGCTGCAGGTACTCATTTTACAGATTTTAACGCTCATATCATTCAAGATCCTCGCGCCCATATCTACGTGGAAGATGGTCGCACTTTTATTGCGTCTCAGCGCGATCAATATGATGTGATTGTCAGTGATCTGTTTCTGCCCTGGCGCCCTGGTGTAGGCCGACTCTACAGCGCCGAGCACTTTCAATCGACGCGGAACGCCTTGCGCTCAGGGGGGCTTTACTGTCATTGGTTGCCCCTTTATCAGTTTACCAAAGAGCAGCTGGATTTGGTCTTGAGAACCTTCCAGAGCGTTTACCCCAAGGTATATTTATTTGAGGGAAAGCTGCAACTGGACGCCCCTGTCCTTGGTCTGGTTGGGTTCAAGAGCGGAGATCTTAAATGGGAAGAGCTTCAGGATGCCTGTCGCCGTGAGCGTCTGGCCGGCAATATCAAAGATCCGACAGTGAGATGGTTGCAGGGACTCGCGATGTTGTTTCGTGGAACGATCGATTCCGATGTTCAGTACGAGAACATCAATACGCTTGATAACATGCAACTTGAGCTTCAGGCCGGGCTTGACCGAATGATCGATCCTGAAGGGAGCAAATATCTGACAGGTATCAGCTGGTTGTCCCTTGCTCAAAATTATCTTCAAAAGAATGCTCGGAGGGGTTACCCAAACACTATTCAGGATTATCCCTTGAAAGGCATGAAAATAAGTGTGCTGACCGAAAGAATCAAACAAGGTGGCGAAACAAAAAACTCAAGCCTTCGAGAAATTTTTTCCCAAATGCCTGAGGCCATGCTTAAAGACCAATACTCTGACTGGAAGCGTTGGGCTGGTGCTGAGATAAGTGTGAGATGGAAACCCAAAAGTGATAAACTGAATGCACCACAGTTATGATGTCAGCTAACGTTTAATGATTTAGACAATGATGAATAAAGAATATTTATCGACCATCTTTGAGCACGACCATTCGTTTGGCCAGGATAAGAAGAAGCCCGGCGAGTTGAAGACCATTCTTGTGATCGTGATCACCTTTACAATGATGATCGTGGAAATAACAGCGGGTCTGGCTTTTGGATCCATGGCGCTGCTCGCCGATGGTTTGCACATGGCTTCTCATGCAGCTGCACTTGGTGTTTCAGCCATCGCATACGTATTTGCACGAAAGTACGCACACGATCCGACCTACAGTTTTGGTACCGGAAAAGTCAATGTGCTGGGAGGTTTTACGGGAGCCGTTCTCTTATTGGTTTTTGCCCTGATCATGGTGAGTGAAAGTATCCATCGATTGGTCTCACCTGTGGAGATTGTTTTCAATCAGGCAATCACAGTAGCAGTGATTGGACTCATCGTGAATGGTTTATCGATGCTCATCCTCGGTCATGACGATCACCACCACCATTCTCACGATCATGAAGACGATCACCACCACCATTCTCACGATCACAACCTGAAAGCAGCCTATCTCCATGTACTGGCGGATACGCTTACATCCTTACTTGCGATTTTTGCCTTACTGGCTGCCAAATATTTTGGATGGGTCCGAATGGATCCGCTGATGGGAGTCGTAGGGGCAATCGTTATTTCCAAATGGTCCTTCGGTTTGTTATCGCAAACCGGTTCCTCCCTCCTGGATCGGCAAGCTTCAGCTCGGACCAAGGAGGGGATCATTGGCAGGATTGAGGGTGCGCAATCTGAGACTTATGTCTTTGACCTGCATGTATGGTCTATCGGTCCAGGGATCTTTGCAGCCTCTTTCATTGTGGTTTCAGATCAACTAAAAGCACCTCATTTTTATAAAGATCTCCTCAAGGATATGGGGCAAATCGTGCACATAACCGTCGAAACACATCTGCTTGATCCGGAGGAATTGTATGATCACTCAATAAGGACTCAAGCCCAGGCATAGGTTAGTCTTGGAGCTCTCTTTTTAGCGGTAACTTAATCATTTTTGTATTACCTTCACTTGAGGTAATTCGGCCCATGTTCGCATGTTAGGCTTTAAATGACCTTTTATTCCGTCCGTCAAAAACTAATGATTTTTATCTGAATTGATCGACACGTGCTTGTCTTGATCAGGTGCTTGCTTTGTCCATTGGCCATCGGGTCTGAATACGCCAGAGGCTGCTGAACATGGTAATGCATGGGGAACGGATAGTCGGCACCAATAACCCATAATCAGCCGACTGCGGCCCGCGCCCTCATGTTCATACACTAGCAAGCCCAATGGACTTCTTCTTCCGCTCGGCGCCCTCCATTGATGGGGATAAAAATGATCTGTGCACCTTTTTCTGCAAGTTACCGACTCAAGTGGAGATCAGGCATCGGGGTATATTGCTGATTCCCCCATATTTCGTTACAGGTGGGTCCACTCACTCGAATCCCCTTGATTTCAAAGGTGCTAAGAAGGGGGATTGCATAGTCGTTGATTTCTCTTTGAAGGGTTTGGGGAAACTCCCGCCAAATAAGGGCTCTGAGTGTAAATCCTGAAACTTGCCTGATGAATCGTAAAAGCCAATCTGGTTTTAGTGCTTTTGATCGTCCGATTCGGTGTGACAGGTAACTAAGGTAAGGGCGATATTAGATCGATTGGCTTGCTCGACAATGTTTGCCAATGCGCTGCTAACTTTTGTCTGATCGGATTTAGGAACTTGATCCCTGCCTTTTAATGTTCAAGATGAACACATGTTACCCGCTGAATTGCATAAGCGACTGCACTCAAATGGGACAGTCTTTGGTTCTTTGATCGTTTCTCCCTCACCGCGCTGGCCAGATGTTGTTAAAACCTGTGGCCTTGATTTTGTATTCATCGACACAGAACATATTGCGCTGGATCGAGAAAAATTGAGTTGGATGTGCCAGACATACATGTCGCTGGGGCTGCCTCCTTTGGTGCGCATTCCATCACCAGATCCCGATGTCGCTACCACGGTGTTGGATGGTGGTGCTGCTGGAGTGATCGCTCCCTATGTTGAATCTGTCGCTCAGGTCAATGCCTTGCGTGGCGCCGTCAAGCTTCGACCCATCAAGGGTGAAAAACTCAAGGGAATACTGGCAGGTGAAGCTGTTGAACCAATATTGGAGGATTATATCAACAAAAGGGCAGCGGATTGTTTGTTCATTGTGAATATCGAAAGTGTTCCGGGGATCAATGCACTTGATGATATACTGGCCATTCCCGATTTGGATGGCGTGCTGATTGGGCCGCATGACCTTTCCTGCAATCTCGGTATCCCAGAGCAATACGATCATCCAGACTTCTTGGAAGCCTGCAAAACAATTTTCCATAAAGCCCGTGAAGCTAACGTCGGAGCAGGTATTCACTTCTGGGGGAATGTGTCTCAACAGGTCCGGTTTCTCGAAATGGGGGCGAACTTCCTTATTCACAGTGCTGACATACTGCTCTTTCAAAAGCATTTGTCCGCGGACCTGAGTGCCATTCGCAAAACCGCAGGAATCAAAGTCGACACACTTGATGAAGGTAAGGTGGATTCCATATAATTCTATAGCTGATCGTTCCGCGAAAAGATATGAGGGTGCTTTTTGTATCCTCTTAAAATGAATCTTTGTTCCTGAAATGATTTAGTTTGCTATAGCATGACAGGAAAAAATGACTCTTTAAAAGGCAGCTGGAAAGCTGGGAATGGGATCTGTGGAGAGGAGTGAACCTTTTGCATCAGCGGCCTAATTAGGCTTTCATGGCATGCTTCATTGAAAGGCATAAAGCCACTTTGTCGTGCGGAAGAAAATGAGATTATCCTGTATGGCAGGTGTTGCGTAGATTTCTCCATCCAGCTGGATGGTGGATACCTTTTCAAAACTGTCATCTGTTTTCATCACTGTCACCACGCCGCGTCGCGAGGCAAAGTAGATGTGATTATTGGCTGCGACCGGTGAGGCTGCATACATGCCGCTTGCGTTGAGTCGATCTTTCTCGATGAGTTTGCCGGTGTTTGCATCCCGGACCACAAAAAAACCACCGTTCAGAACGGCGTAAACCCTTTCGCCGTAGGGAAGGATGGTGGGGATTTCGGGTAGGTAGCGCCTCTCTGACCAGAGTAATTCAGGAGTTGGCGTCTGTCCCTTCTTTCTTACAATCTGCACGCGTCCCTGCGCTGCCTGCATCTTCCGTGTCATGGAATCGATTTTCGAAACAAATTCCTCAAAAGGTATCTTCCCGTCATTGTTTAAATCAAATTCTGATTTGAACCGAGTTGGCGGGCGCATGACATAGCCGAATCCAGGTGATGAAAGGGGTAGGTCGGGGCGCTGGGGCATGCGTATGCCTTGGGTGATTTCTTTTTCTTCGATCACGCCATTCTCGTTTTTGTCAAAACTCAGGATGTATTCCCATGCTTTTTCGTGATTGTAGTCGACCTCAAAGCCCAACATGATTTTGGCATTAATGAAAAGTTCTTCATCCCTCACGACAGGAAGATTGATGGACGATTTGCCCATGCCATCCAATGACCAGACTTCTTTTCCCGTCTCGGCTGAATAACCACTGAGGCGACCTGCACCCAGGGTCACGATTTCGTCTCCGTCAGGAGTTTCAAGAACGGAGGGGGTACAGTATGAAATATTGGAAAAAGGCCTTCGTGTTTTCCAGATGACTTTGCCCGTTTTTCCATCAAAGGCATACAGCATGGAGTTTGCTTTTTTCAGGCTGTCTCGAAGCAGGAAAACGGTTCCGTCATGGACCATGGGAGACCCACCCGTTCCATACAGAAATGGAGTGCGCTTGAAATCATGATGCCAGATTTCGTTTCCAGAATGATCGTAGCTCGTGAGGCCAATGCTGAGACCGTAGGCGTAGACTCGTTGATCATCGGCACAAAGCGTCATGGCGGCTGGATTGGTGTCTTCGTGCAGATCTTCAAATCCCGGTCCCTTCTTGGGGCCTTCATAGGATCGTTTTCGACTCCACTCTATGGTTCCATCCTTTTTGGAAATGGCATGGATGAACAAGGTCTCGTTTTCGAAGGACGTCAGGAAAATGCGTTCTCCCCAAATGATCGGAGAAGAGTGCCCCAATCCGACGGGCACTTTCCATTTCAAACCCGTGTCATCGTTCAAATGCACCGGGGGTTTTCCTCCTTCGATCATGCCAGTTCCGTTGGGTCCTCGAAATCGACTCCAGTAGTTATCTGCATGCAGCGTGCTGGCCAGCAGAAGCATGGCCGAGATTTGGGTGCAATTTCTTATCATGATATAACTTTAGATTACGAAGAATTTAATTTGCTTCAAGTTCTTTTGTTGTTGCTGATCAATTTGATACGAAATAGATATTTTTTCAAACGCTATCAGTAGGCCGCGATGTTAAACCATGTTTTCAGAGCTTTCTGAAGAGAAGAGCAGCGCTGACGATATTAATGCGATCTCTAATGAATGATCTCTTCAATAGGGCCGTTGCCTTCCTCGACCAACAATGAAACGGGGCCCAGCTCAGGGAGAAACATCTTCGTGTGATCGACACCTAGTTGCCGGAGGATAGTGGCATGCAGATCACTGTAATAATGGGGGCTTTCCACCGCTTTGTAGCCTACTTCATCAGTGGCACCATGCACGAAGCCGCCCTTGACTCCACCACCTGCCAACCATGAGGTAAAGCCCTTTGGATTATGATCGCGGCCCGTGGTGTTTTGTGACCATGGCGTGCGTCCGAACTCACTGGTCCAGACAACAAGTGTCTCGTCCAGCATCCCGCGTTGTTTGAGATCTTTGATCAGACCAGCGATCGGTTTGTCGGTGGCTCGGCAATGCGGCTCGTGATATTTCATGTCGCCATGGGAATCCCAACCGCCGTTGCCACCACCCGCGTGGCAGATTTGAATATAGCGAACGCCTCGCTCGGCGAGACGACGAGCAAGCAGGAGTTGTTTGCCAAATTCCTCGGTGTGCTCCTCATCGATGCCATAAAGCGATTTGACATGCGATGGTTCTCGAGTGAAATCAACAGCCTCGGGGGCAGACATCTGCATGCTGGCAGCGAGTTCATAGGCTCTGGTTCGAGCTTGGATGTTGGAGTTGATCGCATAGCGTTTGCGAAATGCTTCGTTCATCTTTTGCAATAACTGCATCTGACGATCGCGTTCCGCGCCCAATCCTTCTTTGATTGGGTGAAGGTTGGGGATGGGTGTTTCTCCAGCTTGAAACGGTGTCGCAGAAACCGATGCGCCGAGATAGCCGCCTGTGAGTTGCACGGGTGAGGTGGGTCGACCAATATTGACGAAGCTCGGAAGATTCTTGTTTGAACTTCCGAGTGCATGAGAAACCCAGCCTCCAAATGAAGGGTGATCGAAAGCCCTGCCTCGATGTCCAGTGGTCGTTTCGATTACCGCAGGTGCATGATTGCCCTCGTGACACCACATGGATCGTACGACTGCAATGTCGTCGATGATGCTTCCAACATGAGGAAACCAATCCGAAACGGGAGTGCCCGATTGTCCGTAGCGTGTGAAAGTTCGATGGCAGGGAATGACAGGGCGCTGCATCTCTGCGAGGTTGTCGCCGAAGCCGACCGCATCGATGAATTTCCCTGCGTGCTCGTTACCTTTCGGATCAAAGGTATCGATATGACTGACGCCCCCGCACATGAACAGGAAAATGACCGACTTGGCCTTGGGTTTTGAATCGGGAATCAAAAGGGCGTTCTTGATTTCCCCACCTTCGGCCCACATGCCGCCGAGTGCGACGCCGAGAAAACCGCCACCGGCTTGATGCAGGAATTGACGCCTCGGGTTTCGGTTTCCTAAAGTTGGATGGGTATCAACGGACATAGATGAATTCATCGAGATTGAAGATCAGCCAGGCAAGATGATTGAGGCGCTCAGCGTCACCTTCGAGGTAATCAAAGGCCAGATTTTGTTCCGTGGTGCTGGGTGGTCGTGCGACCGTGAGGCGATAAGTGAGCTCAATCGCCTGCTTCAAGTCATTTGCTGTTTCTTTGCGGACGCGTGATGCAAGTCTTGCGGAAGCAGATTCTACCTCGGGGCTGTTCATCAGGAACAGGGACTGAGGTGCCGTGACGGTTTGCGTTCTGATCGGGCAGGGGACGCGTCCGTCATCCACATCGAAGGTCTGCAAGAATTGCGGTGTCACATCGCGATTGGTAGCAAAGCCGCGTGTGATGTAGACACCTCTTCTTTGTGATGAATCGTCACCATCGGGGGTGAACGAGCGACCGCCAATTTTTAGATCCAGCCTGCCAGCTGCCAAGTGAATGGTGTCCCAGATTGGTTCTGCTCCCAGTCGCTGCAGTCGGAAATGCCAAAGAAAGATGTTGTTCGGATCGATTT
Source organism: Verrucomicrobia bacterium SCGC AAA164-E04 (assembly GCA_000383715.1). Taxonomy (GTDB): domain Bacteria; phylum Verrucomicrobiota; class Verrucomicrobiia; order Limisphaerales; family AAA164-E04; genus AAA164-E04. The sequence goes on from KB911862.1 coordinate 63,974, forward strand.
TCTGTGAAGCGGCGAATGCGGGGGGGATATCCGATTTCATTCGATAAGCGTCCGAAGTGACCATGAGACGATGCATGTATTTCATGCTGTAACCACTCTTCACGAACTCCAATGCCAGCCAGTCAAGCAGAGCCGGGTGTGATGGCAGCCCTGCCTGTTTGCCGAAATCGCTTGACTGCTTGTGTAATCCCCATCCGAAATGCCACTGCCACATTCGGTTTACCGCGACGCGTGCAAAAAGGGGGTTCTCCGGCGCCGTCAGCCAGTCTGCAAACGCCTCGATACGGCCTTCACGAAAATCGACCTCTCCATCAAAAAAAGGCCAACCCGCTTTTACCTCATTCTTCAGCTCGGGTCGGGACGGATCTGCACTGGTCAGGATGTAGCTTTTCTCCTGCTCTCGAACAGGATCTATTTCCACCGTGTAAAAGACTGGGATTTGAGGCGCACTGCGCAGGCTTTCATTCACCTCATCCAGCTCTTTCTCCAGTTTTCGAGATTGTTTTTGGATGTCGTCGGGAAGGATCGCATTGATCTTGCCACCATCGATTCGAAGAATGGGAAAGTAGTCGTCAGCGATCTTCTGCTCTTCGACGCTGCGCTCTTTTTCGGACTTCAGAATCACGGCGCGCACATCGGGAGGGAGCATTGCAACGCGTTCGTTGTAGAGACGCTGCTTGTAGGGAGCGAGCAGATCAGTTCGTTTTTTCTCCAGCGGCGCGCGTGCCTTTTCAGTTTCCGCCCTGACTTTGCCGGCTTCCATCAACGTGGCTGCATCTGCGAGCGTCACCTTGCGCAGGACGAGGGGATCGAACAGCGCTTTCATGGAGTAATAATCAATTTCCGAAACAGGGTCAAACATGTGGTCGTGACATTTGGCGCATGCAACTGTCATGCCCATGAACGCGGAAGAAATGGTGTCGACAGCGTTGATGGCGAGATTCTCAGCGTTTTCGCCTTTACCTCCACCTCGTGCAAGGAATCCCAGAGCAAACATGTCGCCCGGGCGCGGTTCCCTCTCCGAGCGGTAGCCGGTAGCTGACATACGGGTACGTTCGTTGGCACGTCGCCCTGTCAATTGAATCTGTACGAAATCATCGTAAGGAAGGTCTTCGTTCAAGGCATTGATGATCCAGTCTCTCCAGAGATGAATTCCCGGAGCTGCTGTCATTCTTGAATCGGTATCTGCGTAGCGCAGTACATCCAGCCAATGACGTGCGTATCTTACTGCGTGCTGTTCGCTGTCGAGCAGTTGATCCACAATTTGTTCAAAAGCATCTACCGATGTGTTTCCAAGGAATGCCTGCTGCTCGGCTGGGGATGGAGGTAGTCCGGTAAGGTCCAGATAAACACGACGCAGCAGCGTGAGTTTGTCAGCTGGGCCGACCGTCTCAAGTCCTTGGGCATGGCGCTCTTTGGATAGAAATCGGTCAATGGGATGATACAGCTCTTCATCACCCTCAGGAACTGCCTGAGCGGCGATGGGGCGCAAGGACCACCAATTCGTCATGAGGTTGCTTTTCTGGGCGCCCAATAGATCGCAACCGGCAAGATACATCCATGTCGCAATGAAGATGCCGCAGCCGACGCGACGACTTATCGAGGCAGTATTTTTATCAGCAATGGTTGGCACTGGAGAAAAGATCATTTTTTTTACTTGAAAAGGCAAGCCTTTCGGCATTCAAGCTATCTGCACAATCTAACTCAATCGCCCGAACAATTTTGCAGCCCAAGGGGCCTTAATCAGTGATAATGTACAACGACTCAGGCATACTCCTCATTCTCACTCACCCCTTCCTTATCCAGCACAGCGCTCTCACATATTGATTCAGGCTGACAACCCCCTGTTTTGCGTGATTGCACAACAGTCATCAAGAAGTCCACAAAGATTGCAGCCAAAGGTGAATTATTGTAAGTATTGATGCCATGCAGAGGTTTTCTTCAATCGCATGCTACATGGTTCAGGCAACGTTTTTGATGACTATGGTCGTTCACTTGACCGCTTGCCGTACCTTTGGTCCGGAAGCCATTCAGTCTTCACAATTGGATTACAATAAATCTCTTTCCAATGGAGTGCAGCAGGAGTTGCTCCTGAATATTGTTCGACTGAGGTACAGGGAGTCACCGTTTTTTCTGAATCCCGGGAATTTGACCACGAGTTTCAAAACAAGTGCCAGCTTCGGATTGAATGGGGACCTGAATCTGGGGGGAGGCAGCGATTCACTTTCCCCTTCAACTGGCTTTGGATACTCGCATGCGCCCACAGTGGTTTACACCCCGGTTCAGGGGAAGGACTTTGTCAGAGATTTAATGACGCCCCTTGATCCCTCCGAACTCTTCTTTCTTGATCAGTCTGGATGGGATTTGAAGAGGGTTTTCGGCTTGGCGATCGAACGAATCAATCATCTGAATAACGCTCCCTCTGCCTCAGGGCCAACACCTGAGCAAGCCCCACCAGGATTGGAGGATTTTAAAACGTTGATCCATCTTCTCAGTGAGCTTCAGCAGGAAGGCTCTTTTGGTTACTCGCAAAGTTCCGAGGAAGGCAGTGTGAATTTTTTCCTGAATCCCGATAATGAAAATGATCCGAAAGTGAATGCAGTGAAGCGATTGCTTGAATTGAGTCCCGCATCGACGGAACTAAGACTGCATCATGAGGAGCAGATGCAGGATCAGGAGAGAATTTCCATCGGGACACGATCCTTGCTTGGTATCCTTTTCTATCTTTCGCACAACGTGCAAGCACCTGAGTCGCATCGCAGTCAAGGGTGGGTCACGGTCACACACAAAGATGGGGATCCGTTCGATTGGAGTAACACGCCTGCGGGGCAGTATTTCAAGGTGCTCTACAGCGAAAAACCTCCTGTGAATGGCTTTCTGAGCGTTCCTTACAAAAAGGGTCATTACTACATCGCAGATGAAGATCTGAATACAAAATCAACCTTCCTCCTCCTGCTCCATCTCCAATCACTTCAAGCTGGAAAGAACCACGAGGACAATAGTCCCACGTTGACGATTCCGATTGGAGGATAAAATAGTCAAATATCTCACAAGTGCCCTGCGCATGTTACTACCCATCGGGGTGTCCATGAGCAGGTGCCAACCTGCCGTGTTCAATCCTGCCAGAGAAAGCGCATTTCCTCCCGGTGATCTCGGTGTTCGCGCCATGATGGGGAAGGGCTTTCCTGCAATTGCTTTTGGATGACGTAGCGGCGCAGCGTGATGAAGCGGATCATCTCATGCACGCCACGCTCGAACTCGAGGATGTCGGGTCTTCCCAAACCCTCCTGAGATGCGACATGGGGGTGAATCCGCACATACATTTCACCAATGCGAGCAAGGATCCTTTCCTCGTTCCAAACCTCATCCAACAACCTTTGCGCTGTTTGCCGGTATATTCGCTTGCCCGCGTTCGTCATCAGAAGGGCTCGACCGAGAATACCTCCTTGTGGACGAAAAATATGCTGATCCAGTTCTTCAAACAATTGATCTGCCCCATGGGGGAAAAAGAAAAACTTATCTGACAAGGGATGATGGTAGATACGGTAATTGTTGACTTGTGTGTAGCCGTCCCAATGGTTCACGAATTGTTCGAGGCACAGGAAGGTGGTAAAGGATGATAACTCCACATGGTCATCTAAATTGCTCCATGGATTGTCCTCACCGGCCTCCTCAATCGCTTGAGCGAGGCGTTTGAGGTCTGAGCGGTCTTCTTTATTCTGGTTGGAATCGAGATCCAGATGTTCCCATTCAATGACATCCCCGGGCCCTTCGTATAGGTTGCCGCTTGCGTCCTCGAACCACCGTTTCAGGAAATCCTTGGTGACGGCTTCGACCTGAACATACAAGCCGTAAGGGCTTCCATTGACGGAAAGGGTGGCGTGTGTGATGCGTGGGGCTGGAATCTGGGCATCTCGAAACAGTGAATACCCAACAGATTCACGCATGTAGGAGGGATCCTGAGCGGCATTGTTTAGAACGATGCGGCGCAGGCCATGAAATCGCTGGCCAGATTTGAACTGATTGAATTTCACTGTGAACGCGACCTTGGAACGTCCATCCATCATCCGGAAGCTTCCCCATCCACCCTTCAAACGCACGCCGACATCCTCATAGACCTGCCCCTGATCCCGAAACGTCCCTCGTGCATATTCCTTGGGACTTTTTTGTAGCGCTTCAATAGCATCATCGGATAGTTCAAGCTGATAATGGCGGACAGAGGAGTCTTTCCAGAATTCGGAATTTGTATCTTCTCTGGGTCGTGCTGGTGCTGGGGCCTTTGCCAGTGAACTACTCAACTTCAATTGCGATAAGATCCCTTCTGCTGCCTGGCTCGCCAGAGATTCAGGAGCAAATGTGGTAACTGTCTCCGCGAGGAGCATTGCTGCATGAGGGTGGGGGGTAGCAAGAGATAAAACCCTCTGGACAGCGTGCGATGCGACTTCATCCAAAGAAGGTTTGTCCTCCCTGTGATCTTCTTCTTTTTGTTCGCGCCTGCTTTCCACCCAGCGATAGAAGGGACTATGATCCATGTGCCTCTCATGCTCATCTTCGGCGAAGCTTTGGTGATGCAACAGGAATTCTGCTATTTCCATGGCTTCATGATCCACTTGCTCCAGCAGTGGGAGGCGTCGTCGCAATACAAGACGTGCATGCGCCTTGCGGAATGACGTCAACAAAGTTGATTGAAGATTATTTTTTTCTGCATCCAGACCATCGAGTGATATGTTGAGATGCTCCAGAATGGAAGCCACTTTGCCTTCTACACTCTCCGAGTCGTCGTTTTCTGTTTTCTCGCTCAGAACACGCACAGCATCCTGCAGACGATTCAGGGCAATGAGATTGCTCAAGTGCAAGATCAGGGATTCAGCATTGCTTGAATCTTGTTTTATGGACTGTATTTGGGATTGAATTTCCCGACGCGAAGCGCCGCGTATGAAGTCGATGGTCAAGTCCCATCTCTCCATCCATTCGAGCGCTTCCTCCCTTGCATCTCCTGCGGCTTCCTCGGACGCAATCGCTGCCATGATTCTGGCAGCCTCAGACCCTGCTCCTGACTCAGCCAGCAGCCTTGCGCCTTCCAGGGCGTGAAACCAGTCCTCATGTCTCGATCCAACTCCCGATACATCGGCTAATTCTCCTCCTGAGTTGGAAATAGAAGCCTCATTCGTGGCGTTTTTTTCTTCGCCTGATATTTGCTGGATGGTTGATGATAATCCAAAAAAGATACTTAAAATGAACAGGCAAAACGAGAGCTTCCGATTGCAACTCCAGCCAGGGTTCATGTGATGTGAATCATCATGGGTGAATGACATAAGCATGGAAACAATCTGTTGAAGGGATGTTCAGCGCACAAGTGTCTTTTAAATCAGATAATGAGTGTTTCATTCATGAAGTTTCAGGCGTTTTCGTTGAGTGTCTGAGCTCGCTGTTTTACAATCCTCTTTTCTGATGCACGCCATTTTTTCAGTTCAACAGGATAGTTTTTTCTCATTGGGCCAGGTGGTGCATGAGGAAAGCAGTATCGTCTTCGAAGGGAACTTTTGCGTTGGGATATTTGAGAAAGACTGCCACTCCCTCCTCGCGCAGTTTTTCTTCCATTACAATACCGAAATTCACATGGTGAATGGACCAGCCCTGAGCACGTTTGGGATTGTTGGGAATTGAAGCTTCGGGATGCATACCATAGCTCATGAAAGTGGGTGGGTCATCCGAGCTTATGTGATGGATGATGGAAAGTTCATGGACAAGTGCTCTCTGTTCGATTTCAGAGAGATCTCCACGCTTGCTATCTCCGTGAAAATTTCTGTCGTAACCAGGTATATGCTCAACCCACCAATCCAGATCAAGGGTTGATTGTCCTCCTATGGGAGCAACTGCTGTCAGGCGCGAGGATTCTCTGGAGATTGGATCTTTGCTATCTGGATCGGCAAAATCATCTGCCCAGGCCAAGTAGGCAACAAGTTGAGCTCCAGCCGAACCTCCATAGGCTGCAATGCGGTTTTTATCGACATTCCATGCCTTTGCCCTGCTTCGGATAAACTGCAGGGCGCGAACGGCGTCCTCATGGGGTGCAGGGAACTGGGCATGTTTGAGGAAACGATATTCGATGGAAGCATGATGCATCCCTGCATCAAGGTATGCTTGAACTTTTTCTTGCGATATTTTGTCGTGCGAACCTCCGGTAAAGCCGCCGCCATGAATGAAGATGACTAAGGGAGCTGGTCCCTTGACATCGGCTTGCCAGAAGTCGATCACTTGATTGGGGTGATCACCATAGGCAACGTTTTCGAAAGTAATCTTTTTTGGCGTGGACTGCGGGCTGGTTGTTTGTGCTGAAAGCAGCAAGGGCACCGTCAGGGTGAAGCATATCCATAGCATGCAGGTCAGTTTGCGGTCGCTTGAATGTTTGGTCGCTATCCATTGTTTTGATGTTTTCATGCTGGCTGTTTTTCTCCTTCAGACAGGAATCATTGATATGTTAGCCCAAGCGATGAGTGAAGTCATGCTATTCGTCAAAAAGAACCAGTGATGTTTTTTCTGCCTCATGGTGGTGACTGGTGTGCTTGAGACGAGTTTTCAGATGTCGCTAAAAAAATGTAAGTATATAAAACATCTGAAACAACACTGCCCATGCTTGAGCTTATTCTCAAGCTACTGAGCTCGCAGAGTCAGTCTATAAAAACGATTTCCATTTTTTTTTTGGATTTCAAGGGATAAATCTTGCGGCCATTCATACTCCAAAGGTTGCGGCGTGGACAGTGTCGCTTCGCTCCAATGGTTCAAATCGGAAGATTCTTCCACAATCAAGTCTGGCACTTGAAAGAGGGGGCGGTAAGCCAAATCATCGAATGTCAGACGATGGGTCACAGGATCGTATTTGCCGGCAATGGGTAAGAGGTATCCAAAGATGGATGCCTCCATTTCATGGGTTTTTAATGTGGTGTAATTTCCCAAAAATACCATGTCGGTTTGCAGCCATTCCAGTATCCCTTTTTCTTTGAACCAGATTTGATATGGCATTGCCGGAGAACCCGGCCAGGGTTGAGGAAAGGTATCGAGAGATTCATATCTCGTATGCTCCCATCGAAATGCTTGGTGCAGGTCTACGACGACATCGATGTTTTTTTCCCCGATGATGAGATCGACGATTTCAGGCCGTGCATTTGTTTCACTTTCATTGGCAAGACCTACCTGCATGACTAATGCAGAAAATAGCCATGTGAGGAAGAGTTGAGTCGTTTTAAGGTGCAATGGTGCTTTTTCTGGTTGCATATGAATGATCGGAAACTTGTATGTTCAACCCTGGTTGCAGCGGGTTCATATTCAATCTACAATATCGAGTCAGTATGTATAGAGCCAGACATTTACCCTTGGTCAGGCTCAAATCAATAGGAAAACCAAAATCATTCATATCACCTATGAGCTGTTGTTATTCGTCACTCGCATGATCTGTGCTACACGCGGCATTCATGCGGCTTCTGATCATTTTCGGAAGAATCATGACTGAAGAAGGACTGAATAAGGCACCGTAAGTGTTAAATATCGCACTGATCAGTTCCCCTTTATCTATGGAGCTTGTCACGCATCACGAGGACAGAGTTTATGATTTGGTTAGCGAGATGGTACAAGGTGAGTGGGTTTTCCGATCGTACGGATTTCTAATTTGAGGGCGGGTTCATTGCCCTCAAAACGATAACCCAGATTAATGGATTGAGGGCCTTGTGCGATTTTCATGATCTCGCTGTTGACGGCTCTTTTGTCCAGCATGTGCCAGGATGCATCGTAGGTGATGATTTCTAATCCACCGTCATACTTGAGGATCTCTCCGGGTTTCAAGGAGCTTCGCAGGTCCAGGGTGGTGGATGAGTTGATTTCGAGGGTGACGTCAATAGCCTGGGATTTTCCCGTGGATTGGATGATGAATTGGAGGGCTTGTTCCGGGTGTGGATTGACAAAATCATAGCTTGAAAATGCGATCATTCCTGGTTGTTCGTTGTGTTGATGAGATTGCTTGAAGGAGAATACTGGATAAAGTTGCCAGGTGCCGTCTTCGGTTGCCTCTAGTTCAAACTCTTTTTCGATTTGCTGTAGCTCGGGTTTCAGCGCTTTGGTAAAAGCGCCTCGCAAACGGGCCGTTTCCCACTGGCGAATCTTTTCAACGATCTGAATGCCCAATCCATTTTGCTGAACCGTTTTTGGGCTGGTGGCAAGCGCAAACCCCGCATCAAATCCAGCGGCACGGGCCAGTAGCCATTCTGCATCTTCCACACTGGTTTTTGCGTTCATCTGGAACCAGCCCAGCATGCGCGGCATGAGGTTGCGGCTGTAATAAGCCTGGTTTTTCAAGCGATAAAGCGTTTGGCTTTCCCTGAAGCCCGCATACCATGGTTCACCCCAGTTCATGCGGGTGTAAATATGCCAGTTGAAATGTCCCGGGTTGCTGGCGTCGTTGATGACCGACCCCCGGAGTGCAGGTTCGAGATGGTCGAACCACTCTTTGGTGAAGAGCGTCCTGCCGTATTGCCCCATCCCGGTGGACCAATTGCCCTCCAGTCCGTCAAAGGAAATCTGAGCAAGCTTGGTTTGATTGAACAAGTCGGCGATATTCCGAGCGATTTCGAGCGATAGCTCCGTATTGCTCAAGAAGACGCGGTATCCATGGTCCATCAGTTTTGCCACCTTTTCTGAACGTGCGTGACCTGCAGCAGTGGTTCCCCATGCACCTCGCTGGCACCCTGTCAAAAACCAGGGAGCTTCCGCACTCACTGCCTGGTAAAGGATCAACTCCTCACCAATCCGCACGGTGTTCATTGTGGTTTTCTTTTGAAAGAAGCCGGGGTTTTCTATGGGGATTTGATCTTGTGCTGCGTCAATTGAAGCCTTCAACACAGAGGCGCCAATTGCTGCCAGACGCGGGTCTGGGCGAGGTGCCACGTAAGGGTCATTGGGTTTGATGAAATTAGACAGAGTGTGAACGCCCAGGCGCACTCCTGATGCCTTCGCCTTTGTGACACACCGTTGCATGCTGCGCCAGTTATCTGGAAATTGATTCGGATTGAGTCTGAAGTGTCCCCATGTCTGAAACGGGCCACCGTGATAAAGGTAACGCAGTCCGGCGCTTTTGGTCAGTTTGATGACCTCGTCGATGTCTTTCTCGCCAAAGGACACGATCAGGTAGGAGGCAGTTGCATCTGGTGAGATCTTCGCCCAGACATCGTCGATTTCTGGATGTGGCAGGTTTTCCTGTTCTTCAATCATCCCGATGGTTTGCAATGCCTGGTCGGCAGGGCATCCGAAAAGTGCAATTCGACTCCCAACCAGACCTCCATCCTCGAAGGGGGGAGCAATGTATTGGGGATGTCCCCAGTTGGTGATGGTTCTTTGTTCACTCCGATCGCGGCAATAAGCCTGGATCACACTGCCGTATTCCTTGTGCTCAGCCGTGTTGCCGCGATACAGCTGCTGGTCTTTGAACTTGAGCGCAATATCTGAATAATCCGATCCGTCGAAGATGTTGTACATCGGCATGACATCGTCTTCTTTTACAGGGAATCCACCCAGGGTTTTGGCGTTGAGTGATTGAATGCCTATGGCATATTGCTGATCCCGCACGACTCCCACCGTTTCACCGACGATGGCCTTGATGGTGGTGGGGTATGGGCCCCATACCGCGAGGTCGGTTTTTCCTGTCGGTTCTACGGAGCGTAATTCAAAAGAGACATGACTATTGTGAGCAGTGTAAGCCACCACTGCCTTGATGTTGGTATCATCAAAAAATAGATGCATTTCTGAATCGGATGCGTGCCAATCCATCCGACTGGGTGAATGGAAGGATCCATCGACGCGAAGGCTGAGAACAGGGGCCTCTACGTCATTCGGCAAGTAGTTGATTCCGTCCGGCAATGATGTCAGTGAATACAGATGTCCAGCTTTGATTTGAACCTGCATGGAGTCGGTCTTCAGCACTTCGGCAGAAAGGGTGATGAAGACAGATGCCGAGATACATTTCCATGCCAGAAGGAATATCAGGATGTTCCTTCCTTGCACACCTAGTTGAGCGAGATTTGAGAATTTGATCACTTCAACGAGGTTGCGGACAGCTGTTTAATTGTCAAGTCCCTGACCGCTGTAAATGAATGTAAATATCAAAATACGATTCGAACATGTGGCTTGATGAAGCCCAGCGCAGAAACCTTTTTAGCCTCGCTGCCGAGGAGTTAAATGATCACCAGGCTCGGGTTAAGAATCCGGGTAGCATCCTCTCATGTTGAGATGAAACATTTCCTGATGGCATTGACCAAGCAATTTGATGCTGATTGAAAACCTCAGGTTCTCTCACGCTATGTTTCCTCATTTTTCGGCTGAAGAGGGAATCTCTATTCTTCGTATCTGTCCATGGGCACCTCCGATGGCTGCGGTTTGATCCTGAGGGTCTATGGCAATCGCATAAGCCCATCCATCGATGGCGCGTAGATTATCAGTGACGACGACTTGAAGCGGAGTTACTGACAGGCTCATGGAATTCTTCTTTTGTCGTCAATATACCATGAAGATCGGCTGTGTGCAGATACTTCAAACGTGCCCCTTCACCCGGTTCCAATTGCCGGGACAATTGCTCTGTTTCTTCCTTCGTGGCAATACCGTCCAAATAACGATGCACCAGATCTTCCCAATCTCTTTCCCTCATACAATCCCTCCCCCGGCCAGTGGTTCGTCGCAGACGAAGCTCAATGCATGACTGGAGCCCTTGTCGAATTCGCTGGATCAATTTGTAGATAGCTTCGATTGAACGGTCACTGAATTGAGATAAATCTCTGACTGAACGCTCCTTGTAACAGTACGCGCGAATCAGTTTTTGAAAACAGGTTGACGATTCAATATCCCTGTTCGAGAGACACTCTTATGTAATGAGATTATTCCATACCTGCTTAAGCCCCAACTGGGCTCTTATCAAATTATACTTGAAAAGATTTATATTTTAGTTAAAGTTTTATTTGACAAATCCGATAAAGGTGAGTGTGAGGTGCTGCAAAAAATAATCTAGGTAGGTATGCACTTATTTGGCTCAAACTTTTGGAGTAATTCGGATTTACAATAAGATTTATGTATTTCAACAAACCAGATCAGAAAAAACGACGCATTCAATCGCCATTTATCCTGCGATTGCGTTTATTGCTTGCTGTGGGGACAATTTGCATTTCATTGAACGCCAGGAGTGCAACACCTGACCTCCTGCAACTGTCTCCTGTTGAAAACTTCCGCTACAGCGTCGATCTCAGCACTCGCTTCCTTCACGATTCGTTTCCCAATAAGAGCGGTTTTCAAAATGCAGTGGGTTTTGATGCCTACACCAAGATTACAAGTGCCGAGCGGGATTGGGCTACTATCGTGATTCAGCTGTACGGAATGAGGCTCGACGGTCATCCGCGGCCGGCTCCTTTCTTTGAGGGTGAGGACGATTGGGAATTGATGCCTCGCATCAACACGATGAATATTCACCTCCTTCCTGACCGCAGCCTGAATCTCAAAATCGGACACTACGAAATCCCTTATGGTCTTGAAGTTCCCATCAATTCCAATGGAACTATCCGTCAGCTCAATCACGGCCCTAACTTGGGTGTGAAGGTCGACTACGGCGTGGGGCTCAACGGGACACTAGAGCACTTTCAATATGATTTCGGTATTAGCCGAGGTGCTGGTGTTGAATTTGACCTCGACACCGATGCCTACATTTTTGCAGGTAGAATAGGAACCGTCACCGATCGCGAATCTTTTTATGGAATCAACTCAGTAGGCCTATCTGTTTTTCACATGGAATCGGATAAAGCTGGAAGCAACACGCTTCGCAGGCAAAGGGTTGGATTGGATGGCCAATATTACATGGGCCCTTTTGGTGCCATGGGTGAATTCTCTGTTGGTCATGATTCCGATCGTTTCCTCGTGAACTCCCTTGCGGAATTGAATGTTGTTAACAGGAAGGAGACCTTGCTTTTCTACCTGCAGTACCGGCATCGAAGCATTGACCGCCCGGCTGCTTGGGACCGATTCGCCAATATCGGGGCAGGTGTCAGGTGGGCTCCTGACAACCACTGGGCACTGAGTGCTCAGATTGATCGGACGGTTGAGCACTTCGGATCTCTACCCGAATCCACTTTGGCCCAACTGCAACTTCGCTACAGGTTTTAAATCTCATACACAGCATATCATGAAAAGATCTCTATTCATCCTCCTCACAGCCTTGGTATTTATGGCTCCTGCCGAGCAATCCTGTGGACAGGCTTTTTGTGCTTTGCGAGATCCGAATAGGATCATAGGTGAACTCTTTCCCGATTTTAGTCAGTTCAAGTCGATCACTGCAATAATCGGGAAGCCAGAGGTTGAGGCCATCGAAAAAGCCACAGGCCTCAAATGCGATCCGCGTGAATTTGGGAGTCATCGTCTCTATGCTGTTTTCAACGAGGGTGGGCTGGAAGGATTTGTTCAATCCAGAAGCGAAATCGTGGATTGGGGAATCGCTGAAATCATCATTGCGACGGATACAAAAAGCAATTTGAAAGGATTCCGGTTTCAGCGCTGCCGCAGCCGGTACCGTGAAGCGGCTGAAGCGGATATTGTGCAAGAGTTTCTAAAACGACTGAGCTCGGACGAACTGATATCCATGGCAAGGGACGAAAAATTCAGAGAAGCCATCATAGAGCAAGCCAGTCTTTCGAAAAAAGTCGACCCGCTCTTGAAGGGAATCCTATCCGGCGTCGCTAAAATGCAGGCGCTTATGCAAGTAGTCTGGGATGATGAAATTGCGGCTCTAGGCAATTGAATTGATCATTGATTTAAGCAAATGCTTCCATGTCGATTCGAGCATACATATTGACTCTAGTGCTTTGGATCGTTGCCGGTGGTGTTATCCTCAACATTCTCCAAAACAAACTGAATCAGACGCAGCTTTTTGCAGAACGCAAAACCTATGAGTCCCTGGAATGGATAGCCGAATTCGAATCTGTCGGTCACTCCATGAATACGATATTCACGCTTGCGGATTTGTATTTTGGTTCTTCGAACGTTTACATATTGCCAGGGCTTATCAATCGTCATAAACAGTTCAAGGAATCCGCTTCGCGCATGATACCGCCCCCGGAAGAAGCTTTTCATGATCGATTTACTGTTTATGTCAAAAGCATCGATAAACTCGGAGAGATCCTTGCAAGATCAGGCACTGCTGAAAAAATGGCGGATGCTCTTGATGAATTCGATCTCATCAGTGCCGAGATGATCGAACATTTCGATTGGATCAAGGATCAAGCCAAAAGCAGCCTTAAATCTGCAGAGATTGCTCAAATAAATGCTTCCTACCGAAAAGTAAGTTATAACACGGTTGCCATTTCAGTCTTTCTGCTTACTTCTGTCGCGATTTTTACATGGGCACAGCGTCGCCTGTCGAGTCCCGTTCGGCAGATGGCGATCGCAGCCGGAAACTCCATCAATCGAAATGAACCTTTCACTTCACCAGCGACTTCGGTCAAAGAGCTGAATAGTTTATCCTCCTCCATCACGACGCTGGTTCATAGTCTGGAGGATCTGGTTCACAAACGTACTGCCAGCCTTGAGGAGCGTACTCACGAACTCATATCTGCACGCGATCTCGCGGATGCTGCCAATGCGGCCAAGAGCGAGTTTCTAGCGACCATGAGTCACGAAATACGAACTCCGATGAACGGTATCATCGGTATGAGTGAGCTACTTCATGATTCAGGTTTAAATACAGAGCAGCGCAAGTATGTCGAGACCGTTTCGCAATCAGCCCAAATACTGATGTCCATCATTAACGAGATACTTGATTTCTCCAAGATTGAGGCTGGCAAGATGGAGCTTGAAGTGGTTCACTTTGATCTGAAAAAAGTGTTGGAGGAAGCGGTTGATGTTCTGGGACATCAGGCCTCAGAGAAAGGAATCGAATTGTCGCTCTATACTTCTCTGAACTCACCATCCCACATGATGGGTGACCCCAACCGACTCCGCCAAATCTTTCTTAACCTGCTCGGTAACGCGATCAAATTTACTCGCAAAGGAGAGGTTTCGATTCGAGTAAACGCAACACTGACCTCAGAAAAAGGGGTGTATCGTTATAAGATAGCGGTAAGGGACGATGGAATTGGTGTTACCCGTCAAAATCAGGATAAGCTTTTCAAATCTTTCAGCCAAATAGATGGTTCGACGACAAGAAAATACGGAGGCACGGGACTAGGGCTCGCTATTTCTCAACGGCTCGCCAACATGATGGGCGGGCAAATCAGCGTGCGGAGTCAGCCAGGCAAAGGATCTTTGTTTTTGTTGGATATACCTTTGTCAATTGACCTCAAATCTTCGAGAGTCCCCTTTTCACGCCCAAGATTCTTTCATAAAAATTTTCTTATCATGCACGGGCATTCCCGCTCAAGTCATGCCCTGGAGCGATCGTTGCGCAAGGAGGGTTGCGTCATCATGTCGCCTATTTCCGCCGGTAGCTGGAATGACATGGTAAACGGTCTTCCGAGCAAGATCGAATCCTTCGATCTTGCCATCGTGGACCTCGACCTTCCTCATCACCAGGCAGTCAGATTCATTGACCACATAAGTAATTTAAGTGGGGGGAGCCGGATTCCCATTGTGGGCCTTACCTCCAGCGAAGGCCTTCTTCCCAAGGAACTCGTGTTGAAGCTAAGAAAAATCCTGATCAAGCCTATCACTACTCTGCGCTTGACACGTTTTATCAGCAGTATATTCACACCTTCACCGGCCAGTGCCAAGGAATCTCCAGCCAAAGGTGCAGCCCGGCTTGCGCGTGCCCCATTCTCGTCTTCATTCGTCAAAAAGGCGAACGGAATTCTTCTCGTTGAAGACAATGATGTTAATATCATGATATCCAAGATGTATCTTAAAAAGCTTGGTTATGAAGCAGATATTGTAAAAAGCGGGATGGATGCCATTCGTGCCTGGAATCAAAAACACTATGACCTGATCCTCATGGATTGCCAAATGCCGGGTATGAGCGGTTACAGTGTCACAGCCGAGATCCGCCGTCTTGAATCAGAAAACCCTGCATTACCCAGAACACCCATTATCGCTGTCACTGCAAACGCGATGGAGGGGGATCGAGAGAGGTGTCTGGCTGTAGGCATGACCGATTACATCAGCAAGCCGCTGGAAATAAGTGAATTGACCTCGGTGATCAGTGCCCATTTGAATCCAAATGGTTCAAATTCATAGTCATTAGAGTAAGGGCTCAATCTGGTATACCCATTGTTCTTAAGCTCGAAGTTAATGATTCAGATCTGCTTTGATTGCAGAAAAATCCTACTATTCATTTCCTGTATAACTCAGCTTCGACTCCAATTGTCCTCTCACCCATCGGATGACAAAAAAGAAAAATTCTTCGGTGGTGAAAGCTTTCATGACCCCATTCACAATTGGCAATCAAAGCTTGGAGAGATTGGATTCAATGGACGATCGAAAGTGGAAAAGGTAGTCGGATTCAGTTCCTTTTAACGTTTGAATTTGGGGTTGAGTATCTTGTTTTTGCAGGTCTGTAAAACCTTCTCTCAACCTGCTAGATGCTACTTTAAACCTACAATTTGCTGAGCGTTTCAACGGTGAATTCTGATAAGTATCCGCGTTTTGGATTTATACAAAATAATTCATTTTGACAAAAAGATTGAATGATCGGTAGCTTCTCGACACGAACCTTTAAAAAAGAGTCTTAACTTTTTAAGCTCACATGCTTTCATCTGGACCAAGGACTAAAAGAGGTTTTCAGCTCCATGATAGGGAAGGACACACCGAAACTGATGCCTAGTTTTGCAGTAAAGATGCGGATCCAAGAAGTCTTCTCTGCGGTTGTTGAATTGATGGGGAAGAAACACGCCGTGACGACTTTCAGCGTGGATTGGAATTCGCACACCTCTCTATCCAAGCGTCGTCATCTGGAGCCTGTCCAACAGTATTTCCTCTCCCCACATATCGAGAACCACTTGGAAATGCCAGGTGATGTGGCATGGGGATTTGTTGATGAAGGTAAATTCCGTAAGTTCGATATCCACATCGCATGCAGGCATCTTTTACAAGCCATCACCAGTATCGCCTGCGGCAAAAGAAAAACACAAGGGGACACGGATTTCATCGCGGAGCAAACCATGAAATTCAATATATTGAAGCTATTGTAAGACTCATAACCGTTACCCTTTGCGATCTAAGAACTCAATTTCAATGAAAATAAATCAACTCCCTTTGTATTGCATCGCATTCCTGTGTGTTTCCGGCTTGTCATTAAGCGCCGCAGACCTGAATAATATCCCCTTGCCGCCGCATGCGTTCCGGCTGCCCGATGGCTACACTCTTGAACTGGTTGCCGCCCCTCCGTTGGTTCAGCGTCCGGTCCACATGTGCTTTGATGAAGGAGGTACGCTTTACGTCACGGACAGTTCAGGGGACAGTCGCAAGGCGCCGGCTCAGCTCAAGACACCAAGCCATCGCATCCTGCGCCTCGTCGACCGCGATAGAGACGGAGTCTTTGATCATTCTTCCGTTTTTGCCGACGAAGTGCCATTTCCTGAGGGCATCCTCGTTCATAAGGGAGCCGTCTATGTCGGAGCGCCGCCGCACATCTGGAAATTCACTGACACAGATGGTGACGATGTGGCAGATGAGCGGGTATCCTGGTTTAATGGTGGTTCCATCGGGGCTTGTGGTAACGATATGCACGGTCCTTATCTGGCGCCTGACGGGTATTTTTACTGGTGCAAGGGAGGCTTTCAGGAGCAGTCCCTGCAACTCGGAAAAGGGCAGCGGCACATAGGAAGAGCAGCCCACATCTTTCGCGCCAAACCCGATGGCAGTGAGCTTGAGGTGGTCATTACCGGAGGGATGAACAATCCGGTAGGGCTGGCTTTCAGTGAGACGGGTGAGCGTTTTCTCAGTGGTACTTTTTTTGATCTTTCCCAACCCGGTCGAAGAGACGGAATCCTGCATGCTGTCTATGGTGGAACGTATGGAAGGGAAAACGATCGGGTCCTTGCCAGGCATCCACACACCGGAGGATTGCTGCCGATCATTGCGCAAACGGGACCTTCAGCTCCTTCCGGTATTGTCATGCCCCGAAGCGCGGCACTTGGGTTCGATGGCGATTTGCTTTGCGCTGACTTTAATCTGAGGCGAATTTCACGATACAGACTGAGTCCATCGGGATCTTCCTTTTCAGCCGAGATGGATATATTGATGGAGAGTGATCAAAACGATTTTCACCCCACCGATGTCATTGAAGATGCCGACGGTAGCCTGCTTGTTGCCAACACGGGGAGCTGGTATCACATTTGCTGTCCTACCTCCAAATTATCCAAGCCGCAGATTCTGGGTGCGGTCTACCGAATTCAAAAAATGAATCATACTGCCGACGAAGATCCCAGAGGGTCCAAATTGGATTGGAAGAATCCTGATGTCGACTTCCTGTCCGACACTCGATCGGTCGTAGTTAACCGTGCGATCGATGCGCTAGCGATTGAAGCAAACGTCAAGGCTCTGCATTCGGCCGATGCCCGACTGCCGGCGACCTGGGCATTGCACCGCATCTCTGGGGCTGCGGCACGCGAAGCCATTCGGGAGCGAATCGGCGATGATAGCGTTAAAGTGCGTTCGGCAGCCATTCACAGCGCCGGACTATGGCGTGATCAGGAGGCAGTGAACGAGCTGATTGACACCCTTTCTGCTGATGACTCCCTATTGCGCCGACTTGCTGCGATGGCGCTGGGCAGGATCGGTGACACGCGTGCCGTGGCCCCCCTGTTAAAACTGGGCGCGAATGAGCAGGATCTTTTTCTGAAGCACGCCATCACTTATGCTCTGTTTGAAATCGGTGATATTGAGAGCGTGCCGAATGATCACGCATTGGGGAAACAGCTTCGGCACATGCAGAAAGTATCCCAGCAAAATCCAGCCGTACATCCCATGCCTGAAATCCGGTGGGTAGATCCTGTCGATCCGGATCCGGCCAAATGGGCGCGGCAGCAAGATCGTCTCGTGGAGTTTAAAAAATACCTGCCCAAAGGAAATCCAATCCGTGGAGAACAACTTTTTCAGGACACGACTCGAACACTCTGCATGACGTGTCACACCATGGGAGAAAAGGGTATAAGCTTTGGTCCCGATCTGACTGGTATTGGCTCGATACGTAGTGATCAGGATCTACTGGAGTCCATCTTGTTTCCCAGTGCCTCCATCGCTCGGTATTACGAAAGGGTGACGATTGAAAAAGCAGAGGGCCACTTGACTGGACTGATTATGCGGGACACCGCTGATCACATCGAATTGGCCTCAGCACCGGGAGTCAGGGAGTCGATTCCAATTCGGGACATAAAGGCGGCGCAGTATTCGAATATCTCATTGATGCCTGAAGTGTTTGAAGCCTTGTTGAAGCCGGATGAGATCGCTGATCTAGTCGCTTACCTGAAATCGGAAACCTTGCCCGGACCATTGGTCTCCAATAGCAGGCAAGCCCATGATGCGAGTGCTGAGATTCCCTTGCACAGGCCATTGAACTTGCCCGGGCTGCATGCTTACGCTCAGAAGAGCGTTGAGGCAGGAGAGGCGATCGAATTCAGAGTGAGCAGTAAGGTTCCCTATAACTTGTCTGTTGTGGAGTTAGGGGCAGATCCAGAAAGCCGAGAAGAGGACCCCATACTGGAAACGATGCGTGAGGAGAATCCAAAATCACAGCCTATTCATCCCGGATCATATGTGCACGTGTCAAAAGGATTGCCTGTCGAAAGGCGTCTGACTGGGCTTACCCTTGAAGGGTGGTTCCGTCCCTTCAGTCTTGAAGGCTGGCAAGGCCTGATCACCCAGCACGATTATCCAGATCATTGTGGGGTTGGTTTATTTATCAACAATGGTCGGATCGCTTTCATCACGGGCAATGGGGGAAGCCATGATCCAGCTTCCCTTCATCAAACGGATTCAGGCCTGATCAGGCCTCAGCATTGGCATCACATCGTTGCCACTTGGGATGGAAAGAATAAACGTATTTACGTGGATGGCAGGCTGGCGGGTGAGTTTCCATCCGTAGGTGTGATTCGGCCAGGGGCAACGGCGCTTCGACTGGGTGCCTACGGCAGTGACGGTGTCGCTGATCACTTTTACAATGGTGACCTCGCGATGTGCGTGATTTATCAGCGAGCTCTTAATAAGGATGACATCTTAAAACGATTTTCTGATCATGGCCAGACTGCTCCCAAAGATGAATCGGCGCTGGGATGCTGGCCTTTCGTGGAGGAGCGCGGCAGCAGGGTAGCTGATGTGAGTAACGACGGACGTCATGGGCAAATCATCAATAAAGGAACTTGGATGATTGGTGGACCGAGCTTCGATGCCGGAGCGATCGGGCGGCACGATACAAGTTATGATCCATCCAAAGACCCGAATCGCGGCCATGGGTTGCGGCTGGCTTCAGACGAACTTTACAATGCTCGTTGGGAAGTTTCACATCGATTCGGAATACCTGCTGACGCCAAATCCGGTGTCTACGCAGGCCGCTTTGATTTTGAAATGGACGGCAAGCCAATGCGTTACTTTACCACTTTTGTCGTACGGCGTCCTGAATCACGGTCCAAGGCGCCTTTATTAGTACTCGTCTCCTCGAATACCTGGCTGGCATATAATTCGGCTCCCTTCCCGGTCAATCACGGACGCGAAAAGATCATGATGGGCACTGAAGGGCTTGCCAGTAGCCATCCTGATGCGGCTACCTACAGCTGTTACCGGGATCATCGTGCCGGTCAGCCAACATACAAGATCGGCCTCAAGCTGCCCTGGCCGGCCGCGGGTCCAAATAAAACCTATATCAATCAATCTTACAGTCATTTGCTTCGGGGAGAGCGCTTCCTGCACCTTTGGTTGGACCAGCATGATTATGAATACGATGTGATTACCGACCGTGATCTCGATTCAAACCCCGAGATTCTGAAAGACTATCAGGTGGTGTGTCTCAATGGACACAGTGAATACTGGTCCGATCGTGCTTACGATGGGCTTGATAACTATCTCAAGGCAGGAGGTGCAGCCATGGTCATGTCCGGGAATACCATGTTCTGGCGGGTCAGTTTTGACGACTCCGACGAAGTAATGGAGGTTCGAAAATTCGGTACTGGTATTGGCGGTCGTCAGGCGGCGCAGGTGGGGGAGCTATACCATAGTCATGACTTCAAACGAGGCAGCTTGATGCGCTTCTGCGGTTATCCTGCCTGGAAAGTGATTGGGCTCACCTGCATAGGGTGGGGGACAGCTTTTAAACCTTATACGGTGGATCAGCCTGATCATTTTCTGTTCAATCATCCTCATGCCACCGGATTGAAGAAAGGAGATACTTTTGGGTTTATCAGTGACGATGTTGGAGCGGTCGGGCATGAGTTTGATGTGCGGCTTTCGACCCTGCAGCGAGCTACGAATGACCCGGTCATGGAAGGACTTGTCGAATCCGAAGGGATAATAACGGTCGCTCGCAGCCACCATGAGCGCCAAATCCTCGACTTCAATGCGGAAGGTCACAAACCTCGAGTGGGTGATGAGGATACGATTGCAGAGATGATCTACTGGGAACGCCCTGAGGGCGGGCGTGTATTCCACACCGGTTCGATTGCAAGCGCCTGGGGCGTTTTCCATGACGAAAGTCTGAGCCAGTTGCTCAGGAACGTCCTGCATCACTTCGGAGTGAAGGGAAAGGGTGATTAGGAACTTTCATCGCCCACTGGGTTACGTGCTAATTCAGATCAGAGCTTGCCCCTGGTTCCAGCAAGACTGACGGGCCTCCTGTATTTGTGCCTATTGATTTTCCATGATGAAATGTCCCCTCTGGCCGCGGACATTTTTCTCAAATCTGAAGAGACGGTAAATGAGAGTGCACATGGAACGTGTATGCATGGCTTGGGCAGGAAATCCATGCGATTTCGACGGATGTAGAATCATCTCTCTCGACTGGACAGAAGATCGCGAATTTGTGCGCCAACTATTGAAAACGATGACACTCGACTTCGGTGAATGATCAAAAAAATGTCAGCGCCTTAAAGTCTGATGCGTTCCTTGTTTTAACAATTTCATATGATGAACTTCCGAGTGCGTGGAAAAACGCCATGATTGGATGTCAGTAGATGTAATGAGGTAGGTGCGTCCTTGACGCCGCTTATGTCTGAATCATGCAAGTGTCTTCATGTGTTTTTTTCCCGTCAAGCCGAGCTCGATTGAGTGCGGCTTGTTCGGTATTGAACATTTTTTAATGGCTACATACAGTTTAAAACATCATGACGAAGAACAAGGGTATACTCATTGGATTCACAGTTGTTGCCATTCTGGTTCTTCTATGGTCGGTTTTCGGGAATGAACTGTTCGATAATCAGCCTACCTTCAAGAATGAAACCGAAGCTCGGGTCTACTTAAGGTCACAAGTCGCCAGTGGAAAAATGTCTGAGGTGGAAGCGCAGCTCAGACTAGCTGAAATCATAGCCGGGCAAAACAAGGCCCAGAGAAAAGAGAACAAGAAAAAAAGAGCTTCAGGGAAGAAGAAAATGTTTGAGTCTCTCAATGAAGCGGTTGAACGAGGTGAAATGACGAAAGAAGAAGCCATGGAGAAATTCAAGAACCGAAAGACGGCTGAGAAGGATTCAGGAAAAGCGTCTTCTCAAAAAAAGCAATGAACGCCTGGCTGACATGAGAGTAATGAATGCATTGATTTCAAAACCCTTGAGTGCCTCCCTTGGCAAGAAAGAGATAGAAGCCGGTATCCCAAACTCGGGTTTTACCCTGATTGAACTTTTGGTGGTCATCGCCATCATTGGGATCCTGGCAGGTATGTTATTGCCAGCCCTTTCCAAGGCCAAGGATCGGGCCAAGCGGACTCACTGCCTGAATAACGTGCGTCAGTTGCAACTGGGCGTCTCCATGTATGCGGATGACCATGACGGCTACCTGCCCCCCCGGGATTACGATGCAGGTGAGGTGTGGATGGATCGTCTTGAATCCTATTACGGTAATCGAGGTGTGCTGAAGTGTCCGGTGGATAGGGGTAAACATGAAAACGATTACCTGATGAACGGTTTTGTTGATTTCTTTGCTGTGGAATCATTTCGTGGCGATTGGAATGCTTTTTTCGGGGCCTACAAGTCAGGCGGCTTCACTGGAATGAAACTGGCCGCGATACCAGAACCTTCCGAAACGATTGTGCTCGGGGAAAGGAAAGCTGAATCAGAAGATGATGCCTACATGGATATCTGGCCACCTGAGTATGGTAGCGACCATTTGACCGAGGTGGCTCATGGTAAGCATCGCTCGGCAGGCAATGAGCAGGGTGGTGGCTCCAATTACGGTTTCGTTGATGGCAGTGTGCGCTTTCTCAAATTCGGAGAAGCCTTCAGCCCCCAAAACCTGTGGGCGGTGACAGACGAATTCCGAAATGCTTCGCTGCCTGAACTCTGATAAAATGTAAGGAGCAGTCCTGGAGCTCGAGGGAAAACGCATGGCTGAAATGACAGAATAATTTACCACAAACCGTGGAGGCCACCCTGCGACCTCTACCCTTTTTTGCACTCAACCGTAGGTGCAAAAAACGGAACTCAAATCTTCACTTTACGATGATCGCCTATCATTATTTATCCATGGGTCTCAATGCGCTAGCACGGGCACACCATATGAAATCGATGGCGGGCCATCTCGGCGCGGCAGTGATTGCCGGATATTTTGTTGGCGAGCAACGCCCCAATCTCGATTCGAAGGTTTACAAGGGTATCGAGGATGATCTCGAGAGAATCATGCGCGGCGAGTCGGTTTTCGGGAAAAGAATGTATAAGAATTCGAAGCTTGCTGACCGTGAATTGTTTGAGCCCTTTCCCAAGCAGAAACCCGATGAAACACTCATTGACGGAGTTGCTGAATCACTCGAGAAGAACATCGGGAGTCCCCGAGAGTCGGGGCACAATGTGATCTTTGCCTCACTTGCGATTCGCGCGCTCAAGGAACATCCCGAATTCGCAACGCCGGCGGTGGTCGATGGAATCCGGAAGTTGATCTCCCTCTTCGATAACTCACATCCCGGGAGTGGATATTACGGTAAGAAAAGGGGGCGGATTTACGGAAACAAGATCAAGCTTCCCAACGATGATGGAACACCACTCTACACGGATATGGAGGGAATGACCATTGCGGTATTGGATGAAGTGATCAACCAGAAACCCGAGATCAACCGCACAGGTTATGGAAGCCTCGTCCACGTCGTCAATCACGCCGCGGCGATTGCTGATCTTTCCGTTTATGGCTATTCGGAACTGGTGCCACGTGCCGTAAGAGCCCATCGTGACCACCTGCGCCTTTGGCGTAATCTGCCGAATGTCGCAGACGAGAAAGGGCAGGTAAAGGTCTCTCAATTCACGCCTCACACAGCAGCTTATTGGACATCCGGAAAAATACCTTATGATCGCGCACTCCTCACGCATCGAGTGAAAACCATGTTCGGCTTTGATGAGCTCGCCGCAGCGGTTGACGAGGAGGCGAAGGAGAAGGCAGCTTACAACAAGCTGCGCTTCATGATCTGATTCGTTTGGATGGCTGGTCGATGTTCACAAGTGCATTCTGCATGGTATTATTGCATGGATGCAGAGATCATGAGCATCCAATAGTTTTAAAAATGTCATTGATCGGCCGACAAATGTTTCTATGCTTAAGTTCATGAAACCCGCACTTATCCTTCTGGCCATGGTCTTAATAGCCAATAGCAACTGGGCCGATTGGCAGGCGTTCAATGACAGTTCCAACAAGAATGGAGGTACCGATGATCCCACGGTGACGACCATCAACATTGGACGGAGCAGCCCAGGCCCTGTTGAGGAGGAACTCCTGCAGTTTGGTAGCGGGGACGGTACAGGTGTGATAGCACGCTATGAGGAAACTGTTTCAACCGGGAGTGTGTTCTGGACGTCCGATTCGATCACAGTCGATCCTCAGAGTGATGCTGTTACCTTGTTTGGTGAGGCATTGGACCTGGATGGGAACATCAGTTATGGCGATGCCCCGGGTTGGCATGTGGATTTGGTCCTGGAAGGTCTGGATCCCCAGCGCACTTATGCCTTTGCCGGGACGGCCATGCGGGGAGGCGGCCAGGGTTATGCCGAGCGTACGACCAACTGGCAACTGTTGGGAGCCGATACCTTCACTTACGCGAGTTCCCAGGGTGCGTGGAAGGTTGGGGAAGACAGTGTGGAATTCAGTACCGGTCACAACAAGGTGGGCTATGTGGCGCGATGGACTGGTATTGCGCCGGGTTCCGACGGGAAAATTATCATTCGTACGAGTCATACGGTGGGGGAAGCCAACGGTGGACTCCCCGGAGCTCATGCCTACAAGGGCTACGCAGGCGGTGTGTTCATGCTTGAGCTGGAGTC
This sequence comes from Verrucomicrobia bacterium SCGC AAA164-E04, assembly GCA_000383715.1. Taxonomy (GTDB): domain Bacteria; phylum Verrucomicrobiota; class Verrucomicrobiia; order Limisphaerales; family AAA164-E04; genus AAA164-E04. Next base: position 88,423 of record KB911862.1, read on the forward strand.
CGGCAGCAATCAAGGACCTCAGCAAAACATGCAGATGGTCAGGCTTTTTCCCTTTCAGGGGCTACCAGCCAACCCTGCTTCGAGCGTCGTGGTTGGGGTGGATCCGGGCACTGGGATCCTGGATCCAGAGGCCGTAGAAATGTTCCTGGATGGATCTCCGGTCGCGACTACCCTCGACTTCAGCGAATCCATTATCAACATCATCCATACCCCAGAGGATTTCTTTGCAAGCGGATCAGTTCATGAAGTCGAAATTCGATTCGTCGACACACTGACGCCTGCGTTGCCCTATCAAAGCTCCTGGTCCTTCACGACGGTGGATTACAGCAATCTACCTTCATTGGATGCCGACCAGGCCATGAATCAGGTCGAGACAAAAGATCTGCGGCGAGGATTTGGTATTCGAACCATGGCTCCTGATCCCTTCAATACCTCGGGTGGCAACTGGGGGTTGGAGTATACTGAAGACCTCCTAATCATCTGGGATCAACCGCATGAAAACCTGGCTCAGCTCGATCGGCATAACGAAAAAGGATATTTTGTTGAGTCGGGAGGTATTAATTATCAGCGTGACCAGTTGGCCATTGGCAATCACGGTGAGGAAAAACCCTTTCCGGGGATTTCTGGCACTGAAGCCCTCATCCCGGAAGACTATGAGGAGCCCTATACCTTTTTTGGTTGCGAGATTGTCACCCTTTTGGAACTGAGCGAGGGCTACCATGACCTTTCCGTGACAGCATCGCCTCAGCATGAGCTTTACCTTGGCTTTGGACCCAATGCCTTCTTGATCGATCCGGATGAATCCATCAACCCCGGCAAAGGAGATGATCAGGGGTGGCGGTATCGATTCACGGTCCCTCAAAGTGGTATCTATCCGTTTACACTTCTCTTTTTCGATGATCTCACAGGTAGCTCTACGCTCACGACCAGTGGGGGAAGTGCGTCCAGCTTGGAATGGTCGGTGAAATCGCCTTTGGGAACGACGCCATTGATCAATGCTCCGGTAGTAGGAAGCATCAAGGCCTATATTCCGGAATTTGCCGCGGACAGACAGGTCCAAGCCAGCATTGAGCTAAATTCCATGACCGCGCAAAGCTTCAGCTTCAATACCCTTGCAGGTTCAAATTACCTCATTGAAGGATCTGAAGACTTGAAACAGTGGAAAGAGATTGCTCAGCTGACAGCCGAAGGGGATTCAACGACATTCAGGGATGATCGTGAACCAAGCTCTGATGTATATTTTTATCGGGTTCGACTGCCTTAAGGGCTGGCCGGACGGGTCCCAATGATCCCACGCCGCCTTGTGTTGAAGTGCCGGATGAATTGTGATCTAACTCTGGGATGGGAAAATTCCAAGTCGAGGCTCCTGAGAGAGGCTTTCGATCTTGATCTCCCTTTATTGCCATGGGCCTCATTGTTGAGAGCAAGCTAATGCCTTTAAATAAAAGTTCACTCCAAGGCTGAGCAGGGAAACAAGTGACGGTATCAGGTCAGAAGGTCTATCGAATTTTTTCGGAATCGACATTAAAATCGATGCAATACCTGCAAGAGAGAGCAGAAAAAGGCAGTCCCATTCAAAACGATTCATGATAATCAGGGGCGAAAACCCATGCCCTTTTGGTCGGCCGGGCATTGATTGCAATTGCTAAAATCCCATCATATCAAATCCCCCAGGCAGGCTGCATCATCAGGCTGAGGTATGGAGCAATCATCACCACTCGGTGACAAGTTGACACGAGCCATTTTCAGTGGTTTTGCTCAAGGTTTTTTCCCATAAATAATCAAATCTTGAGACATTCGGGCTAAGGACCTGCGCGAAAGAACTGCATTTCTTGAGAGGCTGGCTCCGAAAATGGGCTGGAGGCTCCTTCCACGGGCAACCATGGACCTTCGACTTGAGAAGCTTGTTGGAGCTGCCCAGTGTATTCCACCACAATCTGCCCGCCTTCCAGTCCCACTGAAACAATGGAGCCACCGGTCTCAGGCGCCATACCGGGGCGAATGATGACATCATCCAGCCCAGCCCAACCCCAGCCGCCGCTGTGACTATCGATAAAATCCAAGGTGTATTGAGCGCCTTCCTCAATCACTCCAGCCAAATCCTCTGAAGTAAGGATAATGGTTTCCCACGATTGACTCCCACTTTCAGAGCGACCATAAAAAGCCAGATAGTGACCTGTTTGATCATCTCGGAGGGCAACCCCAATAGCTCCGCCACCCCCGGATGCTTCCGGCAAACCGTTGGCATTGACCTCTTCGAGGTCAAATGTGGTATGCGCTCCGCCAATCAAGGCAAAAGAGATTTCTCCATCACCAAACAGTGAAAATGGAGGAGATCGCAGCACCAGCGTTGCGTGAGCCTGGTCGCGCGTATTACCCCCATCGGGATCCTCAAAGGGCAGCGGACCCACAAACGCTGGTGCGTTCAAGGGTACAGGTGGGACTGAATCGCCCACTGTGGGGTCGTTCACACTGATGACGCCAAGCTGTGTAGGGCCCGTTTCCGAAATACCTTCCTGAGTCCAGCCTTGCAGGGTTTCATCATCGAAATTGTATTTCAAGATCGGGGTGCCTTCCTGAATGATGACATCATCCAATCCTGCCCACCCCCAGCCGCCGCTATGGGTATCAATAAAATCCAGCGTGTAGGTTTCCCCAAAAGTCACCACGCCCCGCAAATCCTCTTGATCAAGAATGATGGTTTCCCATGCCTGACTTCCACTTTCGGATCGAGCGTTGAAGGTCAGGTAGGCCCCGTTGCTGACCTGACGCAGGGCCACCCCAATGGCGCCACTACCGCTGGACACCTCTGGCAGACCATCGGCGTTGACAGCATCCAGGTCGAGGCCAGCATGGGCGCCACCTATCAAGGCAAAGGAAATCATCCCATTGGGATAGATGCTAAACGGGGGTGATCGCAACACCAAGGTTTTGTGGGACTGATCGCGAGTGTTTGTTCCATCGGCGGCCTCAAAGGGAACCGGTCCAACAAAAGCAGGTGCATTCAATGGGGTTGGGGGCACTGAATTGCCTACTGTCGGATCGTTCTGACTGATCACATCCAGACGATGAGGCCCAGTGGCCTCTTCCGAGCCCTGGACCACCGTCCACCCTTGCAGGGTTTCATCATCAAAGTCAAATTGGGTGGTCCGAACACCCTGTTGAATAATCACATTATCCAAACCAGCCCAGCCCCAGCCGCCATGGAAACTATCAATGAAATCGAGGGTGTAGGCCTGACCTGGCTCAATGAGCGATTCCAGAGTATTCGCGTCGAGAACAATAGTTTCCCATGCCTGGCTTCCATCTTCCGAGCGTGCATGAAAACTAATATATTGCCCCGAGTCAGCATGCCGCAGGGCCACACCGATCGCACCATCGGTGCTGGAATCCTCCTGCAGTCCGTTGGCATTGACTTCCTCAAGATCGAGGTTGGGCTTGGCCCCTCCAATGAGGGCAAAGGAAATCCGCCCATTCAACCCCATAATGAACTCAGGCGAACGATAGACCAGAGTCTGATGGGCCTGGTCCCGGGCATTGGTCCCATCTTCAGATTCAAAAGGAATGGGTCCTACAAAGGCTGCTCCGGTCAATGGTTGCGGGGGCACCGAATCACCTACATTGGGGTCCTCCGCATGAATCAACCCAAGGTGGTTTGGACCACCTTCAGTTGCTGATTCCAAAACGGCCTCCCAGCCCGCAGCGTCGCCGCCATCAAAATCATAGATCACGGTCTTGCCGGCATCACCCCCACCTGCCAATTTCAAGGTCAGCGTAGGGCCAGCTTCCCCATCCCCAAAATCGATCCCCACAATAGCATTATCATCCAGGGTCTTGCCGTAGAAGCCAAAGGATGCAAACCCGTCGCCTTCACTGAGCGCCATGTTCAAGGCGTCCACCAAATCCTCGTCGGAGGAACTGCCAGCGCTTCGAACGATGGCCCGTTTGGCAGTGGATTGCCCCGGCGCGAATTCAAGATCCATGGCTACCTCCCCTTGCCAAAGCGCTCGACGGGTGTTGGGCCGCACGAGAGGAGTAGGCCTAGTGGAGGTAACCGCATCGTAACGTTTCTTGGCCTCATCAAGGGTCAGGGTTTCGGGATCCCAGTCCGAAGGCACATCCATCAAGGCCACGTATAAAAATTGATCGTCCACCTCTGTGTTCAAATCAAAGACATCCAGCGTGGCACTGGTAATGACCGCCCCTTCAGGCAGCAGCGCTGCCAGATCAAATCCAACGTAGGACAATGCCTCCTGGATACCTGGCAAGGTTTGCTCGGCATAAGGACTGGGGTAGAGATCAGCCGTCACGCATGTTGGACACAATGCATCCACGACTGCCGTACGAGTGGCCTCCTGAGACATGGTGAGTTGGGCGTGGATTTGCGGACTCAATGCGCTCAGTGAAAGAAGTGCACTCGTCGCCACCAGATAATGGAAAATCTTCATGAATTACTATGATTTGTAACTTGATGAGGTGAAAAAATCACCATGTAAGAATGTGGTGTTGAAAGCAAGCAAAGTGTGGATCTAGTAGGGTTGGTATTCGAAGGGGAATTGAGACTAAAACAGTTTGGATGAACTCTCCTTTGACGGATGGGTTTCAATGATGAGCCGAGGTTCCTAATGAGACATCAAATTTGAAATTTCCCATACTCGACCCAGGGTGGCTGATGGCGTTTACAGTCTCCTTGTGGGATGTAACGGGGTGTCTAGGAAGGGTTTGATTATGGAGCCAGCTGTCGGGATCGAACCGACGACCGACGGTTTACAAAACCGTTGCTCTACCGGGATAAGTGATTTTTGTAAATCCTTTAAATCTATGCAATAAACACATTACCAACACTTAAAATGCTGTTTATGCATTCAGAGGGTTACGCACACAAACGAACATGAACGCAACTATTGACGCTTAATATGTCAATAAAATGTCAATGAAATAGGCCTTGTGAGGTAGCAACTCCAGTTAGTTATGGGGTTATTCAGCCGCTTGTATCCATGGTTGATACAAAACCACCTCAAGTCACACCACAACCAGAGCTTTCGCCTGAACTTAAAATTTGGGTTACAGAGTTGACTTGGATCACCTTGCTCTGTTGTCCATGTGATCGAGCAAAGCCACCAATGACCCTCTCAGCCCGCTTGGACAAAAGCTCTAAGGCTCGTTCACGTTTCAGGATGGCATCAATACGACGAGGCATCGGCATGCGACGAATCCAGTCCAACGTGTCCATGACATCCAGGCTCATGACTCGTTCGTATTCTGCTGGCACTTGATCAGTGTCCATATCGTCGTTACAGGGCCGTTCCTGACCTTCGGGCCCATCCCACATGTAGCGGCGTTTCCACTCGCGAACGGTGCCTGGCTTGATATCCAGCAACACACCGACCTCGGCCGAGGTCTTGCCGGCTTCAACCAGTGATTTGGCTTGTCTGCGGATGTCTAGAGGGAGTGAAGACATGGCTCCATCATAGCCAGAGGATACCAAAAGTACAATAATCTATCCGTTCCCTGCTTGAAACAGAATGGAGGCTGTCGTGGTTTCCGGTTAGATCCGCAAAAAATAAATTTTTTAGTAGTTTGAATTTCCCTCAAAAGTTAAATTCTTAATATGAGTAATCGATCGTTGGGGTTTTTGGCGGGCTCATTATGGTGCTTGTTATCGTTCAACCTAAGTGCTGCCAGTCTCGAGGACCTATCCTACAGTGTAGTTGGTGAAGAGATTCAGATCACGAAATGTAAAACAACGGCTTCAGGAACCTTGCATATTCCCACGACCATTGAGGGAAAGCCTGTTACGTTCATTGGGGATCCTTCGAATAAACTTTGGAAGGAGGGTGCCTTCTTCGAGTGCACAAACCTTACTGGCATCACCATTCCAGACGGTGTTATCTCCATTGGGCCATACACCTTCCTTAGATGCACGAGTCTCGAAAGCGTGACACTTCCCAACAGTATCAACTACATTGGAGATCATTCCTTTATTGAATGCAAAAGTCTCAAAAGTATAACGATACCTGAACGTGTCACCTCCATTGAGAATACAACTTTCGATAATTGTGTCAGCCTCAAAAGCGTAAGGATACCCGACGGTCTCACCTCCATTGGGAGCGGTGCCTTCAGGATGTGCACAAGCCTCAAAAGCCTCACTGGTCGAGGTTACGAGAACTGATCCACTTGAAAAGTTAGTCTGGACCAATAAAAAGGATCCAGACAATGAAAGGAATAAGATACTCAACCGAACAAAAGATCCGCATCCTGCGTGAAGCCGAGGGTAGTGGGAAAAAAANNCAAGATGTTTGCCGTGATCATCAGATCAGTGAACAAACTTTTTACCGTTGGAAACGTGAGTTTGGCATGCTTGAGATCTCTCAAGCCAAACAACTCAAGGAACTGCA
>KB911863.1 GCA_000383715.1 Verrucomicrobia bacterium SCGC AAA164-E04
ATTTGCTACATAAATCGCCAGAGTTGTAATCACGCAATTACAAATTCAGATTGAGTTTGTATTCTCTAATTGAAAAGACTCTGAGAATCAGCAAAAGAGACCGTTCACCTCATCGTCTACTCCTTTACCTCTCGGTAAAATACAGAACCATCACCCACGGGCATTTCCAATCTCTCAAGGTCTTGTTGGCTCAAGGCTTGAACATCCTCCCAAAACAACAGATTGGAGGAGCGTTGTAGTTTCCAGTTGGCATTACTGGTTCCGGGGTCGACTGCAAAAGTCAGGTTGGCACCATCAAGGGCTGCTGAAAGTCTGGCTCCAAACGACACGTTGATAGGCCTGCTTGTGACGATGCCTTTATCATTGGAGATTACGACAAAATAGTTACCCGAGTCAGTTTCCTCTGTTTCATCGCTTAAGTAAACTGGACCAGTGGCTCCACATATTTGAGACACTCCCTTGTACCATTGATAATTCAAAGCCCCTCCGGACGCCAGCAGTCCTATTTCCAATGGCTCTCCTTGAACAAGTTTAATGTTCCTTGGCTGTTCAATGATCTGGGGGCTGGTTTGTTGCAGTGACAAAGCTACTGTTACTGATGAGACACTGCCAAATTCATTGGTAACCTTAACGGCGTATTGAGTAACACTCTTATCCTTTGAAGGTGTTACCCAGAAACTTCCATTGTTGTTGGACTCAACAACGCTCCCATCCTGTAACAACTCGTAGCTGAGAGTTCCTGCGCCTTCTGCTATCCATTGGAGCATGATGCGTTGACCGTCACTATATGACCTGCTCTCGGGTTGTGTCATGATTACAGGTGGCTGGTTGACTGCGATCATGATTGGGCTTGATTGTATGGAGTCAGGGTCACTTCGCGCCGCATTTGACGTAATTGATCCCACCCCGCACCCTTGATCGCAGGTGTGATGAAGAGGTCGCAGATGTCGCTTTCGCTCAGTTTCTGTTTTTCCTGTGGGCTCATGCTGCAAGGGGAAGTTGAACCAGGGATGTGCAGTCGACGGAGCCGCGGAGCTTGTTGGCGGTGTCCCAGAGGGTTTCCTCGAAGGATTTGGCAGGTTTGGTGGCGTTCTTGGCTTTTGGCATAGCTGGCGGTTCCTCAAGGGATTAATAGTGTTTCGGTTTGAGGATCGCTAGCTTATTTTCAGCTCTCTTGAGTTTTTTTAAAAATAGAGTTGATAGATTTCGCGACCAATTAATTGCGCCATTTTTCTTCAGTTCAGAACCCATTTCAAACTCGCGTTCTTGAATCTTCCCAGTAGCCCCCCCTCCAATAACTACTGGTCAACTAAGCAAGTCGGGCAGCTGGTCCAGCGCTTGTCGCTTCGTCTCAACATCAATCTTCATAAGTATTGCCGATTATTGTGTATTCCCATTTAATCTTACATCCCATGAATAACACATTAATTATCATTGCAGTTCTTTTTTTGACAGGTTGCGCCCATTTCAGTGGATCTAGACCACACGAAATCCAACAGATTTAAGAAACGACTAATGGGAATCTAAACGGTAAGTTAGTCAAAGATGGACCTGTTTATGATGCGCAACAAAAACTACTTGATGCATTTGTTAAAGCCTTCGCCGAAGGGGACGCCGAGGGCTGTGCAAATTTATACACAGCAGACACAATTTATATGCAAGCGGGTCTGCCAATGGAAAAAGGTAGGAATGTGGTTCTTCAGGGTTACAAAGAATTTTTTGACAGCAGGACCAATAAATTGATTGAAATTTCAGAACCAATTGAAGAAGTGATTTCGTTTGGCGACATGGCTGTAATCCGTGGATCTGGTAAGAATGTTGAAGAAACATCTACCGGGGACCGGATAATCAAAACATACAAATACATGATTTTGAGCGAAAAACAGAAGGACGGATCCTGGTTGATGAAGTGGGATATTTATAACTTTGATGCCAACTACTAAATCATCAAAGGCACTACAATAAACTTATAGCTATAGTGGCTTTTGCTATTTTCCTGTTGGGGCGTGCGTCGATAGGTTCAGTTTTCTTATCAACCAATCAAGTCCGGTAGCTTGTCCAGCGCTTGTTGCTTCGTCTCAACATCAATCTTTGTGTAGTTGTGCCGCATTTTCATCATCCATTCCTAATCTCCTGC
>KB911864.1 GCA_000383715.1 Verrucomicrobia bacterium SCGC AAA164-E04
ATTTCTGGTTGCGAATGCTATTCATTTTCCAATGGGGTGGATGATTGTTGTTTTGTCTGCGCGTCATCTAGAAATCTCCTCACTCTCTACTCAAGACCTTGCAAAATCGAAACAGGTTGGCTCCAAACCTGTTGATACAACAAAGCCAACTTCCAGGGAACGGAAACCACGAAATCCATTCAGCTCACCTGATCACTGAGCAAGAATTGTTCACATCCACAAGATTGGCTCAATTGCATCAGTGTTTTCCCAAGTTTTTGAAGGTCACCCTTTTGATGACTTGAACTGATTGCAACCCGGAAAATTAAGTTACTCAGACCTCCTGGATATCGAATGAAGGAGGGGTAGATTCCCGAGTCCATGACCAAGTCCTTCAATGTCTGGATTGATTCCTCAGTCAGAGTTTCCCTAAGTCTGAAACTGAAAACAGGTGACATTAAACCTGCCTTTTTCAGGAGCCCCAAACTTGAAAGTATGTTTGACATCAAATCGATACGATGACTCAGTTGCGAACCTAGCTCTGGCTTTGTAGACAACCATTCTATGCTTTTGATGGCTGCATGCGCCAAGTGCATGGGGAATGGTGTATGACCAGCCCAGGTTGCTCCTTGATTACGAATGCTATTTGTAACTTTCAGGGGGCCCGCAATGGCGCCTCCATGGCATCCAACTGTTTTGGCCAATGAAAGTGTTTTTATGACGGTTCTCGCATCTCCGAATGATGTATCTCCCTCGTTCCAGAAATTATGTCCAAGCACACCGAAACCATGTGCGTCGTCGATGATAAAGGAAACTGCAACTGGCAACATCCTCCGGAATGCATTCAAGGGCATGATGCTTCCATCCAGACCAAACATGCTTTCACTGAGAAGGAACCAATGTTGGTTATCAGGCAATTCAGATGAAATCTCTGCGGCTGACTTTACATCGCAATGTCGGTAATTTCGAACAGGGAGCCCAGATAATTTTGCTGCATCTCTCAGACTCGGATGGCACTGTTCATCGATCAATAGTCCATCAGCGGCCTCACTCAGATAAGAACTCAGCGAAAGATTTGCTAAATAACCTGCCCCTGTAAGTAGGGTGTCCTCCGTTCTGTTGAGTGCAGTCAACTGCTTTTCAAGTTGCAGGTAAATGGAGCGGTCACCGGTTGTGGTTCTGGACGCACTGGATGATAAACTGGGTTCATTCCTCAATGATTCAACCGCTGATAATCGAATTTCAGCTTTATGACTGAGCCTCAAATAATCGCACCCACCAAAATACAGCAACTTCTTGCCTTCAAGGGCAACATGTCGTTCATCGATTGTCTCTGGTGTGGGTATGCTCATCTGACTCTCCGCAAATCATAACAACCAAATCCTTAGAATCACAGATCAGAAAACCAGTCGGGCAAGGCATGGGGATTTCATGTTTTTTTCACGAATCATTGTTTGCGATCATAGGCATTCCATGACGTAGGTGTTACCTAATGGGGCCGGTTGCCATCATCGTATTGAAATTTCAGACAGAACAAACTGTAAGGATCATTTTTCCATCTTTGAATATAATACATGTCATGATTCTTTTTTACCGAGCGGGCTCTTGTTGACGATCCAAGTTTGGTGACCTAGCTTGGCATCATGTTTCATCTGGAAGCACCTTTTCCTCCTGCTGGAGATCAACCCGAAGCGATACGCCAACTGACTCTTGGAGTTCAGGATTCTAAAGCGCATCAAGTTCTTTTGGGTGTGACTGGTTCAGGGAAAACATTCACTATCGCCAACGTCATTGATGAGATACAGCGACCGACTCTGATTATCTCTCACAACAAAACATTGGCAGCTCAGCTTTATGCTGAATTTAAGTCATTCTTTCCCAAGAATGCAGTTGAGTATTTCGTAAGTTACTTTGATTACTACCAACCGGAAGCCTATTTACCTCAAACCGATACGTTCATTGAGAAGGACTCAAGTATCAACGACGAAATTGAACGGCTTAGACTATCAACCACCAGTTCCTTGGTATCACGGCGTGATGTCATTGTGGTAGCAAGTGTTTCTTGTATTTACGGATTGGGCAGCAAGGAAGACTACGAAGCGATGATGATTCCTTTAAAGGTTGGTGAATCGATCTCGAGGGATCAGTTCCTCCATCG
>KB911865.1 GCA_000383715.1 Verrucomicrobia bacterium SCGC AAA164-E04
CCCCAAAGCGACGGCAGCATTGATCACATCTTGCAGTTTCCCTGATTGAACAAGCAACCAGTTGTGAGGGATTAAACCATTGTTGTCCAATGTGAGCTCAATGAATTCTCCGACGGCAGCTTCAAATTCCGTCACATTGTATCTCAGCCCACCCGGAATCACCCCGATCTCAATCTGCCGTGGAGACACTTGTGCATTTGAGGGGGAAAAATGTCCACACATTACAAACATTGCAACACCCGTCCGAAACCACCAATGGAGCAATCTATGAGCACAAATTTTCTTCATATGGAATGGCGCGAACCTTAAGGACATGTCCGTTTGAGTTCAACCTTGGAATCTGAATGTTTCATTCCTATTCCCCATCAGACTAAATACAGACACCGAATCCTTTTGTTCTTTGAACAGTGTATAAAAACTTAATAACTGTTGATTCTTGATCATGTTAGCCTTGTATCTTTGTGATCACCCAGCAAACACAATAGACCCTACCTGTTGTACCCGTTGATATTGCACTCTTTCACCCCCATGTAAAAACAGCTTGGCATGCCTCGTGCTATGGCAGGTATGTCCTTCACGGGCACTTGATCATCACGAAAACGAAGAATATGAAAAAAATTGAAGCCATCATCAAACCTTTCAAGTTGGAAGAGGTTAAAGAGTCTCTGAATGAGGTGGGGGTAGACGGCATGACCGTGACCGAAGTCAAAGGATTCGGCCGTCAAAAAGGCCATACGGAAATCTACAGGGGCAGTGAGTATACAGTGGATTTCTTACCCAAGATACAAATCCAGGTTGTTGTCAGCGATGAGCGATGCGAAGCCGCAGCAGCGGCAATTGTCAAGTCGGCCAAAACCGGAAAAATTGGAGACGGCAAGGTATTCGTTTACCCCGTCGAACAAGCCACTCGCATTCGCACAGAAGAAAAAGGTGATGAAGCACTCTGATCCCTTCACCAGAAAACATTCAGAAACTCAGCTACTTGAAACCCTTATAATTTTATTATGACCAAAAAAATCACACTCCTTACCTTACTACTCACATTCATGAGTTTTATTACCCTGGAAATGAACGGCGCAGAGGAAGTCATCGCTGTTGCCGAAACCGCCGTTGAGGAAACAGCAGAAGAAGCCCCGGCTTTTACAACCGTTGAAGAATTCCAGTCGATGCCAGTAGCTTATCCCAAGTTCATGGTGGATAATCTGTGGATCCTTTTATCCGCAGCTCTGGTATTTATCATGCATTTAGGCTTCGCCACTCTGGAGAGTGGACTCACACGCCAGAAGAACACAGTGAATATTTTATTCAAAAATGTTTTCATCATTTCGATGGGCGTCCTCTCTTACGCTATGTGGGGGTTCATATCCATGTATCCAGGGGATGCGTGGACCATAACGGGATTCCTGGCAATGGGTAGTCCGATACCCAACGGATTTGCCGAGGGAGCAGACTCGGTCGCCAACTTGACCAATCAATATGCTGATTACACTTACTGGTCTGATTTTATTTTCCAGGCCATGTTTGCAGCAACGGCTGCTACAATCGTATCCGGTGCTGTTGCTGAGCGTATCAAGTTAGGAAGTTTCATGATTGGAGCAACTATTTTAGTCATGATCGGGTATCCCATAACCGGATCATGGCACTGGGGCGGCGGTTGGTTAGCCGAAATGGGATTTGCTGATTTCGCCGGTTCAACATTAGTACATGCTTTCGGCGGATTTGCTGCCCTCGCGGCTGTGTTGTTGCTGGGTGCTCGACGCGGTAAATATGTCAATGGACAGATCAAACCCATTCTTGGCCATAGCATGCCACTGGCTACCATAGGAGTATTCATGTTGTTTCTCGGGTGGTTTGGATTTAACGGCGGATCAGTTTTGAGTGCAGATCCTGTGGGTGTTTCGCTTGTATTTGTAACCACAGCAATGGCTGGTTGTGCAGGCGGTTTGGCTGCAGCACTGTTTTCCTGGGTATTCCTCAAAAAACCTGACCTTTCCATGGCTTTGAATGGTCTGCTTGCAGGATTGGTAGGTATCACTGCTGGTGCAGATGTGATTCCACCCTGGGCAGCTGTAATCACAGGAGCCATTGCAGGTGTTCTTGTTGTTCTATCTG
>KB911866.1 GCA_000383715.1 Verrucomicrobia bacterium SCGC AAA164-E04
CAACCACACTCTGGTCCCAGGCTCCGTACTGATATCCATATCAGGCACTCCTAAATCCCGCAGGAACCAACCGTACGACCATGCCGAATTAACCGCGTTCAATCAGATGTCTATGGATGAACTCATCCATTGGATGACTGATAACCAAATTATAAACGAAGACCAATCCAATCGGTTAAAGCAAATAGAAAACCGCTTTCTCAGCACCTTTGCAAAGCTTGAGCAAAAAATCCCGGAGATTGCTCTGGTCACCAGTGCAGAGGAAATTTCAGTAAAACAACTGGCGCGCACTCTCTTTTCCTCTCGATTGCTTTGGGAATACATGGAAGTTCTGATTCCACCTGAACTTTCGTATGAAAAAACACCCAGTGGAACAGACGACCTCCTGCATGGCCTTTCGGATCTGTTTCGCAAAATTGTTGGAGGCGCCTGGGGAGTGTTTTTTCCACGTGAAGAATTTGGATTGGTGGCCGATGCGACGGCTCAATTCTGGACGGCTTGCCTCTATAACAATCGTCCGGAAGATATGATTCAGTCCTTTCAGGGTTATTTTTTCGCCCCTCATCGCGACCGATTTTCGGCATTGACTAGAGGACAGAGAAAGAAAAAAGGCATGCGATTGCAGGATGCCATCTCGGAATACATCGAAAATTCGCAGGAACGGTTTTCAAAACTGCATGAAGCCGTTGCCGATGACATCAAAATTGGCCTGGATAAATTCTTTCTCGATATGGCAGGAATTTTGAAGAAACTGGAACTGCAGCCCCCTGTCTTGCTTTTTCTGGCACATCTGACGCAGGAAGTTTGCCACTCCTTTTCACATGTTGATGGCTCACTTTCATCGCAGGAACATCGATTCATCAGCTACTTACTCAAACAGATCGACACAGTTTGCTCAGAGCATGACGATCGTGCATCCAAACAGAACAAAGGTTCTGTGGAGGATCTGGCAGAAGTGCTGAGTGAGCTTGACGAATTAATTGGCATTGAGGAGGTCAAAGAAAAAGTAAGGCAAACGGCTAACTTCGCGAAAATGCAGCAGATGCGACTGGCCAAAGGCCTGAGGGCAATCCCAACCAGTTACCATGCCGTTTACACCGGGAACCCAGGGACAGGGAAAACCACTGTGGCCCGACTCATGGCAAGGATCTACAAGGCCTTGGGTGTCTTGAAAAAAGGACATCTGGTCGAATGCGATCGCGCTTCTCTCGTCGCAGAATATGTGGGACAAACCGCGATCAAAACCAATCGCATGGTGGATGCTGCACTCGATGGTATCCTGTTTATCGACGAAGCCTACTCACTCGCCAAGCAGGATCAGGATTTCGGTCGTGAGGCCATTGATACCCTGCTGAAACGAATGGAAGATGAGCGAGACAGATTGATCGTAATTGTTGCAGGATACCCGGAAGAAATGGAGGATTTCGTACACTCGAATCCGGGGCTTCACAGCCGTTTCACCCGTTTCATTGAATTCCCTGATTATGATCCTCTTGAGCTTTGCAGGATTTTCAGCCTTCTTTGCCGACGCAATGACCTTCGCATTGCACCAAAGCTAAAACTTCGGCTCTTACACCATTTCTACATTCATTATGAAGAAAAGGGAGAACACTTTGGCAATGCGCGGCTGGTTCGAAATTGTTTCGAGCATGCCGTCAATGCACAGGCAAACCGGCTGGCTACCATTGACATACCTGAACAAGACGATCTGGTCCTGCTCGTTGATGATGACCTCACTTCCATTCCACCAAAGGCCTTGAATAATTGCGGGGCAACCAAGGGATACAAGGTGACTTGCCCAAATTGTAAATCATCTTATCGCTGGACATCCGACCTCGACATCAAGGATGCAGAGTGCACGCGCTGTGGAGCCATCTATAATTGTGAATTCGGGGTACCTGTCTACTGAGCCTTACAAACCTTTGCCATCACCGCTTTCTGGCTTCCCAAGGCAACTTGAGTCCCTCACCAATAGACGGAGAGCTTACTTGTCCGCTTAACAGATTGCCGTGCCACTTCCCGCTGGAATAAAAAGTACCACCATTTTCTTCGCGCTGTGTGACAAATTTTAATTGGCCCGCTTTGAATGAAATATCCCGCAACG
>KB911867.1 GCA_000383715.1 Verrucomicrobia bacterium SCGC AAA164-E04
ATGAATTCTCATTTGCTATCGGTGCCGTCCTTGCCGTTCTTCACGATATCCTGATGACTTTGGGGCTCTTCTTTGTGAGTGGTCGAGAATTAAATGCACCAATGGTTGCAGCCATCCTGACCATCATTGGTTTCTCGATTAATGACACCATCGTTATCTTCGACCGTATTCGTGAAGACTTGAAATTGGGTGTCAAAGGTTCATTCAAGGATGTCATGAACAAGGCAATCAACGAAACCTTGAGTCGAACGATCATTACTTCAGGTACGACGTTATTCGCAGCTTTATCACTCTTCATCTTTGGAGGAACAGTGATCAATGACTTCGCGTTTACTTTCGTGGTGGGTATCATTACCGGGACTTACTCGAGTATCTATATTGCTGCATCCATCGTGCTGTGGTACACCAAGGGTCAAAAACCCAAGTTGATGACATCGGATGTCAATGAAGATATAACGGTTCATACGGCGGAGGCATAAGCAACTGTAGGTAATGCTTGCAGTAGAGCTTATTCAGCCTTGGCATTGGGCGGGTTTTATCATTGGCGTCTGCTTTTTTCTTGCCCTTGATCTAGGGTTGCTTCACCGGGAAGCTAGAGAGATCCGCATGCGGGAGGCTGTCGCTTGGACCGCATGCTGGTTCATTCTGGCGATGATGTTTGCGGTGGGGCTTCTCCGTTGGCAAAATCAGGAAG
Organism: Verrucomicrobia bacterium SCGC AAA164-E04; assembly: GCA_000383715.1. GTDB lineage: Bacteria > Verrucomicrobiota > Verrucomicrobiia > Limisphaerales > AAA164-E04 > AAA164-E04. The sequence goes on from KB911867.1 coordinate 695, forward strand.
CCGCAGGGGAATTTGTCACAGGCTACATCGTCGAACTGGCGCTTTCGATGGATAATGTCTTCGTCATCGCGATGATATTCTCTTACTTCGGCGTGCCGAGGCGCCTTCAGCACAGGGTGCTGTTCTGGGGGATTCTGGGAGCCATGGTCATGAGAGGTGTCATGATCTGGTTGGGTGTCGAATTGGTCGAACGATTCAATTGGATACTCTACATTCTAGGCGCCTTCCTTATATTTACCGGTATTAAAATGTCCGTTGGTGGTGAGGAGGAGGTGCATCCTGAGCGAAACCCTTTTATAAAACTTACCCGAAGGTTTTTTCCAGTCACCAACTTCTACGATGGGCAGCAGTTCACGACGCATAAACCGGGGTATTTTGCTCTTACCCCGCTAGCTCTGGTATTGATGATGGTTGAGACAACCGATTTGATTTTCGCCGTTGATTCCATCCCTGCAATATTCGGGGTCACCCAGAAACCATTTATTATTTTCACCTCAAATGTGTTCGCGATACTAGGATTGAGATCTCTTTATTTTCTCCTTGCTGGTGCCATGTCTTATTTTACCTACCTTAAATTCGGGCTTTCCTTGGTCCTGATATTTATTGGATTGAAAATGCTGGTCGTCGTCTTCGGCTATCACATTGATACGCTTCTTTCTCTCATCATTGTTGCCGGCATCATTTTTACATCGGTAATGAGCTCGTTGGTGCTCAGTCAGCTTCGAGATGAAAAAGACGCCTCCAAGGAATAAGAAGCCAGATTTTGGAAGACAACGCAGCGGCAGCGTGGGATAATGCGATTGTAGATGAATTCTGTCCCTCTATCGAAAACCATTAAGGCCCTGTTGGATGACCTGCCCGAGGGCCAAAAGATCACTGTCAATTGGATGATTTCCAACACCGGCGGTCGTGGGATTTATCTGGTCTTTATTTGGCTTTCGCTACCTTTTGTTGTGCCTGTGTCCCTTCCGGGCTTCAGCGTGGTTGTTGGGTTGGTGTTTTTATGCCTTTGCTGGTCCATGTTGCGTGGTGATGTCGGGCGTTTGCCTCGGGTTATTGGAGACCGTCCTTTGCCATTAAATCGTGAATCCCGATTCTACCGGGCCAGCATGCGATTCCTTGTTTGGTTGGAGCGTTGGATAAAGCCCCGAAAGACCGAGTGGATTCATTGGCGATTGGTTTCCACTTTGAATACCTTGCTGCTGGCTTTTCTGGCCTTCCTGCTTGTGTGCCCAGTTCCAGGGCTGATACCCTTTACCAATTCCCTTCCAACTTATTCCATTATTGCTATTGCTGCTGGGATGATGGAAGAGGACGGGGTGTGCATGTCTCTTGGATATATTTTGTTTTTAGCAACATGCGTTTATTTTCTTTTGATCGTAGG
>KB911868.1 GCA_000383715.1 Verrucomicrobia bacterium SCGC AAA164-E04
AAGGTCATTCTGCCATTTATGTGCTTGTTCCGGTTCCAAACCTTACGGCGCCCATCGATTGGGAGGAAAGTAAGGAGCCTTTCAGAGAACAGGTTATCAAAACACTTGAGACAACCGGTGGCATGACGGATTTGAGGGAACATATCAAAGAAGAAATCGTTTACTCACCCAAGACATGGGAGAGCATGAATATCAACTTTGGTGCAACGTTCAATCTTGCTCACTGTCTCAAGCAAATGATGTATCTTCGCCCCCGCAACAAATTCGAGGAGCTGGATAACTGCTACCTTGTTGGTGGAGGGACACATCCGGGCAGTGGTCTCCCCATGATCTATGAGTCGGGTCGCATTGCGGCCAATCTCATCTCAAGACATCACAAAGTGCCTTTCACTTCGAAAAACCTTCAGGTTCAGCCAAATTAAACATGAATGCCCTTCAATTCGGCAGGTTGATTCATTCAATCTACAGCCGAAATGGCAAGCTCCCGGACTTGGATTGGATCCAGTCCCAAGGATTGTTTGCTGTCAAATTAGCCCAGATTCACGCCTTGAGGATCGATTTTCTTGAGCGAGAAAAATGTGAGCACCTTGCCAAGCTCTACAGGCAGGCAAAGGAAGTTAGCTCAGCAGACTTCTTTGACATCCTCAGAAAATCGGCACCTGCAGATTTCGAGGAGCAATTCGCCAGCATAGAACCATCACCGCTGGCAACTGCTTCGGTAGGCCAAGTGCACAGAGGGCAACTGAAATCGGGTGAACAAGTCGTCATCAAGGCGATCAAGGAAGAAGTGACAGAACGCTTCAAGGCGGATGTATCAGGAATCAAGAGGCTGATCCGATTCTCCACCTGGGTTTATCCAAAACTGAAGAAAGCAGGTGATCCCATGGGGATCATCGAGGACATCGAACGCTTCACTCTCAGCGAACTGGATTTGCGTCGCGAGGTTCAAGGTCAGCAGACTCTGAGAAAAATACACGCCGAGGCCAGTCAGCACTTTGATCTCTCGAGCCTGGTTTTCCCTCATGTGCATGACGCATTATGCCACAAGAACCTCATGGTTTCGGAGTTCATTGAAGGTCCCACTTTCGATGAATTACTCTCGGAAGGCAAATTGGACTACGACCAGCTACTGGATCTTTTTAGGATACAGGGCTACTACATGTTCTGCCGTGGAGTGTTCCACGGAGATCTGCATCCCGGCAACGTCATTCTGTCCAACGGACAATTTGTGTTCATTGATACGGGTTTCATCGCGGAAGTTGGGCGCAAGATGCGAGTAGGTCTTTTCAACTTTTTCGCTGGGCTTTCGAAGAATGATTACGGCGCATGTGCCAAATCGTTGAACAACATGTCTGATGTCGAAATACAGGGAGAGCAGTTCAGGAAATTTACCAAGGCCTTTGAGGATCTCTACGAGAGCTTTACCGGAGCCACTGTTTCTCAAATCAGCCTCACTCAACAAATGATGAAAACCATCAAGCTTGGGATTCATTCAGGGATGACCTTCGAGCGTGGTATTTTCTCGATCATCCGCAGTCTGATGTATCTGGATGGGATGGTGCTGCGCTGCAACCCGGATGCGATCCTCTTGAATGACATGGGGCAGTTCATTGGTGAATTCAAAAAACACCTGTGAGGGTTGAGATCGCAAGACTCAATCGGCCTTTCTGCGAGCCATTAATCGAAAAAATAGGTTACCCTTGTTTGAAACACTCAAATGGTGCTTCTCCATGTGTGGATTCTTTTCGTTGCTTGAGAAGGCTTCTACCGCAGTGATTGCTTCGTAGGGACCCTTCGGAGAAAACGAAGATTGCAACTCGTAGATCACCCCGGGCATGCTCTGCCAGATCAAGCGAATCACTCCGGGTTCCAAAAAAAAGGCTTTTAGAAGGAGTCTGGAATCAGGGTCCAGCGGGTTTGTGTTCGCCAGCCATTCGTCGAGGTTGGAATGCCCGTCCTGGTCAGGATCTGCCTGACCCCCATCGGTAAGGGAAGTCGACACGGGTGAAAACCCATGCATCACTTCCCATCCATCTGGCAGTTGGTCACCATCGG
>KB911869.1 GCA_000383715.1 Verrucomicrobia bacterium SCGC AAA164-E04
GTCAGGAAAGATCAAAGCCGAGATGCTGGAAGTCATGATCAACAGTCGTCACCAGGGAGCTCTTCTACGATCCAAATCATCATTACAGACGGTCATTGAAGGGCTCCAGAGTCATCTGGAACTGGAGCTGGTCGCAATGGATCTACGTATTGCAGTCAGCGCTGTGGGCGAAATCGTCGGGGAAACCACCACGGAAGACCTTCTCGATTCAATTTTCAGTCAATTCTGTCTCGGCAAGTAGCCTCAAGGACCACTCCCACACACCCTGCAGCATTCCAGTCATTGCTGGATATCGTGCCCAACTTAATGGTGTATTACCCCGATGCTGTTGGCCAACACGCAGCTTACATCCGGGACGATCCGATCGATGCCCAACAAGGAACAGGCATGCTAACTTGTTTTTGACATGCAAGTTTCTTGCGGTTTATTTAGACAGCGAAACTGTTGTGATCAGGGTTTAGAACTTATCAGAGAGATTCGGCAAGAACAGCTTTGCCCGCACTTCTGATTCAACTTGATCAAAGTCGTAACCCCATCCAAGCTTCGTCACGGAAATCACATGAAAAAAGAAGCTTTAAAATTCCTGGAAATACTCGTCAACACACCCAGCCCTTTTGGACATGAAGTGCGTGGCCAACGTATTTGGCTTGATTATGTCACCCCTTTTGCAGACGAAACCTGGAATGATGCTTACGGCAATACGGTTGCGGTCATTAACAAGGGAGGTGGGCCTCGTGTCATGCTGGCAGCCCACGCAGATGAGATTGCGTTATCAGTCAACTACATAGACGACAATGGTTTTATCTACGTACGTCGATTGGGGGGAGTAGACGCAACTGTATCCAAAGCTCAAAGAGTGGTGATTCACTCTGCCAATGGCCCGGTGACCGGTGTGATCGGTAATGTCGCACCGCATTTGTCCAAAATGGATCAATCGGACAAAAAACCCCAGATTCACGATCTCTTTGTGGACATCGGAGTTTCATCCAAAGCAGAGGCGATGAAGTTAATAAAGATCGGAAACCCGATCACGGTCAAAAACAACTTTGAACTTCTGAGAAACGATCTGGCCGTCGCACGCGCATTCGACAACCGGGCGGGGACTTTTGCCGTCGCGGAGGCCCTGAAACTGATTCACAAGGATCGTAAAAAGCTGAAGGCTGAGATTTGTGTGGTGTCTAATGTCATGGAGGAAGGAGGGTGTCTTGGGGCCCGACAAATCGCATATTCACTTAAACCCGATGTCGCAATTGTGACGGATGTAACCCATGCTACCGACTATCCTACTGTCAACAAAGCCATGCATGGCGACGTCCAAATGGGCAAAGGACCAAGCCTGACTCACGGAGGCCCCAATCACCCTGTCGTCGTCGAACGATTGGAGCAGGTTGCCAAGAAACTGAAAATCAATGTTCAACATGAAGCCGTTTCCAGTACCAGCGGCACAGACACTGACGTGATTTTCTGGACACGAGGAGGGATCCCCAGCGCCCTCATCAGTCTCCCCAACCGTTACATGCATTCTCCTGTTGAGATGGTGAATTTAAAAGATCTCGAAAAAATTCCAGCGATCATGGCTGGATTCGCTTTATCGGTCAAAAAAGGAGAATCCTTTGGTGTCCAGATCTGAATGGGCCAGAGCGTAACGAAAAACCCCTGTCTATTCAACTCAATGGGATCTTCGTTGTTGATAAAGTTTTTTGAAGCATGTGCGGCAAAGGTGATTCGCCACGCTTCAAACAATGATTCCAACGAAACCAAACCTGATTGAACAATGTCTAACTCGGATCCCAAAACAAGGCCCACCGAAGAGTCGCAGGCGATTCCAGTAATATGGCCATGGCTGGCCTTTTGTCTTAGCACGATGGTGACACCGTACACGCTCGGTGAAGATTCAATTGAGCAAACCCTTCTAGAGGCTCGAACGCGCATCCGTGCCATCTATGAGGAAGGAGACTTCAGGGCCAAGCGATTTCAAGCGGATTGGCTCCCTGACGGTTCAGGTTATGTGGTGAATGAATCATTACCGGGAACCAATGAGAGGGTCCGAGTC
>KB911870.1 GCA_000383715.1 Verrucomicrobia bacterium SCGC AAA164-E04
AATTCCACTGTGGAAACCGGCACAACATGATCTCCTCTCTCGGCACGGCCGTGACGTCTTCCAACTTTTCTTATCTCAGGAATGGTCAACAGAAGCCTGTCTGCAATATCTGCTATCTCAGCAGTCTGCTTCAAGGAGGTTCCCGGGGCAGTGGTGAGAGCGACCAGAACGGTTTCCTCCTCAAAGGCTGGAAGAAAATCTTTACCCATCATCGGATATATCGTCATTGCGCCTGCGACTAAGGCACCTGCTATGCTGAGAACTACAAAAGGTTTGTCCAGTGCCAATTTCAACCAGGTCTTTCTTAACGCCCATTTGAGACATCTTACGAACATGCCATCCTGTTGTTTTTGGTTTTCCTTCGGATACAGGAGGAAGGAACAAAGCACCGGAATAACCGTGAGGGAAATAAAAAATGAAGCGGCCATACTGACCATTGTTGCAAGTGCTATGGGCGCAAATAATCGACCTTCAACTCCCGATAACCCCAATAGGGGGAGGAAAACAAGGATGATGAACAACGTTGCGTATAGTATCGAATTCCGCACTTCAGCTGAAGCGGATGCAATGATTGATGTTCTGGGTTTTGGTTTGCTGGATGCTGCATTTATCTTGAGTCTTCGGAATACGTTTTCAACATCCACGATGGCATCATCAACCACCATCCCTATTGCAACTGCAAGGCCTCCAAGAGTCATGGAATTGACACTTAGTCCCCATATGTCGAAGACCAACAAGGTGGTTGCAAATGACAGGGGGATTGCCATCAGAGTGATGACAGTGGTTCGAACGTTGAGGAGGAACAAAAAAAGAACGATGGAGACCATGATTGCGCCGTCACGTATGGCTTCTTTCAAATTGCCAACAGCATGATCAATGAAATCAGATTGACGAAACAAGGGTTCAACTAAGATTCCTTCAGGCATGGATTCATGAAGATCTGCCAGGGTGTCTTCAATGATTTCTGTCAATGCAAGTGTATCAAAACCAGGGGCTTTCGTGATGCTTAGAATGACGCCAGGAATGCCGTTGACAGCTGCATCACCTCGCATGGGTTCGACGTCCCACTTTACCTCGGCAACATCACCTAAAGTGATGGGGCGATCATGAATCTGTTTTATGATCGTTGATGCGATGGCATCAAGGTCCGTGGTCATGGCCAGATGACGTACCATGATTTCCTTAGAGGAACTTGTGAGGAAGCCGCCCGTAGTATTTCCCGCAGCTTCATGTGCTGCATGCAAGAGCTCATCAAAACGAACATTCATCGCTCGCATGCGGTCAGGGTTTGGTTGAATATGGATCTGCTTGATCCCTCCCCCCATTGCCAGGACTTCAGCAATTCCAGGTATGCTTTGAAGTCGGCGTCGCACTGTCCAATCCGCAAGCGTGCGCAAATCGCGGGGGTTTGTGTCATTCTCAGGATCGTAGATGCCCACCAGCATGATTTCCCCCATCAAGGAGGCAATAGGTGTCATGTAGGGGAAAATTCCTTCGGGCAGATTTTGAACTGCAGATTGTAGACGTTCCTGAACAAATTGACGGGCTTGAATCAGGTCGGTTCCCCAATCAAATTCGATGTAGACCAAAGAAAGAGAAACATCTGAGGTCGTGCGGAGGCGTGTCACTCCGGAAACTCCCATCAAGGCATTTTCAAGTGGAAACGTAACACGTGCTTCAACTTCCTCAGGTGCAAGTCCCGGAGCTTCAGTCAGGATCGTGACCGTTGGCTTGGTCAGGTCCGGGAGGACCTCCACGGGCAAGGTTCTGCCAATCTGAATGCCCAGAGCAAGAAGGATGCATGCCGCCAAAAGGATAATCACCCTGTGGCGAAGTGAGAATTGGATGAGTAAGCTCA
>KB911871.1 GCA_000383715.1 Verrucomicrobia bacterium SCGC AAA164-E04
CTTCTTGCTGACTTCCAGCTGTTCTGCCAGACGCGTTGCGTTTGGGAAAATTCCAGACTGAATTGCCTGATGAATGCGGAGCATCCGCTCCATCGGAGGCCTTGAATGAAGCTTGGTGCGAGACATAAGTTTCAGTCCAGTAGAGGTTGATCTGGAACGTAAGATATCATGCCATCTTCAAAGAGGACTGCAGCGCAAACAGGTCATGACCTCTTGCCTGCAACAGCTCTGTTATCAAAGCAAGCGCTTCAGGAATTCTTCGTTGGTTTTGTATTTCTTCAGCGCTGAACTCAAAGTCTCCAAAGCTTCAATTGGATTGGTATCAATCATTTCCCGGCGTAGTTTGTGAATGGCCTGGATCCACTTTTGCCCATACAATTTCTCTTCCTTGCGGGTTCCGCTTTTTGGGATGTCCAAAGCTGGGTAGAGACGCCTGTCAGACAGTTTTCTGTCCAGTATCAGCTCCATGTTGCCTGTGCCCTTGAATTCCTGGAAGATCAGTTCATCCATCCTTGAGCCAGTATCAATCAGAGCCGTTGCCAGAATCGTCAGAGATCCCCCTTCTTCAATTTTACGAGCAGAGGCAAACATTTTTCTTGGGATTTCCAGGGCACGCGCATCAACTCCTCCCGTCATCGTGCGCCCGCTTCCGCCATGCACACTGTTGTAGGATCTAGCTACTCGCGTGATGGAATCCAGCAGCACAAAAACGTCCTTGCCTGACTCGACCCTGCGTCGGCATCTTTCGATTACGAAACGCGAGAGTCGGACGTGGGTTTCGAGTTCCTGATCGTTGGAGGAGGCAATTACCTCTGCATTCACAGAACGCTGAAAATCTGTAACTTCCTCAGGGCGCTCATCGATCAGAAGAACAATAACCTCCACCTCAGGGTGGTTGGCTGTGATGGCATTTGCAATCTGTTTCAAAACAGTTGTTTTGCCGGTGCGCGGAGGCGCCACTATCAGACCACGTGTTCCTTTGCCTATAGGCGTTACCAAATCGATGATTCGGGCTTCAATTTGATCAGGGGTCGTCTCCAACTTGAATTTCTCGATGGGGTCAATCGTCGTCAGATTTTCGATCCGCATGGTGTTCCCATAATCCTTGGGGCTCATCCCGTTGATTTCGAGAATCTCCTTCAGTTGCGGATTGTTTCCGCGATGAGGCGGCTGGGTGATTGCCTTGATGAAAGAGCCTTCACGCAAGTGGTTGCGTTTGATGGTATCCGGTGTGACGAATATATCTATAGGTTTTGGCGAAAAATGCTGTTCTTTGGAACGGAGGAATCCGAAACCTTTTTCAGCAATCTCAAGATAACCTTCACCGTTTTCAAGTTCTACTTTTTTGGCGCCCCTGGCACCTTTATTGGGACTCTTTTTGTTCATCTTTGATTGAACTTTATTTATCTATGAATTGGCGTGCTTCAGTGAGGTTTTTAAAAAAAAAAACGTAAGACGCCCATGGAAATGTGTCCGCCTTTCTGATTTCAATGGTAAATCAAATCAACCGAACGGTAATACAAGCCAGCCTGCAGGATGATCAGGAGCTTGTAGGTATTTAACGCAAAAGTAGATAGTTTGCAATCTCAAAAGTAAGAAAGTTTTTACTCCTCAGTCACGAGTCGAATATCTGTGACACACTCCACATGCTGGGTTTGGGGGAACATGTCCAATGGAGCCACTTTGTTCACTCTGAATAATCCACTGCTGCACAATGATTTTACATCTCTTGACAAGGTGGCAGGATGGCACGAAACATAAATAATCTGTTTAGGTTTTGTGCGCTGCAAAACCTCAAGAATGGACGCGTGACATCCTTTTCTTGGTGGATCAAGTATGATAGTGGTCATT
>KB911872.1 GCA_000383715.1 Verrucomicrobia bacterium SCGC AAA164-E04
ACCGGATCAGCTTCCTGACCACCGAGCAAGTCACCCAGCGCGCTGGAAGATAACTCACCCAGTTCACTTTCAGTCAAGGCTCGGTTCCATATGGCGACATCATCGATGAGGCCAGTCACCCAGTGAGAAGCGGCTGCTCGAAGAATACCGCCAATGGAGGTATTGTTCACCAACCAGTCACCCTCGGGCTTGTCTGGAATCTCCAGTGCATCAGCCACACCATCGACATAGAGAGTACGCGCGCCGTTGGTTTGAACAAACGCGATATGGCGCCAGGTCCCGTCAAATGGCTGCTGCTCTGAGTAAGCATGACCAAAGGTGTCCCAGCCACTTTGACGCAAATAGAAGTCAAGACTTCCGTCAGCACCGCCGTTGTGAGTCCCCATATTGAAAAGAGGATTACTGTTGGATGTATTACCCTCTGAGAAAATGCGTAGATCGTTCTGCCCTTCTCCGGTCACATTCACCCACATGGAAAGAGTGTAGGATTCGTGCTTGTTAGCAGGAAGGTTATCTGACGGCTCATGCACTCTCTGGAGCAAGGTTTGACGCTCATTTGAAAATGAGAAAGCTTTACCATGCTTACCATCAACCAGATCATCTGAAGTCAGATTGACCAGTTCCATGTCATAGAAGCTGATTAAATCGGGTGTTTTGGTACCTTGAACGACGTCTAATGGCCAATAAGAGATCAAGCCATCATCGATTTGCGCGAGCCCCTGACTTGCAGAGGCGGCAAGGAGCATGCCTCCGAGCAAGCCCTTGAAAGCGCCGAATGATCGGCTTAAGCGGTTTTGGCTCTTACCGTTGTGATTATGTGTATTCATATTTGTTGCGTAATTAGATTACAATGTAGCTGAAACAGCTTTGGGATTGACAAAATGCTGATAGAAACAGCCCAAAAGGTCAACATCCAAAACCGGTCAAAATTCGAAGGTCATGATCAAAGGATCATGGTCACTGACACCTCTGGCAGTAATTTCCAGCTCATTATTCGCGGGGAATTGAGGCCAGTCGGCATTTATATGCAGAAATTGGACATGCATCATCTGGCCGTGCAGTGATTTTGAAAGAAAACAATGGTCTAAGGTCTGAGCCTGCCCCTCATAAATGTAGGAATAGGCATTCGCCGGCTGCCTCCTCAAGACCCAATCGTAGGCACTCAGCATACCCGCTTCATATAAACTTCGCAGCTGATCTGTGGGGTGATCGGGATAAGGGTCGTCTGGGCGGGGGTAAACATTCAAGTCTCCAGCCACCATGACACCTGCTTCAGGAAACGTCTTTTTTAGTGCAAGAAAAACACCAGATGCCAATTTTGCCTGATTCCTGCGCAGAACAACGCGCTCCTGAGGTCGACTGGCAAAGTGATTGTTCAAGACGAACAATTCAGCATTTTCTGCCCTGTTTTTCTGAGCTGAATCATTGAATTCAAATCGAGCAAGCTGAGATGGCCGCGCATAAACTTTTTCGACCGTTCGTTTTGTCCCGGGGATATTTGCCTGAATAGCCAATGACTGCATGCGTCGGGCATCTCCGAAAGTTTCCATTTGTGGAAATGCTTCCTTCACTGCATCAACCCACCGGTGGACATTGCCCATTTCAAGTAATTTGACGCAATCCATTCGATAGAAAAAGGCGCAGCTTATGCCTCGTTCATCTGCACCGAAACGATTCAAAACACCTCGGTAAAGGGCCCCACCCTGGAGATGAATAGTATGGGACAGTTCCTGTAAGACATCTGGATAGCCATCAGGCCGTCGTATTTCCCGACTCGGAAAACCTTCGGAAAAACTGATGATATCCTGATCTTCCACTTCTTGAAGCAGCAG
>KB911873.1 GCA_000383715.1 Verrucomicrobia bacterium SCGC AAA164-E04
GAGCTTTCCAAAAAGAAAAAAGCTTCCGAAACCCACAAGCAGAAAACCAAAGAAATCCAACTGCGCATTGCGATCGATGAACATGATTATGGCATCAAACTCGCACGTGCGGAACGATTTCTTGGTCAGGGTGATAAGCTTCATGTGCAATTACGCTTTCGTGGCCGTGAAAACGCCCACAGGAATCTTGGTTTCGACATGATGAAAAAGGTTTGTGAAGACCTGGGCACCATGGGTAAGGTGGATGTTCGTCCTAATTTGAAGGGGCGGCGCATTTCCATGACTCTTTCCCCTCTTCCGAAACCTCAGCAAGAGCGCAAATTCGGCAGACATCTGGAGCATATTTCCGAAGAAGCACTGGAGGCCGATGAAGGTGATGTTGACGAGCACGTTGACGAGCACGTTGATGAGCACGTTGATGAGCACGTTGATGAGCACGTTGATGAGACAGGGGCAAAGCAAGTGGAGGAAACTTCAAACAATCCCCAGGAAATTGTTTCAGCAGAAGCAACGGAGAAGAAAGATCCCGTCGCAGATAGCGAATAGTTTTTCATTTTAAAATATCCTGCTTCGGTACAAGGTTCAGGCTCAACAACCTACGGGATGTTCGGCTTGAACCTTTGTTTTTATAGCCAGCTACTGGAGCCATGTAAGTTGAATGTGTTCGATCTTGAAAAGAATCAACAACATGTTTCGAATGCCCTATGTGATCACGGCCTTTCTATGGGCGCGCATCACCTTGAAAGCGAGCTCTGAATTGGCTTTGGGCCCCCTGGCTCAGTCGTTTGAGTCCACCTTACATCAGGGCCTGCGTCAGGAATTCTTTGGTCCATTGCTTTACCGAGAATCTTATGAATCCAAACGGACATGGAGCATTCCTTTCCTCTTCTCCCGCATTCAGGATAAAACCATCGATGCTGATGAGTGGGACTTGATGTATCCCGTATTGGGCTACGATCGGGCAGGAGAAGAATACCGCATTCAATTATTCCAATTCATCAGTGCACATGGTGGGCAGAAAGATTTGGATTCAAACGCTGACCGTCTGGCTATTTTTCCATTTTACTATCACCAACGCAGCAATCATCCAGAAAAGAACTACACTGCCTTCCTGCCATTCTATGGGCACATGAAGGATCGATTCCTGCGAGATGAGATCGATTTCATCTTGTGGCCGCTCTATGTAAAAACCCGAAAAAATGACCTCATCACTGAGAACTACATCGCCCCACTTGTTCACTATAGGACAGGTGATTCACTCAAAGGATGGCAATTCTGGCCTATCGCAGGATGGGAAACAAAAGGCATCACAACACGCAAGTTGCTGAGCGAAGGTGAAGAAATCGTAGGAGGCCATCAAAAGTTGATGCTATTTTGGCCGTTTTTCTTCCAGCACAAAGAACAAATTGGCACCTCAAATCCAACATACAAGGGATCTTTCATCCCATTCTACAGCTTTGAAAGATCAGTAAATCGCGATTCCACGACTATCCCCTGGCCATTGGGACTGACCATGACCCATGATCGAGTGAAACAATACAGAGAATACGGAGCACCCTGGCCTGTCATTGTTTGGGCAGAGGGAAAAGGAAAATACACTCGAAGATTATGGCCACTGTTCGGGGTGAGCCATAATGCCAGTTTGAGAAGTGATTTTTTCTTGTGGCCCTTATATCGTTACAGGGAAAAAACAACCAAGGTCTCAACTCGAAAGCGACATCAGATACTGGCCTATCTTTACAGTCATATTGAGGAACGGAATCTTTCCAACCTTGAAACAACATTTGAGCAATGGAATTTCTGGCCTTTTTTTTCAAAATATAAAAATAACGAAGGCGATCAACGTTTCCAGGCACTTGCAATCCTTGAACCTATCCTACCGGGGAACGAAAGTGTAGAACGCAACTATTCGCACGCCTGGTCTATTTGGCGATCAGAGACAAATGGAAGCACCGGCAAATCAAGTCAATCCTTATTCTGGAACCTATATCGTTCAGAAAAAACCGAGACAAACCGAAGGGTTTCATTCCTCTTCGGGCTTTTCCAATACGAAAGAAAAGAAACCAATCGTCGCTATCGAATCTTTTTTATCCCCTTCAAAACCAACAAGCCAACATCTTGATTCACTGAGAATATCATGCTTAACTCAGAATGATTGAATTACTGATTTTTTTCAAATGATCCGATCCATTGGAGCCATGATCATGCTGGGTATCGATACCCTGCGAGCGTTGCCTTACACCTGGCGTGAACGGGAGAAAGTCCTTGCCGCATTTTTTGAAATCGGGAACGCCTCATTGTTGATGAGTTGTATCTTGTCGATGTTTATTGGAGGTGTACTGGCTCTGCAATCCGGACCGGTACTTGTAGAACGTGGCTTACCGTTTGTGATTGGCCAACTCGTCGGACTTTCCATGTGCAAAGAGCTTGGCCCCGTCATGATGGCCATACTCATTGCCGGACGAGTGGGATCGGCCATGACAGCTGAGCTGGGATCCATGCGTGTTTATCAGGAAGTCGATGCGTTGAAAACCATGAAAATAAATCCCATTCATTATCTGGTCTTGCCTCGCATGATTGCCATTACTTTCGCCCTACCCATGCTGGTCATCTTTTCCATTCTAGTAGGCTGGCTCGGAGGTGGGCTGGTATCTATGACCAATAGTGAGATAGCAATCAGTTATCAGAACTATATGAATAATTTGAGAACCGCTGTTGAGTGGCCGGACTTGGCACATGGAATCTCAAAAAGCATGGTCTTTGCAATCGTCATAGGATTGGTGAGTTGTTACGAGGGATTGCAAACATCAGGGGGCCCCAGGGCCATTGGGCAGGCTGTTACTCAATCCGTTGTCAAGTCCATCGTGTGCATACTCATTCTGGATTATTTTGTTACTAGATTGTTTATTTTTATAGAATGACCTCAAACCAGACAAAAAGTATTAACCTTAAAGTAACCGGGCTTAAAAAAGCCTATGATGGAAGCCCTGTATTGAATGGCATTCATTTTGAGGTCGATGCACATAGTATCTTTGTTATAATGGGACCCAGTGGCAGTGGTAAGAGTGTCTTGCTGCGTCATCTGATCGGTCTTGAGGTACCGGACGAAGGCAGGGTGCTTCTGAACAATGGTTCCATCAATGACCCAGTCGTTCGTGAAGAGCTTGAATTAGCCATCGTTTTTCAATCTGGAGGACTCCTTAACTCAATCTCAGTAGGAGAAAATGTTGGATTGTATTTGAAAGAATACAAACGAATGCCTGCCCATGAAATAGAGATTATCGTTGATGATTCTCTTAGAAAAGTGGGCCTGAGCATCGAACATGACAAATACAAAATGCCCAGCACCCTATCAGGAGGAATGAAAAAAAGGGTCGCCATCGCCCGGGCATTGGCAATCAATCCACAGATGATTTTCTACGATGAACCTACAAGTGAATTGGATCCGCTCAGCGCAGTCACCGTAGGCAAACAAATCCTTCATCTCAATCAGGAGTTCGGAACCACTTCGATCATCGTCACACACGATAGGGACCTGGCTTTTGGCATCGGGCACAAGATTGCCATCATGCAGGAAGGAAAACTTTCCAAGCCAGAAACGCCCAATGAACTTCTGGAGAAGGCAGACGAGGATATTCAGCGCTTTTTGAATGCCGGAAAATTTGAAGACTACCAATCTGAAGCAACATATCCGACAGTTTAAAACTATGAGTGCAGATACAAAACAACAAGCATCCAAAGAAAAAACGAACGAATCGAACAGGTCATCTGAAGCTCAAGTAGGCTTATTTGTCATTTTTACACTGATCGCTGCATTCCTGCTGATGGAAGTGGCAGGATCTGTGAGTCTTTTTTCTGACAGTATCGCGGTAGATACCCGCTTTGAAAACATCAAGGATCTAAGGACTGGAGATCCAGTAAAAGTGGCGGGGGTTAAGGTAGGGCGTGTCGTGACAATCGCCTTTGATTCCAATAAAGTTCTGGTGAAGCTGGAGATTGACCAGGACAAGCAGGCGGCGATTCGCACAGACAGTGAAGCGTCAATTCAATTTGAAGGGTTGATGGGCCAACACTATGTGGCAATCAAGTTCGGTGACTCAGGACTCCCTATTGAGAATGGTACGGTGCTGACAACGCGAGAGCAACCCGATCTAAGCACGTTGATGGCCAAGCTCGAGGGTGTAGCTGATGGTGTGGAAAACATGAGCACCTCGTTTTCCGGAGATACATTCGGAGATATACTAGGCCCTCTCGGAGATTTGATTAAGGAAAATAAAGACAAGCTTACTGCCATGCTTTCTAATTTTGAAAAAGTCTCACGCGAAATTGCCAAAGGAGAAGGAACGATCGGTAAACTAATTTCTGACCCAGAATTTTACGAATCCGCAACAGCAACAGTCAACAAGCTTGAGCAAACCACAAATGAAATTAATCTGGCAGTTGAGGATGCAAGAAATATTGTAACAAGGCTGAATAAAGGTGTTGGAACTTTGGGAAAACTCACAACCGATGATACACTTTACAACGAATCCACTGTTGCCATGAACAACCTAAAAGAGATTCTAATTAAATTAAATCAAGGAAAAGGCAGTATCGGAATGTTGATCAACGACCCCTCACTGCTGAAGAATGCCACTACCACCCTTCAAAAGGTCAACAAAGCAACTGAGAGCCTCGAAGATCAAGGGCCAATGAGCGTGATCGGAATGGCTGTTGGGAATTTATTCTAGTTTTTGTTAGTTTGATTTTTTCTGGAAAAACCATAACTTGATGTTTGGATATAATATGGAGTGGATTACATCACCAGAGATTTGGGTCAGCTTGATGACACTGACGTTGTTAGAAATTGTGCTGGGAATTGACAACATCGTCTTCATTTCAATTCTTGCCAGTAAACTACCGAAAGAAGAACAAGACAAAGCTCGCAAAATTGGACTGGCGCTGGCTCTTGTCTCCAGGATCATATTACTGATGGGAATCGCCTGGATGGCCAAGCTAACCACCCCTTTGTTTACCATACTTGGCAAAACTTTTGGAGGTCGCGACCTGATTCTGCTTTTTGGCGGATTGTTTCTGATTGGTAAGGCCACTCATGAAATCCACGATAAGCTCGAAGGAGAAGATGGGCACAAGACCAGTGGAATGACTGCAACAATGGGTAGTGTCTTATTCCAAATCATGCTCCTGGATGTCGTATTTTCTCTGGATTCGGTTATCACAGCGGTCGGCATGGTGGATGAGGTACCAGTAATGATCACCGCCGTCATTATTGCGATGATCGTCATGCTCATATTCGTTAACACCGTTAGTAAGTTCATCGACAAGCACCCTAGCCTGAAAGTCCTCGCACTCAGTTTCCTGATTCTAATCGGTTTTGTCCTGACTCTGGAGGGATTCCATGTAAAAATAGAAAAAGGCTATATCTATTTTGCCATGGCCTTTTCACTCGCGGTTGAAATAATCAATATGAAGCTACGTGACCGACGAAAACAACCTAAGGTTGCACTTAATCAACCCTACCGATAAAAGCAGCTAGGTCTGAGAATTGAAGTCTTTGTAACACTACGAAGGCCTGCTTCAAGAGGAGAGCACTCCATTATGGTAAGATGAATAAAACATCAATACCTTGTGTACTGCAAAGTTCAGGGCAGGCGTGAAGTTCTGGAGCAAACACTCAGGCGTTTAACTGGGCAGCCTTAAGCCTCAGGAAGCTTGATACTGACGACAGCCATAGCAGCCATACCCTCACCTCGCCCAATGAAACCGATGCGCTCGTTGGTAGTGGCTTTGACACATACCTTGCGGGGATCGATGTCGAGGGATTCTGCGATTATCAATTTCATTTCATTGACGTGGGGATTTATTTTGGGTTCTTCCGCAATCACAGTAATATCTACATTGATCAATTTACCCTCACGAAGTTTGATGTGCTTGCCCGCTTCATCCAGAAATAGGCTACTGGGAGCGTCTTTCCATCTAGGATCAGTGTTGGAGAAAAACTGACCAATGTCTTGCTCACCAAGTGCTCCAAAAATTGCATCGCATAAAGCGTGTAGGACTACATCAGCATCGGAATGACCGTCCAATCCCTTATCGTGCGAAATTTCTACACCGCCAAGGATAAGCTTGCGCCCTTCCTTGAGACGATGAACGTCATAGCCTATACCAACATGAGACATGGATACTATTGTTGTCGCAAGAAGTCCGTGATGTAAACTAGCGATTCTAACTTGAGCTAGATGACTCAGTGTTGACTACTGGACTTCAACTGAGAGGTTGAGTAATTCAGGGCTGGACCATGGGCGACCACGATCAGCTGATTCTGATCGCACTAATGCTGCCTCTTCAGGAGTGCAAACACTCGCCTCGTTACCCCATGAATTACGGACATACGTAATCACAGCTGCCAGGTCTTCGTCAGAAGCAATCAGATCGCCAAACCCGGGCATGGCACCAGACCAACTTTGCCCGTTGACTTCAACAGGACCGCTCAGGCCGTTGATGACAATACGAAGCATGCGATTGGGGCCTTCTACATTCACCCAATCAGAACCAGCAAGAGGAGGGAATTGCCCGGGAGCTCCCAGACCTGATGATTGGTGGCAGGGGAGGCAGATACTTTTATAAACATCAGCACCACGTTTCATTGGGTCATCCGAACTCCCCGGTTGGACGTCGGAAACCATGGCATATGACTCAAATGGGCCATAAACATAGCGATTGAAACCACCTGCATTGGTGTGCAGGTACATCATTCCCCAAAAGGCAAGAAGCAGCAAAATGACAAATAACAGGACGGGAACTGGTTCTTGATGTACCCCAGGTTCACGTTCATCTGCGTGCTTTTTCTTATGGACAGTTTTCTTAGGCTTTGCACTCATTCAGCCGGCTCCATTTCCGAATCGATGTTTTCACTGGGTTCAGCTTGGGTAAATATATAGGGGGCTTCAAAAACGGGGTGAAAGATTCGGAGGCTAAGCAGGTATTCAACCAACGCGTTTGCTTCCGGGGTGGGTATTACTTCCATGCCCTCTTCAGGGGCAAACTCACCTTTAAGCGCCAAGGCGTCTGGAGAAGGTGAATCGCCGATTTCACGTGTTTCAAATAGATAGGGATAAGCGGGCATAATCGACTTTTCAACAACCGTGCGAGGATGGTAAAGATGCAGTAAATGCCAGTTTCTATCTGCCAGACGAGACCCAACATCTGCAAGGTCGGGACCGATACGTTGGCTGCCCATTAATACGGGTTCATCAAACAAATAATCCAGTCCAACGGTCTGGCGAGGTCCCCATCCACGATCAATATCCGGTCCTGTGGGTCGAATGTTTGCAGCAACTTTGCCACCGCTGTCCTTAAACAAAAAAGCGATGCTGTCCACCGTTTGTTTCGACACACCCTCTAGGATTGTCTTCGGTGCATTGGCAACAATATCTGCGGCCTGTTGATCGGAGAGATCACCATTGGCTTGTTGAACGAGTGACGTAACCAAGTCGGTGAAATCGCCAGCATCAGTCAACACGATATCGAAGATGAAACCGGATTGTCGGACCTGTTGGGTGTGACAGGACACACAGCCTGCAGCGCGGTAAACATCGTGACCTTTGACCGCTATGCCTCCACGCTCAGCAGGATAATGCCTGCCAATTTCCTTAACGAGTCGTGTGGACTGGTTACCGAGCTGAACCTGAGGCATCAGCACGAAGCCCATCCAAGAGGCAGCCATGGCGCAAAGCACGCTTAAAAAAAGTAAGGGGCCCTGATTCATTATTTGTTTTTCGAACTTTTTTTGGGTTGAGATTTCTTTGTTTCACTGGAAGTTCCAGCCTTGTTCTGTGAAAGGCCTCCCAAACACAAGCAGGAGCAGTAGGTTCTACAAAATAAGGTTGTGACGTTCCAACAGAGTAAAGCAGCTGCTACGAAAACTAGCAATTCACCGACGGTGCTCATTCGCACAAAAGGAGCAATACCTTCACGGACCACGTCCATGAAAGGGGTTTCTGGGTCGATTAAACCTTTACCGTGCTTCCATCCCCCAACCAGAAAGGCGATTCCCACCAAACTTGTCCCAATGGCATAAGTCCAGAAAATAGCGGTCCATTGCGCCGGTCTCGACCATTCAATTCCGGTAATTTTCGGAAGGAAATAGTGAATACACCCGAGTAATCCCATTCCAACAAACCCATAAAGGTGCAACCATTTCAAGCCAGGAAGGAACAAGGTAAACTGAATAACATCTGCAACAGAAGCTCGCGAAGCCCAGGCGGTCAACACGGCGGATAGCAGACCCGCAGCAGCGGAGAAATAAATGAACTTGTAAGAAAGACCACCTGATTTACCTGAAACACCTCCGATGGTCCGATAGATATTGTAGGCGAGAACCAACCAGGCAAATGCAACGAAGACACTGCATACAGCACTGAGCGATCCCACCCAGGATGGAAGTGATTGCCCAGGCAGCAGACCCGTGAATCCACCAAAAAGCATAATGATCCAGAAGGAAAACAATGAAAGATAACCATTGTGCAAATCGCGCTTGGTTAACTTGGGCAACATATATTGAATGATGGCAATGCCGACGAAACCGAGCACGATGACGTTCAATCCGGATGCATACCAACCACCAATGATCATTTGAGTCACTCCCCTGACGGGGGACATGACGAGCAAGTAACTGCCAGCAGTCAATATCCATGGAAACCAATAAAGGGCGGCAAAAATAAACCACTGGGATGGGTAAAGCTCGCGAACTTGTCGTTTGTGAAAGGTCACCAGCGCGATCCCTCCAATAAGCGTGTAGGCGGCAAACAGGATAGGCGAAACGAACCCGGGCATTTCCAGATAAGTGTGGCCAGAACCATGCCCTGCCATGATGCCGATGACCCCCAGAAGTACACCAATGTTCCAGAGCGCGGATCCAATGAACAGGTAACCAGGTCCAACCAACTTGACTTGCCCCAATCGCATGGTGATCCAGAGCAAGGCGGCGAATGCACCTTGAAGAGCAAACCCGTAAACGACCGCGTTCAGGGCAGCTGGAATCATGACCCCGTAGGTGACCCATGGGCAGCTTGCCAGAAAACTTGGTGAATGCATCTTGATGGATGCAATGAGAGAAAAGATACTTCCTAACAGAAGCCAAGCTACTGCTTTGGATGCAAGGAAGAGTGTTGGAAAACGATAAGATGAATCGATTTCCGTCCAGTCAGATGGTGATTTAGATGATTGAGTAACGTCCATACCGTTTACTTGTTCAGCAACGTCATTGATTTAATATTGACCGGCTTATTATTCAAAAGCACTGGGTTCTTCGGGTGGCGGTGGTGGGAGCGCAGTTGCCTTTTCCATTCTGGATATCAATTCCAATCTGGCTTTGGCAGGATCTTGCCACTCTTTCACCGTGAGTTCCATCGCGCGTTTGATGGGCACCCTTACAAATCCTTTTTCCTGATCTTGCCAACCGTATTCATTCAGCAAAGGAGCCACGGCTTCTTTGACAGTCTGCAAATTTTCTGCACGCTCACTCGCGCGATTAGCAGAGATTGCTCTGGGCTGTGTGTATTCCTTGGTCACCCAAATAAGAAAGGCCATGATGAAAAACGTGGCCATGATCGCCACAAAATAAACGAAGGCGAAACCTCGTGTATTCTGTTTATTACTGCTGCTTGTTCTCATTAATCAGGAAATATTGTAGATTTGTGTCATCCTTTGAAAATCATGCATCCGCAGATTTAGTATTACTTGCCGCCTCGGATTCCAATTCAACATAAACACCCATGGCCTCAGCGATGCGAGGGTCCTTCTGTGGGAAAGGAGGATGACTGATAAATGATTTCAAAAAGCCTTTGGATAAAATACCGGCCATGAAAACCAAAGCTGCGATACTTTGAATAAATCCACTCAGACTGATATTACCACCTTCTGGGTCCAGCACTGGTTTGATGTTGTAAGTCATGTCTGCGTAATGCATCAACCATGCCCAGATGGCAAGCGGCCCCATGATGGTCAGAGATTTCTTCACGTCTATGCGAAGCATCGCCAGGAAAGGAACAAAGAAATGTCCAAAAATAATCAGATAACCAAGGCTCTCCCAGATGCCATTCTCACGCTTCACATACCAGAAGGTTTCTTCAGGAATAGCTGCATTCCATATCAAGAAATACTGCGAAAAATGGATGTAAGCGTAGAAGACAGTGAATGCAAAAAACAATGTCCCGGTGTCTTTGTATGTATTGTTGGTAACGACAGGAGCAAGATGCCCCGTGCGCTGCAGGATAGCGGTCAGCACATAAGTCGTAGCCAGGGTCACCCAGACACTGGCGGCAAAATAATACACGCCATACATGGTTGAAAACCACTGATGCTCCAGCGATTTCATCCAGAAAATAACTCCAAGTGTCAGTGTGAAGGCAAAAATGATCATCCCTGGTGCAGCTAATTTACGCAGTGCATGAGTGTGCGATGCTGCACCCGTTTCGTCTTGGGCCAGTGAATGCTTGCGTAGACTGTTGCTCAACCAAGTCCAAATCACAAATAGCAGGATTGAAGTGACCCAGAAGGCGGGCTTGTTGAAGAGTGCCACCTTCACATGCAAGGCATGATCAGTATTCGGGTCAATCGACATCCAAGGGTATATTTGTGATGAAAAAATCAGGATGGGTAAAAACAACAAGCCCATTGTGGGTGCAAGACATGCAATATGTTCAAGAAACCTGCGAACAGGCACCAACCAGTAGGCATCAAATAAATGGTGCAAAAGAACCAAAAATAAAGAGCCGAGCGTCAAGCTCAAAAAGAACATGAAACCGGTCAGATAACTGTAGTAAAACTGATCTCGCCAACCAGGAAACAATAAACCGATCAGCAATAATATACCACCACCCAGGATGAGTTGGTTCGGAAGCTTGGCCCACTTGGCCAAATCCAGCTTGGGTTCAGATGCGTTGGATGTTTCAGAACTCATAGGTCATTAATTTTGAAAAGCTGCTTTTTGTGGTTCGGGCACATCGTCCATAGTGGACAACCGACTACGCTGGAGCGCACGAAGATAAGCGATGATCGCCCAACGATCTTCGATTTTGATGTTGGCACCATACGGGCCCATCAAATTCTTACCGTGGGTGATGGTATTGAATATTTCCCCATCGGTCATGGATACCAGACGGGCATCGTGAAAATTGGCCACGGCTACCAT
This sequence comes from Verrucomicrobia bacterium SCGC AAA164-E04, assembly GCA_000383715.1. GTDB lineage: Bacteria > Verrucomicrobiota > Verrucomicrobiia > Limisphaerales > AAA164-E04 > AAA164-E04. The sequence goes on from KB911873.1 coordinate 11,195, forward strand.
CCCATATTTGCTAGTGATGCCTTTACCATCACCACCAGCACCATGACAGGGTGTGCAATAGATATCGTAGCGCTGGTGGCCACGCTCCATGACTGCTTCAGTGATTTCAACCGGACTGATTTCAACCCAGTTGGTTGAACCTGTTGTTCGACCAGTGTTTAGAGGGATATCCCTGTAGGGCATTCCACGAGCAATCGTGCCTGGAACGAATGGTTGAGAGCTTCTTCGGTTCCCAAAGAAACGATTTGGCTCCTGTGGACGCAACTTCATTTGCCGATCCATATCCGGGAATACCTCGATGGGAGGTTTACGAGAAATGGTGCCACGAAATCCGGCCACTCCTACGACGGCCACGATTAATAATATGTAAAGGGTTAAAAAATATCGCATCTCAGTCCTCCACCATTTCCATATGTTTACAGCCAGTCGATTCTAGCAGCTCGCGTGTCTCCGATTCGATGTAACGGGGATCCGACGTTTCGATAATCACGTAAAATTTGTCATGGGTCGCCCCCTTGAAACGACGATTCTTTAACAAAGGATGATGCAGTTTAGGCAACCGATTCAAAAGTAACATTCCAATCAACGCTCCAAAAGCAGAGAGTAGAATGGTCATTTCATAGACAACTGGAAAGGGAAACATTGGACTAAACAATGGCTTGCCTCCCACAACGATTGGATAATTGACGCTATTCATGAACCAAACCATCAAGTAACCCGCGGTAAAACCTGTCGCTCCGCCACAGAAAGAAAACCAGCCTACTTTAGAGTCTTTGAGCCCCATGGCATCATCCATGCCATGGATGGGGAATGGAGTGTGAACATCCCATCGAGAGTATCCAGCATCCCTGATTTTCTCCGCGGCATGCATGGCATCCGCAGGCGTCGTAAATTCAGCCAAAAGGCCGTATGTTTGAGAATTATCACTCATTAGTGGTGACCTCCTTTCGCACCACCCAGCGGATGATGTGGATCTGCCTGATTGGTGACCCCTTTCACTTCTGAAATGGCGATCAATGGCAGGAATCTGATGAACAAGAGAAACAGAACCATGAACAATCCAAAAGTACCGATGAAGGTCAACACATCTACTTTGGTTGGAGAATAATATCCCCAGTTAGCCGGCAGGTAGTCTCGATGCAGCGAAGTGACAACAATCACAAACCGCTCAAACCACATGCCAATATTCACAAAAATGGATAACACCCAAACGACCACAACGTTCGTTCGTAGTTTCTTGAACCAGAAAAACTGCGGGGTAATCACATTGCACGAAATCATGATCCAATAAGCCCACCAGTAAGGGCCAAAGGCACGATTCTGGAAAGCATAGGCTTCGTAAGGATTACCGCCATACCAGGCAATGAAAAATTCCATACCATAGGCGTATCCTACTATGGTGCCGGTGGCTAAGGTCACCTTACACATCAATTCGATATGTCGGATCGTCAGCAAATCTTCTAGCTTAAAAATCGAACGCAAGGGAATCATTAAAGTCAGCACCATACCAAAACCCGAGAAGATGGCTCCCGCCACAAAGTAAGGAGGGAAGATGGTAGTGTGCCAACCCGGCAACTGCGATACCGCAAAATCAAATGAAACGATACTGTGCACCGACAAAACAAGTGGTGTGGATAGGCCAGCCAAAAGGAGATAAGCCTTTTCGTAATTGCTCCAATGACGGTTCGATCCTGTCCATCCCAATGAGAACAAACCGTAGGCGAATTTCCGAATGAACCCTTTGCAACGATCTCGTATGGTTGCTAGATCAGGGATCAAACCCATATACCAGAAGAGAAATGAGACCGTGAAATAAGTGGATACCGCGAATACATCCCACAAGAGAGGGGATCTAAACTGCGGCCATATGGGCCCATTAGCGTTTGGCAAAGGAAACAACCACCATGCAAACCAGATACGTCCCACGTGGATGCCAGGGAAAATCCCCGCACACATCACTGCAAAAATTGTCATCGCCTCTGCTGCCCTGTTGATCGATGTCCTCCATTTCTGCCTCAATAGGAACAGCACCGCTGAAATCAAAGTTCCAGCATGACCAATACCAATCCAGAACACAAAATTCACAATAGCCCAGCCCCATGCGATCGGATGGTTCAAACCCCATACTCCGACACCAGTGGAGATCAAATACCCGATCATGGCAAAGCACATGAGCATCAATGGAAGGCTGCAGGCCATCATCACCCACCACCACCTTGGTGTTTTACCTTCAATGATACCGGCGATTTGGTCGGAGATCCAAGCGAGGGACCGATTGTTCAGGACCAATGGTTCGCGCTCGATTTCTCGAGGCGGAGGTGCAATTTCAACTGAAGGATGTGTGCCAGGTGATGACATCAGTGTTGCCCTCCTTCTGAGTGAGTTTCAACCGCATGTCCACTCTCGTGGGCTTCCCCTCCGTGGGCTGAGCCATGTTCCTCAAACGGACTTCCCATGTTCTCTGTATACTCCAAGGTGCTCAATGGCATGGTATGATAGTCGGGCATGTTTTTGTTCGGATTACGAATCTTTGCCAGATAAGTCGTGCGTGGCCTGGTATCCAGGAATCCAAGTACGGCGTAGTTACGAGGGCTCTTCTTGAGTTTGGACACCTTGCTTTCAGGGTCTAGTAAATTACCGAATGCAATCGCATCTGCTGGACAAGCCTGTTGGCAGGCTGTTTTGATGGTCCCGTCAGCCACTTCAATGTCTCCAGAATCTCTGGCAGCAACCTTTTTGGCAATTTTAGCTTGCTCAATACGCTGAGTGCAAAAGGTGCATTTTTCCATGACACCACGCATACGAACAGTGACATCAGGGTTTTTGGCCATTTCTATCAGATCGATGTCCTCCTCAGGCCGAGAGGCAAGCGGTCCTTCATAAAGCTGGTCGATAGGACGCTTGTTGTAGTCAAAATAGTTAAACCGACGCACTTTCCATGCACAGTTATTGGAGCAATAACGGGTTCCGACACAACGGTTGTACGCCATGACATTGAGTCCCTCGTGATCATGAACCGTTGCATTGACTGGGCAAACACTTTCGCATGGAGCACTTTCACAGTGCTGACAAATCATCGGTTGATTGACGACTTGAGGATCATCAATCCATTCCTGATAAGGCTGCTGATCATCCATGATCAGATTGCTTGCCTTACCGCGTGTTTCAGGATTACCACTGTAATACCTGTCAATACGCATCCAATGCATTTCACGACTGTTAGCTACTTGCTCCTTACCAACAATTGGAATGTTGTTTTCGCTCTGGCAAGCAACCACACAGGAAGAACAACCCACGCAGGTCTGCAGATCGATAGCCATTCCCCACTGATGAATGTCGCTGCTCGTGGATGGGCGGGCTTTGTATGGATGTTCGTAGATTTCTGCTGGATTCCCTTCATCATCGTGAGGGATGTGACTTGTATGCGCCTCCAGATCCATGTTCTGGGCAAAATCATGCTTTTCTTCGAATTGCTCGAGGTTTGCCTCGCGAACAATCGCACGCCCTTCCATCGACCAGTGGTCCTGAGTGCATGAAATATCGAAAATGCGGTTCAAGCGGTTAAGCTTGGCTCCAGTTCCAAAGTTGCTGTTTTTGGAGGCACGAATAGCATACGCGTTGAAGCCAACCGACTCAGAGTCGATCCCACCAACACGGCCACTATGGGTACGCCCATAACCGAGGGCAAGCCCAAGAGAAAAATCTGCAAAACCTGGCTGGATCCAGACAGGACCTTGAACCTTGCGACCGTCAAGGACAATCTCTACCATCTCCTTGTTCTTGATTCCGCCCAGCTCTGCCGCAGTACGGCGACTCATCAACACCACATTATCCCAAGTAATCTTGGTCATTGGATCGGGCATCTCCTGCATCCAACCGTTGTTATTGAAACGGCCGTCATCCATGCTGGAATCACGATGAAAAACAACTTCGAGAGAATCTTTGGATGCCGATGAGGATTGATCTGCTTCGGTGATCGCCTGACTCACTTCACGAGTCACTGCTGACCAATCGAAAGCATCCGCTTTCATGTCTACCTTTTCGGGCTTGAGAGATTCCAGATAACCATCATGCAGAAACTGTTTCCATTGACCTTCAAAACCAGCTTCCCCAACAACTCCTTTAAGTGTTGTTCTAACGATATCGTAAGGCTTAATTTCATCATTGCCAGCGATGCGAGCAATTACCTCAAGCTCAGTCAGACCATCGAAAAGAGGCGCCATTAAAGGCTGGACGGGGAGGTAGCTTCCATCACCTGACCGCGCATCACCCCAGGACTCGAGGTAATGGGCCATTGGCAGGTGCCAGTCACAACCGTCAGAAGTTTCATCGTCGTAATAACCCAGACGCACCACAGTTTTAGCCTTGCGCTGAGTGATTTTCCAATCGAAGTCAGCAGGGGCGTCATAAACTGGATTTCCCCCCAAGACAACGAGTGTGTCCACACTACCCGCATCACATTCCCCCTTTAACGCCTCAAAAGAGTCGTAGGAGATAGAGTTATCCGAAACATAGGACACTGTTTCCCCGAGGTTACCGAGCAGAACATTGAGTGCAGTGGCTAGTTGGTGAACAGATTCAGGCTGGCGGTATCCAGCAACTACGAGACATTCGCCTTGGTGAGCAACCAGATCTTTCACTGATTCCGTGATCCATTTGGGATCGACAGCAACTGCTTTGGCTTTTTCACGAAGTGAACTTCGCAAGGCGGTGATGGGACTGCCTGCATCGTCATCACTGTTTCCGATCTGATTGAAAATTTCTTCAACCATTGCAGCTGCAACGCTGAAAACCTGACCGGAGGTAACTCGCAGACGATGATCAGCATTTGAGCCAGTCAGTGTCATGAGGCTTTCGACTGCGTAAAGTCGATTCATCGTTGAGTGATGATCCTCTGTTTCTTTCAATCGACGACCATCAGCATAACCACGTATGTGGGAATAGGATTCCTGCTCAGCTCCAAGGAAGTCATTGTCCAGGGAGAAGATCACCTTGGCTTTGTCGAAATGAGGCATTGGGCGCAATGCCTTACCGAAGGACTTCACGGAAGCTTTTGAAGCATTTCTGAAATCAACCGGCTCATGTCCGTGCCATTTAGCTTCAGGGAGCTGTTCGCGAATCATCGTTTCAAGACGATTGCGCGAAGGCGAACTTGTTGGCTGGACAAGGAAATGAAGTCCTTTTCCCTTGTTTCCTTGAAACTTGCTACTAATGGCTTTCAACCCACCGAGGGCAGCTGAACGGGTCGAGGCATTCCCGACCTTGAGAAATTTTTTGGAGCGATCCGGATCGTAAAGATTCAGTAATGAAGCTTGCGCGAAAGCATCTGTGCCTCCCTTTCCAAATGACAAATCGGGATTGCCTTCAACTTTGGTAGGCCTACCATCGTTGGACTTGGCCAGTAACGGCACGGCGGAATCACGCGTGGGCATGGAAGTTGCAAAATATTGCGGCACACCGTGCACGTAATTTTGAGGCATCTTGGAAAACGGCACAATCGTTTCCTCCGGACGCCTGCAACCGGTCAGCCCCACTCCCCCCAGAAGAAAGGAGGCTCCCATGATTTTGACGAAATCGCGACGAGACTGACCACTGGGGGCTTCCAAAGTGCTTTCGGGGAATTCTTTTTCCACCCATTGACGAAACTCAGGAGTCTCCGTCAGCTCGTCCAGACTGCGCCAGTAAGCAGGTCCAGATGTTTTTGGGGAATACGTTAGGTCTTTCATCGATGACAGGCAGAACAGTTTACAAGGGATTCAACTCTCCAATCATGAACCATTTGGTCTCCATGGGTTTGTTGTAATTCGGAAGCCTTCTGGGGATCCTCATCCCATTTCCAATCCAAGTCGGTAATCTTGTCCAAAGGCCGGATTTTGGCAGCAGGATTACGGTGGCATTCGAGACAAAAACTCATACCAAAAGGTTTCGCGTGGTATACTTCGTCCATTTTATTGACCGGACCGTGACATTCAACACAGGAAAATCCGCGATTCACATGTACCGAATGGTTGAAATAGACATAGTCTGGAACTTTATGTATCTGCACCCAAGGGATGGGCTCACCCGAGTCGTAGCTCTCTCTAACCATAGCCAGTTTAGGATCATCTTTTTTGACCTGATTGTGACAATTCATACAAACCGAAGCTGCAGGAACATTGCTGTACCAGGACGATTCCACTGCGTTATGACAATAACGGCAGTCGAGGCCAAGCTGGTCTGCATGGATGGCATGCGAAAAAGCCACGGGTTGAACGGGTTGATAACCCACTCGCGTGTATTTCGGCGTCGCGTAATAGGTCAAGCCGACCACCGTTGCTCCCCCCAGAAGGATGAGCCCGACGATAACGCGGATGGGCAATTTATTCGTCCATTTTGGAAAAACGTCCGACATTCAGATATCTATAGTTAATATTAAGTTAATAAAAGCGGAACAAAACTGTTGTTCACCAATGCTTTATGTTTCATTGAAACGAGCGACCCAAAAAAGAAACACCACTTTCTTCGCAAAAAAAGAGGCACCACTTTAGAATTAGCCACAAGCAAGGCAAGAAAAGAAAAAAAAACTCTTTTCAAAACCAAATCCTGCAAGCATTGCCCCAGGAAAAACCACTCGATGAGCGTTAAGGGATGGAGGCGGAGGTCGGAATCGAACCGACGCATAGAGCTTTTGCAGAGCCCTGCCTTACCACTTGGCTACTCCGCCTAAACTTTTAAGCTACTGGTTTTCAGCAGCTTGCATGCTCAAGCACCCCAAAATGACGCAATGCGTTATTAATGCTGGAAATATGATTATCAGAACCCATCCAGACTCGTCAATAACGCTTGTGAAAAAAATCACAAATTCACTTGCACCACTTTTAAGCTCTCGGTAGCTTGCACGAAACTGGTAGGGCTTTCTGAATGAATCGCAATGAACCCATCACAAAAAGAAATAGGATACAACACTAAGGTCGAAGGCGATGTGATAGTCACCAAGGTCGATGCCGTGCTGAATTGGTTTAGGAAGAACTCCCTGTGGCCAATGCCGATGGGATTGGCTTGCTGCGCCATCGAATTGATGGCAGCGGGATCCAGTCGATTCGATATTTCGAGGTTCGGCTCAGAGGTGATGCGTTTTTCACCACGTCAGTCTGATCTTATGATAGTTGCAGGCACTGTAACCTACAAAATGGCTCTGGCATTGAGGCGCATCTACGACCAGATGGCAGAACCCAAGTGGGTGATTGCCATGGGAGCATGCGCCTCCACTGGTGGTATGTATCGCAGCTATTCCGTCTTGCAGGGTGTGGACAAAATCGTGCCAGTGAATGTCTATGTGGCAGGATGCCCTCCCCGACCGGAGGCTTTGCTGGATGCGTTGATGAAACTGCAGAAGCAGGTCGCAAAAGAGCCATTGATAAGGACACACAAGGCACCTAAGCCGGATGCCCTCTCAGGTGTTCACGTCAAGTGACTTGAGCGAGTATTCATTTGTAAAATTATGAGCGACGCAAGCATCGAGAAAACTTCAAAACTGGCGAACGACTTGAAAACCAAGTTCGGTGATTTGCTTTCGGAAATCCATGAGTTCAGGGGCGAATGCACGCTTGTAGTCAATGACAACGCGAAAATCGCTGAAATCTGCAATTACGCGAAAAGTGAACTTGGTTTCGACTGCCTAACGGATCTATCAGGAGTGGATCATCTAGGAGAAGAGCCTCGGTTTTCTGTGGTCTACGAGCTCTACGGGTTGACCAGCAAGGCTTATCTACGTTTGAAAGTGCTTGTTGAAGAGGAGAATTGTGAAGTGCCTTCTGTGACAAAAATTTGGAAAACGGCTGATTGGCATGAACGCGAGGCATACGACATGATGGGTATTCGTTTCACAAACCACCCGGACCTGAGACGTATCCTCATGTGGGAAGGCTACCCTTACTTTCCATTGAGGAAGGATTTTCCTCTGGAAGGCAAAGAAACCGAGTTGCCTGATATTGCTTTCACTGAAAAGGCCCCTATGGAAGGCGGACCTTTTGTAACTTCTCCAGGACAACCACATACTACTTTGCGTGAACCAAGGGCGCGCACAATAGAGTAACGACTGAAAATATCGTTTACTCAGAAACAAAGTATCACGTGCTCAATTCGAGGGTCAGGATCGGGAAACTAGCAGAAGTAACATTTTAAAAGAAGATTAACATGGCACCAGAAATCAAAGACCTGGAAGTAAAGGACGCCGCCGGCAGAACGCTGGATGGTATCGAGTCCGCTGAGGTGCAGGGTCAGGAAGAGATGATGGGCGAAAAACTCATCCTCAACATGGGCCCTTCTCACCCTTCGACCCATGGCGTGCTGCGCATTATCTTGGAGCTTGATGGTGAAATCATCACTAAGGCCAGTCCGGATGTGGGTTATCTGCACCGAGGCGATGAGAAAATCGCCGAAAACATGACTTACAACCAGTTTGTTCCCTATACAGACAGACTGGACTACCTCGCACCACTTGCCAACAACGTCGCCTACGCCCTTGCGGTTGAAAAACTGATGGGGATCGACAAACAGCTGCCTGAAAGGGGCCAATACATACGTGTTATCTGCTGCGAGTTAGCACGTATTTCAGCTCATTTGCTGGGACTTGGAGCCTTTGCAATGGACGTGGGAGCATTGACTGTATTTCTTCATACGTTTACCGAACGTGAAAAAATTTATAATCTGTGTGAATCACTGACAGGAGCCAGATTCACTACTTCCTTTACAAGGATTGGAGGTATTGCACGTGACCTTCCGGATGGATGGGTGGATCAATGCCGAAAATTCCTGGAAGAAGTGGAATTCAATTTCGATGAGACTGAAACACTCCTGACTCGAAATAGAATTTTTGTAGACCGCACGCAGGGGGTCGGAATATTGCCAAGAGACATTGCTATTGATTACGGAATCACCGGCCCAAACCTGAGAGGATCCGGAGTGGAACACGACTTGAGGAAAAGCAACCCCTACCTCGTTTATCCTGAACTGGATTTTGAGGTTCCAGTCGGGACCAAGGGCGATTCCTATGACAGATACCTTGTGCGTATGGAAGAAATGCGTCAAAGCGCCAAAATCATACGTCAATGTCTGGACAAACTTCCGGGAGGCCCTGTGAGCATTGACGATGGCAAGACAGTGCTTCCTCCCAAGGATAAAGTGCTCAGCAGCATGGAAGAATTGATTCATCAATTCATGTTGGTAACTCAGGGAGTCAACGTCCCTTCTGGGGAAGTTTATTTTGGTGCTGAAAACCCAAAAGGGGAACTTGGATTTTACATACACAGTATCGGTGGAGGAACACCGAACCGCATGAAAATCCGTGCCCCGTCGTTCGTGAACCTCAGTGTGCTTCCTTACTTGTTGAAGGGAGAAATGATGAGTGATGTCGTGGCGATTTTGGGTTCAATCGATTTTGTAATGGGAGAAAGCGACAGATGAGTCTGAACATACCTCAAAAGCTGGAAAGCGAGATCGAAGAACTGATCACTCATTATCCAGAAAAGCGAAGTGCTTCGATGATGCTTCTGCACGCATTGCAGGAACACTTTGGTTATGTTTCCAAAGAAAGCATCGAATGGATTGCAAAGAAGCTTGAGCTAAAACCAATCAATGTTCACGAGCTTGTTACTTTCTACCCAATGTTCAGGCAGGAGCCAGCAGGTAAATACGTGGTGAAGGTTTGCCGTACATTGAGCTGCGCATTGGGTGGCTCAGGAAAACTCCACAAGCATGTATGCTCCAAATTGGGTTTGGATGCCGAGAATCATGGGCTTCAAACATCGGAAGACGGCAAATTTTCAGTGGAGTTCGTAGAGTGCCTGGCTAGTTGTGGCACAGCCCCTGTCATAATGTGCAATAATGAATTTCACGAAGGTGTCAGTCAGGAGAAAGCAGACACAATCATCAATCAATGCCCTTGATCAAAAGAAGAAACTACAGTTCGTAGACGAGGTGGCTGCCGGACATGGATTTGAACCATGACAAGCAGATTCAGAGACTGCTGTGCTACCATTACACCATCCGGCAAAAAACTTAAGACGCGAAAACATAGCAAAACGATTTTTGGAGTCAAGCAACCAGAACGGATTTCAATGCCCAAAGAATTTCGACTCATATTGAAGAATGCAGACAAGCCCGGATACACACCGGACATTGATTGCTATATGGCTAACGGCGGCTACGAAGCGTTGAAAAAATCCATCGCGCTGAAAGCCAAAGAGACCGACGACGGTAAAACAAAAACCCCTCAGGAACAAATCCGAGACGAGGTCATGTCCAGCGGGCTCCGAGGGCGTGGTGGGGCAGGATTTTCTTGCGGTCTCAAATGGTCATTTGTGGACCGTCGGAGCGGTAAGCCCATTTACATGATTTGTAATGCGGATGAATCGGAGCCGGGTACTTTCAAGGACAGGCAGATCATCCATAAAGACCCTCACCAGTTAGTTGAGGGCATGATCATCAGTGCATTTGCAAATGACGTGCATCTTGCCTACATCTATATCCGCGGGGAATTTCCTGAAGGTGCACGCATTCTGAACAAGGCGCTTGATGAGGCTCGAGAAAAAGGATTCCTCGGCAAGGATGTCCTGGGAACCGGATACGATCTGGAGATCCATGTGCATCGCGGAGCAGGCGCTTACATCTGCGGTGAAGAGACAGGACTGATCGAATCTCTGGAGGGAAAAAGGGCCTACCCACGCATCAAACCTCCCTATTTTCCAGCGGTTTTGGGGCTTTACATGTGTCCAACAATCGTAAACAACGTCGAGACACTTTGCGCTGTAGGCCATATCATGAACATGGGTGGCTCTGAGTATGCGAAGTTAGGAACTCCCCGGAATACGGGCACTCGTATTGTGAGCTTGAGCGGCATGGTGAAGAAGCCCGGTTATTACGAAATCGAAGTAGGCAAGGCAACGATTGGTGAGTTGATTTTTGATGACGCTTTTGGTGGCGGTTTGCTCGAGGGCAGAACTTTGAAAGCGATTATTCCAGGTGGCTCATCTGCGAAAGTCTTGAAAGCGGGAGAAAAATTCCAGATGAAGCGCCCCAACAAGGACGGAGAACTGGAATCCGTAGAGGTGGATTTACTGGATCTGCCTTATGATTTTGATTCGCTCATGGCCGCAGGAACCATGTCGGGATCCAGCGCGATTATCGTGATGGATGACAGCGTGGACATCGTCGAAGCGCTGGCAAATGTCTCAGCCTTCTACGCGCATGAAAGCTGCGGCCAGTGCACGCCATGCAGGGAGGGCTCTCTCTGGATGAGCAAGGCATTGAATCGCATGACAAGCGGTAAAGGGAGAAAAGAGGATGCAGATTATCTGACACACATTGCAACGAACATTCAAGGCCGCACAATATGCGCTTTTGGCGAGGCTTGCTCATGGCCTGTGCTTAGTTTTGTCAAAAAATTCAAAGACGAATTCGAGGCTAGAGGTGCTGCAGATGAAGCAGCGCAACTGGAGTCCAACCAAAAAGGTGCAGTAAACTCAGCGAATTAACTCCACATGGCGAACGAAACGACAAAAGCTGAAATCAAACCTGTCGAAACTGTCACTGTAAAAGTGGATGGCAGCAGAGTGGAGGTCCCAAAGACGACACCAGACTGGCAGGGAAACCCAATACCAACCACCATTTTGCAGGCCTGCAAGATGGTGGGGAAGGAAATCCCACATTACTGCTACCATCCCAAGCTCCCGGTAGCTGGTAATTGTCGCATGTGCCTGGTTGAAGTCGGAATGCCGGCCATGGGCAGGGATCGCAAACCTATTTTAAACCAGGATGGAACACCCAAGATTCAGAAAGGTGTTCTTCCTTATGACCCATCATTGCCGCGGGGAGCCATCGCTTGTGCGACTCCAGTCGCCCCCAATATGGAGATTCACACTGATTCCGATAATACGAAGATGATGCGTGAGGGTATACTGGAATCTCTCCTGATAAATCACCCTTTGGATTGTACCATTTGTGATCAGGCAGGTGAGTGTAAACTTCAGGAGTATTCCATGGAGCACGGTCAGGCCAAAAGCCAGTTCGTAGAAACCAAAGTCAGCAAGCCCAAGCAGGTTGATCTGGGACCGCGTATCATGCTGGATGACGAACGATGTGTTTTGTGTACACGCTGCATTCGTTTCACCCGGGATGTGGCACATGATGATGCTCTGGGTATTGTCAATCGCGGCAGCTATAATACTATCGCCGCATACCCTGGCTCAAAGTTCGATAATAATTATACTTTGAATACGGTCGACCTTTGCCCTGTGGGCGCACTGACATCGAAAGATTTCCGCTTCCAGATGAGGGTTTGGTTCATGAAAGAGACCGAATCCATCTGCACGAGCTGCTCTACAGGGTGTAATATCAAGGTCGGTTCGCGTGAAAACAAAGTTTACCGTTATGAGCCCCGCGACAACGATGCGGTCAATGCGTCCTGGATGTGTGATGAAGGTCGGTTGAATTACAAGTGGGTTCATCGTGAAGATCGACTCAAGGAATGCCTCATCAGGAACCACAACTCAGAATCACGCTCCGTCGAATGGGTCACTATCATTCAGGAACTGTCTGAAAGACTTTCCAAATGCGAAAAAGGATCAGTCGCTATTCTCGCATCAGCCCGAGCGAGCAATGAGGAGCTTTACCTCATCAAATTACTGGCAGATCATTTTGAGGCGATCACCGATTGCGTTCCGCGCAAGGGTGAGGGCGATGATTTCCTTGTGCAATCGGATAAAAACCCGAACAGCAATGGCGCTCGTGCAATAGGAATTGCTTTCAGCGAAATGGGCATTCAGATCCCGGAAATCGACGAAGGTATTTCAGAGGGGCGCATCAAGACCTTATTGTCCTTTGGCGAAAACATCACTCGCGTTGGAATGAATGACGAACTGCTCGCCAAGCTGGATCTGCTGGTCGTCAGCGACATACTCGGCAGCCATGCAGCAGATAAAGCTGACTTCCTGTTGCCGGGATGTGCTCATCTCGAGAAACGCGGTTCGTTCGTCAATGAAAAAGGCCGTGTGCAAAAATTCATGAAAGCCGTAGAAGCTCCGGGTAAGGCCAGGCCCGACTGGGAATGGTTGCGTGAGTTGGTAGTTCATGTCACAAACGAAAAACCAGCGGATACGCTACCAGGCTTGTTTAACGAAATGAGCGCAAACAATGCTGCCTTTGGCGGCATCCAATGGAAGGACCTGGGAAGCCTGGGTACGGATATTAAAATTTAAGGGAAGAGCGAGGACAAAAAAATGGTATTTCACGATCCAACAATAGCCGCCGTCATGCACGATACAGTGCAGAACTCGCTATTGGGTCCCTGGGGCCCATTCTTGATGTTCAGTGCCCTAAAGGTCGTCATGGCCATAGGGATACTTTTGCCAATGATCGCATACTCGGTCATGCTGGAAAGGCGTGTCAGTGCCGCGATTCAGGATCGTGTGGGGCCAAATCGTGTGGGCCCTTTCGGATTGCTCCAGCCTATGGCTGACGGATTGAAGTCGATACTGAAGGAAGACTTCACTCCATTGCATGTTCGAAAGGCTTATTTCATACTCGCTCCGGCACTGAGTGTGATACCGGCTTTTCTGACCATTGCCGTGATCCCGTTCGGATCCAAACTCGGCAACCAATCCATGGTGATCGCCGATTTGAACGTGGGTATTCTTTATACCTTCAGCGTGGTGTCTCTGGGTGTTTATGGCATTGTCATCGCAGGCTACGCTTCCAACTCCAAATACCCATTCTTCGGTGGCGTTCGAGCAAGTGCACAGATGATTTCCTATGAGATTGCGATGGGAATGGCGGCAGTTCCGGTGTTCATGCTGGTGGGAGAACTGAATCTTGGCAAAGTGATCGAGTATCAGGCAAATGGAGCCTGGCTGATTTTCAAACAACCCATTGCTTTCGTCATCTTTCTGGTCTCTGCTTTTGCTGAAACCAACAGGCTGCCTTTCGATATGCCTGAATCCGAAACGGAGCTCGTATCCGGTTACAATACAGAATATAGTTCAATGAAGTTTGCTCTCTTCTTCATGGGAGAGTATGCCGCGATGATTTCCGTTTCAGCCCTGATGGTAGTGCTTTTCTTTGGTGGCTGGACATTACCTTTCTTCGGACTGAACGAAACTGCTAGCACGTTTGGGGGAGGGCTGATTCACATTCTTGTTTTTCTCGCCAAAGTGGCAGTCTTCATGGGATTATTCATATGGATTCGATGGATGCTTCCACGATTTCGATACGATCAATTAATGGACCTTGGGTGGAAAACGTTTTTACCGCTTGCTCTAGCAAATATCATCATTACAGCCACCATATTGTGGATACAACACCTTTAATCGAGAGGAGAACACACGCATGATCATTAAACGCAATCCCCTCACTTGGTTTGAAAAACTTTATATCCCCGCCCTCATAGGCGGATTCAAGGTCACCCTCTCTCATTTCTTCAAGAAGAAGGTGACCATGCAGTATCCTGAAGAAAAGTGGACAGTACCGGAGGGATATCGAGGCGCTCCGTATTTGGTCAAAGATGAAAAAGACCGGACCAAATGCGTGTCGTGTCAACTATGTGAATTCGTGTGTCCACCCAAAGCGATCAAAATCACCCCTCCGGGGCCGGAAGTGAACGCAGAGCGCGGCAACATCGAAAAAGAGCCTGAACAGTTTGAGATCAACATGCTCCGCTGCATTTTCTGCGGTTACTGTCAGGAGGTCTGCCCTGAAGAAGCTATTTTCCTTCAAAAAGATTATTCACTCACAGGTGAGTCAAGAGAAGAAATGATTTACGACAAGACCACGCTTCTTGAACTCGGCGGTGTGAAAGAAAGTAATATCAAAAAGTGGGACAAAAAGGCAGCGGATGCCAAGGCTCAACAATCGCACTGAATTAAGCAAGCTGCCCCATAGATTCAATGAGCACAATGTTCACGACAAGCAACAAAAGCAGTAAGGGACAACCGAACTACAAAGAATGATTTAAATCCATGGAAGCATTGTTGTTTTATATATTTTCTGCTCTGACGCTGGTCTGCGGCTTTTTGGTCGTGGCAAATCCCTTGACGCGGAATCCAGTGACAAGTGCCATGTTCCTGGTGCTGACCATTATTTCCATGGCTGGGCTGTTTGTTCTATTGAACGCCTTCTTTTTGGCAGCGGTGCAGATCATGGTTTACGCAGGAGCGGTGATTGTTCTGTTTCTGTTCGTCATCATGCTATTGGACATTCATGAAGTGGAGAAACAACCCGTGAATTATTTCAGTGTTACGGTGGGTATGTTGGCATTGCTCAGCATTGGTGGTGTTCTGATCAAAGCCATCGTCACCTCCGGCGTTGGAGATGGTCTGGAGGCCGTGACGGTAGGCTCGACCAAAAAATTGGGTTTAAGTTTGTTTACCGATTATGTGTTACCCTTTGAAATCATGGGTGTGCTGCTGCTTGTGGGCATGATCGGTGTCATTTTATTAAGTAAAAAAACTTTGAGATAGGAACATATGATCGGACTAGAACATTACCTGATCGTAAGTGCGATCCTCTTCGGCCTGGGGCTGATGGGAGTCGTGATGCGAAGCAACCTGATCGTCATTTACATGAGCTTGGAACTCATGTTGAACGCGGCAAATCTGGCGCTGGTTTCCTTCTCACGATTTACAAACACCGTGGATGGACAGGTCATGGTTTTTTTCGTGATCACGGTGGCAGCAGCAGAAGTCGCAGTCGGTTTGGCGTTGATCGTAGCTCTTTACCGCAAGCGGCAAATATCGGAAGTCGATGAACTGACCTCCCTGAAACTTTAAAAATTTGATCGATCAAAAAATGAGTGGAGCATTTATTCTGGCTTGGATGGTTCTGTTGTTACCTCTGGTATCAACCGTGCTAATTTCATGCTTTACCCTCAAGAATGACAAGCTCAGCGCGAGGATTTCCATTGGAGCCGTGCTGGCGGGATTCGTAATGAGCTTACTCATTTTCCTGAGCGCAAGAGAGGCAGGAGAATCCAACATCACCTGGATATCAATCGGAAACTTCCAAGCCACCTTAGGGGTCAAACTGGATAACCTGAGTGCACTGATGCTATTGATTGTCACCGGAGTGGGTTCATTGATCCACTGGTATTCTCAGGGATACATGAAAGGGGACCGCTCTTACAGCCGCTATTTTGCCTGTCTGAGTTTGTTTACATTTTCGATGCTGGGTATCGTATTGGCTTCAAACTTCATGCAGATGTTCATCTTCTGGGAATTAGTAGGCGTTTCAAGCTACTTGCTGATTGGATTTTGGTATGAGCGCCCAGCTGCTGCGGATGCCTCCAAGAAAGCTTTCCTGACCAATCGCATTGGTGATTTTGGATTTATCCTTGGTATCATTATGGTTTGGGCAGCAACAGGCTCTTTGAACTTTGCTGAACTGAAGGGTGTTTTTGAAGCCAATCCTGAAATCCTTGGAGCAACGGCAGGCATTGTGGGTGTGCTTTTATTCTGTGGAGCAGTCGGCAAGTCCGCACAGTTTCCATTGCATGTCTGGCTTCCAGACGCCATGGAGGGCCCTACCCCGGTCAGTGCTTTGATCCATGCCGCGACGATGGTTGCAGCGGGAGTTTTCATGCTTTGCCGGATCTTCTTTTTACTGAGTCCTGACGCCCTGCAAGTCATCGCTTGGACAGGTGGTATTACAGCACTGATGGCGGCCGTGATCGCACTCCAGCAGAATGACATCAAACGCATCCTTGCATATTCAACGCTTTCTCAACTGGGATACATGGTCATGGCAGTTGGAGTGCACGCGCCTGGCGCTGCAATGTTTCACTTGACGACGCATGCCTTTTTCAAAGCCATGCTTTTCCTCGGAGCGGGATCCGTGATCCATGCGCTGCACCATGAACAGGATATCTGGAAAATGGGTGGATTGAAGGAAAAGATGCCAGCAACCTACAAGACATTCCTGATCGGCACTCTCGCACTTTGCGGAGTACCTCCTTTGAGTGGTTTCTTCAGCAAAGACGGTATCCTGGCTGCTGCAGCAGACTTCAGGCATCATGGCAATGTGTTTCTTTTTGCCATTGGTGTGCTGGCGGCAGTGTTGACCACGCTTTACATGGCGCGCCTAGTCCTCGTTGCATTTCACGGCAAACACCGTTCCGAGGCTGCCGATCACTCTCATGAATCTCCCTCGGTGATGACCGGCCCCCTCTGGATCCTGGTCATTCCTACATTATTTGCCGGTTTTCTACCGATTGAGTCTGCAGTGAACCATGTAGCCGGTTTGAATCATGCAGGGGACCACACTCAGGCGCCTCTCGCAATGGCCTTCAGCGTTCTGGCTTTGCTCATCGGTGGAAGTGTTGCTTGGTCGCTTTATTCGAAAGCTGAGTCCGATCCGATTGCAAATCGTCTGCATGGCTTATCCACTGCTTTGAAGAATAGACTTTATTTTGATGAAATATTCAACGGCTTGATCTATGTCACTCACGAAGCTGTTTCCAAGCTTGCTGAATGGATAGATCGAATCCTTTTGAGCAGCTTCATTGTCAAAGGCTTGTCAAACGTAGTGGATGTCTTTGGTCGAGGTCTTCGATTGTTCCAAACTGGGAGCATTCACACTTACGCATTCCTGTTCGTAGTAGGCATCGCTCTGGTGATGTTTTTTGTGATGGGAGGAGTTCTGTAACACTCATGTCTATTTTAACCTTCATCCTGTTTTTACCCCTGCTCGGCGCCGGGCTGGTTGCCTTGCTCCCTAAAACTGCAAAAGGACTCATCCGTGCGGTTGCACTTGCATCGACGGCGTTGCCCTTGCTCTGTGCCATCCTCGCATTTTTATCGTTCAACGGTGCTGAAGCAGGCCCTGGCGGTTACAAGTTTTACCAAAAGGTGGCCTGGGTCACGGCGTTGGATATCAATTATCAGGTCGGTGCGGATGGCATCAATATCGGTTTGATCCTCATGGGTTCCATTGTCAGCTTTGCAGCAGTTTGCGTTGCTCGAAGTATTCAGGATCGTACAAAGGAATTTCATTTCCTCATGCTCATCATGATCGCGGGCATCATGGGTACTTTCATGTCCATCGACATTTTCTTCTTCTACTTTTTCCATGAGCTAGCACTGGTTCCCACCTTCATCATGATTGGTGTCTGGGGCCGTGGTAAGAATAAGGATTATGCCACCTATAAAATGACGCTTTACCTGACTCTGGGTGCCTTGGTAGCTCTGGTTGGCTTGGTGTTGTTATACGTTCAGTCGGGTGCGAAAACCTTTGACTTGATCGCTCTTCAGGAGCAACTGCGCGACAACCCGATTTCGTCAGATGCTCAAACAACCATTTTCGGGTTCCTTTTGTTTGGCTTTGGCATTCTGGTTTCACTCTGGCCTTTTCACACGTGGGCACCTGTTGGTTATGATGCAGCGCCAACCGCAACGGCCATGTTGCATGCAGGTGTACTTAAGAAATTTGGTATTTATGGACTGATCAGAATAGCCCTTCCTCTCGTGCCTCAGGGTGCGCAGGCCTGGCTGGAAGTACTTGCATGGTTGTGCATGGGCAATATCCTTTATTGTGGTTGGGTCGCCATGCGCCAGAAAAACCTGAACAAGCTCATTGGTAATTCCAGCGTGGCTCACATGGGTTTTGTCTTTCTTGGCATTGCAAGCATGAACCTGATTGGAATCAGCGGTGCAGTACTGGTCATGATCGCGCATGGTTTTCTCGCCGCACTCTCTTTTGGACTGAGCGGATACCTTTACGACCAGAAGAAAACCTTGGATATGGATCAATACGGTGGAGCTCTCAGGCAAATGCCGTTCATGGGCACTTTGCTTGTCATGGCCATGATGGCTGGCTGCGGGTTACCCGGTTTCGCAAACTTTGCAGGAGAAATCACCGTTCTCTTCGGTGCCTGGAAATCTCTACCATGGTTCGTAACTGGCACCGCCTGGGGAGCTTTGATCATCGGTGCTATATATGCACTCAGAGCAGTGAGGAAGATGTTGCACGGCCCTGTAGCAAACGACACACCACCTTTACAAGATGCCGCAAATTACTGGATCAAACTTCCCTATGTTCTTCTGGTGGCTTCACTGTTATTATTTGGAATTTTCCCTAGCCTCTTGACAGACAAAATCCGCACTTCCGTAGCGAAGGTGGTGAAGTCAATAGAAGCTGGCACTCAAGATCAAGAAACCAATCTGGCTGAAGAATCTGTGAAGACAGAATTGGATATCCAATTGGCCGGACAGGATTAAAACTTTAAATTGTATCCATTTTTGTCGATGAATATCGCAGCATCCATATTAGAAATAGCCGTGATCGGACTGGGCATCGCTGTCATGCTCGCTGACCTCTGGTTACCTCGAGAAAAAAAGATCTGGCTCGGATATGCCGCAGCCGCAGGTCTGGCCTTGATTCTGTTTGGCAGTTTCAGCATGTCCGGAAATCCCGCCACTTTGGCTTTTGGCGACATGTACATCCTTGACGCTTTCGCACTTTTCTTTAAGCGCTTCTTCCTGATAGCTGCCATCCTGGTGATGATTGTATCGATCGAATATTCCCCTAAGTTCCAGACAGGCAAAGGAGAGTACTTCACTCTGGTGCTCTTTGCATTGGCCGGCATGATGTTTTCAGCCTCTGCAAACCATTTTGCTCTGTTATTTGTCTCCATGGAGTTAATGACCATCACCTTTTATGTCCTGACAAGCTTCCTTCGCAACCAGTTACTCTCGCTTGAAGCCGGTATCAAATACCTCATCCTGGGAGCACTTTCGTCGGGATTCCTTGTCTACGGAATCGCGCTGGTTTATGGGACAACCAGCACGATGGATTTTGCCACTTTGAGAGAAAAATCAGCTCTCATGACCGATAATCCACTCCTGCTTGTGGGACTGCTGATGATCATCGGTGGTCTTGGATTCAAGATTGCTGCCTTCCCTTTTCAATTTTGGGCGCCTGATGTTTACCAGGGGTCGCCTTCATCAACGACCGCGTTTCTCGCTGTCGGCTCAAAAGCTGCCGGATTTGCTCTTCTGATGCGTCTACTTTTTGTGGCAGTCCCTGAAATCACCTTGCAATGGGAGAAACTGTTGATGGTCATTGCGGGTATCACCATCCTGTATGGCAACCTCTGCGCCCTTCCCCAGCGTAATTTGAAGCGTTTGCTGGGTTACTCAAGCATTGCAAACGCTGGTTACTTGATGATGGGGATAGCAGCCATGAGCGCCTCTGGTTCAACCGCCATCCTGTATTATCTCTATAGTTATATGTTCACGGTTATTGCTGCGTTCTTGATCATCATTCTGGTCATGAAGCACACAGGCGCTGAGGACATTGTTCACCTCGCCAAGCTGCACGAACGTGCACCGGGTCTGGCTGGCGTCATGACCCTTTCAATGGTTTCTTTGGCGGGCATTCCCCCACTGGCAGGTTTCTTCGGCAAATTCTTATTGTTTGAAGCAGTGATCGAACAAGCTACCGTACAATCAAGTTATTATTTGCTCGCCGCCGTAGCCATCGTCGGAGTAGTGATTTCTTTGTATTATTACTTTGGCGTCATTCGGACGATCTACTGGGGAAAACAACAAATGATTCCAGAAGATATCCAGATTTCCCCTGCTTCCAAGGCCGCTCTTTGGGTATGCAGTGTAGTGATCATCTATCTAGGGATCATGCCTGAAAGATTGATGCAGGCTGCGACTGCTGCTGTGGAATCTTTGAAATTTTAGATTTTGAGCAGATTGATTGAAACTCGGCCGCAAGAATCATTCTTGCAATCTCCGCGATAATCTCATCGAGAGACGAGTCACGAGCGCTTCATTTCCAGGTGCAATATTTCTGGTTTCTTTTTCAGCGCTTGAATGATCATACAATTCCACGAAACCATCCTTGTGGAGGATCATTCGGTGCGAGCCATGACGAATTGTCCTGGCTCTTCCGGTGTAAGCAATGGCTGGATGACCGGGAGCATTTGGATCCTGCAATTGTGGTTTTAATGAGACTCCATTGACAAAATCAGGCATCGGCAGATCCGTTAATTCGCACAAGGTCGGGAAAAGGTCCAATGTTTCTACCATGGATTGAGTTACTTCACCCGGCTGCTTGATGCCCGGGTAGGACACGATCAAGGGCGACCTGAGGGATTCTTCAAACAGAGCATGCTTCCCCCAAATTGAATGTTCTCCAAGATGCCACCCATGATCGCCCCATAGTATGACGATGGTGTTTTGAGATATACTACTCTTTTCAAGCTGATTCAGAAGACGTCCCACCTGCGCATCGGCATAGGTCACACAGGCGGCATAATGCTTCCTGACCTCCACGGCAAAATCAACATCCTTGTTGGGGTTTCGCCCCCATCGATTGTATTTCATGAACTCACCTGACCCATGCCAGGTTGTTTTGCCCAGGGGTTTTTCGGGGTGAGGTGTGGGAGGTAATTCAACATGTTCATAAGGCGCTAAATACTTAGCCGGGGCTCCGAACGGAAGATGAGGACGCAGGATGCCCACCGCCAGAAAAAAAGGTTGGGACGGATTCGAAGCAAGTTCTTCTATTTGCCTCAAGGATTCATCCACTGAAATTCCGTCTGGATAGATGGTGTCATCTCCTTCTATGGATTGGAAAACATCCATGTCTTGGGCTTTCACTCGTATTTCACCCTTGGCCAATCCGTGCATCCAACCTC
This sequence comes from Verrucomicrobia bacterium SCGC AAA164-E04, assembly GCA_000383715.1. Lineage (GTDB taxonomy): Bacteria > Verrucomicrobiota > Verrucomicrobiia > Limisphaerales > AAA164-E04 > AAA164-E04. The sequence goes on from KB911873.1 coordinate 32,868, forward strand.
TTGGATGCAGCCATGGTCCGGCTGGTAATAAATGACGATCCCATGAATCCGGCATTTCGAGTAGATCAGGATCATCCCAATCCGCACCACCCAGGCCTCCGGGGTGATGTGAAACTTTACCAACAGAAACAGACGTGTAACCGTTCATGCGAAACCAGGCAGGCATGGTAGGATGAATCGAATTCGCCTGATCCTTGAGTTTTTTTGCACGACGAAACAACGCATCATTTCCGGGCCAGCCATATCGTCCGGTTAACAGCGTATTCCTCGATGCGCCGCATGTGGGTGCTTGCACATAGTGACTTAGGAATGCTCTCCCTTGAGATGCCAGTCGGTCGATGTTGGGGGAATGGATATAGGACTTACCAAAACAATTTAATTCAGGGCGCAGGTCATCAACACAGATGAGAAGAACGTTCGGGCGCGAACTTGCCTTCACTCCACTAAAAGAAATGCATATCAGAGCCAGAATGCTGATGGGTTTGGTCAATATATTCATGGGTTTGAAAAAGAATATGGCACAACGGATAATCCATGTGAAAGAACATATTCCGCGGATACATTGCACAGGCGCCCAAGAACCTTTAAGTTGTTTTTTCGTGAATGTTCACCGCAAAAGATTGGATCAGATTTTGGTGGATCGAGGTTTCTTTGGAAGCCGCGAACGCGCCAAGCGCGCCGTTATGGCTGGGCAGGTGATGATTGAAGATCAACCCGCAACCAAACCGGGGCAACAGGTACGCCCTGATGCGAATTTAAAGTTAAAAGAACAAGATCCGTTTGTTTCCAGAGGCGGTCTCAAGCTGGATCATGCACTCGAGCACTTTAAACTGAATGTTCAAGACGCAATGGCAGCCGACCTTGGCGCATCCACTGGTGGTTTCACCGATTGTTTACTGCAGCGCGGCGTCTCCAAAGTATTCGCCATAGATGTTGGTCAGGGACAATTAGCTTGGAAATTGAGAACAGATAATCGCGTAGTGGTGATGGAAAAAACCAACGCCCGGCACCTGAATAAAAAACATTTACCCGGTGAGATCGACCTGATTGTGGTGGACTGCTCGTTTATTTCACTCAAGCACATTCTTCCACCAGCAGTTGCATTGCTGGAGCGTAATGGTAATATTGTTGCATTGATCAAACCCCAATTTGAAGCAGGTAAAGAGGAAGCGGACAAGGGACGCGGCGTGATTAGAGATCCAAATATACATGATCAAATCATTCACTCACTTCATCAGTTTGCCACAGAAGAGCTGAGTTTGAATTGGATGGGAATCGTCGAATCACCGATACTTGGCCCCGCAGGTAACAAAGAATTTTTAGTCTGGCTTGAAAAATACTGAATTCAAAACAGAGCGGATTGGATTGGTCGCAAATCCAGGAAAGCCCGTATGGAAGCAAGCCATTGAGCAAGCTCGCCATCTCATCCAGGCTTCCGGCAGAGAAGTCGTTTATGAAGACCATCTCTTGTCGGTTGATGCCTTTCAAACCGAGGGTATGGAGGTGATCAGGGAAACCGCTGAGCGTTCCGACGTCTTGATCGTATTTGGCGGTGATGGCACAATGTTACACGCTGCAAGATCGTTACAGGGCACTCCGACCCCGCTTCTGGGGATCAACACTGGAGGACTTGGTTTCTTGACCGCGGCCCCTGTCGAAGACTTGGAAACCACGCTTCAGAAGGTATGGAAAGGTCAACTCAGTTTGGATAAACGACCATACATCCGATCTCATTTGACAGGTGAAAACGAAAGCACAACTGATCTGACAGCAGTCAATGATTTCGTGATCAGTCGAGGCATAGCTTCCCGCATGATTGAACTTGAAGTCATTGTTGATGGTCAATTGCTGACCCAATACAGATGCGATGGATTCATCATCAGCACTCCCACAGGCTCGACCGCGTATTCCCTCTCCGCTGGCGGAGCCGTTGTATCCCCTGGCGCCAATGTGTTCACACTGACACCGATCTGCCCTCACACCCTCTCAAATCGATCCGTCATTGTGGGTATGCAATCAACCATTGAAGTTCGCATATTAAGCACTAGAGTCGAAACTGTTTTGACTGCAGATGGCCAAAAACAAATTGAACTCGCCCCCAATGACCAGGTGCGCATCCACGCCATTCCCGATCAGGTTCAAATACTTAACTTACCCGAAAATTCCTTTTTCAACACCCTTCGACAGAAAATGCATTGGAGCGGATCCCATGTCACCCGTCCAAAGGTGTAGCTCAGCCACCGCTTTGTATTACCCTCGACTCCGATCAGGTCGCTGGCATCAGACATCGTCAACAATTGCCGCTATCTGGGAGAGGCTTGATGCCAGTCAGTGCTTTGCTCGAAGGCGTAAGCTGACTTCAGCAATTTGGATTCTTCAAAGGATTTGCCCATGAGCTGCAATCCAATGGGCAATTCAGGGTTTTCGGAAAACCCACAGGGCAGACTGATCCCACAGTTGCCAACCAGGTTGGAGGAAATCGTAAAGATATCAGTTAGGTACATCTGCAACGGGTCCATGGATTTCTCACCTATTTTGAAAGCGGGTGTTGGGACTGTTGGCGTGAGCAGTATATCAACTTTTTCAAATGCTTTTTGAAAATCTTGTCGAATCAGCGTTCGTACCTTCTGAGCACGCAAGTAGTAAGCATCATAATAACCACTACTTAAAACATACGTTCCGAGCATAATACGACGCTTAACCTCAGATCCAAATCCGGCTCCACGCGTCTTGGAATACAATTCAACTGGATCTTTCCCATCAACCCTCGCCCCATAGCGAATACCATCAAAACGGGCGAGGTTGGCACTGGCCTCGGCGGTACAGATGATGTAATAGGTGGCGATGGCATAATCCGTATGAGGGAGAGAAACTTCTTCAATCTCAGCCCCCAGTTTAGTGTATTGAACTACGGCAGCATCCACTGCGGACTTAACCTGCGGATCCATTCCATCCACAAAATATTCCTTCGGTAAACCTACCTTAAAACCTTTGATGTCCTCCCCCAGAGTTTGAGTAAAATCTTCAGCATTCTGAGGCACACTGGTGGAGTCAAGTTCATCATGGCCAGCAATGACGTTGAGCATGGTGGCTGCGTCTCGAACCCCCAAAGTGAGTGGCCCAATTTGATCCAGCGACGAGGCAAACGCGGTTAATCCAAAACGCGAAACCCTCCCGTAGCTGGGCTTCATTCCAACGCAACCACAAAACGAAGCTGGCTGCCTGATGGATCCCCCTGTATCTGACCCCAATGACCCTGCGCAGTAACCTGCAGATACCGCCGCGGCTGATCCGCCCGATGATCCACCAGGAATGTGCTCTTTGCTCCAAGGATTCCGAGTCACACCGCTGCTCGAATTCTCTGTCGAACTTCCCATGGCAAACTCGTCCAGATTAGCCCGCCCGATGATAACCGCACCTGCCTCCTTCAGCTTGCTGACTACCGTGGCGTCATAAGGTGCTACGAAGTTCTCCAGCATCTTGGAAGCACATGTCAATGGCTGCCCCTTCTCGGCAATGTTGGCTTTGATGGCCACCGGCAAACCAATCAAGGGTTTATCACTGGTTTTTGGATTGGCTGCCAGGGCTTTATCAGCCGCATCCGCCTGAGCTAGGGCTCCATCCGTGTCCACATGGATGAGTGCGTTGAGCTCCGAATTGGATGCTTCAATACGGTTTAAGTAAGTAGAAACAATATCACGGGAGGTGGTTTCTCCTTGCTGGAGGCGGGCTTGAAGGGAAGAAATCGATTCGTGGGTATCCATGTTGTTTTTGGAAATAGGTCTGTGATCGGTTTACTCAACAATTTTGGGCACCATGAATAACCCGTTCCCTTTAGCGGGCGCGTTCATCAATGCCTCGTCATTGGTCAGGGATTTCCTTACCTCATCAGGCCGTGTGACATTAGTCAGAGGGACAGGGTGAGCGGTAGGCTCCACATTGGTCACGTCCAATTGCTGTAATTGTTCAATGTAGTCAATGACCTTGCCAATTTGGCCTCCAAAAGTTCCCTCTTCCTCCTCGGTCAATTCCAAACAAGCTAACTTGGCCACATAATGAATATCAAAATCCGTCTTCGACATGAGCAAAGGTTGAAGAACGTCTTTCATTTCAGCAAGAGGAAACAGGCAAGAACTAGCCTGTTTCAGGGAGAATCACCACGAATGCTGAAACCAAGCCAAATTTTGTAACAATTCTGCGCTCGATTTGCTCGGGCAAGCACATTAAGTGTTTATCAGGATACGTTGACAACGGCCGTGGGAAAATTGAGATCAAATTACAACTTCTGGTGTCAGGCTTTGCATGATTCAGCGCTGCACTTGTCGACTGAGGCTTTGCAGCGCATGAAGGGCAAATACTTTTCAAGACATCAGTTATCGACTTCCACTCATTCCCCTGAAACGTCATTTTAAAATGGGCATAGAAATCGAACGCAAATTCCTCGTGGACCCCAAGGGAGCGTGGCGACAATCAGACAAAAGCCTGATGTGCCAGCAGGGTTACATTTCCACCCAATCGGCTTGTTCGGTAAGGGTACGACTCATGGGGGAAAAAGGATTCCTGACCATGAAGACCAAACGCGAAGGCATCCAACGCGATGAATTTGAATATGAAATCCCGTTAGCAGATGCACATCACATGCTCAGTCATTATTGTGACTCGAGTATCGTCAAAAAAATCCGACATTACGTTCGCTACCAAGGCATGCTTTGGGAAATTGATGCCTTTGAAGGCGACAACAAAGGTCTTATCCTGGCCGAAGTGGAATTGGAAACAGTCGATCAACAAATCTCCCTGCCCGAATGGGTTACAAAGGAAGTTTCCGGCGACCCCCGCTACTTCAACGCCATGCTCGCCAAATATCCTTTCAACGAATGGACGAGGTAAGACTTGGAACCTTAACAATCTTTAAATGCACTGCGCGCAATGGACTCACTCCGGCAATGAAAACCTGAAATCTTATTCCCTGAAATAGACCGGAGGTGCGCATAAATAGGATTCACCCGTTGCAAGTTGCTTTTTATAGGGAATATTTGATAGTAAAGGATACAGATAGAATTTCATTTTACCTAGTAAATAATTAATAACATGCATGTTAGGCATTAAAAATAGAGAAGTTCAATCCCTCATGAAAAGGAAAGACGTGCGTCGGTATCATGACTCTTGTTACTGTATCCGAAAAATTAATAGAAACGGTTATTGAGCAACATTCTGAGCGTGCGATGCACGCAACAGGCTGTGTACATCGAGAATTGTTTAATCACCGCTCCCCATTCCGAACAGCCGAGGAAGTATGGTGAAAATAGAAACGCAAATATTATCTTGAAAGAAATCACTGTTGAAACGCTTCTTCCATATAGAAAGAAGCTTGAAAACCACCCTGTCTACAAGGCTGTCGAGTCTTCTGAAGATTTGAGGTACTTCATGGAACACCACGTCTATTCGGTCTGGGATTTCATGTCGCTGCTCAAATATCTTCAATCAGTTATTGCTCCGGCACAATACCCTTGGGTTCCGATGGGTGATGCAAGTGTCAGGCGTTTTATCAATGAACTGGTCCTGGAAGAGGAATCAGATCAAACTCATGTTGAGGGAGAATTTTCCAGCCATTTTGAGCTGTATCAGCGATCCATGTTGGAAATTGGTGCTGACACTGACCCCATTGCTGATTTTGTGAGCAAGGCAGAAACTCAGGGTGTTGAGGTCGCTTTGAAACTACCATCTGTCCCCCCTCCTTCAGCTCGTTTTACATCGACAACTTTCCAACTGATAAAAGAAGGTAAGCCGCATAAGGTGGCCGCGGCTTTTGCTTTGGGTAGAGAACACATCATACCCTGTATGTTTCGCTCGATTCTCAAAGAAACCGGTGTCTCAGATAGGCAAGCACCCATATTTCATTTCTATCTCAACAGGCATGTCGACCTCGATGAGGGTTCGCACGCGCCATTGTCACTCAGATTGCTTAACGGGTTGTGCGATCATGATGAAACGAAGGTAAGAGAAGCCATTGACGCCGCAAAACTGGCAATTTCTGCAAGGCTTGAGTTGTGGGATGGCGTGTTGGAGTCGATCAACAAGCCTGAGCAAACACTCGCTGTAAACTCATTTGCAAGTTGAGTTCAGGGCAGTCATAGATAAAAAATTTGCCTGCACTTGCAACGAACGTCGCTTCGAGCCGCTTGCAGTCAACGGCTTATCAGCCTCAATCAAGGCAAATCCACAGCTCTCATTCTGAGAAGCCGAGTGTTGCCCAGCGATTCAGCAAAGCCGTGTTCCAACCTTTTTGGAGCTCCAAATTCCTTTGCTAATCCTTGGGTTTTGAGGTTTATTGAGTGCATGTCTGCAAAGGAACCCATCATTCTGCTGGAGAAGGTTTCCAAGCGTTATGGATCATCTAATTCCAAAAGTACGACCAACGTCCTGACGGAGGTAGATCTTGAGGTATATGAAGGTGAATCCATGGCTATCATTGGTCCCTCCGGCTCAGGAAAAAGCACGCTGCTCAACATCATGGGTGCGCTGGACACCGCCTCCGATGGATTTGTTTGCATCGCGGGTAGACATCTGAATGAAGCAGGTGAAAATGAATTAGCGGAATTCCGCCGACGCACGGTGGGGTTTATCTTTCAGGCACATCATCTCCTCCCCCAGCTTTCTGTCATGGAAAATGTGCTTGTTCCACTCCTGGCAGAACCACAGCCCAAAGGCATGCAGGAGGCTGAGGAGCGCGGGCGTGTGCTACTGAAACGTGTTGGACTTGACCACCGCCTTGATCACAAACCGGGACAACTTTCCGGTGGAGAGAAACAACGCGCTGCAGTCGTGCGCGCCCTTATATGCAAACCTCGCATACTTCTCGCCGATGAACCTACAGGGGCACTGGATCGCGAGTCATCTGAGAATCTTGCTCAGTTGTTAATGGAACTCAATCACGAGGAAGGCCTTACCTTGATGACTGTAACTCATTCAATGGAGCTGGCCCGCTTAACTGGCACTGTCCTGGAACTTGAGGACGGACATTTACAGACAAACAGAGCGTCATGACGGCCTGGAGATTCCTCATTCAAAGCCTGCGTTATTATGCACGATCCCATGCAGGTGCGTTCCTGGGGGCAACAGTCGCTTCCGCGGTTTTGATTGGAGCCCTTGTCGTTGGGGATTCAGTGAAAGGCAGCCTGTTTGAATTGGCCATGTCTCGACTAGGGCGCATTGATACCGTCATCACGGGTAATGATCGGTTGTTTCGTGATAAACTCGCCAACGAAATGCAGGGAGAAGTTTTTGAGGATATAGTACCTGCCATTCAACTCCCCGCTGTCGCCTCCGCGTCCGACGGATCGACACGTGCCAATCAAACTCAGATCATTGGGGTGACAAGCAAATTCTGGAATCTGGGACTCAAAGCAAATCCAAACATCCACCCGGGAGCTGATGAGGCAACACTGAGTCAGGCACTTGCCAGGCAGTTACAAGTTAGCCAGGGAGACCCGCTCATCCTGCGCATCCAAAAGCCTTCACGCATTTCACCAGACGCTCCGCTGGCTCCCGATGAAAATAACTCTGTAGCCCTGAGGCTTAAAGTAGCGCATATCGTCGAGGATACATCGATGGGCAGATTCAGCCTCAAAGCCAGCCAACTGCCTGCTCTCAATGCGTTCGTTGACCTGAAGTTCCTTCAATCAGAGCTGGAAATCCCAGGTAAAGCCAATCTCCTGCTGTGCGCTCAAGCGGCAGATACGTCAGCCCCCGCCTCGGATGGATCCACTGCTCTGGAAATATTGAATAAACAATGGACCATGGAGGACAGTCAGCTCGAATGGATTGACCTCAGTAAAAGAGAAGGCCGAGGACTAGAATTGAGAACCGAGCGCGTCTTCATGGATCATTATTCAGCAGAGGCAGCTGGGAAAACAGGGAAGGAATCGACCGGGCTTTTGACCTATTTTGTCAATGCGATCACGAAAGACGATCGAATGACTCCCTACTCAATGGTCACCGCGATTGAAGCGCCGTATGTACCGGAAGATCTTCAGGAGAGTGAAATCATCCTCAATCAGTGGTTAGCTGACGATCTGGATGCCAAGCCGGGTGACTCGGTAGAGATGACCTATTTCGAAGTCGGACTGGGGCGTGATCTCAGAGAGGCCACGACAGCGTTTACAGTGAGGGCGATTGTCCCAATGCAAGCCCCTTACGATGACCCGGATCTGATGCCTGATTTCCCCGGGCTGAAGGAAGCGGATAATTGCCGGGATTGGGATACCGGTTTCCCAATTGATCTCGACCTGATTCGCGACAAGGACAACGCCTACTGGAAAGCACACAAAGGCACGCCCAAGGCGTTTATTTCGCTCAGCAAAGGACGAGAAATCTGGGAGAACAGATTCGGGGCTCTGACGGCTGTAAGGTATCCAGAAATCACAACTTCCACTCAAAAAGAGGCTCTCGAATCAGCGATCCTGAGAAACCTGAAACCATCCACGCTCGGTGTCATGAGCATTCCAGTGAAAATGCAGGCATGGAATTCGGTGCTTCAGTCCCAGGATTTCGGGGGTCTGTTCATTGGGTTCAGTTTCTTTCTTATCATCGCAGCTCTGATTTTGATGAATCTGCTTTTTCAATTTGTTGTGGAGCAACGCACTCAGGAGTCGGGCATATTACTGGCGATAGGCATGACTCCAAAACGCTTGAAACAGTTTTTACTGCGGGAAGGAATGCTCATCAGCTTGCTGGGACACGTCGCCGGGGTGGTTTTTGCCATTCTTTATGCCAAGGGAATGCTCTATGGCTTATCCACCATTTGGAGTGATGCCGTGGGCACGTCATCACTTCAGTTCCACTTTAATCCTGCTACCATATCCGGAGCTGCGGTCGGATCGATAGCGTTGACCGGAATGACACTTTGGTGGGGGCTTCGAAAGCAGATTCAGAAACCTGCGCACGTCCTTTTGACCGAAAGTCAGGTGGAGGGTCAAGCAGTGGAGCAAGCGCCTAAAGGAGCCAATCGAAGATTCGTGGTAGGTATCGTTTGTGGGTTTGCAGCTCTGGGAATCGCAGCTATGGGCCTGGAGGGTAATCCAAGCAAAGCAACAGGCGCTTTCTTCGGAGCTGGTTCCCTTTTATTGATCGCAGGCTTGAACCTGGCATCCGCTTACTTGCGTAAGGCCACTGATCAAGGATCATCAAAACCACCCTCACTTTTACAGTGGGGAATTAGAAATGCTTCGCGCCGCAGAAAGCGGAGTTTGGCTACGATCAGCATGCTGGCTTTCGGGTCCTTTCTGGTCATCGCCGTAGGAGCCAACAAACTGAACGCTTTGCGTGACGCCGAAAAACGTTCTTCCGGAACTGGCGGATTCGCTTTCTGGGGGGAATCAACGGCTCCTGTGGTCAGAAATCTAAACACAGCGGAAGGAGCGGAAGCATACGGATTATTCCAGGATGAACTCGAAGGTGTCCGTTTTGTGCCATTCAGGCGTCGTGACGGCGAACAAGCAAGTTGCCTGAACCTAAACCGAGCACAGCGACCACAGCTACTGGGAGTCGATCCAGAGACACTTGCTTCCCGCAATGCGTTTACATTTGCGCAAGTCAGCGCAGAGATTCCAGAGGATTCGTCGGCATGGAATTTACTTTCAAACAATGCACCCGACGGAACAGTTCCTGGTATCGCTGATATTAATTCAATCATGTGGGCAATGGGGAAAAATGTTGGGGATATTCTTGAATTCCAGAACACACAAGGAGAAACATTCAGAGTAAGACTGGTTGCTGCAGTGGCCAATTCTATCCTGCAGGGAAATGTGATTATTTCTGAATCGGCGTTTCTGCAACATTACCCCAACGAACCCGGTTACAAAACATTCCTCCTCGATGCACCTGCCGAGCAGAAGGAACGCGTTGCAATTACTTTGACCCGAGCCATGGAAGATGATGGCCTTTCCCTCTCAGATACCATTGAACGCATGCGAGCATTCAATGCTGTTCAAAACACTTATTTGTCAACCTTTCAGTTACTTGGGGGCCTTGGCATGGTGCTTGGCAGCTTCGGCCTGGGAGTGGTCGTATTGAGGAATCTTCTCGATCGCAGGACTGAATTGGGGCTATTGACCGCAGTCGGATTCACCCGCAATCGCATCAGGAAGCTGGTCTTGCTAGAGCATTTCGGGTTGCTTAGTGCAGGATTATTTACGGGAAGCTTGAGTGCCTTGATAGCTGTCTTTCCAAGCCTTCAATCACCCGGTGCCGACATTCCTTACGCCTCCCTGGCCTTGACGCTCTTCACCATTTTCGGCACGGGCTTCATCTGGATACTTTTTGCCACCCAATCCGCATTGAAGGGACAATTTTTGGATTCCTTGCGTGATCAGTGACAATACTTGAACCCCTTCGTGGGCCATCTTCATGAAAATCAAATGTCCAACTGGCCTTTAACAGGCCGCTCAAAAGTGAAAATAAATTTTCTGGACACCTCAGAGCAGGAGTGTTTCAGACAGGAAACCCATTTTCTTTATTTAGAATCATTCTAAGTATTGACACAATTAATAGCTACGTTACTTTTAACTGAACGAAAATGGCAACATCAGAAAACAAGGGCCTGGCCCGCAAGCTGGCAGACAGCGGTCTGCGTATGACTACACAGAGAGAGCATGTGTACAATACGTTACTTGAGCAGACAGACCACCCATCAGCAGATGACGTTTACCTTCGAGCCAAGGCCGACATGCCTGAGATATCCATGGCCACCGTTTACAATACGCTGGATGCTCTCGTGAAGTGCGGGCTCATCAAACAAGTCAATGTTGAACGATCAGCGACGCGTTATTGCTCCAATCTCAGGGAACATTGCCATTTTTTCTGTGAAGAATGCGGCAACATTCACGACGTGAATTTCAAGAAAGACAGGGGGGCACTTCCTTTAAGAATCCCCAAACATCTGATCCCAACTCAAGTGGATATTTCGATACGCGGGCATTGCAGCAACCCAGTCAACTGTCCCAATCGCGCTGAAAACTGAGCGATTGCTGGATCATCCATAACTTAACAAATTGAAAGACCGAATATTAAGGTCTTAAGTAAGATTTTCAACCAAACAAACTTTTTTACCATGAGTAGCGCAACAGAGACCATTGAAGGATTTGTAAAGAGTGAATACAAGTATGGCTTCATCACTGATATTGAAGCCGAATCAGCTCCTCCCGGACTGAGTGAAGAAATTGTCCGATTTATTTCGGCCAAGAAAAACGAGCCGGAGTTCATGCTGGAGTGGCGGTTGAAGGCTTACCGACATTGGTTGAAAATGTCCAATCCGACTTGGCCGAAGGCGGATTATCCACCGATTGATTTTCAGGATATTATTTATTATTCCGCTCCCAAAAAAAACACAGATGGTCCAAAAAGTTTGGATGAAGTCGACCCAAAACTTCTGGAAACATACGAAAAACTGGGCATTCCTTTACATGAGCGAGCCCGCCTGGCCGGCGTTGCAGTAGATGCGGTGTTTGACAGTGTTTCCGTGGGGACCACCTATCAGGAAGCTCTGGCTGAAAAAGGCATTATCTTCTGTCCGATGTCGGAAGCCGTCCAGAAGCATCCGGAGCTTGTAGAAAAATATTTGGGCAGTGTGGTTCCCTACACGGACAACTTTTACGCAGCATTGAACTCCGCTGTTTTCAGTGATGGTTCATTCGTATACATACCCAAAGGGGTGCGGTGCCCAATGGATTTATCCACTTATTTCCGCATCAATGCTGCAAAATCGGGACAATTCGAACGAACGCTGATTGTAGCAGAGGAAGGTAGCTACGTGAGTTATCTGGAAGGATGCACCGCACCCATGCGTGATGAAAATCAATTGCATGCGGCGGTGGTCGAATTGGTCGTTCTTGATGACGCTGAAATCAAATACTCCACAGTCCAGAACTGGTATCCTGGTGATGAAAACGGCAAGGGTGGCATTTACAATTTCGTGACGAAGAGGGGACTTTGCAAGGGGCGCAACTCAAAGATTTCCTGGACTCAAGTTGAAACCGGATCCGCCATCACATGGAAGTATCCCAGTTGCGTACTTCTGGGGGAAAACAGCGTAGGGGAATTCTACTCTGTTGCGCTGACGAACAACCGTCAACAGGCTGACACAGGTACCAAGATGGTGCATATTGGTAAAAATACACGCAGTACCATCATCTCCAAGGGGATTTCTGCAGGCAAGGGGCAAAACAGTTACAGAGGCCTCGTGCAAGCACGTAAATCAGCCGAGCAAGCAAGGAACTTTTCACAGTGCGACTCCCTACTGATTGGTGATCAATGTGGAGCCCACACATTTCCTTATATTGAAGTTAAAAACACGACTGCAAGCGTGGAACATGAGGCAACCACCAGCAAGATCGGGGAGGATCAGATCTTCTATTGTAACCAACGCGGCATATCCACACAGGATGCCGTCAACATGATCGTCAACGGTTTTTGCAAGGAGGTCTTCCGCGAGCTTCCAATGGAGTTCGCAGTCGAAGCTCAAAAACTACTCGGCGTCAGCCTTGAAGGTAGCGTCGGTTAAACCTCCTCCAATCATTGAATAATTTTTAAGTATAATTTCATTTTTATGTCGAATAAATCACTGTTACGAATCAACAATCTGCAGGCTGGCGTGGAGGGGCGCACTATTCTCAAAGGGATCAATCTCGAAATCAATGCTGGAGAGGTCCATGCCATCATGGGCCCTAACGGCAGCGGAAAAAGCACTCTGGCATCAGTGATTGCCGGGCGTGAAGGATACGAAATCCTGGGTGGGGAAATTGAGTTCCGCGGCGAAGATCTCATGGATATGGAAGCAGACGAGCGCGCTCACCTTGGCCTCTTCCTCGCTTTTCAGTATCCTGTGGAAATTCCTGGAGTAAACACTACCTACTTCCTGAAGTCAGCGATCAACGAAACGCGCAAAGCCAGGGGTGAAAAGGAGCTGGATGCAGTTGAGTTCCTCAAATTCATAAAATCCAAAGCAAAGCTGCTGGATCTACCTGAAGATTTCTTGAAACGTTCGTTGAACGTAGGGTTTTCAGGTGGCGAAAAGAAACGCAATGAAATTTTCCAGATGGCCGCCCTTGAACCTGTCATGGCTGTGTTGGATGAAACCGATTCGGGTCTGGACATTGACGCGCTCAAAGTGGTCGCCAACGGAGTCAACCAATTACGCGGTCCTGAATCTGCTCAGCTGGTTATCACACATTATCAACGTCTACTGGATTATATTGTGCCGGATGTGGTGCATGTTCTGCATGACGGACGCATTATCAAAACGGGCCCCAAGGAACTAGCTCATGAACTGGAGGACAAGGGCTACGATTGGGTCATCAAAGAAGCTGAGCAACCAGCGTAATCATTGCATCACCCTTTCAACACTATCATGACCGAAACTGTTCAAATAGAGGAGAGTGATTCATGGCTGGAAGCTTTCGAAGCTCTGGAGCATGCCGATAAGGATTCTCCAACCTGGCTGATCCCTTTCAGGAAGGCCGGACTGGCGCAATACGCCAAAACCGGATTACCCACTCTGCGTGATGAGGATTGGAGATTTACGAATATCGATCCAATTCGCAAGACAGCCTTCAGGCCCACCTTAGCTCCAGGCATCTTGGAGGCAGCCATGCTTGATGGCATTCCCTACCCTCTCAAAACAGGGAATGCTGCAAGACTTGTATTCCTCGACGGCCATTTTCAGAGGGAACTATCTGATATGAGCAAACTTCCTCAAAACGTCACGTCTCTCTCCATGAAAGACGCAGTGGCCAGGGAGGACTTGAGATTGGATCAGCACCTGGGACAATATACTTATCACCATGACAACCCATTTGCAGCGCTGAATGCGGCCTTCTTTCAGGACGGCTTTTATCTGAACATACCAAAAAACCTGCAGATAGAAACACCGTTGCATATCATCCATCTTTCGAGTGGCAACGATGCTCAAGCGTCATTTGCCAGATTCTTTATTCGCGCCGGAGAATTTTCAAAATGCACCATTCTTGAATCCCACCATGCGCTCAGTGAGGGGATTTACCTGAACGCTCCCACTACTGAATTTGTTGTGGAGAATGAAGCAAATATTGAACACATCAAAATCCAGGATGAATCCAAGCAGGCATTTCATCTTGCCAGTGTTTACGCTCACGTTGGAAGGGCTGCTCAGTTCCATTCTCATTACCTGAATATGGGAGGGCGTATCAGCCGAAACAATATCCGCACCAAACTGAATGGAGAGGGTCTTGAGTGCGTGCTGAACGGACTATACCTTGCTGATGGTGATCAGTTGTCAGACAATCACATGATCGTGGACCATTCCAAGCCTCATTGTGATAGTCACGAATATTTCAACGGCATTCTGGACGATAAAGCGCGCGGTGTTTTCCATGGACGTATCCTCGTGCAACAAATCGCTCAGAAGACGGATGCTAAACAGACGAACAAAAACCTGTTACTCTCCAATGACGCGACTGCCGACACCAAACCTCAACTTGAAATTTATGCAGATGATGTCAAATGTACCCACGGCGCAACCATTGGGCAACTCGATGACGAAGCCATTTATTATCTGAGGACAAGAGGAGTACCCAAGGCGGTAGCTCAACAAATGCTTGTTCATGCTTTTGCAGGTGAAATAATCGATCGCATCCATCACGAGCTTATTCGAGAAGAACTGGATGAGGTGGTTTGGACCCGCTTGGAAAAATTCGCTCACTTTCAAAACGTCTCAACGACATAATTCAAACACGACGCATCCAATGCAGAATCAGGAATCCATCGAACTGACACGCGACGTTGAAGCCGCCATTGTTCCAGCCGGAGATCAAGTCACTCTGATCAAGGGAGAAACAGCCCAGATTACGCAGGAACTGGGAGGCTCTTTCACCGTTTTGGTCAACGGTAACATGTTTCGCATACAGGGCAAAGACGCCGATGCACTGGGACGTGAGGTCACGGAAAGCCGCATCAAGGCAGCCATAGAGGGAGATGTTGCGACTCCTGAGGAGGTGGAGGCTCATGTATGGGAGCAGATGAAAACGTGTTTCGATCCTGAGATACCAGTCAACGTGGTTGATCTGGGCTTGATTTATGACTGCGTGGTAACGCCCGTAAAGGAAAAAAACAGTTATCATATACTGGTCAAAATGACGTTGACTGCGCCGGGCTGTGGAATGGGTCCGGTCATTCAGCAAGACGTTCAAAATAAGGTCATGTGCATTGAAGATGTGTCCGAAGCTGATGTCGAATTAGTCTGGGAGCCACAATGGAATCAAGGCATGATGACCGAAGCCGCCAAATTACAACTGGGTTTGATGTGACAATGAACACCGTGGACGAAACTGTTTCCACATCTGCAGGCGACACGCTGAGCCTGGAAACGCGAAAAGACTTTCCTGTCCTGCATCAGGAAATCAATGGTCATCAATTGATATACTTTGATAACGCTGCCACAAGCCAGAAACCTTCTCAGGTTCTGGATGCCATTCAGCATTACTATCAACATGACAATGCGAACGTGCATCGAGGCATCCATGAACTCAGCAATCGTGCTACACTTGGCTATGAGTCCGCACGCGAGCGAACGGCTGAATTCATCAATGCAAACAGTGCTCGAGAAATTATTTTTACGCGGGGAACAACTGAGGCCGTAAACCTGCTGGCATCATCTCTGAGTCAGTCAGTCTTGAAGCCTGATGATACGATATTGATTACCGAAATGGAGCACCACAGCAATATGGTGCCCTGGCAAATGGTCGCCGAGCGAACAGGGGCCACACTGAAATACCTACCGGTCAAGGATACTCAGGGTGCTTTGGACCTGGAGCATCTGGACAAGTGGATGACACCTGATGTTAAAATCTTTAGCTGCGTCCATATTTCAAATAGCCTCGGCACCATCAACCCGGTCAAACAGCTGTGTGCAAAAGCCAGGTCGGTGGGAGCATTGACGTTTATTGATGGAGCTCAGAGTGCGGGTCATTACCCTGTGGATGTTCAGGATATTGATTGTGATTTCTACGCCTTTTCCGGTCACAAGATTGTTGGGCCAACGGGTATTGGAGTACTCTATGGAAAGAGAAACGTTCTGGAACAATTGCCTCCATATCAGGGCGGTGGTGAAATGATTTCTGAGGTTAGTTATGATGGCCCAAGCTTCAAGGAAGCTCCTCATAAATTCGAAGCAGGAACACCTAATATGTCAGGAGCAGTTGGTTTGGCTGCAGCCATGGATTACATTGATGCCATCGGACGTAAGGAAATCTTTGAACACGATCGCTCTTTGGCTGAATATTTTTATAGGGAAGTCAAATCGATTCCCGGAACTCAGGTGTATGGCCCCGAGCAAAATCGTGCTGGTCTGGTAAGCTTTCTACTTGGTGGAATGCACTCTCACGATGTGGTGACTCTGGCTGACCAAAAGGGAATAGCGCTCAGAGGAGGACATCATTGCACGCAGCCCCTGATGAAGAAATTTGGAGTCACAGGAACGGCACGCGCGAGTTTTTATTTCTACAACAACCGCCAGGAAATCGACCGAAGTCTGGAGGTCCTGGCACATATACAGAAGCGCTTCGGAGACTGAAGGAGCTTTGGTAACCACACGGAGAGCACGAAGTTCAGGCCCAAAACTGATTTACCTATATGAGCAACCCATCCAGCATTACACCAAAGTCCACCATGCATGAGCTTTTGGAGACCTACCCATGGGCTCAACGTGCTCTCTTCCGCCATTACCATATTGGTGGTTGCAGCAGCTGTGCTTTTCAGGCGGATGAAACTGTGGAAGACCTATGCAAACGTAATGAGAATATTGATCCCAATGAACTCATCACAAAGGTCCAGCAAAGCCATGATGAAGATCAGAAAGTATTGATGAAGTCGACCGCTGTTTTTGAAGCTCTCCAGTCCAATGAACCCTGCCGTCTGGTGGATATCCGGACCAGTGAAGAATGGGAGGCAGTCAAACTGGTTGAAGCCATACATATGTCTCAGGAATCCATGCAGGAGATCCTTGCCCAATGGCCTCGCGAAGATTTGCTTGTCATCTACGATCATACCGGCAAAAGCAGTCTTGACGCTGCAACCTACTTTCAAGGCCAGGGATTCAAGAATGTTCGCTGCATGGACGGAGGGATCGACGCCTGGGCTCGCGAAGTCGACAAGGACGTCCCAAGATATCGACTTGAACCAGTAGAAGGTTGATTTAAGCCTGAAAACTCATAGGCTTGTTTAGGAGTTATATGACAGATGCCTTTCAACAAAAAGTAGAAGAAGCCATGCGCAACCCCAAGAATCTCGGGGAGATGAAAGATGCAGACACCATCGGCACGGTAGGTGGCGCGGGTTGTGGAGACATGCTGCGCATGTGGCTCAAGTTTGAAGATAAGGACGGCAAGAAGGTTATCGACAAGGCATCATTTCAATCCTTCGGATGCGAGACTGCCATTGCCGCCGCCAGTATGGCGACGGAAATGCTGAAAGGGAAAACGACCGAAGAAGCCGTTCGAATGTCTGGGGCAGAGTTGGCCGCCGATCTGGGACCTCTTCCGCCAACAAAAATTCATTGTACCACACTGGTGGAAGACGCAATCAGGAGCGCGATAGAGTCGCATGAGGGAAAACCCTGCACTTCTCCCGACCTTGAGCCGGAGCAGACAAAGAACAGCCAAAGCCTTCTCGACACGATGCATGCTTCGGGGAAAGGTGGCAAGGGATTGAAGGTGGTCCTGTTACCCACCGAAGACAGCTGAAACTAGCCTGACATAATGCAAGCCATGAGGAGCAGAAAGATACAGGAAAACCTCAGCTTCGTAGTCATTGTATCGACATGGCCTCAAAAAGATCATTCTGTTCACGAAACAATTCGCCCTTTCGATGAGTCTTTGATCAAGGCAAAATTCGTTCCTGTAGAAGGAACAAAGTTGTTCATGGAAAGTATCAGTCAGAAAACTCTCAACACACTGAGGCCTGACAATGGGCACATTGCTTTCACCCCACAGTCCCAACCAAGCCCAATCCCTTTCCCTATAAAACCCAAGGCAATTCAAAAAGCCGAGAACCATGGCAATGCCCGGCGTCTCAAGTATCAGGCTCTGAAAACAGCAGGCCCGGAAGCAGGTAAGATGAAACATGATTTAGTGAAAAGGTTGCAGGATGCCCGCTTCAAAGAAATGGGATTGTCGTTTGACGGTTGAATCAACATTCTGAGCGGTTTTATTCAGCGAGCGGAAAAATAACGGAAATGTCATTAAACAATATACCGAGTTTTCACCCTGAAGAAAGTATGATGTATCGTATTGCAGGATTCGTTTCGACCTGGCTGATTTTGATCGGTTTGGGAGCAAATCTGACACAGGCAGCAGAAACAAAACTTTCCCTTCTGCTGGACAAGACAGAGGCCACTCCAGGCGACACTGTTCTTGCCGGAATTCGCCTGGAGCTCAAGGAAGGCTGGCACACTTACTGGCGCTACGGGGGTGATGCAGCCCAACCGCCCAGGATTACCTGGAAGTTACCACCCGGAATCACTGCGGGCAGTATTCGCTGGCCTCTTCCTGTAAAAGAAGAAAGCTCTGGTCTCTATTCCTATGCCTATCACGACGATATTGTACTGCTCGTTCCCTTGACGATAGGCTCTGACCTCAAAACGGGGTCTGTCAAGCTGAATGCGGATGTCTTCTGGCTGGAATGCAAAGAATCCTGTATTCCTCGCAATGGAACAATCAGTCGCACCCTCAAGATTGGGACGACTGGCAAATCGTCGCCCGAAGCCTCTTCATTAGCCGCATGGAACAATAAAGTGCCTCCACCAGCTGTTGACTTGAAATTCAAGGCTGATTGGTCGAAAAGTATAGCCGATGATGAACGTCAACTGACCATTGAGCTAGCTGAGAACCAAGGCTTCTATTTCAAAGATTTCTATCCCTTTGAAAACGAGGATTACGAAATCGGAGGAAAAACAACTTTTGAACAGGCCGAGGGCAAATCTTTGTCGCTGACCAAAATACTCCTCAATTGGGGAGAAACATGGCCTGATAAAATAAGTGGTGTTGCCGTGCTGGCAAAGCAGACCGGAGAAAATACCCGGGCTTATGAAATTTCAGTGACTTTGGGAGAGGGTTTTGAGACTGAAAAGGCAAGCACTGCATTGACAATACCCGCACCCGCGAACGCAGCTCCGGATGGGGCGGAAGCAACCCCTGTCGAGGAATCAAGTGGGGGATGGCCCCTGATGCTGTTGTTCGCTTTTGTGGGTGGTTTCATCTTGAACTTCATGCCATGCGTACTACCGGTTATTTCCCTGAAGATCCTGGGGTTCGTGCATCAAAGCAAAGAACAACCCAGACGCATCTTTCAACTCGGACTACTTTACGGCGTAGGAGTACTATTCTCTTTTTGGATCCTCGCAGGGCTGGTGATCGGCGTACAATCGGCGGGTAACCTGGCGAACTGGGGCATGCAATTCCAAAACCCTCAATTCCTTGTCCTCATGACTCTTCTGGTCACACTGGTCGCACTTAATTTTTTCGGTGTCTTTGAAATTACAGGCGGGCGTTTGACCAGCGCAGCCTCAAATGCAGCCTCACGCAATGGAAACATGGGAGCGTTTTTCAACGGCATACTGGCAACTGTGCTGGCAACGCCTTGCACCGCACCATTTTTAGGCACAGCCCTGGGATTTGCGTTCACACAACCCCCAGTCGGCATCGTGGTCTTGTTCACAGCCGTCGCCATGGGTTTGGCGTTTCCTTATATCTTGTTAAGCTGGAACCCAGCCTGGCTCGGCATCCTCCCCAAACCAGGCGCATGGATGGAACGTTTTAAAGTCTTCATGGGCTTTCCCATGATAGGCACCGCCATCTGGCTCTATACCATTGCCCGCTTGCATTTCGGAGAAAAAGGGGATCTCTGGATGGGATTATTGCTTGTGTTCGTCGCCATGGCTGCATGGGTCTATGGAGAATTTGTGCAACGAGGAAGCTCACGCAAAGGACTGGCCCTGGGAGTCAGCGCGGCATGCCTTTTATTTGCCTATGGGTGGATTCTTGAAAGCGAACTTAACTGGCGTGATCCTGTTGGCCCTGTAACAACAAATGCAGGAAACGTAAGCAAAGGTAAAAATGGAATCCTCTGGCAAGCATGGTCCGAGGAAGCCGTGGCCAAAGCGCGTGCAGAGGGTAAGGTCGTCCTCGTAGATTTCACTGCCAAATGGTGCGCTAACTGCCAGATCAACAAAAAAACCAGCATCGAAATCGAGAAAGTACGTCAAAAACTCGAGAGCATCAGCGGTATTACTTTCAAAGGCGACTACACCTTTTACGATTCAAGGATCACGGCACAACTCCAGAAATTTGGGCGCAGCGGGGTGCCTCTGGTGCTGGTCTATGCCCCCGGCGCAGAGCCCCCCATCCTCCTTCCCGAATTACTCACACCTGGCATCGTCCTAGAAGCCCTAGAAAAAGCTTCTAGCAAAAGTTGATTCAAGTCGCCTGCCATGAGCAGCGAGAGTTGCCCGACGATGAGACAATCCTTGTCAAGTTACGTCATGTTGAGCAGAGAGAAGGGTATTAGAGAAGAAGAAAACCAAAGTAAGAACCCGCAGCGCACTGAGCCAGATTCATTTGAACGGCTCCTGATGAACCCTTGATATCGAGCGGGAGCAGCATGCATATTTCAATTTGGCTCGTCTGAGAGCTGTCGATGGATCATGAGTTCACATTCGAAGTTCAGGCTGCCCCCGAGACTCCACGAAACATACGGTCATGATTGGATTCAGTTTGAGCTTCCAGTTCATCCATAGGACACCCCAGCCAGCCTGAAACAAACCGATAGACAGAGCGCAGATTACCGGGATGATTGACAGGCGCATTTTTGTGATCCACCCCTCCATGATGTGTTTGCAAATGTTCAGGAAGATGCATATCCGGCGCGTCCGTTTCGATGAGTAAACGGTCAAATGGAATTTGCTCAAAAACTTTCTTTCTGGACGCTTTTCTCGGATGCGCAAAATAACCGGAAATTGAAAAACGGGCTCCCATCGCAACCCATTCCTGAATCATTTCAACCGGACCGCTGTATGAATGCAGAAGAAAACCCGGCCCCAGGTGAGGGACGCGTCTCACCAGATCCAGAAGCCGCCCCCAGGCTTTCAAACAATGCACACTAACAGGCAAGCCCAGGCGGTTGGCCAACTCCCATTGCAGAAGGAACACCTCTTCCTGTTCCTCGATATTGTCCTTGCGAAACCAGCGATCAAGACCGATTTCACCCACAGCCGCTGGAAAAGTCGTTAAATGTTCCTCGAGATGATGCAACCAATTCGAGGAACGTTCGTTCAACCACCAGGGATGCAATCCGAAGGAAGGTATCACTTGTGAGAACGAATCTGCACAATCAACCACCTTCCCCCAATCCCCTTCCCTCGTGCCATTGACGACTAATTGACGGATATTTTCAGATTCAATGAGCTTCGCCATCTGTGGACGAACTCCATCAAGCCGAACGTCCTGGAGATGTAGATGTGCATCAATGAGCATGGGAATTATTCAGAATCCTTCGGTGCCACCATTGACTCAGTTGACCTGCAGACCTAACCGGCAAATGGAAGAATCCGGGAGAACACCAGAATCTCCACCAAACCTAACAGCGAAATCGCAGTCAAAAGCACGCTCCATGTGCGGAGTGTTTCCTTTTCGGTAAAGCCGCTGAGACGCTGCACGACCCAGAATCCACTGTCATTCATCCAAGAAAGAGTGATACTTCCGAATCCTACGGCAAGGAAGATATACAAGGGGTGATAAGTCAGGCCCGCCCCATCCCCTATGACTGCTGCCATCAACCCCACACCAGTGATCATGGCAACTGTCGCAGAGCCTTGAGCAATACGTACGACTGCTGTCGCCAGCCAGGCGAGCAGGATATAGGAAATATTGAACTTGTCGGCGAGTGCCTGAATGGTTTCTCCAACTCCAGCCAGACGGATCATCCCGCCAAATGCACCACCCGCACCTGTGATCAGAATGATGACGCCAGCCATGTGCAGAGGGGCATCCAATTTTTCACTCAAGGTCTTTGAGAGATTCCCTTTGAGGGAAGGATTGTTTTTGATGAGCTGAGCAGCGTAAGTTGCGACAGCAAAAGCGGCAGCAATCAGCATGGCAATATTGGAATGCCCTACAAACTGAAGGTAAGGGTATAATTTACCTTGATCCTTACCCAGCATGTCCAGCACGGACACCAAAGAAATAGCAACAACTGGAAATGCAACTGGAATGGATGACACAAACAATCCCGGCAGTTCACTGTCTTTTTTATCAACAATGGATTTTAGATCTTGAGCTGAGGTGCCAGGTACGTTGCGCATGGGAATATTCAGTTTATCGTCAAACCTCTTGGCCATCACGAGCACCAACCATGCTGGGAGTATACTGGCTGCCAACCCTGCCATGATGGCAACCCCAAGATCTATTTTCAGTGTATTCGCGATCATCAGCGGCCCAGGCGTAGGTGGCACCATGGAATGGGTGATAGCCCCCGCACCTGCCATGGCAATGACATACATCGTGTAGCTCTTGCCCGTGCGAAGGCTCAAGGCACGGGCAAGCGGTATGAGCAGAAAAAATACCGTGTCAAAGAATACAGGGATCGAGAGGAGAAACCCACTCATGAGCAGCACGATCCCAGCTCGCTTTTCTCCGCACACCTTGAGCAGGGATCTGACAATTCGATCTGCAGCCCCGCTTCCCATGAGACACGTTCCGATGATGGCAGCCAGCGCGATGACCAATCCAATCCCGCCGGCAGTATTTCCAAAGCCTTTGAGCGACCACTTGACGGATTTAATCAGGTTATTCCCTTCAAGATCTGTCATATCCAGTGCCACTCTGGAATCAAAAAGCCCCTTGTTCAAGTCGTTCAGATTAGGTAGATCGCCAGTCAGAATACCCGCAAGGACAGCCGCAAGGATCAATGCTAGAAATGCGTGAACTCGCAGCATGGTAATGGCGACGACGATGAAGACCACGCAGATGGACAAAATTGCAAATGGCCACATTGAAATGGAAGCCTCTACGCTTGCTTGTGCTAGTAAGGGTATCATAGTTACTACAGATGGGGTTTGCATAAGTCCCGCATAAATTGCTGCAAGGGTCAAGAGTTCTTGTGGATGGTTCGGGAGCTGACGCGTGGCTTTTAGATCGAAAAAGCAATCGAGTCGCTAAAAAAAAACACCACTCAACCTAAATTCGCAATCTTGTGATAAACCCTTCATTTCAGTCCCATGAAACAGACGAAATCATGTTGCTTAAAATAGGACATTGCATACAAATTCACGACGTTTACCCCATAATAACGAACCTTCATTACATGTTTTTTATATTTTTATTTTTTACTAATTTACTATTGACGAACTACTTACCTATTTATATTATTATATAAGGTGATCCACTCACCGTTATCAGGCACAAGAGTGATCGGGTTCAACTATGCTTCAGGTGGGGTGCACATGAAGCTTAACTCGGTCACTCTTCACCCTTTCACACTCTAGCCTTAAAAACCCTTTACTCCCGGCAGAATGACTTAATTTACATCTTGGTTCCTGCACTAAACTAGGGTAACCAAATTAAGTGTTTCTCGAGCGCAACATTAATAATCTGGCACTGACTGGTTTCATGGGAGTGGGCAAATCCACGGTGGGACGTCATCTTGCCGATTACCTGAGTTTCCAGTTCAAGGATACGGATGAGATCATTGAAGAAAGGAACAAAAGCACCATTTCAGAGATCTTTGATTCGCGTGGAGAATCCTATTTCCGTGCATTGGAGAAGAAGCTGATCGAGGAAATGCTGGGCTGGAACCAGTGTGTCATATCCACCGGCGGGGGGTTGGTTGCATTTGATGATAATATGCTTCAACTCAAGAAAAGTGCATTTGTTGTGTGTTTATGGGCAAAGCCTGAAACCATTTTCAATCGCATCAAACGCCAATCGAACCGCCCGTTGCTTCAGACGGATAATCCATTTGAAACCATCCGGACCATGCTGGAAAAGCGCAAATCCGCTTATCGTACTGCGGATCTGATGATTAACACAGATACACGTCCCATGAGGCAAATCAGCCAGATCATCATTCGACAATTTCGCCAAGCGCAACAACAATCGGGAAAACAAAACCGCCCTACCCCTCTATCTTAATATTCTGAGAATGGGCCGATAAATGGTCGGTCAGTCATGCCGTGATTCCATCAAAAGAACAGATACGCAAAATCGCCCTCACGTTAGGGTTCGATGCATGCGGCTTTACGGGAGCAGAAAGTCCGGATACTTACCCAAACTATGTTGATTGGATTAACAATGAAAAGCACGGCAGGATGGAGTATCTGCGAAGGCATTCCGAAAAAAAAGGAGACATGGACAAGGTGTTGCCAGGCATCAAATCCGTCATCAGCTTAGCAATCTCATATCAGATTCCGGAACCATCAAACCAATCCTTGGCAAACAAGGAGAGTTCACTCCCCAGGGGATTGATCGCCCGCTATGCCCGACACGAAGACTACCACGATGCACTCAAGAAGCCTCTTGAAGATTTGTGTAACCAACTCACCCGCCTGAATGACAAGGATCACCGACACCTTGCTTACCTGGACACAGGCCCCATCATGGAGCGTGATCTGGCTCAGCGAGCAGGCTTGGGATTCGTGGGTAAACACACCAACCTGATCAGCCGCTCCCTTGGCAACTGGTTTTTTATTGCTGAAATCCTGACAACGCTAAGTCTGGAACCCGATGAGCCAGAGCGTAACCGGTGCGGCACTTGTACACGATGCCTGCAGGCCTGTCCAACGGACGCCATTGAAGCCCCATTCAAACTGGATGCACGAAAATGTATCTCTTACCTCACCATCGAGTTGAAGGGTTCCATCCCCGAGGCGCTGCGCCCGGCTATCGGCAATCGTATATTCGGCTGCGATGATTGCCTGGAGGTTTGCCCCTGGAATCGATTCGCCAAAGAAGGCGCCCTGATGAAGAGATTTCGAAAAAACGATCTGGAGACTCCTGATTTGATGCACCTGCTGGGAATGGATCATCAAACATTTAAATCAACTTTTGCAGGAACTCCCATCTTGCGAAGCAAGCGAAAGGGGTTCCTCCGTAATGTATGTGTTGCTCTGGGCAACACTGGGACAAGGGAGGCAATTCCGTCACTCGAGCAGGCATGTATGGATCCTGAACCTCTCATTGCAGAACATGCTGAATGGGCAATTGAACGCATCAAGTCTCGGATTACGAAGTTAGCCAGCGAGTGAAAATCCCATTTACTTTGCGGAGGTTCTTACGTTAGATTGGATTCATGGCAGAGTTCGTCCGTTTCGTAAACAATGGTGCTTCACTGATTACACCCGCAGTGGTGGAAAAAGTCATTCGGAAATTACCCGTTTGGAAAGCTGAGTTCACCCAGATTGATGCACCCAAATATCCGCATCTGGTCGATCAACTGGAGTTTCTGGCTGATGCGGTTGAGGATTGTTATGAAGGAGTATACAAGGATCTTCCTTATTTCGCCATGGCCGAAGCAGTTTTTGCGCTCACCTACGCACACAAGCAAGTAGACATTATCCCTGACTCCATTGTGGACCTGGGACATGCAGACGATTCGAGTGTTGTTCGAGCGGTCATCATGCAGAATGAACGGGCTTTTGAAAAATATGCCAAATCACAAGGAATCAGCTGGCAGCGAATTACTGTAAAACCCTGAACAAAGAAGTCTTGAGTTTGAGTCACAGAGAGCGTCGATATATCGGTGTGTTTTCAACCCGGCAGGCTTTACTGTCTGCAGCGGTTCAGCGCATTCATGTGTGGCACATTGGCCTGCAGTCTCATGGTCATTAAAAAAAATACCAGGCAGGACAGCGCAGGTGGTCAATGACCTCGTCATGCCCTTGACGGCTCTTTTTCTCCCTCAAATTTGAAGAACACGGCCGCAAGCGGAGGAAGCGCAATAGTGAGGCAGTGGGGCCTCCAGTGCCAGCCGAATTCATCGGTATGCAACCCGCCCAGATTTCCTATGCCTCCCCCCCCCGTAAGCAGGAGCATCGCTGTTTAGGATTTCTTTCCAATAACCACTTTGCTTGACCCCGACACGATAAGTTTCCCTGACAATAGGCGTGTAGTTAAAGATAGCAACGATGGTTTCACCCGTTTCGGGGTCTATACGCTCCCAACTGATGATACTTTCATCTGCGTTATCACAATCCACCCACATGAAACCGTCCGAATGACAATCGCCGACATGAAGGGCTTTCTCGCGGCGGTAAGCATGGTTTAGATCACGCACCCATTGTTTCATCCCACGGTGAAGCTCGTGATCGAGTAAATGCCAATCTAAACTGGCATCATGGTTCCATTCACGCCACTGAGCTATTTCTCCTCCCATGAAGATCAGTTTCTTCGCTGGTTGGGCAAACATATTTGCGAACAATAACCTGAGATTGGCGAACTTCTGCCAGTTATCACCAGGCATTTTTTCGATAAGAGAGCCTTTGCCATGCACAACCTCGTCATGTGAAAGCGGCAACATGTAGTTTTCGGAAAACGCATATAAGCCCCTGAACGTCAATTGGTGGTGATGGAATTTACGATAGATGGTGTCCCTGCTGACATAATTCAATGAATCATGCATCCACCCCATATCCCATTTGTAACCGAATCCCAAGCCCCCCAGATAAAGAGGCCGTGAAACCATGGGCCAGGCGGTCGATTCTTCAGCAATCATCTGAACACCGGGAAATTGCTTGTAGACCTCTTCATTGAGTCGTTTCAGAAAGGCAATGGCTTCGAGGTTTTCGTTACCCCCATGCTCGTTGGGTATCCACTCACCTTCAGAACGCGAATAATCCAGGTACAACATGGAAGCCACGGCATCGACACGTAAACCATCCACATGAAACTGATCCAACCAATAAAAGGCACTGCTGATCAGAAAACTTTTCACCTCGTGACGACCGTAATTAAAAATGTGGCTTTTCCAATCAGGATGATAGCCTTGTTTTGGATCCGAATGTTCGAAGAGATGAGTGCCATCAAAATAGGCAAGGCCATGCTCATCATTCGGGAAATGGGAAGGCACCCAATCAAGGATCACGCCAATATCATTTTGATGCAGTAAATCCACTAGGTAGGCAAAATCATCCGGAGATCCATAGCGGCTTGACGGTGCAAAAAAACCAGTGAGCTGATAGCCCCATGAGGGGTAAAAAGGATGCTCCATCAAAGGAAGAAATTCCACATGAGTAAATCCTGTTTCCTTCACGTAATCCACCAGCATAGGAGCTAATTCGCGAAAAGATAAATGCCTTTCAGGATCTGATGGATCCCTCTTCCATGAACCGAGATGAACTTCATAAACGCTGACCGGCGCTTTGTGGTCAAACTTGGAATCACGATTCTCCATCCACTCCGAATCATTCCACTCGTATTTGGAAGTGTGAACGACAGACCCTGTTTTTGGGGGGGGATTTCATATCGATTGGCAAATGGATCCGCCTTATCGACTTCAAAATGATTCCACTTGGAACGGATATGGTATTTATAACAGACACCTGTTTTGATACCTGGAACAAAAACCTCCCAAATGCCTGATTCTCCCTTGGGAGATAGCAAACATTCTGATTTTGACCAGTGATTGAAATCCCCCATCAGATAGACGCATTCGGCATTGGGAGCCCAGACTGCAAAATAAACCCCTTGCTCACCATCGCGCTCCATGGGATGACTTCCGAGTTTGTCATAAAGATGAAAATGACTTCCTTCATTGAACAAATGAAGGTCATCATTGGTCAGTCTGGAAATGTCTGGCGTTTTGTTCCCCATACGGATTGGCCTATTTACTTAAGAGAATTGAACGGAGGGTCAAATCACTGTGCCA
The DNA here is from genome assembly GCA_000383715.1 of Verrucomicrobia bacterium SCGC AAA164-E04. Taxonomy (GTDB): domain Bacteria; phylum Verrucomicrobiota; class Verrucomicrobiia; order Limisphaerales; family AAA164-E04; genus AAA164-E04. The sequence goes on from KB911873.1 coordinate 60,807, forward strand.
TCAGGAATCACCGCGTTCTTCGGGATCACGATAATACCATCCCTGACGTGGAAAAGTTCACTATCCATTTCATTCGGTTTACCATCAGGTGAAATCACACAATCACTGCCTATGCGCGCATTTTTATCAATAATGGCATTCACAACCCGAGTGCGAGGTCCGATGCCAACCGATGGTTCACCCTCCTCCTGATGCTTGGCGATTGATTGCTGTGTTTCATAGTAGTCTGCTCCCATCATCACGACCCGCTCCATCTCGGTATCTGCGCCCACAATACTCCTGATGCCAAGCATGCATTCTTTCAGTCGCGCCTTGTGCACAATACAACCATCGGAAAGCAAGGTATTTTCAATGACCCCGCCGTTGACTTTACTTGCAGGCAGAAACCTTGGCCGGGTAAAGACCGGGGAATCCATGTCAAAAAAGTTGAATTTGGGAAGCATGGAGGTGAGATCAAGATTAGCATCAAAGAAGGCTTTGATGGTTCCAACGTCTTCCCAGTAGCCTTGAAATACGTAGGACGAAAGTTTATGCGTTTTGATGGCACCGGGAATAATGTGTTTACCAAAATCTGTATGCGCGTTGTCCAGCAGTTCTAGGATTGTTTGACGGTTGAAGACGTAAATCCCCATGGATGCCAGCCATAATTCCTTGTCCGAATGGATATCGAGTTTTGAATACCAATCTTTGGGTAATTTGAGCTCTTCCTGCAGAGATGGATCTTGAGGTTTTTCTTCGAAACGCGTGATTTCATTGGCGTCGTTCATCTGCATGATACCGAATCCGGGGACAGATTCCTTTTCGACCGGGATGGTTGCAACCGTCAGGTCAGCACCTTTTTCGATGTGATGAGCCAGCATCTCAAGGTAATTCATGCGATAAAGCTGATCTCCGCTGAGAATAATCAGGTATTCAAAGGGCTGACTTGTCAAATGAATGAGGTTTTTGCGCACCGCATCCGCTGTCCCTTCGTACCATGAAGTGCTCGTCGGGGTCTGCTCGGCAGCAAGGATTTCGACAAAACCCCGCGAAAAATGGTCAAATTTGTAGGACTGGGAAATATGCCGGTGCAAAGAAGCCGAAAGGAACTGGGTCATGACATAAATGCGCTGCATCCCCGAATTGATGCAATTGGATATTGGTACATCAACCAAGCGATATTTCCCCCCCAAGGGAACAGCCGGCTTGCTGCGCTCCTTGGTCAAGGGGTACAAGCGAGTACCGGCGCCACCCCCCAGAATCACACTGAGGACATTGCGAGAGAGAAACGATGCAGAAAAGATGGGGTTGGATGCCATAAAATTCCTTTAATAAACAACTGTCAGATTAGTGATACTATGCTGCAATAGACGCAACAACAAGAGACAATCGGCACAGTAAGCAAGACAGGACAAAAATCAACTGAAAGACCGACCGTTTATCTCTCATTGGAACATGGCTGAATGCTCGAAGGCTTCTTATGAATCAATTGACGAAACCACATTGCGTCATTACTGCAGGTCCCACTTATGAATCATTGGATCAAGTGAGGCGTTTGACCAATTTTTCAACAGGATCGCTGGGAGCCCAGCTATCTGGATTCCTGCGTTCTAAAGGTTTCCATGTCACCTTGTTGACTGGGCATTACACCACTTATGAAGGGGTATTTGATGCCGACACACGAATTCCATTTACGACCACGGAGGATCTTGCTGGGAAACTCAGGGATCTCTCCAAGCATCATACTGATGCCATTTTCCATGCCGCGGCAGTCAGTGACTTCACCTTTGGCAAGATCTGGGAGCGATCAGAGCGAGGCGAAATGAAAGCAATTGGTTCAGGAAAAATCTCGACTCGCAGTGGCACCCTTTTGGCAGAACTCGTGCCGACTCCCAAGATTTTGGCAGAACTGAGAAACTGGTATCCCAAGGCCTTGATTGGAGGATGGAAATATGAGGTTGAAGGTTCTACAAAGCAAACAAACGAAAAAGCCTTGCAACAGCTGGCAAGCTGCAAAACGGATATATGTGTATTGAACGGACCGTCCGTTGGAGAGGGGTTTGAGGTTTTTTCAAGGAAAAAGCCAAACCCGACCAAGATCCTTAATCGTCAAAACCTATTTGAACACTTGTGGAAGTCACTTGAAAACTCAGTGAAGGATGATCCATTTGACAAGAGCTGACTCATGCGACCACAAACAGCGATCGCCTGCACTTGGCAGATTTAGATAAAGCAAAAGGCACGATGAAATTTGCAGCTCCAAGGCAGAAGCAGGTGTTCTACATTTTCTCGGGCGTTTCAATTCCTAACAGAAAAAGACCTTTCTCCAAAACCTGCCTCGTCAAGGAACATAAGATCAATCGAGAGTTTCGTGTGGAGCCTTCGGATTTGAGTACGGGACAGTTTTCGTAGAATGAAGTGTAATGACCGGCCAATTCGAAAAGGTAATTACAAAGATAATTGGGGCGTTGATCTTCCAGCACGGATTCCAGCACTAAACCGAAATTCAGGAGGTGCCTTACCAATTTCTTCTCAAAATCAGAATCCAGCTCCAGGATGTTCTCTGCATCAGATCCCAGTGATTTCAGAAACTCAGATTCATTGAGTGCTGCTTTGCGAAAAATACTTCTGATGCGAGTGCATGCGTATTGCAGATAAGGGGCAGTGTTACCGCTCAAAGACAAGAGCTTGTCCCAATCGAAAACATAGTCCGTTTGGCGATTTGGCAATAAATCAGCGTATTTCACCGCACCAATGCCAACTATTCTTGCGATCTCACGACTTATTTCAGAATCCAGATCTGGATTTTTCTCCGTAACCGCCTTGAAAGCGCGCTCCTCGGCTTCATCAAGTAGATCATTCAATTTGATGGTGTCACCCGCTCTTGTTTTGAAGGGTGTGCCATCAGGGCCCAATATGGAGCCAAACCAGGTATGAACAAGTTCCACTTTGGCATCGGGCTGCCATCGACGGAATATTTCGAACAACTGTTTGAAGTGAAGCTGCTGACGTCCGTCCGTCACGTAAATGATTTCATCCGGATTCCAGGTTTCCACCCTGTATTGAATAGTCGCCAGATCGGTCGTGGTATAATTGGCGCCCCCATCACTCTTCAGGATCAGGGCAGGATGGTCTTTCAATCCATCGATATCTTCAAAGAAAACGACTTTGGCTCCCTGACTTTCAGTGGCAATACCCTGCTCTGTTAAATCTCCAACTACGCCTTTGAGCTGATCATTGTAAAAACTCTCCCCGAGGGTATGATCGAAATGAATACCAAGGCGTTGATATACTTTATCAAACTGCACACGAGACACTTCCTGCATTTCATTCCAAATGGAAAGATTCTCCTCATCGCCCTGCTGAAGTTTGACTAATTCCTTACGCGCAGATTCCAAAACGGAGGCATCTTCGTCGCAGGCACTGTTCACCTTGCGGTAAAGTCGCTCCAATTCACCAAGCGCATCCTTCATCAAAGCATCTCGGTCGAGATGCTGCTTCCAACCGACAATCAATTTACCGAACTGGGTACCCCAATCGCCAATGTGATTGTCTGTGACTACCTGATGCCCGAGCAAAGTCAAAACACGCGCCAGACAATCTCCCAGAATGGTCGATCGTATGTGCCCCACATGCATCGGCTTGGCCACGTTTGGAGAACTGAAGTCAATGACTGCAGTTCGTGGTGAATCCGTTTTCTGGATAAAATACCCACCTTGCTGAGCCGCCTTGGACAAGGCTCGCTTGATGGCTTCCGGTTTCAGTCGAATATTGATGAATCCCGGACCGGCAAGCTGAACTTCATCGGCAATATCGGATAATTCCAGCTCATCAAGAACCTTTTGTGCCTGTTCGCGGGGATTCAATTTCCTCTTCTTGGCAATAGCCATGACAGAGGTGCACTGGTAATCACCAAACTTGGGATTAGCACAGACCTGAAGCTGTATCACCTCCGGATCGACGTCGGGAAAGACCTTTAAAATTGCTTCGCGAAGCCCTGCTTCGATCAACTTAGGGAGCACAAATACGGTGTCGTCCATGAATTTAGGGTCGGTCATCTATGACCGGATTGGATAGAAAAGAAATGAAAGGAAGTGATCAGGATTTGGAGGCTGATTTGTTTCTGATGATTTGCTCCATCTCCTCAGCATTCACAGCCTGCTCGAGCGATTGCCTGAAATCGTTGTTATGCAATATTTTAGCAATATTAGCCAAGGTGTGCAGGTGTTTCTGGAATTGTCCCTGCGGAACAAGAAAAAGCATGACCAGATTCACAGGTTTGTTATCCAGAGCATCAAAATTAATACCTGATTTAGATCTTCCGAAAGCGCCTACGACATCGTAGATGAGATCCGTGGATGCGTGTGGGATCCCAACGCCAAAACCTATTCCAGTGCTCATGGAGGTTTCACGCTTTTTCACCACATTGGCAATCGATTCCCTGTCCTGCGGTCGTATTTTATTGCAGGTAACAAGGTTATCAATCAACTCCTCAATGGCTTCCCAGCGCGTGGTAGCCTTCATTTCCGGAATGATTTGATCTTTGGTTAGGATTTCGCCAAGCAACATATCAATTCAATTTTAACTGCGGTCCATTTCGCACCATAACCGTTTGCATTTCAAGACCCAATTCAAAATCCACCCACGTTCTTCAATAGCTGTCTGGCTGCGTCATAGTCAGGCTGGATTTCAAGAGCACGTTGAGCCGCCCTCTTGGCGTCCTCAAGACGCCCCACCCCCATCAGAATGGTTGCTCTGGCGTAGGGGATCTGTGGATCAAACGGATTGGCAGATTCCCCCCGTATCAGACTGCTCAACGCGTCCTCCCGCATGCCTTCGCCATTTTGGGCAAGTCCAAGGTTGTACCACGCACGAGAGTGGCGTGGATCAACTTGCACCGCCATTTTTAGTGATTCGATGACTTTCCCAATCTTACCCAGCTCATTCCAGGCCAGCCCTTGCTTATAGAAATATTCACCTTCCGTTGGATCGAGACGGCAGGCTTCCTGTATTTCTTTGAGTGCACTTTGCTGATCTCCGATCATGCTGAACACGACCGCAAGTTCGTGGCGAAGAGGCGCGGAGTTGGGATCCCACTCCACTGCCTTGCGATAATGCTTCAAAGCCGAAGTCACATCTTGCTGCCCCAGATGCCAGGCTCCCTTCTGCATTTGACCAGAAGGCTGATCCAAATGAAGGTTCAAAAAGTGCTGCAATTCCTGACCGGTCACCGAAGCTGGATCCACATGGCTGCGAAGTGACCAAGCCGCATTGACCCTGACACTTCGCACGGGATCCTCCAAACGATCGACCAAGGCCTGGGCAGCATCTGTGTTCCCTGCCCGAACAGCAGGTCCCAAGGCCATGACAACCTGACTACGCAGGAGGGCATTGGTGCTCGTCGATGCTCCCACCATGGATGGGATCACATCTCGCTCAAACCACCATGAATCCAGCAGACGGGCCGAGACAGCCTTCCAGAAATCCGGTGTTTGCTCGTCTTTCAACATCTTCAACAGAGGCTTGTGCGATCCTTCAGTAGACAAGCGAGCCTGAGCAATCCACCTTGCCCGATCACGCGTGGAACGTTCCATGCGCTCGCCATACCACTCATCCACCTTGGTAATAGCCCAATCGGTCGTCTGATCTTCATGACAACGATTACATGCATTGGGAATGCCCAGCTCCTTCGTCAACAAAGGATCCGGAATGGTGAAGCCATGATCACGCCGCGGGTGGCGCTGCATGTAGGTGGTCTGCGGCATGTGACAATCCACACAATTACCCCCGGGAGTATCCGATGGATGAAACATATGTTTGGCTGGATCGATCACAGGGGATTTCGGATATCCGCCAGAATGACAGCGCATGCACAAGGCATTTCCGGGAAGAATCGTTTCGTTTGAATGCGGGTTATGACAATCAAGGCAATGAACCCCAGATTGATGCATCTTACTGCTGAGAAATGATGTATAAACGTAATCTTCATCCCTCACCTGTCCGTCTGCGTAGTAAAGATCGGATGCATCAGGTATGACCAGCGAGTAATGATCCAGATAGGATTCACCCGGGACGAAATCACCTGTCAGTTCAGTACGTCTCGAATGACAGGAACCGCATGTATCAAGGATTTGATTTGCATCCCTCTCACCCAGAGGGGCTTTGGGCGGTTTCTCGTATGTTTCCGGTGATTTGTAATACTGCACATGGGCCTTCAGAGGGCCGTGACACGATTCGCAACCGACAGACATTTCAGCCATGGCAGTATGGTACTGGTCCGTCTCTGGATCATAATTCTTTCGCAATCGTGTATTGTGACATCCCGCACACATGCTGTTCCAGTTCATACCTCGCCCGGTCCAATGCCCCCATTCGCCTGCCTGCCTGCCTTCTTCTCCATAAACGTTGAACCACTCATGGTGATGCGGATCATAGGAGGTATCCATCGCCTGCAAGCGGCCATTCCCTATGTCGGTGAGGTATTGCCTCAATGGTGTGTGCCCTATCACCCGCTCCAAGCGATGCACCTGATTCGTACCACCCACCCCAAGTGTTTCAATGATATGGGTATCCGACTCCTTCTTGGCCGTGGATTTGATGGAGGCAGCTTCAAATCCCTGGTCGGGATCGAATGCTTCCACATCGAATTCTGCCATCAACGGACGCTCGGCCATGCGATGGTTGGATGGCTTCCATTGCTCAAATTCAGATGCATGACACTCCTGACAACTGGCCGAACCTGCGTATTGCTTGTATACTTCCTCATCCTGTATCAGAAGACGGTCCATTGAGATATCTGGTGTCGAATCACCAGCTCCAGCTGATTGTTTCGAAGGGGCCTTGCCGCCTGTCCCTGCATTGAAATAAACAAAGAGCCCCACCAGAACCGCCAGTCCAGCAGCCCAAACCCAGGAAGGCAAACCGGCTTGAGGCGACGGTACGGGCGACTTAGATTTTTTTGCTGACTGTTTATGTTTACGATCGACCATGTGTTACTATCTTAGGCAAAGCGTGAGAGATGATCAACCGCCATGATTGGTGAGAACGGGCAAACAGCCTGTGGCTGAGAGGCTACACAGCTCAGGCGCAGTAAGGTTGACCACGGGTCTGACGACAGAAGCCGTCCATGAACAACGATCACAAAACACTGGGGAAAGGTTCCTTACAAGACCAAGTGTACCCTTTGAACATGACACAAGCGTCTTGATCTGGAACTATGTTCAGAAGATACATGAGATCATTGGATTCAGATTCATCAGAATCAGCAACACCTTGCGACAAGCATGACGCCTCTTTTCAACCGACCATGGAAGAAGGGACGCTCTATATTGTTCCAACTCCAATTGGGAATCTGGAGGATATCACACTGCGCGCTTTGAGGGTTTTGAAAGAGTGCGATCTCGTCCTTGCAGAAGACACACGTCATACGGGTCAATTACTAAAGCATTTTGAATTCAAGAAACCCATGCTGAGCTACCACAAATTTAATGAGGCAGCGCGGAAAGACCAGATTCTGGAACGCTTGAAGCAAGGCGAGCAACTGGCTTTGGTCAGTGACGCAGGCACCCCCGGGATCAGCGACCCCGGACAACGCATCATCACCGAAACCATTGCCCATGGCTTTCGAGTGGAGCCTTTGCCCGGAGCTTGTGCAATAACCACAGCTCTGAGTGCATGTGGTTTACCCACAGATGAATTTCATTTCATCGGCTTCCTCGACCGGAAAAGTGCCCGTCGCCGCCGTAGATTAGAGGCATGCATTGATATAAAGGGCACCTTGGTACTTTATGAATCCCCTCACCGCATCGAAAAATTACTGGAGGAGCTGAATGACATTATGCCTGACCGAAATGTAGTGTTGGCCCGCGAGCTAACCAAAAAGTTTGAGCAATGGGTAAGAGGCACCGCAACGGCATTATGGGCAAGAAGAAGCACCATTAAATCAAAAGGGGAATTTGTGGTTCTCATTCAATCGAGTTAAGACCTCAGTAAAAGTCACCAACCAAAAATACAGCTCTCTTGTTAGGGCAATGATTGGACTCATTACAGCAGCTTCCAAACGTCAAAAAGCTGATCCGAAGTTTAAAAACCAGACTCTGGGTCTATGCGCAGTGTTATCGTTTCAACAAGAATCAACTTCAGAAACGCTCACCTCAACTTCAGCAAACAGTTGCAACTGATCAATACAACGATTCTCTCACATGAATGCCTGTTGATTATTTCCTGGTTGCCTAGCACCGTGGGTTGAGGCAGGATTTAATATATGATGACTCGTCTATTCACTCTGTGGGGATTTTTGCTGTCCGTAACCAGTATTTGCGTTTTTGCGGCCGCTACACCGGATCATTCCGCGGTCAAGGCCTCACCTCGACAGGGAGATTGGATGAAGCGGCACGAGCAATTCAACCAGAAGGTGAAAGCCAACCCAGGAAACATCGATCTTATTTTTGTGGGTGATTCGATTACTCAAGGCTGGGAGGGGCGAGGTAAGAATGTGTGGGAAAAATATTACAGCCATCGTAAACCTTTGAATCTAGGTATCGGAGGCGACCGCACTCAGCATGTGCTCTGGCGTTTGGACAATGGAAATATCGAAGGTATCCAACCAAAAGTGGCAGTCGTCATGATAGGTACCAACAATTCGGGGAATGACCGGAATTCAGCTGGTGAAATCGTCGATGGCATCAAAGCAATCGTGAGTAAGCTGAGAATGAAGCTTCCCGAAACCAAGGTCTTGCTACTGGCAGTTTTTCCTCGCGGAGAGATGTTCAATGATCAGCGGGGAAAAATCCTGCAGGTCAACCAAGTGATTCGAAAGCTACATGATGGCGAGCATGTGCACTTTTTGGATATCGGGTATCGTTTCATCGATAAGGATGGCATGATCCCCAGGGCTATCATGCCTGATTTTCTGCATTTTTCCACGCCCGGCTATGGCGTCTGGGCGAAAGCAATTGAAAACAAGCTTTCATCGCTGCTGGGCGATTCACCCGTCAATGTTCCCAATGCCAAGATCAACGGTGCGTGGACTTTTTCAATCGGAGGCCCCAATGGCCAGGTCGATAGCAGTATGAAATTGAAGAAAAACGGAGCAAGGGTTTACGGTAATATTGCGATGGGAGAGGATCGCGAATTTGAGCTGCTCAACGGAGGTATCTTTGCTGATCATATGGAATTCACAATTCGAAGAAATCGCCCTCAGGGAGGCGAGGCGATTTATCGATTTACCGGTAGCCTGGACGGGGAGCGTATTGAGGGAGAAATCACTGCAGAAATGGATGGTGGAAAAATAACTCAGGAATGGTCGGCTACAAAAAATTGATTCCCGGATATTCAAATTCGAATGAGCGTCAGCTGTGCTGGCGCTTTTTTTTTGTGAAAACCATGAGTTTGCAAACAATGCTTTATGTCGGAAACAAATGCTCAGAACAGCCAGCCTTTTCATCGCACAATAATGCACTCCAGGTTTGCCATGACAGGCAGATGTTTGGCATGATCCTCATCATAATTAAACCCAGATAAATACTATGGCAGGTCATAATAAGTGGTCAAAGGTTAAGCACATCAAAGGTCCGGCAGATGCGAAACGCGCCAAGATTTTCTCCAAACTTTCGCGAGAAATTTTTGTCGCTGTCAAAGAGGGAGCGAGTGACGACCCTGATCTCAACCCCCGCCTGCGCATGGTTCTCCTTAAAGCCAGACAAGCCAACATGCCTTTGGATAATGTCCAAAGAGCCATTCAGAAAGCCACAGGAGAGGGAAGTGGTGCCAGCTACCAGGATCTGACATACGAGATATATGGACCCCATGGCGTCGCTATAATGGCTGAGATTTCATCGGATAACAAAAACAGAACAGCTGCCGAAATCCGTCATATTCTCGGCAAAAATGGAGGAACCATCGCATCTGCAGGTGCCGTGACACGTCTCTTCCACCGAAAGGGTCAAATCATGATCGCCCGTGATTCGGCGGATGAAGAGAAAGTCATGGAAATTGCACTCGAAGCCGGAGCGGAGGATTTCAACTCCGAACTGGAGGGATATGAAATCATCACCGAACCCAATGCCTTTGAAGGTATCCTGAAGCAAATTGACGATGCCAATATCCCAACGGAAACTGCAGGAATCACCTTTCTACCGGAGCTACTGTCACCCGTACCTGCCAATGCTGTGGAATCCATCCAAAAACTCATGGATACGCTTGAGGATCATGATGATGTTAAAGATGTTTACAGCAATGCCGAATTTGCGAATGGAGACTGAAAAAAGTTCATGAAGAGTCAGCAGAAATGCTGACCATCAATCAAATCACTCCTGATTTGCAATACTTACTCGAGCAATGTTGACCTTATGAAGCATGTATGGGTGAAACGATGGCTCGGACGCTTGGCAGATTGGATCTACGAGCATCCCGATGGGTTTATTTACCCACAGATTTTGATATTCGGCCTCTGCGTTTTTTACACAGTCACTCAGCTTGAGTTTAACACCCATCGAAGTGATCTCGTAGGCGCCGAAAAACGTTATCACCGTAATTTCCTTGATTATAAAAACACATTTCAGAATCAAGATGATCTGGTAACGATTGTCGAAAGTGAAGACATCGAAAAAAACAGAGAGTTTATCGAACGCCTTGGTATCCGCCTGAACCAGGAGCCCGATCTTTTCAGAGATGTCTTCTTCAAGGGTGACTTCAAAACACTCGGTCATAAATCATTGCAATTAATAAAGCGGATCGAGGATCTCAGAGCCCTGGATGAGAAACTCAAATCAGCACTCCCATTACTCAAGCAATTTACTCCAGCAACCAACCTGACGGAACTGGTGCGGACGATTAACCGACAATTCCGACAAACCGCAAAACAAACATCACCGGAGAAAGCAGTTGAGGAAACACGCCCACTGACAAACTCACTTTCCTTGCTGACTTCATTATTGCGTCAAGCTAGTCATAGCTTGCACCAGTCAGCACCCTTGATCCCACCAACTGTAGGCGGACTCCTGTCAACATCCCCAGCAAAAGCCGCCAACGAATACGTTCAATTTGATGAAGGCAGGCTTTTCCTGATCACCGCGCAACCCGTTTCAGACAAACTTGAAAAAACAGCAGTGCTCCGACTGCGGGCTTTGGTCAAGGAGACCCAGGTGATTGTCCCCGGAGTGAATGTCGGAATCACAGGCAAATCAGTGCTTGAACTGGATGAGATGCAGCAATCCCGCAAAGACACCACCAAAGCCACGCTCATTTCCTTATTGTTGGTCGTGTTGATTTTTATCTTCGGCTACCAAGAAACAGGCCGCCCAGTCAAAGCCACTTTGTGCCTTTTGATTTCTCTGGGCTACACCATGGGATTCACCACGCTCGTTGTGGGACACCTTAACATCCTGACAATTGCCTTTGTCCCCATGCTGATTGGTCTTGCCATTGATTTCGGAGTCCACTTGATTACGAGATATGAGGAAGAGCTCGGTTATGGTAACACTCGCCAGCTTAGCCTGAGGAATGCACTTACCTTGACGGGTGTTGGCATATTTACCGGATGCTTCACCACGGCTGGGGCATTCATTTCCATGGGGATCACTGAGTTCAAAGGCATTCAAGAAATGGGCATCATCACGGGTGGAGGAATGATCCTCTCATTGATTCCCATGATGACCATGCTGCCTGCCATGCTGCTCAAGGGGAAACACACCCCCCGGAATCTCGCAATGGAAGAAGTCAAGGATGGCAAGCGAGCGCGCTTGGAAAGCTTCTGGCTCGCACGCCCGAAGGCCGTGATCGGGTTAGCTCTTGGGTTATCCATCGCGGCAGCGAGCCAGATTCCAAAAGTTTACTTTGATTATAATCTGCTCAATCTTCAGTCGCACGGCCTGGAGTCAGTCAATTATGAACACAAACTGATTCACTCAGGGGAAAAGTCGATTTTATTTGGTGCTGTTATTGCCAATTCTTTGAGGGAGGCATGGGCAATCGAAACTCAGGTAGGTCAATTACCATCTGTCGCAAGTGCGGATTCGGTGGCAAGCTATATGACGTCCAACGACCAGAAAAAGTTGGCTTTAATCGAATCCATTCGCTCGACCGCTAATTCCATTCAGCTCCCAGCTCCAAACGAAGAATTCCTGGACATCGGCACCTTTCACCAATCACTTACCTTCCTTGCCAGTTACGCAAAGTTGGCCATTCAGTCCATTGAATCCAATGGGAGGGGGCAGTCCTTTTCTCCAGAATTGAACTCACTGCTTCGAGCAATTCAGCAGCTACAAAAAGAGATTCAGGCGATGGAGGATACATTCGTCCAGTCACGACTTACACAATTTCAACGAGGCCTCTTCGACGAGCTGAAGGGAATGGTCGGCAGTATCGCCAATCAAGACACACGGGCCGCAATCCAACTCTCTGAATTACCTGATATATTGAAAAACAGATTCATTGGGTCAGACGGCAGATTTCTTGTTCAAGTGTATCCAAAAAGCAATATCTGGGAACGAGCGCATCAGAAAGTGTTTCTCAAGGACCTTCGAACGCTGGATCCCGAAGACGGCAATAGTCCAGTCATTACTGGGACTCCGGTTCAACTTTACGAATATACCGAGCTGCTCAAATTGAGCTACCAGGAAGCTGCTGTGTATGCACTTACCAGCATCATCGTAATGGTCTGGATTCATTTCCGGTCTTTATCTGCCGTCCTATTGACTATGTTGCCTGTGTTTATCGGTACGTTTTGGCTTCTAGGATTGATGGGCTCATTGGGAATTCCATTTAATCCCGCCAATATCATGACCCTACCACTCGTCCTGGGCATTGGTGTCACCAATGGTATTCATATATTGAATCGATACCACGAAGACGCTCGTCCAAGTATCTTTGCCAAAAGCACAGGAAAGGCAGTCCTGGTATCAGGACTGACAACCATAGCCGGATTTGGGAGCTTGATGCTGGCACAGCATCAAGGGATCGCAAGTCTGGGATATCTGATGTCCATCGGGGTGGCTACTTGCATGCTGGCTGGTCTAGGAGTTCTACCCTGCTTGCTGAAAATTATGAAACCCAAATTATACAAAAAAACCCAGCAACAGCATGGCAATACTGTCGCTGGGCAGCGAGGAACCGAGGCTTAATGCCTCATTTAAGACAATTCCAATGAACACTTGATTCGCATTAAAGTCAATGATTAATCCCTTTCGACGGCATTAACCAACTTAAATAATGGCTTTAACGTTACATTTTTGTTTTTTTTAAAAATATCCCGAACAGCTTTTGAGACCAATGCCTGAATTGATCGCGCTCTGAGGACAGGTTTGGAAAAGCTTGGGAGCATTTTTTTACACTGAATCGTGTAAGTTACAGATTACCAACGAATACAGATCCGATTCACCGATTGACGCCGGGGTGAGACAGATTATAGTATTCCCAAGTGACGTCAAAAATAGGTAAACAAGCAAAAGAGAGGTTCCTTGCATTCATTGAAGGCAAGGGTATGCGACTGACCTCTCAACGCATGACCATCATTGACGTCGTTTTCAGCACGGAGGAACATTTCACAGCGGACCAACTGCTGGAATGGTCCAAGGCCAAAGATTCCTCCATTTCAAGAGCAACTGTTTACCGAACCCTCCCACTGCTAACTGAAAGCGATCTGGTGCACGAGATGGACTTTGGCAAGGATTACAAATACTACGATCCCAATTACGCTGAACACCCAAATCACCATCACATCATATGTGAAGATTGTGATCGTATCGTCGAATTCGAGAGTAAGAAGATCGAAAAGATCGAAGATGAAATCACCCAGAAACTTGGCTTTGAGCTAAGGTCTCAAAATTTACGCATCACGGCCAATTGCGAATCATTTAAAAAGCACGGCAGTTGCAAGCAGAAGAGCTCCCTCAAGTAAGCGATCCTCTTGTTGAGGAGCGCATGTTTGCTTGCCTTGTCATTGCTGTAAGGAACCGCTGCCTGCGTCCTTTAAATATTTATGCGAGCCAGTTAGCCTGGGCAAACGGACCCAAGTTCCTTTTTAACGGATTAATTTTTTTGATATATGGTCCTGTATGGCGTTAAATATCGCTAACAAATGCAAAAGTTATCCCAGGAAGAGGTAAATGCCGTCGCAACAATCAAGGAAGCGTGCCATCGTATCGCTCATGAAATGATGACGCTGCAGCCCGCCATAGGCAAACTTTCTGATGAGGGCGTGCGATCAGGGCTGTATGAAACCGTTTATCAACTCACCGCGCAGGTTGAATCAGTCAAAAAGCAGGTCATCCGCTATGAAAAAGGAGATGCAGCAAAGATCCTTTGACCAAACCGGGTATGCGTCCCAAAATATGAATTATTCTGTTCTCACGTGCTGACTCCTGGTATTGCAATTCTATTGATCACTGTTTTTTCTGTGATGAGCTTTTTATTCGCTCTGGCGGAATCCTCCTTGTTTTCACTTGGCAAGTGGGAGATGCAGCAAATGAAAGAGGATTCTCCGACAGAGGCTGACTGGATCACTCGCATACTCGAAAAACCTCAAGAACTGCTGGCCACGATTGTTTTTGGAAACATGTTCTTCAACTCAGCAATCTGGGCAACAGGACTATGGCTGGTATTTAAGGGAATCTGGACTCCTTCAGCCACACTACCACTGCTGGCAACACTCATCCTGTTGGGCTGCGAAGTCGTCCCCAAAGCCCTGGCTGTTCGCCTGCCTGAAAAATGGGCTATTCGTGTGGTCCGGCCTTTGACCACCCTACAGTTGGTCACGCATCCTCTCCATCGACTGGCAAATAATCTGGATGCCACTCTCATTCGTAGACTAACCCCTAAATCACTTCGTTCAGCAAACACACCAACAACGGATTCTGACTACGAAGAGTTACTTGAAATGGGTTATCAACAGGGAACTCTGGATCAGGATGAAAAAGAAATCATTCTGGAGATTATCGAGCTCGACCAAAAAAGTGCTACCGATGTCATGACGCCGCGCAGTCAGGTAGCCTGCCTCCCATTTGACATACCAATCGAGACGATGGTGATTGAAGCCCGCAAGAACCGTCACCGTCGCCTTCCACTTTATAACGAGACACCTGATCAAATCATTGGAATTCTCGACACACGATCCTTGCTCATGCATCCAAAGGGTGATCTTTTTGAATTCACAGAGTTGCCTTCTTTGGTGCCTGAATCCATGAATCTACTCGAACTTTTCAAGAGTTTACAGAGACAACATCGCGGCATGGCAGTGATTGTCGATGAGTTTGGGGGGATCGCAGGAGTGGTGACGATGGAAGATATTCTGGAAGAAATCCTCGGGCAGATTCGCAACGAGGATGAGCCCGCGGCATTCGAGATTGAAACCCTTGCGCCTGGAAAATGGAGGATCAACGGCTTGATGGAAATTGAAGATTTCCTCACCTATTACCCACAACTAGGCAACATTGCCGAGGTGGATACCATGGGCGGCTTGTTTACCATGCAACTTGGTTACGTACCTGAATCTGAAGAATCCATTCAATTCAGAGGCCTGACCATGACTGCCAAAGTGGTAGGTGAACGAAGAGTGAAAGAACTCATCGTTCAAAAAACATTATCAGGGGTATCCAGGGAAGGAGGCAAACAATGATTACAATCGCACTGCTGTTTGCATTCATCGCAGGCCTCGCATTATCGTTCCTTTTTTCAGGGATGGAATCAGGCATGCATTCCATGAACAAACTCCGGATCAGGCGTCAGGCCAAACAAGGAGATAAACATGCAAAAGCGCTGCTCCGTTACATGGAAGAAGCCGAACATTTCCTATGGACCATTCTTGTGGGAAACACGCTGGCAAATTTTTTGATCGTAGCACCACTGCTGATCGCTTTACGAAAGATGCTTTCAGGCCACCCATGGATATCCGCACTGTCGCTGATCATAATGCTACTCATTATTTACACCTTTTGTGACCTTTTACCGAAAATGATCTACCGGAGATACCCGAATCGACTCACCGTTGTTTCAGTGCGTCCTTACCGAGTCTTTCACTGGATGCTGGCTCCGATTGTCTTTCTCATCTCGGGCATCGCAGATCTGCTGCTGAAAATCGGTGGTGGAGAAATGCTGACCGGGGAAATGTTTTCTAATCGTGAAGAAATGCGACGTGTCATGCGCTCCTCAGGACAGAATCTAACATCCGAGGAACGCTCGATGATTGACCGAGTCATGGACCTGCAACATCGCACCGTTTCAAGTGTGATGTTGCCACTCCAGAAAGTAGTTTCCATCGGTGCAGACGCCACGATTGAAGAAGCCATTGCTCTCTCGAGGAAAACATCCATTCTGCGCATGCCCGTTTTTGAGAAACAGTCTGGAAAGAGAGTTTTTCTGGGGGTGCTTAACCTCAAGCACCTTCTCTATGACTGGGAAGACAAACGTCATGAACTCGCCAGGAAACACGTCACGGGCGTGATGCATCTGCGAGCACAAATGAGTGTCGATGACGCACTTCACCAGATGCAGGAAGCCGGCCAGAGAGTTGGATTGGTCTTGAATGCAAAGCAGAAAGAAGTCGGCTGGATCAATATCAGGGATATTCTTAAAACCGTCTTCGGTGATGTCAACATCTGATCGCCATGGAACAATTCCAATTGATATGGATTTTACTGCAAGTCGCGTTTGTCGGTTTCCTTGTCATTCTCAACGGCTTCTTTGTTGCTGCTGAATTTGCACTGGTAAAAATCCGTGATTCGCAATTAAAGCCCCTCATTAACGAAGGGAATCCGCAAGCCATCATGACGGGTAAGGTGCTCGATAATCTAGACACCTCTCTCAGCGCTTGCCAGCTTGGAATCACTCTGGCAAGTCTGGCTCTTGGTTGGGTTGGAGAACCCGTGTTTGCCGCATTACTGGAACCTGTCATGCACGCCATGGCGATCGAATCGGAAAAGGTGCAACACATGATGGCCTTTCTTTTCGGTTTCTCCGCAATTACTTTCCTTCATATAACAGCAGGCGAACAGGCCCCGAAACTGATGGCCATCCAGAAACCGCTCCCTACTTCGCTCTGGGTGGCCAAACCACTCTGGCTGTTCTGCAAAATTTCCTACCCCTTCATTTGGGCTCTCAACAAGGCTTCAAACAGGATGCTTCACTGGGTAGGCATTGAGCCTGTTTCCGAGCATGAACTTCTGCATTCGGAGGAGGAATTACAAATGCTGATTTCTGATACACACCACCATCAGGGGGGCACCAATCTGGAGAAGGAAATCGTCTTCAATGCCATGGGACTTCGCCAGCGATTGGTCAGAGAAGTCATGCAACCAAGAACGGAAATCATCTTACTTTCGACTGATATGTCACTTGAGGAATGCTTGACGATTACAGAAAAAGAGCGTTACTCAAGATATCCGCTTTGCGATGAATCGGATCCCGACAAGGTCATTGGTGTGGTTCATTTCAAGGAACTCTATTCCTTACGCCACCGTCTTGACAGCGGGCTGGATTTAACGCAGATCACGCGCAAGATCCTTCACTTTTCGGAAACTTCACGACTGGAAAGAGCTCTTAGATTGTTCCTCAAACATCGACTCCATCTTGCCATGGTGGTTGATGAATATGGTTCCACCGTCGGCATGATCACTCTGGAGGATATCCTGGAAGAACTCGTCGGTGAAATTCAGGACGAATTCGACCAGGAGCAACCTCTGATCATACGGCATGGCGAAGGGAGTTATGACATCATGGGCTTGCTCCCACTGCATGAACTGTCGGAATTAATCGAGACAAACATTCAGGAAGAAGGCATCAATACGGTCAGTGGATGGATGACTCACAAACTGGGGGAATTCCCTGAAATTGGCGATGTTGTCGAAGAAGAGAATTATATCTTGAAAGTACTCGAAGTAGATAACCATCGCATCGAACGGTTGCACTTGAAACTCTCAGCAAAGTCGCGTGTTTCAGATCAGGGTGGAAGAGGCCGATAACATCATCCGATGACAAACAACCAAAACCTCATGAGATAATTAATGGGCGGGTCGGTATGAAATGTTGGAGATGTTCAAGAATTGCCGTAAAGAAAGTCATTGCCCGTAATTTCACTCTGACATGTGATTACACCCTAAGCGGCAAGCAGGCCCCTCTTGCGAGCGAAATGGGATACGCGCCCCAATAGCCAAACCCAAAAAAACAGGGAAGCCATCTTGTGAACACTTCTCCCATGGCAAAGAACGGATTACCACAAGTATGTATCCGATTCACCAAAACGATCCAGAAATTGGCCGCTTTTTTCGAGAGTTAATTGGCGGATCGTCTTTTCCATTTGAGTGGCTGCTTCTTTTGAATCAAGATCCGCTTGTGAGCCTCCCATATCAGTACTTACCCAACCAGGACTCAGCGCAACGACCGTCAGATTCTGATCAAAAAATTCATTGGCTAACCCTCGAGTCATATGATTTTGTGCGGCTTTGGAAGCCCCGTAGCAGTAACGACGACCTTCGCGCTTGGTGATCGATGACGCACCTGAGGAAATATTCACAATACGTCCATTCGAACTTTTTTTGAGAAAAGGCAAACAGGCTTGAGTCACCATAGCAGTCCCTAGGAGGTTGACTGAGAATGCTTCATGAAACCAGGAAGGCTTGAGTGATTCAAACGGCGTATCGGTAGGTTCGGGAAATACACCTGCATTGTTGACCAATACATCGATGCGGGAAAAAGATTGAGCAATAGATCGAAATGCTTTTTGAACCAAGTCTTCTCTTGAAACATCCAATTCAATTTTGTGACACGATGAGTCACAATTTGATCTTAACGTTCCAATCTCGCCTTTAACCTTGCGTTGACATGCAATCACATTCCAACCTTGATCAAGACAAATATCCAGCAAAGAGGCACCAATGCCTCTACTGGTTCCGGTAATCAATATCGTTCCCCGACTCATATGCTTCCACCCACAATGAAAAAGAAAATCCAACAAGAGCTGGTGTCCTGAGCGCCTTAAGCACAGCGGACGTGAAAAAAACAAAAAACGAACACACTCGATTCACCACGCGATGCCATAATCATCCCCATGGTCACTTGCTCCCCCCCAAAAAGTCCCGTGTTTTTGATCAAAATAAATTGCGGTAATCGGCCCTGAAGTGCGTTCATCGAAATCGAGACGATAACCCATTTTCTCCAATTCATTCCTAACCCATGGTGGAACTTCCTTGTGAAGCGTGAGTTTACCGGGCTCGAATTCATGCTCACCAAAAGATGCACGCATCTGATAACTGGTCATGTTCGGTGCTTCACTAGCTTCTTGAACATTCATTCCAAAATCCATCATGTTAATGAGAAACTGCACCAGGTTCTGCTCCTGGGTATCCCCTCCCTGCACGCCAAAGGCAAGGAATGGCTCCCCGTTTTTCAAAGCGATCGTAGGCGTCAACGTCGCTCGCGGACGTTTACCTGGTTCAACCACATTGTAAGGACCATCCTCTGGCAGCAGCACGAAACTCTGCATGCGTTGACTCATCCCGATCCCGGTCTTCCCCGCGATGCATGCCGGCAGCCAGCCACCGCTGGGCGTAATGGAAACAATCCAACCGTTTTTGTCGGCCGCCTGAATAGTGGTTGTTCCAGCTCGAAAATCACGATGATACTGATCCCAATAGGCGGCTGAATCACCTCTTTGCAGCCTACGTTGTGGACGTAACCAACGATCCAATTCGCGTTGAAATGGATGCGGTTTCCCCAGGAAGCCGAAGGGATCTCCAGGCGCAGCCAAAGGATCATTTTGAAATGGGTTGATTCCTCTTAATCGATCCATAGCGTATTCCTTGGAAAGCAATACCTCAAGGGGTTCAACGGGGGCAAAATAAGGATCTCCATAGTAAAAATCTCTATCCGCAAACGCCAGGTTCATGACTTGATACAAGGTGTGAATGTATCGACTACTGTTCAAACCCATCGCTTGCAAATCCAATGGCTCCAGCATATTCAAGATCTGCAACATACAAGGCCCTTGAACCCATGAGGTGAGTTTAAATACTTCCACTTCATGATACCGAGTGGAGACAGGTTCCTCGATGAGAGCCTTCCAATTGGCCAGATCAGCCGCCGTGTGCAAACCGCCCTGCTCTCTGGATCCACGAATAAATTCCTCAGCGATGTCTCCTCGATAAAACCGATCATTCGCAGCCAGGATGGACTCCTTGCGTGACTTGCCTCTGATCAGCGCACGCTTCTCTGCAAGCACAAGCTTCTCGAGCGTTGCATGAAGGTCCGGCTGACGAAAAATTTCGCCCGGTTTGGGTGCCTCATATGGTTCACCCAGATGTGGAAGAAAGACTGCTTTGGAATAAGGCCACATTTTCAAGGATTCCTTGGAGGTTTCGATCCACTCAGAGGTTCCCGCTTCCATAGGGTAACCTTCGGCCATTTGAATGGCAGGCTCCAACACCTCTTCCAGGGACATCGTGCCATACTCCGCAAGCATTAACATCAGCCCGCCCGGCGTCCCGGGAGTCACGGCCGAAAGAGGGCCCTCTCCCGGCGGATAACGCATACCTCGCTTGAGAAAAAATTCTGCAGTTGCCCCTGTTGGAGCGACTCCGAGCGCATTGATCCCAATGATTTTTTTTAGCTTCGGATGATACACCAGCGCCTGGGTTTCCCCCCCCCAGCTCAAGGCGTCGTGCATGGTACAAGTCGCCGCCAGCATAGCGCAGGCCGCATCAACCGCATTTCCTCCCCTAGCAAAAACCTGGGCCCCCGCACTGGCCGCGAGTGGTTTTCCTGTGATGGCAATCCAGTGTTGACCATGCAGGATCGGTTTGTGCGGTTTGGATGCTGCGCGTGGACTGACAGGAATGAATAAAAGAACCAGTAGAAGAATGAGGATACATTTACTTTTCAGCAATAAAGCGTTACATACTGGTGATTGAAAAAAACCCGTAACCATCCCCTTATCATGTCGTTTTCTGACGAGGGACCAAGGATATTTTAAAATTCAGAAATGGCAGAACAGAATATTTCCGCAAGGGCTCACGCCTTTTTCCTGAGACGCCACCGGGCAACGAACATTCCGTTCGATTTCCATTGATCTGGCTGAACAGTATAACCATGAACAGGCTTCCCAAAATCAAGTTCACATACTTCGGGCACTGCTGGTTTGGTGCCATCCCAAGTCCAGGGCTCCATTTCTGGAAAGGCTTTTTCAAAACGTCGCATGACACGTGTCGTTTCCTGCTTGGTCAGCGTACAGACTGAGTAGACTAATTTACCTCCGGGTTTCAGGCGTGCGACAGCGGACTCAAGTAACTTGAATTGAAGCTCCATCAACTCTTTCACATCCTCAAAGGTAGTGGTCCAGCGCGCGTTCGGATTCCTCTGCCAGGTTCCCAAACCACTGCAAGGTGCATCCAATAAAATACCGTCAAATGGCTTGCGAAAAGGCGGCTTGGATTTCCCGTCCCAGAGTGCCGATTGATAATTGAAAATCTTGGCACGAGCCGCACGACGTTTCAACCGCTGTAATCGCCAGGCAGCTCGATCCGTGGCCCAGACACAGCCTTTTTGCTGAAGTAAATCAGCCAGATGAACCGTCTTGCCCCCCTCACCCGCACACATGTCCCACCAGTTTTCTCCAGGTTCAGGCTGACAGAAATTCCCAACAAATTGGGATGCAAGATCCTGAATCTCAAAGTGACCATGCTGGAAATGGGGCATTTGAAAGAGATCTTCCTTACCGAAATATCGGAACGAGTTGCGCCAGCACCCCTCGCCGGCAGGTTGCAGCTCCTTTTTCATGGCCAGTTCTACACGCTTCCCAGATGCCTTCGGAGCACGCAGCCAAAGCGTGACCGGCCGTTGAATCTGGCAGAGCCATTCCCGAGTTACCTTCATTGTTTCAGCGGTCCACTCAGGCACGACCTTTCGAAGCACTTCGGACTTAATCTTCCCGGCGTAGGATAGAAAGTCCGAGTCCAGTTCACGGGCCATGCGCACCTGACGATTTAATGTCCGCTCTGCATCCAAGCAACCTTTCCAGCGAAAATATGTGTAAACACGCTCCACCACGGCCGCTTTGTGACGAGGAAGCATTTCCTTCTCGTTCTTTAAGGCTTGCCTCAATAGCTGATCGGCGGGATGCCTGGCATCACATTGCTCAATGATTTCATCGGCCAATGCCGTGATACCGTTTTTTTTGCGTTTGGACATAGTTTGTTAATTTGGTTTTTGCCACCAAAACATACGTTCCAACCCCTTACGATTCGGATAAGACCGCGGCACCCATTCTTTGACTAATTCGAAATCGGTTGAAAATCGGTTGAAGACCTCATCTCGGGTCGTGCCAAAAGGCGGTCCGTCTTCATCTGGAATCAGATAATGAACCGCCAGCAGGAATCCACTTGGCTTGATCCAACGTTTCATGGCCTCCAGATAATCGGGGCGGCGTTCAGGCTTGATGGCACAATAGAACGTATGTTCGAAGACCCAATCAAAAGGTAACTTCGGAGAATCATCGAGGAAATTCGCAGATTCAAAAGAGCATGCATGCGGTTGGTCACTGGCATTGGCGCGCGCGCCTTCCACTGCAGTGGGAGCAAGGTCAACCCCAGTGACTTGAAAACCTTTCGCAGCCCAAGCCAGCGCATCGTGCCCCATGCCGCAACCCGGCACACATACAGAACCCAGATCAAGCCTGTGCTGATCTTGAAGAAAATCCACCAACCCTGGAGACGGCTCCCCCTTGTCCCAAGGAGTATCCTTTTTCTGATAACAATCTTCCCAATGCTCCAAAGCGCTCATGCTGGCCACACCATCTGGATTCTCAGCCAAAGATCAAGTTCAATCGGTGTCTTAAAACTTTAGAATCCCGAAAGCTCCAGATTTTCAAGCCATATGGATCAATCTTAATTTGGAATGCACCCTGAAGGATGCTTACCAGAAGCGAAGCAATCCGAACATAAGCATCAGCGTGGAAGGAATTGCCAGAGACGAGGAATCATCTATTGCGATTCATGATCCGCCCAGTCGACCTGCAGGCTTATGCCTGAACTCCGGAGGGCTTGTCGCTTCAATCCCTGTCGTCGCTTGTTATGTCTTCGTTGAGACGCCGGAACAGACGTTTGAGATCACGAAACCCACCGATGCTTACCCATACGGACATAAGTGCAAAAATGGATATGGAGAGAAAAAAAAGAATGGTCCAGAGTATTTGCCACATATTGTTGATCTTTCTTGTAAAAGGTTCCTTGAGCCAAATGCTATACGGCAGCAGCCTGGGCTGTTTTAGGTTTGTCTGGAAAAATAAGTGATCCAAGCACAAAGACCACCACGGTTAAAGCAACAGTGGATAAACCAATTTGATCGGCAGTCATGGTCTGGCGAACCATTTCACCGGTCTCTGCATCCACCACTTTGAGGCCCACAAGCCGCTGGACAGGGTCAAGCCCCAGAACAGCCGTCAATCCGCTTAACAAAGCCATGAAAGCGCCGTTTGAGCTGGCTCCTTTCCAGTAGAGACCTCCGACCAATAATGAAAATGCGCCTGTAAAATAAATGGCGCCCGTCACCGACATGTAATCCCAGATATCGTCATTACCCTCGTAAACAAGCCCCCAGTATAGGATGTAAAGCCCTATGACCACGATAAGAATACGGGTCCATTTAATCCGACTGGCAGTCGAAAATTCCTTGCCCATGATAGGAGCAATCACATCCTGGGTAATGACCGAGCTCCAGCACAGCAGGTAGCTGTCATGGGTAGACATGAAAGCCGCAATCATGGCTGCAGTAATAATGCCAATCAACCCCGCAGGAAGTATCCGACCGAGAAAAATCGGCATGGCATAAAGATTATTCACCTCCGTGACCGAGGAATCGGCAGGAAAAAAGATTGCCTTAAGATCAGGAGCCATGGTCATGATGAAGACAAAGGCGCAAATACCCCAAAAACTGGGAATAAGAAATCGAATCATGAAGGAAACAGAAGACCACATATACTGTCTCTTCACCGCTTGAGGACTTTCCATTGCCAAGGCACGAGCTACGGCGGTAGGCCAGATGGCACAGCTCACGAGTCCAGCCGTAAAAAACATCCACATGACATAGGAGGCGCCAAAACCACCTCCCTCCGCCAAGGGGTTCATGCTGGAAACCCCTTTCAAGGCTTGAACGGTTTCCATGATCTGCCCCCATCCCATTTTATTGAGGCAAATCAAAGTAGTAACAACCATTCCGAACGATAAGACCACGAACTGAATGTAGTCCGTAACGACCACCGAAATCATCCCACCAAGCACAGTGTAAATGAGCACAAGAACCAGAAGGACCGTCATGACGGCAGGCAGGGCACGACTGTCCTGCGACATGCCAGTGATACCCACAATGAACATGGATCCTACTTTGAGGAACAATCCCATGTTCAGTATGCCCCCCAGAGTAAGCATGATCCCCCCCAGGATGCGCGTTTTGCGATCGAATCGTTTTTCGTAAAATTCAGGAATGGTCAAGACTTCCATCTCCCTCAATCGGCAAACAATGAATCCGGTCACACCAACGATGAAAGTGACAATCATGGCAGCGAGGGCAATATGGAAGGTTGCAAACCCTTCCTTGAACCCTTTCTGAGCGTTATACATGACCGTGATAAGCCCCATTTCAGTACCGGTCATTGTCGCTACTCCCAACCATGTCCCGATGGCACGGCCAGCCCCGAGATACGTCGTCATGTTACGCACGTATTTTTTAACAAACAGACCGATGACAACGGAAATGGACAGATAGATGACGACAATCACCCAGTCAAAGGAGGTGAAATTGGTACGGCTCAACGCCTGTGTGAATTCAGTTCCCATATTGAAGTTTTAATATCTTCCATGATCTCAGCCAAAAGACCAGCTTGATTTTACGCAGCGATAGCACTCAACTGGCTTGCAATGTTTTTTTATCTGGCCGATCGGGCATGAGCACTTACTTCAAGACTGTCTATTCCAAATGCCACCTGCAATCAATGGCCTTGAGCCCCCACGTCATTGGGGACACAAGCTTTAAATCCAATTCATCTTTGAGGTGCCTGCTTGCCAAAGGGCGTATTGGACATTATAAGAGACGCACTCCTAATAGTGATGATCACTGACAAGGCAAATAAAACCCTGCGCTCAGGTCAAGCAACCGTACCATTGGCGAAAGCCATGCTGCTGACAGCCATGGCAGGCGGCATGGGATGGGGCATCCGTGGCCAGTACGGGCATGAGACCGGGGCTATGATCGCCGGAGTGCTTGTCGCAAGTGTCTTGGTGATGCTTTTCTGCTCGAGATTCAACACCCTTTCCAGTGCCCGCGCTATTGCCTGGGTGACCATCGCGATTTCATTTGGAGGTTGCATGACCTACGGCCAGACCGTTGGCTTGACCCACGATGAACCTCTGGTAGGAAACACCGAAGCCTTGCGCTGGGGCTTGCTGGGACTGTTTATCAAAGGAGGCATCTGGATAGGGTTTGCTGGGGTGACCCTCGGCTTAGCACTGGGAGGGCAGCGTTACACAGCGGGTGAATTAGCCATGATGTTCGGTGGCATGATCTTCTTGATGTTTCTGGGGATTTATTTATTAAACGAACCTTATCAACCCGCAGAAAACTCTCTACCTCGATTTTACTTTTCAGACCACTGGGATTGGGAACCGGATGTGGAACTGAAGCCGAGGCGTGAGAAATGGGGAGGGTTACTCTTCGCCTTGGCTGGATTATGGGCTTACACCGGTGTCATCAAACGAGATGCTCTTGCACTTCGAATGGGGGTTTGGGGTTTCCTAGGAGGCGGTTTGGGGTTTTCAATGGGACAAAGTCTTCAAGCCTTTCACGCATGGCATCCTGAATGGTTTGTGGATGGATTTCTAATGAAGATGGATAGGGTCATCAACTGGTGGAACATGATGGAAACATCCTTTGGAATTATTTTTGGAGCCGTTTTGGCTCTGGGACTCTGGGCTAACCGTCATTTGATCAAGACTCCTGAAGCCGAACCGGAGACCACAGAAATCAATGCCCCATTGGAGTGGGGATTACTGGTGATTTATTTGCTTGCGCTTGCCAGCTGGAGTTTCGTCTCCTTTTCCGCGTTGGATCAATTTGCTGATCTGGCCATTACCATGGGATTTCTACCATTTATCGCGGTGAGAGCGGGAAGGTTATGGCCCTTGTGGGTTTGCCTTCCAATCACACTGCTCCCGATAGCCGGGAAAACGGTGAACAATCTTGTCTACGATACCAGATTGCTCAGTTGGCCCGCAGGATGGCTATGCTGCTTGATTATTCCTATGACAATCGCTTTTTTTGTAAGCCATTACTGGTCGGAAAGACCACGTCTGTTCAGTAACGGAAATGTTTTTTGCAAATCAATACTGATCATCACAGCCTGGACTTACTTTCTGCTCAATTTCGCATTTTTCCAATTCCCTTGGCCATGGGCTGATTTCCCGTCATGGACCGCAAGGACACCCAACAATCTGATCTTCTCAGTTTGCGTGCTGGGCCTCACTCTTGGGGCTCTCTTTACTCGAAAGGAAAAGGAAATAGAGGTACTGCCTGATTCGGATTGAATCACGCCGCAGACGTTCGATATCTTTCCAAAGAATTGCTTGTCATCAGTGTCTTTCTTCAGCTTAATTTCGAGATAAAGATGAAGATCTATATCGACGGTGAGTATTACGATAAGGAGAACGCAAAAATATCCGTTTTTGACCATGGACTCCTCTATGGGGACGGAGTTTTTGAGGGCATTCGAGCATACCACAAGCGCGTCTTCAAATTGCAGGAACATATCGAAAGGCTGTTTTACTCTGCAAAGGCTATTTTACTTGAAATCCCGATGTCGCAGGAAGAAATATGTGATGCAGTGGTTGAAACATGCAGGGCAAATCAAATCGAAAATGGTTATATTCGCCTGATTGTGACTCGTGGAGCA
Organism: Verrucomicrobia bacterium SCGC AAA164-E04; assembly: GCA_000383715.1. Taxonomy (GTDB): domain Bacteria; phylum Verrucomicrobiota; class Verrucomicrobiia; order Limisphaerales; family AAA164-E04; genus AAA164-E04. The sequence goes on from KB911873.1 coordinate 87,709, forward strand.
GGGTCACTGGGACTAAGCCCCGACTCATGCCCTAAACCGGGTGTGATCATCATCGCCAACACCATTCAGCTTTACCCCAGAGAAATCTACGAAAATGGAATGGAAATTATTACCGCAGCCACATCTCGCAATTATGTGAATGCAGTTAATCCAGCCATTAAATCATTGAACTATCTCAACAACATCCTTGCGAAGATAGAAGCCAGCAACGCGGGCTGCGAGGAGGCTATCATGCTCAACAGCGAGGGCTTTGTAGCTGAATGTACCGGAGACAATATATTTATCCTGCACAAAGGCACCATATACACACCACCATTGGCCGCGGGCGCTCTTTACGGAATCACAAGGAATACCGTGATTGATCTCGCAAGAGAGGCAGGATTCAAAGTTGAGGAAAAAAATCTGACACGTTATGACCTTTTTATTGCCGAGGAATGCTTTCTGACCGGCAGTGGAGCTGAAATTGTGCCTGTGGTGATGATTGACAAACGAACCATTGGTACTGGTAAACCGGGCGATGTGACCCGCAAGCTCGAAGAAAAATATCATGCGCTGACCCGTGTCTCAGGCGAGCCAATTTAGCTACCGGCTGATGTGAAAGGTTGGGAATTTCCGATATTAATAGAAATTGGTGAATTGCATTCAGGTATAAGTCACCTTACTTTGAAGAAGTTTAAGTAAGGAGCCTAATTACCACTTCTTGTCTGAAATATATGCTTTGTAACGTTTGCAATAAAAATAAAGCCACGGTCCACCTAACCCAGAT
>KB911874.1 GCA_000383715.1 Verrucomicrobia bacterium SCGC AAA164-E04
TTCTTTGACAAAATCAAGATTGACGACCCAGTAGGAGCGATATCCGTACACGGTGTGTGCGGTGTCTGGGGAACACTCGCTGTCGGCATTTTCGGAGGAGCAAATTTCGTCACTCAGTTGATCGGCACAGTGGCCATATCCGCTTTTGCCTTTGTTTTCACCCTCATTGTTTTTGGTATGCTGAAGATGGTATTAGGGTTGCGAGTAACAGAGCAGGAAGAGGAAGAGGGTCTGGACGTCGGAGAGCACGGTATATCCGGTTATCCAAACTTTCAGCCTGCTGTAGATTATTGATCTACCATCCGAATCCTGCTGGATAAGAAAATGGCACACCACCCAATCCTTCGGGATTGGGTGGTCTTTTATTTTAGCCAAGTGATCCTACATTTTTACCATTGCCTTTTTGAAAATTTACTCAAAAGTCTTTTGCGTTATGCGAACACCAACCATAAATCCATTGATCAAGATTTTCAGCCTGACCGCAATCATGGTAGCAGGCACATTCACCGTGCAATCCAAGGTCGAAGCGGCTGATCGGCATGCACCAGTCAAAGTGATGAGCTTTAATATCCGTTACGGAGCCGCCAATGATGGAGAAAACAGCTGGAAACACAGGGACTACCTCGTTCTCGAAACGATCAAAAATTACAACCCTGACTTGATTGGCTATCAGGAAGCTCTGAAATTTCAGGTGGATATTTTGAAAGCTAACCTTGATGGCTACGGTTTTCATGGCATTGGACGCGATGCCGGGACTGAAAAAGGAGAGTATGTACCCTTGATGTGGAAAACAGATCGTTTTGAAATGTTGGACTCCGGTCACTTCTGGTTGAGTGAAACGCCTGAAATCCCCGGAAGTATTAGTTGGGATTCCTCTTTGACCCGCATGTTGTCCTGGGTCATGTTACGCGATTTGAAATCTCCCTCAGGAAAGGAATTCGTGTTTGCCAATACACATTTCGATCACAGGGGAAAAGAGGCACGTCTGGAGTCAGCAAAATTGATCCGCCGCCGAGCAGAGGAGATCATGAATGACTATCCAGTCATCCTGACAGGTGACTTCAATACTACCGAAGAAGGGGCTCCTTACGCTGCCCTCTGCAAAGCCGAAGGTTTCAACGGTGAGCCACTGGTCGATACGTATCGGGCCATTCACCCAACGCCGAATGATCAGGAAGCTTCCTTCTCAAGATGGAACGGTCATCGCAAAGGAAAGCGCATTGACTGGATACTTCACTCCGATGACTTTGTAACACTCAATGCAGCGATCAATTACACGCAGGAGACTGGAAGATTCCCGTCGGATCATTATCCTGTGGAGGCCACCGTCCGCTTGAAGTAAAACTCAGCCTGCAGACAATACTTTTTAAGGGACTCAATGAGTGTGGAGAGAGTAATCAGTAAAAAAGCGATTGAGATTTATGATCGCGACCTGAGGCCGTTAGCCGAAAAACTGGCTTTCGAACTACCGGTCAGGGCAAAGGAACCTCCAGGATTACCAAACGTTTTGTTTCTTGGAAATCATTCTTCAGGTAAATCGTCGTTTATCAATCACTTGCTCGAAACCGACGTCCAAAAAACGGGACTGGCTCCTACGGATGACGGTTTCACCATATTGTGTCATGGCGATCAGAAAGACACATTTGATGGGCAAACCATTACATCCCACCCTTCCCTGCCTCTGAAAAACCTGAATCATCTGGGCCCTGCATTCTTGTCCCGATTGAAGCTGAAAACCTTGCCCAACCCCCTATTGAAATCATTTGCACTGGTTGACAGTCCAGGAATGATTGATGCCATCGGAGCAGCCAATACCCGTGAG
>KB911875.1 GCA_000383715.1 Verrucomicrobia bacterium SCGC AAA164-E04
CTTGCACGTAGATTTAATCGCAGGGTTACCAGGTGAAAATCTGGAATCGTTTGGCGAGGGATTTAACCGATTGATTCATTTAAATCCGCAGGAAATTCAAATCGGAATCTTGAAGCGATTACGTGGGACACCCATTGTGCGGCACGAAGCCGAATTTGAAATGTCATATGATGATTGCCCGCCCTATGAAGTTTTAAACACAAAAGACATATCTTTTGCAGATTTGCAACGAGTGAAACGATTTGCAAGGTATTGGGATCTGGTCGGCAACAGTGGAAATTTTTTGCAGTCGGTTCACTTTATCTGGGAAAAATCGCAAGACCCTTTTAATAGCTTTCTGAAATTCAGCGATTGGCTCTACCGCACAACCGGTCGTAGGCACGGAATTGCCTTAACAAAACTTCTGGAATGCGTCTTCGATTACTTGGTTGAATTTGCTTCGATAAAACCTGAACGTGCAGCGAAATCTTTATGGGAGGATTATCAACACGGTGGCAGGAATGACCGCCCGATTGTTTTGCGCCCTTATCTGGAAGCACTGGAGTCGGAAGACACTGGAATTTCAGATCAAAAAACGCACAGTCACCAAAAAAGACAGCAAATGCATCAGAAGACCGGCTGAATTTCCTTAAGTCCAAATTTCAAATAAGCGTTACCAAATCACTGCCTCTTTATCTTCGCACAATATTTGTTATGTTTAAAATAGGAGGGTATTAAGATGACCTGCCTTGCCGTTGTTCGCGTTTTTATTCAAAAGGCAATCAAAAAGGTTTCTTGTCTCACGGTGGCAGTCGTATCTATGCTTCGAATTGTGTTACCACTCTTACGTATCATAGGAATCGCCAATGCGGCCCTTTGGTTTGGTGCGACGCTTCTGTTTTTGATTTGTATTCGATCAGGGTTTCAATCTCCGGAAATGGTTGAATTGATTCCGGAGCCATTTGCAGCAGCAGCGATGCACGTACTGCTTAAACATTACATCGATTTGATATTGCTTTGTGCATTGGTAGCTTTATTTCAACTGTGTGCTATCCAATGGTATCAGGGACGTCCTATTTTCCGTCTTCGGATCGGTATTTTAATTTTTCTGATCATTATATCGGCACTACTCAAGTGGAATATTTATCCGATGATGCAAAAACATCACCTCAAAGCACATCAAGCAGGAGCAAGTAATGAGGACCAACGGCAAGGATCAAAGGCATATCGCACCTGGAAAACAGGCTTTTATTTCCTGCATCTGATCATTCTTGGTGGATCCCTTTCGCATCTTCTCCATGTTTCAAATGGAGCTAATGGTTACAGGGAATTACGGGCCCAACAATTTCGCGGTTGACAAAACCCACACACTCTATGAAATTTAACTTTATCCCAGCTAAGGTTTTCAGTGTAATTTTGTAGGATTATTATGAACTCTAACGATAAACCATCTTACGGTGGTAAGCCAAATATCAACGAAGACACCCTTCGGACTGAAAAAATTCAGGTAGAACGAAAAACGTTCATTTTCACTTTAAAGGAAAACCCCAGAGGTCGATTTCTCAGGATTACTGAAGATGTTGGGGGCCGCAGAGATACGATTATATTACCTGCAACTGGGCTGGATGATTTCAGTCAGGTCCTGCAGCAAATGTGCGAAACATACTCTGAATTGCCTCCCGAAGATTCTGAAACTGAGTAAATGCTGGTATAAAAAGCCGGCATTGAAAAAAAGCTTTCTAAACAAATTCAACAGCAAGCTGAATGAACGACGACAATCAGTAAAACATTGCCTCCCCTCATTCTTTCATTTCGTCAAATAACTCCTTG
>KB911876.1 GCA_000383715.1 Verrucomicrobia bacterium SCGC AAA164-E04
TTTTTTTGTTGCAGAATGTGATTGCCATGAAGATGGCACCTTCGCATGGAGAGAACTGGAGTCCTTTGATTGCCAACAAATATCATGATTGACTTACACAGTGACGACTATTTCATGTCCGAAGCTCTCAGACAGGCGCGCCGTGCTTATGCTTCAGACGAAGTACCCGTAGGGGCGGTGATTGTTCATGAGGGAAGAATCATTGCACGCGCATTCAACCAGGTGGAAGTTCTCAGAGATGCGACAGCCCATGCTGAGATGCTGGCACTGACTCAAGCTCAAACTGTTTTAGAGGACTGGAGATTAAATCAGTGCTCCCTCTATGTTACGAAGGAGCCATGTCCGATGTGTGCGGGTGCAATCGTGCACACACGTATTGAGCGTGTCATTTTTGGATTAAGCGACCCCAAAGCTGGAGCCGCCGGAAGCGCCATGAATATCTTGCAATTCCCCAGTTTGAACCACCGTTGCAAAATCACCTCGGGTGTTCGCGAGGAAGAGTCACTCGCCATGATCAGGGAATTCTTCTCCCATAAGCGCAGCAGTAAACACAAAAACTAGGAATCTGTCTCAGGCATTGGTCGCTGCGAAAACCCGAGGTGTATGAAATGTTCAGCTTACTGTAAGCAAGGACACACGCACATTTTCTTCCGTACGCGTCACCCCATTTGCCTTGGGATCGAGTTGCGGTTCTCCATCTACGAGGAAAAGGTAACGGTGATTGCCCGAGTGCATGGCTACTTGCAGATGCCATGCCCCATCCGGCATACGCTCCATGGGGTAATCATCCCCACTCCAGTGATTAAAATCCCCAATGATAACGACTTTCTTGGCTTTGGGTGCGAAACAACTAAAGTTAATTGCTACTACGGTTCGTTTTGCTGAATACCTGCCCACACCCGTCCCTCTCTCTTCTCTCATAATTAAAAGGTTTTACTCAATCGAAATTTCCTCCCCATGGTGAGAGGGTCCAACCTGAACCCTTGTTCCCATTGAGGCGACAAACGGATGGAAAGAAAACATATGCCGTACCCTGCATCAAGTAACTTTGCTGTTTTTTTTAAGCTGGCAGTTTTCCGACATTGCGTTTGATGCGAATTCACCTTAGAACGAGCCCATGCAAACATCCCAGGCATTCACTCCACCAAATAGATTGCTCCTTGGCCCTGGCCCCAGCGATGCTGCGCCAAGCGTACTGAAGGCATTGTCAAACCCTTTGCTCGGCCACCTCGATCCGGCTTTTATCGGAATGATGGAAGAAATTAAATCCATGCTGCGGCAAGTGTTTCAGACAAAGAATGAAATGACTTTCCCCGTGAGCGGAACAGGGAGCGCCGGGATGGAGTTTTGCTTCGTGAACCTGATCGAACCGGGCGATGATGTGGTGGTCTGTATCAACGGCGTTTTTGGTATGCGAATGGCTGATTTGGCGATCCGATGCGGCGCCAACGTGATTAAGGTAGAAGCCCCCTGGGGTGAAATCATACGACCCGAGCAGGTAAAAGAGGCTATTGCAGGCAAATCCCCCAAACTGATCGCTCTGGTTCATGCGGAAACATCGACTGGAGCCCTGACTCCCGCAGAGGAGATTTCGAAGATTGCACACGACGCGGGAGCACTGATGTTGCTGGACACAGTGACCTCGCTTGGTGGCTGCGAAGTGGATATTGATGGATGGAGTATTGATGCGGTTTATAGCGGGACCCAGAAATGCCTGAGTTGCCCCCCCGGATTGGCTCCCGTTTCACTAAGTCCCAAGGCATTGGAAATTGCAAACAATCGTAAAACCAAGGTTCAAAGTTGGTAT
>KB911877.1 GCA_000383715.1 Verrucomicrobia bacterium SCGC AAA164-E04
AGCCAGTGATTCGTTGTCCCCTCCGACAGTGGGACAACCTTGAGAAAGACCTGTTCCGGGTGAGGAGGAATGAACAACTACATAACCACGTGGTACCCAGGTTTTTACATGACTTTTCGAGATGATGGGGCGTTCTCCCCGGCGTTTGACAGCTGGCGACTTTTTACGCTCAGGTGGCTTCATTCCGACTTCATGCCTTGGATCCCAGAAGTATTCAACGCCACTGGGGCCCGTGCCGGCAAAATAAGGGCTGGTGACATAGACCACGGGTAGCTTTAATCCCTCCGTGTCTGTTTGGCGAGGACGCGTCACGTCGACGTGCATTCGGTCGAGTTTCCCATCATCATCGGAATCGAATTCGGTTTCTACCCAAAGATCATGTCGAATCCACATATCCGAATCGTTGAATCGATCTACGATTTGAGCTTCTCCGTCCTTGAATGTGGGGAGAGCGGGTTCTTTAACCCCGGAATCGGCGGACACCTGGGGAAGATTTAAAAAAGCATGCGCAAGGCAAAGAAATGGAATTACTTCGGGTATTCGTTTTAGGTATGGATTCATAGAGTCGAGATAATTTTTAACATTGTCTTGTTTTAATTCCAGTCACGGGTGGATGAACCTCTGATAAGAATCCAATCATATGACTTTCTTTTCAAGCACGGTCTTTGAATACAGGTAAGGGGAGAGGCTGCCTGCAGGTGGTTCATTTGTGATTTGGTTTTAATTCGATTTTTAGGACGGGGCTTTTCTATCCCTTGCTGTTCCAGATTCAGACTTGACCAGTTTAATTATTCATTCGACAATGATATTCATGATCCCAAGTAAATTTCATGCAACAAAACGCGGTTTTACTCTGATTGAACTTCTTGTCGTCATTGCGATCATAGCGATTCTCGCTGGCATGCTTTTACCTGCATTGTCGAAAGCTAAAACGAAGGCTCAAGGCATTTCCTGCCTCAGCAATAACAAACAGCTTGTGCTCGGGTGGACCATGTATGCTGTGGATTACGACGATCGATGTGCAAATAACTTCACCATCCCCGGAACGCGGGACGCCATCACTTCAGGTAAGTTCAATAACTGGGTCAACAACATCATGTCCTGGGGAACCGGTAATTCTGTCGCGACACGTAGCATTACAAACATCGCTTGGATCAAAAATGGCGTACTTGGCCAATACACTGACGGAGCCGTTGGTATTTACAAATGCCCCGCCGATCATTTTTTAAGCCAGCAGCAGCGTAAGGCAGGTTACACACAACGAGTTCGCAGCAACTCCATGAATGCTTTGTTTGGCAGATCGAATAATGACCCTGCAGACAATACGGCACGCGGTAAAAGCTGGGCTTTCGGAGGACGCTATCGTCAATTTATCAAAACATCCGACGTGGTTCAGCCAAGCATGACGTACCTGACCCTTGATGAACATCCCGACTCCATCAACGACGCCTTTTTTGTGACGGACCCCAACGTCAATAACTGGCAGGATCGACCTGCTTCTTACCACAATGGTGCAGCTGGGTTTTCATTTGCGGATGGTCATGCCGAGGTGCACAAGTGGCTCAGCAATTCATCGATATACCCAGTCAATTACAGTTATGGTGCAACCAAACCGTTCGATGCTGCCGGAAAGAAAGACATCGCTTGGTACGCCGAACGCATTCAGCTCATTCCTTATCGTTGAGCAAAGATTGAGAAAGCCAGGTAATTCGATGATACCTGTTGATCTGTGGTTTTCGAATATTGATTTGATGCCCATTGGGCCATGTTACTAT
>KB911878.1 GCA_000383715.1 Verrucomicrobia bacterium SCGC AAA164-E04
CTGAAAGGTGCAAGACAGATAGGCAAAACATCCCTCCTGGCTCGAGGTCTACAGATGGCAAGAAAACGTGGGGCCAAGGTAGCGCTGACAGATTTTCAAAAATTTAATGCGGCTAATCTGTCTGATGTTTCCAGCTTTTACATCAGCTTGGCGGAGTCACTTGCAGAGCAATTGGAGCTGAGTATCCTTCCCTCCGATACTTGGGATGAACGACGCGGCCCGAATGTAAATTTTGAGCGTTTTGTGCGCAAAGAGGTCATGAAAAACATGAGGACCCAGCTTGTCTGGGGACTGGATGAGGTGGATCGGTTGTTCAGTTGTTCATTTGGCAGTGAGGTTTTCGGTTTATTCCGCAGCTGGCATAACGAGCGAGCCCTCGACCCGAGCGGGCCGTGGGCAGGTTTGACTCTTTCCATAGCCTATGCCACTGAAGCTCATTTGTTCATCAGTGATATGAACCAATCCCCTTTCAACGTGGGAACTCGCCTCTCTCTGGAGGATTTTGCCATCGATCAAATCAAAGAATTGGACAATCGATACGGTAACCCTCTGAAAAGTGACGAAGAGGTTCAACAATTTCAGAATCTTCTGGGGGGCCACCCTTACTTGGTGAGGCGAGGCCTTCACGAGATGGCCTCGAAAAAAATTGATTTCACCACCCTGGAGACTGAAGCCGATAAGGACGACGGAATATTCGGTGATCATTTGAGGAGGATCCTTGTTTTACTTGCAAAGGATCCAGATCTGACTGAGATCTTGAAAGGCGTCACCGAAGGCAAGCCATGCCCAACGCCCGAGAGTTTTTATCGACTGCGCAGTGCCGGCATCATCCACGGCGATTCCCAGACCGAATGCAGTACACGTTGCGCATTGTATGCGCGATTCCTCAAACGTCACCTTGCTGACTGATGGAGGTGAAAAAGTTGGGAACAAAAGGTGCACTCGTTAAAGTAAAGCTCTATTCACCGTGAAACTTTAACGTTACATTAAAACTTAACGAAACGACCCTTACGGAGTCAAGCACCTGTGAAAACAGCGTATCGCAGCAACAGAATATCACACGCAAAATGACGCTCACAAGTTCGCTTCAGTTATTGCAAAAAAATGCTTGTGAAAAAATTCACGATAACTAGTCTGTGGACCACTTTTTTAGGGTCATGCCAAGAGGCGTGAGCTTGTCGAATAAGTGACATTGGTCTAATTCATGAAATTATTGAGCAAACTGGCAATTCTTATATTTAGTCTGAGCCTGATCCCAAGCGCCCTCAAGGCAGCAGACACAAGTCCCTTGGCTGCAGAGATTGCAACGGAATTCGAAGCTGCGGAACTGGATACTACTGGAACTGAAAGTCATGCGCATGAGGAACATCATGGGCTTCCCCCTGCTGCTGTTGAAATCTTCAACATCGGCCCCCTGAAAGTGACTAACTCCATGTTGGTGACTCTTATAGTCTCTGTGCTGCTTATCTTTTTCGCTCAAATGGCTACAAGAAACATCCAGGATGTTCCATCTGGCCTCCAGAACTTTTTCGAGTGGCTCATTGAAAGTCTTTTTGAATTCCTGGAGTCCATCATGGGTTATGAGTTGGTGAAGAAAACTTTTTGGCTGTTTGCCACGCTTTTCATTTTTATCCTGGCCACCAACTGGTTCGGTTTAGTTCCTGGTGTCGGAACTTTGGGTTGGGAAACTTCTGACGGTCATTTTGAGCCTTGGCTGAGGGGAAGCCATGCGGACCTCAACATGACGACAGCGATGGCAGTTTTCTTCTTCG
>KB911879.1 GCA_000383715.1 Verrucomicrobia bacterium SCGC AAA164-E04
AAATGTCAGAAGTAATTAAGCAATAATTGAAGACCAACAAGATGGGGGTTTGGTGCGACAAGCGCTCGCGCAACCGTAACACTCACAAGAATTAAAGTCTTCTGTGTGTTTAATCAGGGGGAGAATTGGGGCAGAAATGGGGCAGAAATGGGGCAGTAAAAAACCCTTAAATCTTACCGGTGAATGTTCAAAAACACCGAAAAAAGCAAAAAAACCATATAAGAATGTTTTAGCGTAGGGTTCGAAGCGTAAAACTACTGCCTTCTAAGCAGTGGGTCACAGGTTCGATCCCTGTCGGGCGTACCATTTTTAACATCGATAACGGCGTTTCTGAAAATATCAGAAGCGCCGTTATTGTTTTTTGGGTAAAAAATTGGCAAGTAAACCCATCATCATTTCGCCCTACTAAAAGCGCCCTTGCCCCTGCAAATTCAAACTAGATGGCCACAGATGTCGGGTTCATTGCACCATCGCAGGCTCGGATTACTGCCCTCGTTTCCCTGTGAAAACAGAAACGAACAGGGAGATGTTTGGGGAAATCATTAACGTGCAGCAGGCGTGATACGGGTTTTTGCGTTAGGGTCCTTTTCTTCCCTGAAAAGATTACTGACAACCCTGTTTGATACAAGATACTCAGCGTGCCCATCCAGAAATACCCAATTGGATCCTTGATTGTGCCGTTCTGCGGCAATCCTTCGCTCGGGGTTCAATTGCCCACTTCTCTCGTTCAATGGGAGCTGATGCAAGGCAAATACGTCGTTCAGGTCCATGACAGCATCCCGCACTCCTGTCACAATGGGGCGCCATGAGCCGTTCTCGTTATCACCGATATGGACTGTATTACTCGGTTCCTGAAAAGCAGTGATTTTGGATGGACCAACCTGTTCAGTTCCGCTCTGATCTCTGGGGCCATTAAATTTCCAGGCATTGATTACATAGGTAATAATCTGCCTCTTTTTTGGGTCTCTATTGGGGTAACTGGGACATTTATAGATGCGAATACCGCTAAAATTTTCATCCGTACCACCTTCCGGCATGTAAGGCATATATACAAGGAACCAAGGATAACCATTACCTCTGGGGATGTAGTCTTCATTCTCATCAGAATACAGCATCATGGCCAACCCGGTTTGCTTGAGGTTATTGATACAGGCAATGGATTTCCCTTTCGCTTTCGCCTTACCAAGAGCAGGAAGTAGCATGCTTGCCAAAATAGCGATAATAGCTATCACAACAAGTAATTCTATCAGGGTAAAAGCGTTACGATTCTTGAGGCGCAGGTTTTGACTTGAGCAGGAGATATGTGTGTACACATTCATAGAAATATCCTTTAAGTTTTCTATTAGATTTTGGAGTCCTCAAGTTCTACTACATTTTAAACGCCTTGCAGAGAAAAAAATGCATTTTTTTATTGCATGTAGAAAAGTGATATCATCCCAATCCCCATTTACAATCTTCCGCATCAATGCAGCTGAATACGCGCTCAGGGTTGCTGTAAGCCCTAGTTGTTCTGGGCGTGGTCCCAGTATTGATTTAGCTTTCTCCAAATCTCCGAAGTTCTTTTCGATCTTTGACGCGGTTGTTCGGCGGGTCTCAGGTTCGAATCCAGCTTGGCATGTAAGCTTTAAATATCCATGAATCCAGAGATGTGCTGGCTTTTTCAATTCTTCTATCGAAACGCCTGTAAGGATTTTTTGGTTCTCACGTAGAGCGTTGTTTTATCAATGGCGGG
>KB911880.1 GCA_000383715.1 Verrucomicrobia bacterium SCGC AAA164-E04
TATCGTCAGGATTCTCTTCGATGATTTGTATGGAGCCTTTGATGATGGAAAGAATACTATTGAAATCATGGGCAATACCAGAGGCCAATATACCAAGAGCCTTCATCTTTTGATCCTGAAGGAGCTCTTTGTTGGCTTGTTCCAATTCCTTCGTTCGGATATCAACAATCTTTTCGACCTCCGCATAGCTTCGCTTCAATTGCAGATGTCGATTAATGGCGAACCCTGTGAGTAATAAAGTGATGATACCTGCTGCCCATGTCATGGTCATCAGCCGGGGGTCCTCATTCCACGGGATGGTGAAATTGAAGCGGAAAACAGGTGGTTGAACCTCAATATTGCCATTTCGATCCATCGCCTGCACTTCAATTTTGTGAACTCCTGCAGGCAAGTCTCCGAGAATGATATTGTTTGTATATGAAAATGGATGCCAGACTTCATTGTCCTGACGGTAGGAATACAGAAGCCTCTCGTTCGGTGTATGTTCCCATTTGTCGATACTGTTGAATGTCACCACTGTTCCCCGCTTTATGTCCTTTTGGCTGCTTTCTTTGGGGATTTCAATATTCGTAATGGGAGCATCCATGTCTGATTGCGGGGCATAGCGTGAGACACCGCGAGTTGTTGCGGCAAAGATACTGCCTGTCACATCTTCATACAGCATGTAAACCGTGTTGCTGGGAAGGCCTTCAATTGTGTTGTGAGTCAACCATGTTTTCTGAAAGTAGCGATGTACTCCATTGTTGGACGCTACCCAGATCGTTCCATCCCTTGCTTCAATAAGATCATTGATCTTTTCCCTTGCGAAATAGATTTGCACCCATCGATTGCTTTGAAGTTCATAAATGTAGGAACCTGCCCCAAGCCACAATCGACCGTCCTTTAATTCAAGCATGCAATGAGGGACGTCTGTGCGTAGACCTTCCTCTGCCTCAAATTGAACCCACTGTTTGCCATTAGCATAGGCAATACCATCTTTTGCCCCGAACCATATTTCAGGTGGTAGTTCAGTGGTCCAGAAATATTCAGATGCCTCGATATCAGTGGCAAAATCGATTTCCAGTGCATCAAAATGTTCACCATTGAAAGTCCAAAAAATTCCATGTGAATCACCTTGCGCAGAACTAACCTGCAGGACAATATCGCCATTAACCTGGTTACCCAGGATTTTGATCACTTCTTCATTCTTGACCGGAGATTTTATCTGACGGAACGAGTTGGCCTCGGGAGAAAATAGAATGGGACCTTCTCCTGAATTAACACCAATCCAGCCATTAGGCAAGGTGAACAGGCTTTGGTTTCCTTTGAATATGCGTTCCAGAGATTCAGGCCAATTGATAGCATGAGAGCCTTTTTCGTCAAAAGTCATCAGTGCATCCTCCGTGACCATCCACAAATGATTTTTACGATCTCTGGCAATATCAAAAACCGTTGCTTCACCTAACTCAGGATGTGCGGGTTGCCAGTATGAGGGTGATTGCCGAGACAAACCTTCGCTTGTCGCAATCCAGAAATGGCCTGCCCCGTCTGATATCACATCAAAAATCAAACCAGCCTTGAGGGCATTCGATAATTCGACTGAATCGTTTTCTATATCGATGGTGTAGAGACCATTAAAAGAAGTTCCCCATCCAAAACCGCCTGCATCATGCCAATATGTCTGCAGTTTTATTTTTGGAGGGATTCGAGACCATGACCACTTATCTCCCTCTAAACGAACTGCAATTCTGGGTTTGCCCTCTT
>KB911881.1 GCA_000383715.1 Verrucomicrobia bacterium SCGC AAA164-E04
CACCTTGATACCCAACTGGCAACTTTTTTGGATTGCTGACGCCCTCGAAAACGACAAGAAGGTACCTTGGGCTTATGTTGGACGCTCTTTTGCTTATGTGGCATGTTATCTCAGCGCTCTGATGGCTCTAGCCATCGTAAGCTTTGATAGCCGAGAACTGAATTAACAATAATTTATATCGGTCATTGGATCGACAACAAACATGGAACGAAACACACAGAAAAATGGGTTGGTCAACATGCTCGGGCTCTTGGTTGCCTGCGTGGTGGCAGCTGTTATTGGCAAGATCGCAAACTCTGCGACGTCAGCCGTTGGAGCCGTCTTCCTAGGGATGGGATTCCTGGTGGCCGCCATCAGTTACTTTCAGATGCGTCTTGAGAACAGGGAACATCTGGAACAACTAGAATTTCAAGAAATTGCCAAAGACCGTAATCGCTCTGCCCTGTTTGACGAGTCCGGTGATGACACCTTTTTAGCCAAGAAGGCGCGTCAGCAATTTGAACGTTTTTTTGTCCCTGCTTTTACGACCTTACTTGGAATCGGGCAGGCCTTTGCCGCCTATTTTCTTTGGAAATGGTTGCCAGACGCGGGGCTTCCGGATCTCACAAAAGCACCCCTGGTCATGGTTGCTTTTTCGGCTTTTGCCGTGGTGCTTTTCATGTTGGGCAAATACAGCTCTGGAGTTGCTCGACTTGACAAATTGAGGCTTTTGAGACCGGGAGGTGCTTACCTGCTGTTGGGTTCCGTGATCTGTGTGGTTGTCGTTGTTTCATTTGCTGCGGGTCGCTTTGATTTCCCAGGCTTGGACTCCCTCCTTGCGCGCATCATGGTCGTTTTACTTGTCCTCTCGACCATAGAAACACTGATTAATCTGATCCTTGAATTATACCGACCACGCACGACTAACCGAGCTGAACGCGCCCTCTACGAAAGCCGATTGATTGGCTTGCTTGGGCAGCCCGTTGGTCTTGTCAGCACTGCGGCACAGGCTTTGGATTATCAATTCGGATTCAAGGTGTCCGAGACTTGGTTTTACAAATTTCTCGAGAAAGCACTCGCATGGCTGATTTTGTTCCAACTTGGCATTTTGATGCTATCTACGACATTCGTGATCATTGACCCGAACGAACTCGGCCTTTTGGAACACTTTGGAAAACCGCGTTCCTCGGGTGCCGTTCTTGAACCTGGAATTCATTTCAAATGGCCATGGCCCATCGATAAAGTATACCGTCACCCGGCCAAGGAGTTACTCAGTTTTGATGTTGGTTATGAAGTCGCTGATAAAGAAGGCATGGGGCGCACCCTCCTCTGGACTCGAACGCATTACGACACAGAAATAAATTTCCTTGTAGCCAGTAGTGAGCAGGCAGCAAGGTCAGCCAATAGTTCTGAGGATCAAGCTGTTCCCGTCAACCTACTTACTGCGGCAGTTCCTGTTCAGTTTGTAGTGAAAGACTTTCAAGCATGGTATTACAATCACACTAATCCAGCTGAATTGCTCAAATCGATAGGTCATCGAGAGGTGGTTCGGTATCTCGTTAATGTAGATATCATTGACATCATGTCCAAAGGTCGTTTGAAAGCAGCTGCGGCACTGAAACAAAACATTCAAGAGCGCTCTGATAAATTAGGTCTGGGCGTTGAAATTGTTTTTGTTGGATTGCAGGATATCCATCCACCGGTGGGTGATAAAACTACCCAAGTTGCAGGGTCATTTGAGGAAGTTATTGGGGCGGAACAG
>KB911882.1 GCA_000383715.1 Verrucomicrobia bacterium SCGC AAA164-E04
GTGCGGTTTTATCGGATAAACATGTTTGTGTCGATCCATCGGCTTTTTTCCCATGTTATTTTGGCAGCTCCATTGAGGCGTGTGAGCTTGTTCTTCTTTGTCAGACAAAGACTCACCATACCAAACCCTTCTTTTGGGATCCTTGGTATTGGTGACATTCGTAAAAGTCCTGAGCCAAAACAGGACGAATGCGGCTTTCAAAAAACTCGATATCGCTGGAGTTATGCTCTGATACCAGCGTAACCGAACCAAGGCCAAACAGTCCGGAGGCTGCTATTAACAAGCATAAAATTATTTTTCGAAGATTCTCATGAGAGAATACTTGTGAAATGCCACTTTTTCACCTTTTGGGTAATATTCTAAATGAAGTGCCTTTGTCCAGGGAGGACATTGGCAACAAAAGCAAAAGTTAACGGACCATTTATTCGTGGAGGGAAATACGACCCTGTTTCTTTATTTACGCTGATGATAAACAGGAAGGGCTTGGGAATTTTTCAAAATCACATCGTAAAAAGGCAGGGATGGTTTCAGGTCATTTCAATCGTTTGATTCACCGCAAGAAAATGAAGCCACTTGTGAGTGACGGGGCGTTGGTAAATCCTTTGCAGAGCCTGTGCATACAGCTCGATTTGAGGTCGATATTGATCCAGTTTTCCCGAAAGGCCTTGTGGTTCAATCTGGTCTGTTTTGTAGTCGAGAATCTGGATGGATTCGTTCCTCAGGATGGCGACATCCACAATACCCTGGATGATAACGAACTCATGTGCTTCTTCTTTTTCAATCTGGTGAGCGAGTCCGAGTGCTTTCAGTTCCGATAATTCAAAGCGCGCCGTGAAAGGTAATTCTCGGTGAAGCTGTTCGCGATGTGTCCGTATACTCTGACCGATATCCGAATGCCAGAAAGCGGCAATCGATGACAGATTCAAGGCGTCATTGGCGCGCGGATCGAGATGCCCTGAATCGATCATCTGATCTCTTTGCTCAGCCAAGAGGTCCATTGTCATGTCATTATCTAAATCCAGCCACTGAAGAAAATGATGATGGATTGTTCCTTTCTCACCGGGGGACAGGCCATCCGGTATGGGTTTTTCGCTAACTTTTCCCTTGATGCTGCGTTCATCAAACCATGAAGCCGATTCTGTTTCATGAATCTCAATCTGATGTTTCTTTCGAAGCATTGTTACCGTCGCCTTGGCCGGATGGTGCGATGCATCAGGATTTGGATATTGCCAGCCTGATATGTTCAACCAGCGGTTGATCCAGGTGGGTTTACCACATGCTTGTTCGTCGTCAATCACAGGATCATGCTCTGGTTCGGAATCCTGTGTTTGAGCTTCCGAGTGTATGTGCCAATCCACACCGCGGCTGGAACCTTTGGGTTTTAACCACCACTCGGAATCCTTCCAGTATCGAGTCATCCAGGGGAACAACCAGTCCATGGCGCATCGGGCATGTGTGGTTCGAATTTCTTGATGCGTCTCTTCTGAAAGTTGACTCCACTTTTTCATCTTCTGCTCTGAGGTGGACCCTGCTAGAACAAGGAGATCTTTTGCTCTTGTGAAAGCGACGTAAAGGAGTCGCAATTCTTCCTGAAGATTCTCAGCTTTGCGACGGCGACGGCAGATCCATAAAGGAAGGCTTGGGTAACGGGGTTTTTCGCCGGGTGGCTGAATCATTCCAGCAAGTCCAAGGGATTCATCCAACATCCAGGTTTGCTGCACATCCTGGAAATTAAAGG
>KB911883.1 GCA_000383715.1 Verrucomicrobia bacterium SCGC AAA164-E04
TTTTTGTACGCAGATGCCGTCATCAACCACATCCTTGATAGAAAAAGTCAAGTTACTCGTCAGTTGGCCAAGTCCATATCTTGGTGGTGCCGGAATCATTGAAAGTAAGCATTAGTGGAGGGTGAATCCCAAGTCAAGTCCCTGACAAAAATGGGTCTTCTCTCTGTCAGTTTGCTGTGCGCTGGCTCCACCATTCGATGTGAACGATTCCTTCCAAATGGTTTCATTGTCCCTCAGGTGTCAGGGCATCCTTGCTGATTGAAAGGGGATTCAGGGTAAGTGCCGCTCAGAAATACCGTCGACGATCAAGTAACCATTTGTCTTCGCAAAACCATGATAAACCTTGCGAAATGTGCCATTTTTTGCATGTTAATCAGATGCCATCCCTATTCAGTAAAGAAACCAATCTGCGGAGCTTTATCCGAAATGGAGTGTTAACAACGGCTATGATCGGCTTGGCTCCTGTTCAGTCTCAGGAAGGGGATGACTCGTTTCATCTTGCACTCCTTTCAGACACTCACATCCCCGCGGACAAATCCAATGAGTATCGTGGATTCAGGCCCTGGGAAAATTTGAATCGAATCATACCTGATGTCATTGCTGCCAAGCCTCAGGCGGCATTGATTAATGGTGACGCGGCTCGATTGACTGGAGAGGTAGAGGATTACCGGGAATTAAAGCAATTGCTCAATCCACTTGCCACCGAGTGCCCCATATTCATAGGGATGGGAAATCATGATCATCGTGAAAATTTTCACAAGGTCATTCAACCCAGCAAAGACAACACCGCTGAAATAGAGAATAAGCATGTGGTAGTCATCGAACACCCGGCTGTTCGTATCGTTCAATTAGATTCGCTACTCTATGTGGATAAAGTTGCAGGCTTGCTTGGGAAAGCGCAGCGGACCTGGCTAAAGACATTTTTGAATCAGGTAGATGATCGCCCTGTTGTTTTTTTTGTGCACCATACTCTAGGCGATAGAGATGGTGATTTACTCGATGCTGATCGCATGTTTCAAATTCTCAAACCTCATCCAAAGGTGAAAGCCATCTTTTACGGTCACTCTCATGTCTATGAATATGGATTCCGTGAAGGAAAGCATCTGATCAATTTACCTGCAGTGGGCTATAATTTTAATGATGCACAACCGGTTGGCTGGATAAATGCCAGATTCAAGGATAGTGGTGTGGATCTGACTTTAAATGCCGCAGGGGGAAACATGGCTGATCATGGGAAAACGACATCCTTGAAATGGGTTTGATGGAAGGATCTCCAAGGTTTGGCTGAATCCACAAATTGCCGAAATGTTGGCGAAAGGATTTTTTCAAAACCTCAAGGAATCTTTGAGAGGCAATGCTGAAGCACGGATAGATGGCGTTGCGCTTGCTTTCAGCAGGGTATCAGGATGCGCGTCACGTCGAAAACAGTGCTTTCAGTGTGAGATTCAGTCTTCGCCCGTTTTTTTGAACGGATGCGCGAGACTTAGCCTGTGGTCCCATGAAAGGTAATTCAATCACGGGGCTGTTTGGGATCCATTCACGCAATATCTTTGCATTGGATTGAGATGATGGATCCGCTTTTTTCTGTCCCATCAACACGATTTTCAATTGAATATGCTCCTCTGTCTGTTTCAGGTAATCACATGTTAAAAGAACCTGATTCAAGACCCCTAGTTTGTTGGGGGCTGCAAGAAGTAAGGATGGTTTAAAATGTTTGATTAAATCACCGAAATGA
>KB911884.1 GCA_000383715.1 Verrucomicrobia bacterium SCGC AAA164-E04
CCGTTGAAAAACCATTTTTCATGCCCGAGCCGAGCATCATACCCATAAATCCTTCCGTTGCCCATGACTACCAGATCGTGTTGCTGATCTTTTGTCCAGATCATGGGTGTTGACCAACTGCTGCGATTGTAGGGGCGGGGAGTTTCCCAGAGAACCTTGCCGTTAGATTTATCGTAGGCGACGACTCTTGAGCGACTCAACTGACTGTCGGGAAGATTTCGGTCATCATCAAGAACCACGAAGAGCCTCTGTTCAAAAAGGATAGGTGACGTTGAAATACCGTACAAAGTTTGAGGCGGAGGGATGGCTTTTTTCCAGATCAATGAACCTTCAAGATCGTAGCAAAACAGTCCGAATGAGCCGAAGTAAACATAGATATGCTTGCCATCAGAGACTGGTGTGGATGATACCGGTGTGTTGGCCGCATGCACTTTTTCTAACTGCGAAATATCAGCATCCTTCTGCCATTCAATGTTGCCACTTTGAGTGTCCAGCGCGAGTGTCCCGACCTGTTTGCCGGACTGGACAGTGATCACGAGCAAATTGCCCGCAACAATCGGCGAAGAATGTCCATCAGGGATAGGCGTTTTCCATGTTGGCTTTTGCGCATCTATGTGAATGGGGGGATGCGACTCCGTTGCAACACCCGATCCGTTGGGGCCACGAAACTGGTTCCAATCTGAAGTGAGTCCAATCGAGTTGCATGCCAACGAGGCGGCACATAAGTGCGTCAATCGTTTGGTTAATTTCTTGAGGAATGAATGCATCGATGTGGATGGTTGTAGGATGTGGCTTACAAAATCAAGTCGCTTCCTTAGGGACGTGAGGTTGCTGGGAGTGATGGTTTTGTTTATTGCCGCGGAGGTCATAGAGGTTCACAGATGTTATTGATTTGCTTTGTGACTATTTTTTGGATCTCAGAGATTCATTCGAATCTGGTTTTTATCAGCTTCATTATTTTATTTTCTGCGATCTCCGTATCCTTTGTGATGAGTATTATTAACCTTCGGAAATCAAATCATTGAGGTTCCTCGGTTGGAAGTCTGCTGTCGTAGGTTTTCGCGCTTTCCCCGCGCCAGTAGGGAGAAGAGCCCCAGAGAGGCGGGGTGGGGAGTAAGGATTCCCATTCGCCTAATTGTTGGAAAAGTGAGCTGAAACGTTTACTGCGCTCAGGTGCTAAATCATTAGACTCTGCCGCGTCATCAGTTGGTTGAAAATATTGGGCGGGTCGATGTGAAAGACGGATGAGTTTATCGGGGCCGTCCAGGATCGCCACTTGCCCCTGGAGTCTCCAGAAAAGTGTGCGATTGGGGGCGGGAGTTTTTCCTTTAAGATAGGGTAACAAGTTGAAGCCTTCATAGGCACCATGTTGAGCGATCAATCGCTGGCGATTCCGCTTGTCTTCATAACTGCGCGGTGCGTTCAGAGGGAGTGGATTTGAATGAGCGGCCGCCATGAATGTCGGAAGGAGGTCCAGAGCTGAAGCGGGGGAATCATACCTTTTGCCCTCTGGTATGGTTGCTGGCCAGGACCAGATCATGGGGACTCGAATACCGCCTTCCTTGAGGCAACCTTTGGCACCTGACAGTGGTCCATTCCAGCTCTTGTTGTTCGTCGCGCCTCCATTGTCCGAAAAGAAAACGATGAGCGTGTTTTCGAGTTCATCGTGATCTCTCAGCCATGCGGTCAAGCGCCCCACACTACGATCCAGACTGAACATCATGGCTGCATAGATACGTCGTTTTTGATCTTTGATATGATTGAATTCGGCGAGATCCGCTTCCGTTGACTGCAAGGGGCCGTGGGGTGCGTTGTAGGACATGAAAAGGAACCAAGGGGTGTCGGCGGGGTGTTGTTTCTCTATCCATCGCAATCCTTCATCTGTAAAATAATCGGTGAGGTAATCATTCGAAAAGGTGATGACAGGTTCCCCGTTCTTTTCAATTGAATGACGTTTGGCATGGGTGGGGAAATACGTATGTGATCCACCCTGCATGCCACAGAAAAAATCAAAACCACGTTCGTTGGGATGAAAGCCTTGACCTTTACCGAGGTGCCATTTCCCTACCAAAGCAGTGGCATATCCCGCGGCACGCAGGTGATCCCCCAACGTGTGTTCACCGGGAGGGAGCCCAAGGAATGCGGGGCGGGTGGGATATCGGTCGCTGCTCATGTTGAGATTTCCTTCGTAACCGAACCTGCGTGGATCCCTGCCAGTTATCAGTCCCGCTCGCGAGGGTGAGCAGACAGGAGAGGCGACATAACCCTGGGAACAGAATATACCTGAACGGGCCAGAGCATCCAGGTTGGGAGTTTTGAGATGTTGGCTGCCGGTGAACTGAAGGTCCCCATAACCCATGTCATCGGCAAGAATGATGATGATGTTCGGTGTTTGAGCCTGAATGCCAAGACCAAGGAAAAAGCAAAGGACTGTCCATATTGATTTGAAAAAGTTTGTTACAGTCATGCTGACATACTAAAAGACGAATCAAGATTTGCCATCCTTCATTCTGGACTCTTGTTACACAAGTGTTCAGTTTAATGAATCTCATGATAGAAGGCTCTGACAAATTCGAGATCACTCCCGCGATTTCAAAGCAAGAAAGATCAAATAAACGATTTGAATTCACACCAGCAAGTTGTGAGGCGCCACAAGTGCTTAGTGTAGCTCAAATACAGACATTCAATCGAGAAGGGTTCATTCATGGGCTACAATTGTTTGCTCCGGAAGCCATCGCGGAGATTTGTAACTATTTTGACAGGCTTTTGGTGGAGACGCTGCGGAGTGGTAAATCCAGTTACTCCATCAGCACTGCCCACCTGAAGCACGGAAGGGTTCACGATATTCTCAACCATACTCGTTTGGGAGAAATGATGAGCGATCTGATCGGGCCGAACGTAATTGGCTGGGGATCACACTTTTTCTGCAAAATGCCGAAAGATGGTAAAGCTGTTTCATGGCATCAGGACGTCAGTTATTGGCCGCTGTCGGACTCAAAAACAATAACCGTCTGGCTGGCTATTGATGATTCTGATCTTGAGAACGGCTGCATGGAGGTCATACCTGGATCGCATCGAAATGGGCTGCTCCACTGCCGCGAAAGCAAGCAAGAAGAAAATAATGTGCTGAATCAAACCATTGATTCTAAATTAGACTGGCCAGATCCGGTTCCTCTTTGCCTTGAAGCAGGCGAAATCTCCATTCATTCAGACCTTTTGATTCACGGATCCAGACCCAACAAATCCCACCGTCGGCGATGTGGCTTAACTCTCCGTTATTGTCCGCCGGAAGTGAGAGCAGGTGAGAGCTGGAACAAGAAAGGTGTATGGGTAATTGGGGGTGACCCTGAAAAACACTGGTTCAATGCCAGGAGACCCGCTGTGGATTGAAACCCCAGAATAGGGCAATGTTGCTCAGAGCATGGATTGCTTGTCCTTCAGGTCTGAATTTCCTATTCTCAGCGTCTCAGATGAGTGAATTCTGTTTAATACATTCATGACCTTAAAAAATTCGACAGTATTGATTACCGGAGGCACGGGTTCTTTTGGAAGCCGTGTGGCAAGGCATTTATTGGACAAACATCCAAAGCAAATCCGCATTTTCAGTCGCGATGAAAAGAAACAATGGGAAATGCGGCGTCAATTTCCTGATTTTCGTTACATGCTTGGTGATGTCAGGGATCCCTCAAGGCTGGCGGTTGCAATGGAGGGAGTGGATTTCGTTTTTCATGCGGCAGCTTTGAAGCAAGTGGGGTCCTGCGAAGATTACCCTTTCGAAGCAGTTCAAACCAATATCATTGGTTCCAATCAGGCTTGTCAGACGGCCAAGGCAGCCGGGGTTCGAACTTTTGTTGCCTTGAGCACGGATAAAGCTGTGAAGCCTGTCAACGCCATGGGAGTCAGTAAGGCGATGATGGAGAAAATCGTCTGTAGTCAGAACCAGTTTGAAAATAAGACCACCTTTTGCTGTGTGCGATATGGTAACGTGATGGGAAGTCGTGGCTCGGTGATTCCCTTATTCAAGGAGCAGATTGAACAAGGGTTGCCATTGACTGTTACGGTACCGGAAATGACACGGTTTCTCATGACTCTGGATCAATCGGTTGATCTCGTGTTTCATGCGATGACACAGGCAAAGGGCGGGGAAGTATTCGTCCGTAAAGCCCCTGCATGCACCGTCATGGATTTAGCAAACACCATGAGGCAGCGTATGGGAGTCCCGTTACATCCCATTGAAATTAAGGGCATACGTCCAGGAGAAAAGCTGCATGAAATCCTGGTCAATGAGTATGAAATGCAACGAGTGACTGACGCGCCCGATTATTACACTGTTCACCCCGAGTATCGACCTGTCTCCGGATTGACACCCAAACCACTTGGTGAAGAATTTACCAGTCTCAACACGCATCAATTACAAGCTGGCGTGGCTATTGATTCTATGCTCGAGGCGATGGGGAATCAGGAGACATATCATTGAGCGGCATGTCGGTCTCAAAACCATATTCACTGATAAAAAAGTGCCGGGCATGCCATGCTTCCTCGAATCAATTGATGGTTGGATTGGAAATGGACCCGATGCCTCTGGCTGGACAGTTCTGCGCAACCCCTGAAGAATCGCAACAAGCGGTCAGCATGCCTTTGACTTGGGTGCTGTGCGAACATTGCGGATTGGTTCAAGCCCTGCAAGATGTGGATGATCGAATGCTTTTTCGCAAATACAATTACTCATCATCCACGGTAGGAGGATTGGTGCGGCACTTTGAAAATTACGCCTCCTTGCTCTCCATTACTTATGGTGCAAAATCGCTGAGATTCCTCGAAATTGGATGCAATGATGGAGTACTGATTCGCAGGCTTCCTGAAGAATGGGTGAAGTGCGGTGTGGATCCAAGTGATGTTGCCCGGCAATCCCATGCAGCAGATGATCAGGAAGTATATCAACTCTTGAGCGAACCTTTTACGGAAGCGCTGGTGGCTCAACAGCAATGGCAGGGCAAATGGGATGTTATCAGCGGGTCCAATTGTCTGGCCCACATATCGGATATTCGTGACGTGTTTGAGGGCGTGGCCCTTGCTTTGCGTGAAGGGGGTGAATTCTGGGTAGAGGTACACGATCTTGAGGCATTGCTTTCAGGATTTCAATGGGACACGATTTATCACGAACACAAGGCTGAGTGGAGCCTGGATTCATTGACTTATTGCCTTGGTATACTCGGTTTCGAGCGCGTTCATTATGAGAAGATTCCCATGCATGGCGGTGCCATTCGGTGTCGATTCAAGAAAACGGGGAAAAAGCAGCAATTACCTCGTGACTGGAAGCGATATGTGCACTCCATTGCTGCTCTCTCTGAAGTCTATCAAAGAAGGCACGATCATCCTACTGCGGTTAAATTTGCGAAATCTGCTGAAAAAGGAGAAAAGATAGTTGCCTATGGGGCTGCTGGCCGAGCCAACGTATACTTGAATCAATTGCCAGCTCTACCTTTCGATTGGATTGTGGACGAGTCACCTCTGCGAGTCGGGAAATTTATTCCATGTGTCGGTACGTCAATCGTATCCCAGAAAGTCCTCACGGAAAAGCAACCAGAATATTGTCTGATCACTGCATGGAATTATCGTGATGATATTGTCAGGAAGAACGCTCAATACAGAGGTGAATGGTTTACAGCATTTAAATTCATGGAGGATGATTGATGAAGATTGTCGTGCTGGGGGTAAACGGTATGCTGGGGCACACTGTGCTGCATTATCTGAAGCAGGAGGGATGTTTTGCAATTCCCTTTACACAACGATGGTCACCCGGTAACGCATCCGAAGTCATGAGGATGCTATTAAGCACCGAACCAGACGTGTGTATCAATGCTATCGGAGTTTTGCCGGGAGGGGGAGTTGGATTGGCCGAGACTCTCTGGACCAATGGCATATTACCTGGGTGGATTTCCAGACATTTACCAGAGGCTTGCACTTTCATTCATGCCAGCTCCGATGCTGTTTTTGCCGCGCATTCTACCGGATGCCGTGTACATGATACACAAACGCCAGACACTGATTACGGTCGAAGTAAAAGGCTGGGTGAGCTTGGATTACTGCGGGATAATGACGTGATCATCAGGACCTCGATCATTGGTCTGGAATCTGATAGCAGACGATCCCTGCTCAGTTGGTTCCTGAGCCAGTCAGGTAAGGTCACTGGTTTTACCAATCAGATGTGGAATGGGGTGACGACACTGGAGTGGGCGAGGTTTTGCTTCGAGCTTCTTGAAGGGGAAATCAGTCCAATGCACGGAGTGATTCAACCCGGAACACTACCTCCATTGAGCAAGTATTCTTTATTGAAATTGATAGGTAAAGTTTTTCAGCATGACGTCTCACTGATTCCTGCCATTGCCAAGGAAAATATTCAACGGTCGCTCATTCCGAGCCATCATAGCAGCGCGATTGAAACCCAACTCTGTGCATTACGCGATTGGTGGCAGGAGAAGGCCGATGTTCCACGTAATTCCACAAATCGGCTGATTGAATGACTTCATAACTTCCGAAAAGACGGACACTTGGCATGTTGGTATCTTCACTGCTGCCAGTGAAAGGATTTGACTCGATGGTAGATGCCAAGCAGGAGCGGTCGGCATCTTGGGTAAGGTTCATTTTTAAACAATGACCATTTGACCTCTCACCGATGTGTGATATCTCTGTCTCGTTTAAGAGCGATCAAACTAGAATATTTTTAAATGGTGAACGATACATTGAAAAGCGACGAAGACAGAGACCATGGACGAACCCTTGAGGTATATGAAAAGCATCCAAAGGACTCCAAAAAAATCTTGACGCTCATAGGTGGGATAAGGTTGATTGGGAGAGTTTTGATCTGCTGTTCCTTGTGGATGGCGCTGCAGATGCTGGCTGAGGACGAAAACGCCAATATGCCGAGACCTCAGCTCAATGGGTGGTATCAGAGTTTCGAAACAGGTGCTTTGCATCAGTTTGAAACCGATATGGACACCGCTGGAGGTTTTGGGGTCAGTCGGGTTCTTGCGCGAGCTTCCATAGAGTACCGCAAGGACTTCCTCAACAGCACCTCACTGAGCTTCGGGTATGCCCACACCTCTTATCAGTTTAATGCCTTGACAGGTCCGTGGACACCTGAACCCTGGGGTGGTGTGCATACGTTGAGCCTTTCTGCACCGATACGCCGAAGTGTCGGTAGTAACTGGATGCTGCTAGCCATTCCCTCCATACGCACCACATCCGAGGACAATGCAGATTTGGGACAGTCAATTGTTGGTGGCATCATCACAGGGATGTCCTACCAGGTGCGTCCCGGCCTCAGCATAGGCCCGGGATTTGGCGTTTTGACGCAGCTGGAAGACAGTGTGAATGTTTTCCCTATCGTCCTGGTGGACTGGGCCATATCTAAAAAATTCAAACTTCAGACGGGTCGTGGCTTTGGCGCCTCCCAAGGCCCCGGATTGGTCTTGAGTTATGCGTTGAACGATTCCTGGAACTTCATGATCGGAGGGCGAATGGAAAGATTTCGCCTGCGCTTGAACAGCAACGGACGGGTGCCGAACGGGGTGGGGCAAGACAGAAAAGCGTCGGTAAGTTTTGGGGCACAATACGCCATGGGTAAAGTGGGTTTCATTACTCTGTACACCGGAATCAACCTCAGCGGTGAACTGGAACTGAATGATGCCAGCGGGAATGAAATCGTTGCGACCGACTACGACTCAACCCCTTTTATCGGCTTGAATGCAAGCATCCGGTTTTAGTCCCATGCATTGGTTCATTTCCTCACATCATGCTTAGATTTCAAAAAAGAACGACCCTGGCGTGTTCTGCATCAACTCTTTACCACTGGCATATGTTACCCGATGCATTCCAGATATTGACACCACCCTGGGAGAAGGTTTCGATTGTGTCACGCCCGGAGTCATTGCAAAATGGGGCAAAGATCAAGCTACAACTATGCGTGGGGCCTTTACGAATATCCTGGGTAGCGTTGCATGAGAATTTTGTCGAGGGGCGGCGTTTCGACGATGTGCAACTTTCCGGTCCATTCAGGAAATGGCATCACTCGCACTTGTTCGAGCCCGTAACCGAAGATTCATCAATCATGCATGATTCGATCGCGTTCGAAATCCCGGGAGGCAGGTTACTCAATCGTCTTGCATCACCGATAGTCAATCGGCGCTTGCAAAAGATGTTCCATTACCGTCACCAACAACTCGTCTCGATATTTGGCGAAACATCCTGACATGTGCGAGGAGATAGTTCCGTAATATCAAAACCTGACTTGACGTCCAATTGAATTGGGTGTTTGTTACGGTTGAAGTTCTTCCACAACCATGAAACAAATAATTAATTGCAAGTCATCTGAATGCCCCAAGGAGTGGGTGTCTTTGACTGAAGGGGATAATGCATTCACCAAATTTTGTCATATTTGCTTCAAAAAAGTTCTTTTTGTTGAAGACTCCCATTTATCGGAAGATTACATCAAATCTGGTGCCATTGTTGCGACCCGGTTATCTGAATCCAATTAACAGACACGCTTCGTTTACCTGGCTCCATCCATCTTCCATGGCTGGTTGCGGGAGCAGCATCTCATCATAAGTCTATGTTCATCTGGTCCGCTGCTCATGCTGTTCCACCGAATTCTTACACTCAGACTGAGTGTCTGGAATCTTTTGTCAAATCTTCTCAGTATGGCCAGTTAAATCCAACTTCTCAGATTTTGTTGAGGCGCATCCTGCGAGGCGACAATGGAATAACGACCAGATCGCTGGCGCTTGATTCCGTTCAGGAAGCTTTTAATCTCACACCGGATATCCTTCAGCTTCGGTTTCAGACGCACGCTCCGGCCTTGGCTTCTCAGGCTGCCAGAAATGCATTGATCAAAGCAGACTTGGTATCACAAGACCTGGACGCCGTGATAATCAGCACTTGCACGGGATATCTATGCCCGGGATTGACGAGTTACCTGAGTGAGTCATTAGGTTTGGATCCATCCATGATCCTCCTGGATCTGGTAGGACACGGGTGTGGCGCTGCCATTCCAAATCTGAGAAACGCGCATGCTTTGATCCACAGCGGCCAGGCGTCCAAAGTACTCTCCATCTGCGTGGAGGTATGTAGTGCTGCTTTTTATCTTGATGATGATCCTGGCGTCCTTATCAGCGCGTGTTTATTTGGAGACGCCGCCGCTGCGGCGGTATGCAGTTCCCGCCCCTCAGTAGCTCACCGTCCGATACAAACCATTGCCATGCAGTCTACCATGCGTCCTGAGCACCGTGACCTGCTCCGATTTGAGCACAAGATGGGGATGCTGAGAAATATCCTTTCTCCTGATACACCCCGTCTGGCAGCTGAAAGCGCCTATGCGGATCTCGTGATGGTGTTGGAAAAAGAAGGTATATCTCAGGAATCCATTCAAACCTGGATCGCTCATGCAGGTGGCAAACGCGTGCTCGACGCTTTGACTGAAAAATTCAAACTTCAACATGCGGACCTGGAAGTCAGCAGGAAACTATTGGAGAAGTACGGCAACACCAGTAGTCCCTTTGTTTTGATGGCTCTTGAAGAGCAAATCAAACGGGATGCACCCGGCGGCTATTGGTGGATGAATTCCTTCGGTGCTGGATTCAGTAGCCATGGCATCCTTTTGAAAGCCGAATAAAAGGCAGTTTGAGATTGTGAAGCGCCTCATCCAACCTGAAATACTGGACCATCTTTCACCGGACGATCCCCGTGTATTCCATGCGAGGAAAGATCTGCGACTCATCAATGCGTTGATGAATCATGCTCGGATACTCAGATCCAGTATTTTTCCACAACACAATATGGGGCACTCCATTAGAATTGTTGAAATTGGTTCTGGCGACGGAGCTCTTGCTTATGAAGTTTTCAAGAAGTGGGGTAAATTACCCGCTGGCGGTCGTTTAGATTTTGTCGATAAAGCAGGCAGCCTCTCCAGCCAGGTAAAGCGAGATCTGGGTGAATTAGGATGGGAAGTGAATGAGTTTGAAGACGATGTTTTTCACTGGATTGAGAATAGTCCTGATGCATACGATTTATGTTTTGCCAGTTTGTTTCTTCATCATTTCGATGAAAAAGAACTAAAGCTCCTTTTTCACCATTTATCCCGGAAAATCGAACGGTTTATCTGTATCGAACCCCGCCGTGATCGATTCGGATTGCTGGGGGCACTGGGGCTGAGATTGTTGGGATGCGACCCGGTGACCTTGCACGATGCCAAAGTCAGCGTTCGCGCAGGTTTCCATCATCAGGAACTATCCCGTATCTGGAATCAATCCGTTTCTGCAAGATGGCAGCTGAAGGAGCGACGAGCAGGCTTGTTCAGTCATTTCTTTTCTGCTTCTTCCACTGCTACATGACTACGCGCCCCATTCATATTGTGGGCGGAGGTGTAGCCGGCCTGGCGCTCGGTATCCGTCTCCGACAATTGGATGTCAAAACTCGTATCAGCGAGTCAGGAACTTATCCAAGGCATCGTGTTTGTGGTGAATTTATCAGCGGTCGAGGAGTGAAATTGCTCAGGGAACTAGGTGTGTTTGACGCATTCCTAAGGGGGGGAGGGCAATTAGCGGAAACAATGAAATTTTTTGGAACTCAAGCCATGTCTCCTGTGATCCGGATGCCTCAACCTGCGTTTTGCATTTCACGGTATGCCATGGATCGCATCATGAGTGATCAGTTCAAATCAATGGGAGGTGAACTCCGCACGGGGCTGCGCGTAGCTTCTGAAAAATTACGTGATGAAGGCACAGTGCTTGCCAACGGTAGAAAACCAAACACCGAGAAGCATGCTACCTGGACAGGCTACAAATTTCATGTTCAGGGCTTGAAACTGGAAGCAGATCTTGAAATGCATTTCAACAACGGTGGTTATCTTGGAATGTGTGCAGTGGAAAAAGACTGGGTCAATGTTTGTGGCTTAATGCCATCAAAACATGTCACTGGCCTGAATCTGCGATCGCAGTGGAAAGGGTTTCTGCGCTCCAATCTGCACCCAAAGAAACATCATGCCTTGGAGACAATTGAGATGATGGAAGGATCCATCTGCTTTGTATCTGGCATTTCATATAATACTGATCAACTGAAAAGGGCCGATCCGCTGGTCAGGGTGGGGGATCGCATGTCCACGATCCCACCGCTCACAGGCAATGGCATGTCCCTGGCGATTGAATCCGCGTGGTTGGCTTCAGGACCCATCGCACAATATGCAAGCAGCAAAAACAATTGGACAGAAATGACTGAAAGTCTTACGGGTCTACAATCTCGATACTTTCAAAAACGGCTTGCAGTTTCTATTCCATTGCAAAGTCTTTTGATGGCTCAAAAGATGCATGGAATTCGGGAATACATGATCAAGCACCTTTCGTGTTTTCATCAAACGCTGTTTCGTCTTACAAGGTGAATCAAGTCAATGAATAATCATGACAGGGCTTCATGTGTCGTTTGCAGATCAACGAGTTCAAAACATACGGTAAAATGAAGACTAAAAAGGTCCGGACGTCATACGCCCGGACCTTTCGTGATTGATTTGTGCTGCCTTTTACTGAGTCACTGAACGGGCGTATCCCATCGGGGCTTCTTCTGTGGACCAAATACGCGGGCTTTGACTGTCGTCTGCGACATCGGTCCATGGGCCATCCACCTCATCAGCCATCTGGAGCATACCTGTCCACTTGAGGGTTACATTTGCACCGTCACTGGTAATGACAATCTCCGGTTCAATATCCTGAAGCTCACCTGCCGTTTGGAAGGCTCGGATGGATTTTGGGTTGGATGAGTCATTGACCAAGTGCAATGCACGATCTTTGATCGTGTAGAACTCAAGCATGATGCCTGTTTCCTGATTGGCCTCGGACTGGAACCAGAGTAATCGGATTGGGTAGAGACCGATTTTGGGTGCGACTATATCGAATATTTGACTACGTCCATAGTAGGTTGGAATACTGTCTTCATTTTCTGAAGAGTCATACAAGCTCAACACAGGCCCATCTGGTGAATGAGTTGCCGTTACTTTATGTCCACCTTCTGAAAACAATCCTAATTGATGGTATCCGGCCTCTAATTCCAAATAGGTTATTAATTCGATGACGACACCTTCAAGTCCAGGAGCTCCCAATTCGGATAGGACCGGCCATTCTTCATCGTTTGGGAAATTCAGGACTGCGTCATTCTCGAACGCTTGCTCAAACCAGTTGATCACGCCATCTATTTCAACGGATTCTACTTCCCATTCAGCGAAGTTTTTTGTGGCTTCGTTGTAGTAGCCTAAACCTGTTTCGTCTGCAAGATCGCCACTTAGCTGTTGCTCGGCAAGGCTGGCGATATTCTCATGCACATTCGAGACGTCCAGTGGTTGCCATGAGCTGATCATTGTGAATTTACCAATAAACCCTGGCTTACTATTCTCCGTTAGAGCGCCACGACTGGCCAGTGGGAGAGCGGTATAATCGTTGACATTGACAGTGAAGGATTGTGTTTGATTTGAGCCGCCTACGTTGGCAGTGACCGTCACTTCATGAATGCTTTCGGGCACCAGTAATTTCGGAAATTGACCAACGATAGTGGTGATCCCATTGGCTTTGGAAACACTCAGTGATATGGTGCTGTCTCCCATTTCAGCAACGATGGAACTTTGATCTACAATGCGGGTGTCTTCATCGGTCAGGTTCAATGAAAAACCAAATCCATTGGCGTTGAATTGAGAATCCACATCAAACCCGGAAGCGCCTCCTTGAGAAATGGTCAGTTCGCTTGATTCCATCCAGTCGACTTGCCAACCGTTGGATGCACCCTCTTGAAAGGCTGAAATTCCAACTGTTTGGCCAGGTGAAATGCCAAGGTCAGAAAGGTTTAAAGTCGCACTGATGGTATTACCAGAGACCACGTAATCGTAATTCTGAACAATGGCGGTTTCATCATCTGCTGGATCATAAACATAGGTACCATCAGGGGCACCATCACGCCAACCGAACTGAACGACTAGATCCGCACCAATTGGTTTTTCTAAATTGGTGGCATTTCCTTCATACTCGCTGTTAGTGCGTCCAGTGGCGGGATTGTTGTCAGTGTCCAGCAACCAGTGGTAATAATGTCGATTACTCATTTCTTCTGCTGTCTGATCTGGAGTAGGGCCAGCCCAACCAGCAACCGTCAAGAGTAGTTTGAGTTGATCTCCAGCTACCCATGCACCGACTTGTGTTAAATCGCCATTACTATCCTCAATGTCTCCAGTTGCATCTGCAGCGATTGTGGATGCGATACCGCCTCCATTGATTGTTAAATTGGCGGATTCAACCCAATCGACCTGCCAACCGTTTGATGCCCCTTCCTGGAAGGCGGATACCGAAATCGTTTGCCCATTCGACAAACCAAGCGAAGACAACGGGAAGACTGCCATTGCTGTATTTCCTCCAATTTGGAAAGCGTAATTTGAAACAATGGCGGTTTCATCGTCGGCAGGATCATAGACATAAACACCATTAGGCGCACCATCTCGCCAACCAAACTGAACAACTAAATCCGCTCCAATCGGGTTTTCCAAATTGGTTGCATTACCTTCGTATTCGCTGTTGGTACGTCCTGTGGCTGGATTGTTATCCGTGTCCAGTAGCCAGTGATAATAATGACGATTACTCATTCCTTCTGCCGTTTGATCGACCTTTGGTCCAGCGAAATTTTCAACCGTGAGGTAGAGGTAAAGGAGTTCGCCCGCAACTGCTGCATGAACGGATGAGATATCACCATTGGCATCTTCCATATCCGCGAGATCACTTATCGAGGCAGTTGAGGCCGTTCCACCATTCAGTTCCAAGATGGCGGATTCTATCCAGTCTACTTGCCAACCGTTTGAAGCTCCCTCTTGAAAGGCGGATACACTTATGGTCTGCCCTGTAATCAAACCTAATGATTCAAGTGATAAAATTGCTTCAATTGTGTTTCCACGAACGAGGTAGGGATAATTGGAAACGATGGACGTTTCGTCATCTGCAGGATCGTAAACATGGACACCATTAGGAGCGCCATCCCGCCAGCCGAACTGCACCACCAAATCGGCACCAATTGGATTTTCCAAATTGGTTGCATTGCCTTCGTATTCACTGTTGTTTCTACCAGTTGCAGGATTGTTATCCGTATCTAGTAGCCAGTGATAATAGTAACGGTTGCTCATTCCTTCTTCTGTTTGATCCACTGTTGGAGCGGCCGAGCCATGCACTTTCAGTGATAAATGAAGAAAATCTCCAATCACCGTGGCTTGAATGCCAGATATATCACCATTGCTGTCGTCCATGTCTGAAATATCCTGCACACGGGCACTTTCAAGCCCAGCTCCCCCAGTATTTGGTTCCGCTAATGAAAGTTCAGCCGATTCAGCCCAATCGACTTGCCAACCGTTTGAAGCTCCTTCCTGGAATGCGGAAAGTCCGATTGTTTGTCCTGTGGCGATGCCCAAATCATCTAAGTTTAGAATGGCACTGATCGTATTTCCTGAAGCCACGAATGGATAATTTTGAACCAGAGGTGTTTCATCATCCGCGGGATCATAGGCATACACCCCATCAGGTGCGCCATTGCGCCAGCCGAATTGAATGACCAGATCTGCGCCGATGGGGGTATTGAGTTGGGTGGGGTTACCCTCATATTCACTGTTGGTTCTGCCTGTGGCGGGATTGTTGTCCACATCCAGCAACCAATGGTAGTAATACCGATTACTCATTTCTTCCGTCGTTTGGTTTTCTGTTGGAGCGGCCCATGCTGCAGTGGTCATGGAAAGGCGTAACTGATTGCCAACGACCCAGGCATTTACTTTGCTTATATCACCACTTGGATCCTCCATGTCTTCTGTTTGATCTTCAACACTTGCCGTCGCGATACTACCTCCATCCACTGTAAGGGTTGCCGATTCAGCCCAATCAACTTGCCAACCGTTCGATGAACCTTCCTGAAATCCGGAAATACCAATGGATTGACCAGGTGAGATGTTTAGTGAGGCTAAAGGAATGATTGCGCCAATTGTATTTCCTCCAATTTGAAATGCGAACTCGCTGACAATAGCTGTTTCGTCGTCTGCGGGATCATAAACGTAAACACCATTAGTGGCTCCATCGCGCCATCCAAATTGCACCACTAGGTCCGCACCAATTGGCTTTTCTAAATTAGTCGCATTGCCTTCGTATTCGCTGTTCGTACGGCCTGTCGCCGGATTATTATCGGTATCCAGAAGCCAGTGGTAGTAATAACGATTGTTCATGCCATCGAGCGTTTGATCGACAGTCGGTGCGGCGACATTTTGTGCTGTCATGTAAAGATGTAATTGATCGCCAACGACAGCTGCCATGATGGATGAAATATCTCCATTCGCATCAGCCATGTCCGCTGGATCGTTCACCCATGCAGAGGCTGCTTGTCCACCCTCAAGAGAGAGTGTGGCAGATTCAATCCAATCGACTTGCCAACCATTGGAAGCTCCTTCCTGGAATGCGGAAAAACCAATGGTTTGCCCTTTGGCCAAGCCAAGCGATTCCAGAGGAAAGACCGCGTTGATGGTGTTGCCGCGAGTAAAAAAAGCATAATTGGTGACGATGGGGGTTTCGTCGTCTGCCGGATCATACGCATACACACCGTCAGTAGCTCCGTTTCGCCATCCAAATTGAATGACCAGATCTGCCCCTATGGGGTTTTCCAGGTTAGTCGCATTCCCTTCGTATTCGCTGTTGCTTCTGCCGGTGGCTGGATTGTTGTCCGAGTCAATGAGCCAATGGTAATAATAACGATTACTCATATCCTCCGGAGTTTGATCTGGAGTGGGCGCTGCAAGGCCGTGGACAGTCAGAGATAGGTGGAGGAAATTTCCAACGACAGCTGCCTGAGCTCCCGCAATATCGCCACTGGAATCTGCCATATCTGCAGGATCGTGAATATCGGCGCTTTGTTGTGCTGAAAGGAGTGACTGAGATGTCAGGATCAGGAAAACACAAAGACCTTCAGGATGATGCCCAATATGATGAAATATATGGGCCGAAAATCGAGAAAACCACTCAAGAAGTTTCATAAATACAGATATTCCGCATGAACTGTGATACAGAGGATAATCTTTATTACTATCCAATTGATTAAATGATGGCAAATCAATTCTTTCAGGCACGATCCATCTAGTTGACAAACATTGGTGTTTTTAATTTTATTTGCTGGATACAAATTGTTCCACGAAGCTAAATTCCCTTCCATCTGGCCCCAGAGATGATCCGGTGTCCATCTGCAATGAATATTCCCGACTTTAAATTTCAACACACTTACGCTCAATTGCCTGATGTTTTTTTTACCAGAATGCCACCTGTCCGTGTGAAGCAACCTGAGATGATCATTCTGAACCAGGGGCTGGGGGAGCGACTGGGGCTTGACTTCGAGGGGAGCTCCTCAGATGACTTGGCATCGGCCTTCTCTGGTAATGCCATATTGAATGGAAGCGATCCAATCGCACAGGCATATGCGGGTCATCAATTCGGACATTTTACTAATCTCGGAGACGGGCGCGCTATTCTATTGGGAGAGCAAGTAACTCCTGATGCTCGCACTTTTGATGTCCAATTAAAGGGATCTGGTCGCACTCCCTATTCACGAGGGGGGGATGGTCGTGCGGCTTTGGGACCGATGTTGCGTGAGTATCTGATGAGTGAAGCCATGCATGGGCTCGGTATAGAAACAACCCGAAGTCTGGCTGTGGTAAGCACGGGAGAGGATGTCTTGCGCGAAACTCCATTGAGAGGGGCGATATTGACTCGAGTTGCAAGTTCTCATATTCGAGTGGGGACATTTCAGTATGCCGCTGCGCATCGTAATGAGTCATGGATCCGGGCGCTTATGGATTACACCATTGATAGACATTATCCAGAAGTGAGAGCATCTGATAACGCAGCGCTTGCTTTGCTGGATGCATTCATGGAAAAGCAAATTAAACTGGTGATTGATTGGATGCGGGTGGGTTTTATCCATGGGGTGATGAACACGGATAATATGGCTCTCTCCGGTGAGACCATTGATTACGGTCCATGTGCGTTCATGGATGCATACGATCCTGCAACGGTGTTTAGTTCCATCGATCATGCGGGTCGCTATGCATTCAGTCATCAACCGGTCATTGCACAGTGGAACATTGCACGATTTGCGGAAACACTTTTACCTTTGATAGACCGTGATTCGAACAAGGCTTTGAGCATGGCAGGTGAGGTGATGAGTCGAGCCGATCGGTTTTATCAGGATGAATGGTTAGGTATGATGCGAGCCAAACTGGGTTTGCGTGACGTTGAATCAAACGATGAGGTATTGATTCGCGATTTACTTGATTGGATGAAGGATGCAGAAGCAGATTATACCAATACCTTTATTGAATTGATGAAAGGAGCCCGGCCTGGCTCTGCCAAATGTTCCCAACAGGCCTTTGAAGAGTGGAAGCGTCGTTGGGATGAACGTCGTCTCGTCGATAGTGCAGATAAACAGGCGTCGGAAGACTTAATGCAGAAGAATAACCCGCTCGTCATTCCTCGTAATTATCAAGTCGAAGAAGTCCTTGCTGCTGCGATTGACGGGGATCTTGATCCGCTAAACCAAATGCTTGAGGTTTTTGAAAATCCTTATCAGGACCATGAATCAACGAAAGCCTATCAAGAGCCAGGGAAGGGGGCTTATCAAACTTTCTGTGGCACTTAAATGGATCCCACAGTAGCTTCGGTTTTTCTGGTCACGCTACCCCAGCTCATGTATCTCCCCGTTCGTGTAGCATTGGAGCACCACCTGGCCTGGAACCTCCAAAGCCATATACCTTAACATCCTCACAGCGAGGATGATCTAGTCTACGCATCATCCCAAGAAAAAAACTTTTCGAGGCCTGATGAGGATAAAGACGCTGTGTAAAAGAAATTATATATTGAATATTGAGACGAGATCCTTGTGACACAGCAGTGGGTTGGTCACGCAAATGTGAGCACCACACGCCTCTATGATCGCCGGAAGTCACGTCCAGAGGAATCCCCCACTTACCAGGTGAAATATTAAACCACCGTGATTAGTCTCCGTGAACCGTGATGACGGGCCAATTACATTCGGGAAGGAATATGGTATCTGAACAGTTCAGATTAACAGAAGAATTCCCATTAATTCTGATATCTGGGGGCAAATATTGGGGTAATTTAAATATTATATTGCTTAGTATGTGACTGCGAACCTCGAAAAGCTAAATTGTAAAAAGCGGAAATCAAGTTTGAATTCGCTTTAACAGCGAAGGATCCTCCTCGACCACTCTGTGCTAGGCATATCTCACTCCCTATCGAAGAGGTTGATATTGTGCTTTATTTTGGCCACTTCATTCCCGGCGTATTTTGGAGATGTTTTATGGGATAACATATGGTCCCCCTCCTGCCTGCATCAACGAAAAGGCATTGCTTCAAAAGTGGATTCACCCTAGCTTTGGGGTCGTTCCAAATGAACCTTAATGAGCCAAGGGTTTTTCGTTTTTGTCTCATTGTTCAGTTGCTCAATAACGTGATCAATGTTCGGGAAACGTACGTCAATTGTTTGTGATTACTCACTTATATATACTGAGTTTTAATCTGATATTTCTCAATCTGGTGTCTGGTCAGTCCATTCATTTTCAGACAGAGGTGCGCCCTATCTTGATGGAGCACTGTGCAGAATGTCATGGAGGCGTTAAAAAAGCCTCTGGTTTCAGTGTGCTATCGCGTGCATCCATGCTTCAGGAAGGTGATTCAGGAGATCCGGGGTTTGTTGCGGGTAACTCCGAAGAAAGTGCATTGATCACTCGCATTCGTTCCAAAGATTTGGATGAACGGATGCCACCCGAAGGGCAGGATGCCTTGAGTGCTCATCAAGTTGAAGTGCTGACTAAGTGGGTTGATCAAGGAGCCCCATGGCCACAGCATTGGGCTTTTGCCTCCATTCAAGGGCAGGATGTGCCAAGAGGTGTTCATCCCATCGATTATTTTGTCAACCAACGCCTCGATTCGGAAGGTCTGACATCGTCTTCAAGAGCAGAACCATCGACTTTGGTGAGGCGTTTGTTTTTGGACCTGACGGGTTTGCTTCCTGATATGGAATCGTTGAATACGTTTGTTGCAGATCCCTCAGGTCTCAATTACGAGGGACTTGTTGATCAGTTGCTCACATCACCTCATTTTGGTGAACGTTGGGGAAGGCATTGGCTCGACGAAGCCAGGTATGCCGATTCATTGGGGTATGAGAAGGATAGTGTCAAAAAGGATGCCTGGCGATACCGCGATTGGGTGGTGAACGTCTTGAATCAGGGCATGCCTTTTGATCAGTTTAGTCGTCATCAACTTGCCGGTGATTTAATTCCCGAGGCTGCGCAAGAGACTTTGATTGCAACCAAATTGCATTTACAAACCCAGTTCAATCTGGAGGGGGGGATTGATGCTGAGGAGGATCGAGTCAAACGCGTGGTGGATCGAGTGAATATGGTGAGCTCGACCTGGCTTGGTTTGACCGTGGCGTGTAGTCAATGCCATGACCATCCCTATGATCCCATCACTCAACGTGAGTATTATTCACTTTATGCGTTCTTCAATAATATGGATGAGGATGCATCCTTCTTGAGTGATAATCCAAACAATGCGGAAAGCATATTGAACGAGAGAGTCGGCATTGCTGAAAAGCTGGACCAAATGCTTTCGCGCCAAATTACCGATAAGAATCTAAACAATCAAACGGTCGGCCTTTTAGGGAAGTTGTTTAATTTTGATGGAGGCAAAGGGCTTACGCGACACATGCGCGAGCGTGTTGAAAATCGTCGGGAAACGTTCGTCATGAAGCGAGGAGATTTCCTTCGACCTGATTCTAAGCAGGGAGTGGTTTTCCCGGGGACACCAAGGATATTTCCTCCACTGCGCGATGAGATTCAACTACATGATCGTTTAGATCTGGTCGATTGGCTTTTTTCAGGCAAGCATCCCACCACCGCTCGCGTCGCGGTCAATAAAGTTTGGATGCGGCTGTTCGGTCAGCCCTTGGTCGATACCGTTCAGGATTTTGGCTCCCGTGGAGCGCAACCGACTCATCCGGAACTCCTCGATTGGATGTCAGCTTGGTGGCAGTCCGAGGCACAGTGGAGTTTGAAGCGATTGATCAAGTGGATCGTGATGTCTGATACTTATCAACAGTCATCCGCTCATCGCCCGGAGTTGAAACGGGTCGATCCCGATAATCGATTTCTGGCGAGACAGAACCGTTTTCGCGTGGAAGCAGAAATTATTCGCGACATCAGTTTGCAAACCGCGGGTTTGTTGAACCTGCATCTTGGCGGACCTGCGGTGTTTCCTCCCATTCCGGATGCAGTGCTGAATCAAAGTTTCACGAAATACGGAGGGAATTCCAAGGGAAGAGATCGCTACCGTCGAGGTATCTACACCTTCTTTCGACGAACGGCTATCGATCCCAACATGATGGTGTTTGATTGTCCGGACGCCTCAGCCTCCAAGGCTATGCGAGATCGTTCCAATAATGCGTTGCAGGCCATGACAACGTTGAACAACGAAGTGTTTTTGGAGGCAGCGCAGAGTTGGTCTGCGAAGTTGCTTCAGGCATTACCGGATGCAACCGATGATTTGAGAATGAATCATACCTTTCAGTCGGCTTTGGGGCGTGAACCATCTGCAGAGGAAAAAGCCCAATTGATCCAAATGTTGCAAGAGGCACGGGATTGGTTTCAAGGACACGACAAAGAGGCCGTTGAATTCTTGGGGCCTTATGCTTCAAACGAAATGAATCCAAGCGAGCAAGCGGCCTGGATGACCTTATTGCGTTTGATATTGAATCTGGATGAATTTTTTACTCGTGAATAAAGCATGAATTCCAAGGAGTCAAACCTTAGGTCCAAAGTGGAGGAAGGTCATTATACGATGCTTCGGCGTGACTTTTTATTGTCCGGCGCCAGTGGGCTTGGTGCTTTGGCTGTGTCAAATCTATTGGGTGGCGCTATGGATTCAATCAACAGGCATACGGCAGTCAATCCACTCGAAGAAAAACCACCTCATTTTCCAGGGAAAGCCAAAAATTGTATTTTTATTTTCAATGCCGGTGCACCTTCTCAATTAGATTTATTTGATTACAAACCCAAATTAAACGAGTACGACGGTCAACCTCTCCCGGACTCGTTAACCGAGGGAGTTCGTTTTGCTTTTTTGCAAAAAGAAACGGCACGTCTGATGGGGTCTCAACGAAAGTTCAAGCGACACGGTCAGGCGGGGATGTGGTTTTCTGATGCCTTACCTCATATCTCAGCATGTGCGGACGATATCTGCATGATTCAGTCCATGCAGACGGATCAATTCAATCATCACCCCGGCCAACTCCTGATGCAATGTGGTCAGGCACAATTCGGTCTGCCTTCCATGGGGTCCTGGATTTCTTATGGACTGGGAACTCAAAACCAGAATCTACCCAGTTACGTCGTGCTCAGTTCCGGCCGCGGGCCGAGTGGAGGCGCAACCTTATGGCATAACGGTTTTCTTCCATCTGTCCACGCAGGAGTATTGTTCAGGAATCAAGGTGCACCCATTTTAAACCTTGAGATGCCTCCCGGTTTGCCGCCTGAATTGGAAAGAAAAGGATTGGATGTGCTGGGGGAGCTCAACCGTCAACGATTTCAAAAAGTCCAGGATTCAGAGATTAGCAGCCGGATCGCCAATTACGAATTGGCTTTTCGCATGCAAATGGCCGCACCCGAGTTGACTGATCTATCAGGGGAATCGGATGCCAATTTGGAGAGTTATGGTGTGGACCGAGCGGAACCAGAGAGGCGATCGGGTCGAGTCGGTTCAGGGAATCACCATTCCACCTTTGGTGCTAACTGCCTGCTTGCACGTCGCCTTGTTGAACGAGGTGTCAGGTTTGTCAATATCATGTTCGCATCCTGGGATCATCATTCGAACCTGGATGCTGAATTGGGCTACAATGCCGCTTGTGTCGATCAGCCTATTGGGGCATTGATCAAGGATTTGAAGCAAAGAGGATTGCTGGATGAGACATTGGTCGTGTGGGGAGGGGAATTCGGACGCACCCCACTCGGCGAAAACCGCATTGGACGCGCGGGTGTGACAGGAAGAGATCACCATCCCAATGCCTTCAGTATGTTCATGGCTGGAGGTGGTGCAAAGCCCGGGAGTGTCTACGGGAAAACAGATGAACTGGGATGGGCACCTGTGGTCGACCCGATCCATATCAACGATTTCCAGGCGACCTTGCTTCACATGTTCGGGATGGATCATCGTCAACTTACCTTTCGGCATCAAGGTATCGACAAGAGATTGACTTCCATCACGCGAGAGTCCTCAGTGATTAATGAGCTTCTGAGTTGAATCCTGTTTTTGTTCATCTCCCATGATGCAGTTTGAATGAAACTTGCATCCAAACAGATTTTCATATCCTGAAAACTTGAACCCATGATAAAGCATCAAACGATCCCCCGGGGAGTAATCATCTATTATTGGGTCCTTTGCATCCTGATTTTTAAATGCATGCAGCCCCTTGATGTCTGCGCTGCCACGCGATCATTGAGTGATGACGATACGCATTTTTTGAATGACGTACAACAACGCACGTTCAAATGGTTCTGGGATTATTCGAACCCCCAGAACGGACTCACGCTGGATCGAGCGCCCAGAGAAAATGCCTTTGCAAGCATTGCGGGGGTTGGGTTCGCTTTGACTACTTATCCCGTTGCCGTTGAGCGAGGGTTTTTGAATCGAAATCAAGCGGTGGAGAAGACGTTGGCTACGCTTGAATTCTTCGTGAAATCCAGGCAAACCGAAGACCCCATTCAAACGACAGGTCACCGGGGCTTTTACTATCACTTTCTTGATCCACAGTCCGGGTTACGATTTCGAAACGTCGAACTCTCTACGATCGATACGGCCCTCATGATGGCTGGGGTATTGTTTTGTCGCGAGTATTACGACCTGGATAACAGACTCGAAAGGCGGATTCGTGAATTGTCCGACTTCCTTTATCGACGGGTGGAGTGGAGTTGGGCGCAGGTGCGTGGTGGATTGATCTCGCACGGCTGGAAACCCGAATCTGGAATGCTGAAGCATGACTATAAAGGTTATAATGAAGCCATGCTCCTTTACATATTGGCCTTGGGAAGTCCAACCCATCCCGCGCGTGATGATTCTTGGCAGTCATTTGTCCGTTCATGCACCTGGACCGAATTTTACGGACAACCCCATGTGAATTTTACACCGCTGTTCGGACATCAGTATTCTCATGTGTGGGTTGATTTCCGGGAGATTCAAGACGATTACATTCGGGAGCAGGGAATTGATTATTTTGAGAATTCAAGACGGGCTACCTATGCTCAGCGAAGTTATGCCATCGAGAATCCCATGGGATGGAAAGACTACAGCTCAAATATCTGGGGGCTGACGGCGTGTGATGGTCCTGCCAATGTTGAATTGGGATACCTAGGCGAAAAAAGATGCTTCTGGACATACAACGCCCGAGGGGTTTCTGCTGTGAGAACACGTGATGATGGAACGATAGCCCCAACCGCAGCGGGTGGGAGTATCGCGTTTGCTCCAGAAATAGTCATTCCAGCGCTCAGGGCAATGGTAAAACGTTATGGAGATGATTTGTATACCCGATATGGATTTGTGGACGCCTTTAATCCATCCTTCCAATTTGAATCTGCCAAGTTAGGCCATGGTCATGTGACCAAAGGAAAAGGGTGGTTCGACAATGAACACCTTGGGATTGATCAGGGCCCCATTATTTTGATGATTGAAAACTACCGCTCCGAATTTGTGTGGAACGTAATGAAACGCAGCCCTTATATTCAGGCGGGTTTGAAGAAAGCTGGATTTGCAGGCGGGTGGTTGGATTGAACTATTGAACCTGTCGTTTGAACGGAACGGTAAAGCTTCTTAGTAATAATCAGGTGAATATTAATATCGACCGCTTCGACTTGATTACCTATTTTTGCAGCTTCATGCAGAGTTCGCAAATCAAGATAATGGCCAAAGCCAGATGGCTGCTTTTTGCTTTTGCTACAGTTATCCAGATAGGGGATCTGGATTTAAATGCACAAGATTCATCGGCCATAAGCAACGCTGCTGAACTTTACGTCCAAGCTTTTGCACAGTTGGAGAATATAAGTCTTGTTGAAAAAAAACTCCTTCAGCGTATTCGTGTCAGTCAGCCGGATGCTAAGGAAAAGACAATCCAAGTTGATGAAATGAAATTACTGGAGCGCTTGGAGCCAGTTCTTGAACTCGTTCAGACTGCTTCAAGATTAGATCAGGCCGACTGGGGAAACGAGGTGGATGATGCCCCTTGGATTCATTTAGCCAGCTCAGCCAAACAGCTTCAACGAGGATTGATGCTCAAGGCTAGATTACATATTGAAGAAGAGGAATTTGAAGAAGCTTCCAATGTGATCGTTTCAGCAATGGCATTCTCTCGTCACATAGGTCGTGATGGGATAATGATCGCCCGTTTGATCGAATCCAGTACGTTCAAGATAGTAGCCAATCTTTGTGCCTGGAAATCAACGGCATTTCCCAAACCTGTCTTGAAGCGGATGCAGGAAAATCTAAGCAATTTACCTGTCAGTATGACGGCTAAAGAGGTTCTTCTGGCAGAAAGTCAGTATTCAGCACGGCTCAGTCAACAAAATGGCAATCCCTACCCCAAAAAGCAGATAGATGACTTTCTCAAGTTCTACGATCAAGTTGTTGCTTTTGGAGACTTACCGCTTGATCAATTCGAGTTTCAATTGAAAAAGTTAGGGGGTTTATTCCCTGACAATATCCTGATCAAAGGAGTCCTGCCGGTCATTTCAAGCATGAGGCATCAGATTGCGGTTCATGAAGTCAATACGGCTCTTTTGGGGCTGGGTTTGAAAGTGTTGCTCCGGGGTCCGCCAGTGGTCAAGGATGCCAAAGATCCATCCGGCAAGGGGCCCTTTGAATACGTTCCGTTGAAGAACGAATCTTTCGAGCTATTAAGCCAGCTGATGCAACGAGGAGAGAAGCTAACGCTTCGCTTTGGAAGTTAGTCCCTGTCCAGAAGTTTTGAATGAAGTTCATCACTCCAGCCTTTGGTCAAGAACCTGAAAATCCATTTCTGTTTTTTGCGGATTCGATTATAGGCTTCGTGAATATCCAGAATCATGGTGATACGACGATTAGGACAGTTTAACTCGCCCACGTCATGTGTGGCGACGGGTTTGAAACCCATCACCCGGGTGTGAAATTCATAGGGGCTGTGTTTCTCTCCCTCGAAGATGTCCGTGACGTAATGTGAATACTCGCGCTCCACAGTCTCCTGGCTGGCGGCTCGCATGAGTGCGGCAACCACAACGATGTAGCGTCGATATTCGGGTAAGACGGCAAACCTTCCAATTTCCGCAATCTTGTTTTCATTCACGAAAGCTTCGACATCCAGTCCACTGTCCAATTGCTTGAAACCATATTCTTTGTAGAGCTCAAGAGGAGGATTATACATGACCCGTAATACGCCGACAGGCTCGTCTTTTATCTGGCTTACAAACCAGGAAATATCATCACGTCCGAGATCCACCTCCGGAAAAAAATCATCGGCATCATAAATCCAATGTTTTTCCTGGTCATAGGTCCGTTTCAGGACTGATATGGCACGATCACGGTCTTCTTTCGTTTGGACCTTGATCACATTGACTTTATTGGAGAGGGATAAACTCATTTTTTGCGTTGCTGACGATTCCAGCTCTTTCCCGAAAGCTGTGAGATAGCCGACATCACCTCGAAATGACAATCACGCACTTCCTTCAAAGCAGGTTTCTCCTGAGGGGGGCCAGGATGGATGGGGGCTCCGAATTCAATGGAGAACGGAATATATTCAGAAATGGGGTGTTGGTTTGAGTGCTTCGGAAAGCGGATGCCGGCAGGCACAACGGGTACGCCTGTTTTTAACGACATCTGTGCCACGCCCGAATATCCTTTGAGAAGGACTTCTGGTTGACGATTCGTGGTTCCTTCTGGAAACACCCCCAGAGATTGTCTGGATTCAAGGGCATCAAGTGCCTGATCAAAACTTCCTTGTCCTTTGACAAACATCGGTTTGAACACGTTTAAAAACTTGGGTCTGGCTGGCTTACGAGCGACCGTAATGACTTCACCAAAATAATAGAGCACCGAAATTCCGGGAACCAGACAAAAATTCCAATCCGCCAGGAAGTGGATCAGTTTTCCTTTTCGAAGGAAATGCAGCAAGGCAGGAATGTAGATTGCTTCAAGCTTCTGGCTGTGGTTCAAGGCCAGAATGAAGGGGTCCATGGCGGGATTGATGTGCCTCAAACCTCGCACTTCGACGACTTTATTACCAAAAAGCAAAAGTGTTAATTTGGTGAGCCATCTGGTCGGTGCACGATGTGTCAATGGCATGGGTGCCTTGAGGATCTCTGACATCCTAAAAGAGGCGGTATCCATCGATTCAGGT
Source organism: Verrucomicrobia bacterium SCGC AAA164-E04 (assembly GCA_000383715.1). Lineage (GTDB taxonomy): Bacteria > Verrucomicrobiota > Verrucomicrobiia > Limisphaerales > AAA164-E04 > AAA164-E04. The sequence continues at coordinate 26,530 of KB911884.1, forward strand.
AAGGAAACAGCAGGGACTGCTTTTTCATGCAATGACCTGCTGGATTCAGAATCTTGTTTCTGTGTCGATTTTTTCGACATGATGGCATGAAAATTACCCTTCTTGCTGACTCCTCGTAAAGCCGAAAACGGAGGATATTGTGTGTGTTCGTGTGGCGTGGAATAAAGGAAACACAGACCGGGACAAGCCTACAGCTTTATGGGCCTGCCTTCTTTGAACGATTGTTCCGCCTTGTCGCACAGTATATGGCTCATGATCACATCAGATTCACCAATGGGTAAGGGTTTCCCTGTACTGACGCAATGATGAAAAGCATTCAATTCTTCGACGTAGGCCTCTCGGTAACGGGTAGGGAAGGAGTGCTCAATGAGCGGCCTGTTGATACCTGAGTGGTTGGAAAGGACGGTTGATCGAGGAGATCTGTTTTCAGCCTGAACCATCCCTTGACCGCCGAAAGCCTCAATGCGTTGATCATACCCATAAGATGCGAAGCGGTTCACATCAATACTTGCCAATAAACCACTCTCGTATTTAAGCGACACGAGGACGTTGTCGAGGTCTTTCAAATCCCGGATGTCGTCCACAAAGTTACTTCCTATCGCATACACTTCTATGGGATCCTCATGCGTGATAAAACGCAGCATGTCAAAATCATGAACAATACAATCATGAAAAATGCCGTGGGACGTCCGGATGTAATCCATTGAGGGAAGAGGGGAATCTCTGGAAGTGAGACGGATTAATTGAGGGGAACCGATGGCTCCACCCTGAACTTGACTGGCCAAATCTGCGAAACTCGGGTCAAATCTGCGGTTGAAGCCAACAAAAAGGCCCTTACCGGCCTTTTGTGATGCGCGGAAGCATTCCCTGATTTCATTTAAACCGTTACCAAGCGGTTTTTCGGTGAAAACGGCTTTGCCTGCATTCAATGATGCTATGATCTGTTGATGATGTTCGCCGGTAGGGGTTGCTACAATGACAGCCTTAACGGAGTCATCCTCAAGCGCTGCATCCATGTTTGTGGAATTTGCGCAATTAAAGTCACTACCAATACGCGCAGCTTGTTCTGGATCTACATCCACGACATGTGCAAGTTCAATTTGAGGTAAAGTCCGAATGCTTTGTAAGTGGAATCGGCCGGCCCTGCCCAGACCGATGAGGGCGATGCGGAGTGGTTTATCTTGATCCATTGATTTACTTGATCTGATTAAATTATTGAAAAACTTTTGTCCATGTGATGAAAATACCGTGCGCATCATAATCGAGATAACCATTACTCAAGTCATCTCGGTAGCGGTAGTAGGCATATTGAAATCCGAGCGAGTCACGTTCCGAAAGCTGCTTGTGCACTTCAAACTGCCACGCGTGCTGACTGAATTCTGATCCCATGGGCAATCCCAAGGGCAATGATTGACCATAGTCGGCATGGCTGAATGTATAGTTGGCCATCAATCGGGTTGATTCATCATATAAGAATGTCCATGAGGAAAACAACGTATAGAGATCACCTGCGTAGGGTGCGATGGTATTGTTGTCATTGATGCCGGAAACAATCCGCGAGTCGGTGTAACTTGCCGATCCCATCCAGAACCACCTCACAGCAGGAGTCAGTGTAGTGGTGAATCGATAGGTATGACTGTCAAAATTGCCTGCCAGCAGACTGCCAGCAGGGTAAGTCACGCCATTCAGGTTCAAGGTCCCAGCCGTGGTTCTGTAATCGGATTGTTCACCTTCATAGGCAAGGGATGTCTTCAACCAGCGAACTGGTTTCCAGGTCGTTTTCAACCCCCAGTTCTGACCTTCCGTTGAACGCTCGAGGATTGCTGCTGGAAAACCATTGCCGGGCTGTGGTCCACGATCCGTATCCAGGAGGTTGTTGAAATCGTGATGACGTCGCCTGTATCCATAGGTAGGGTTGAAACTCCATTGGTAGAAGGGCGAAAAAGTAGTTCCTAACTCCACGTTTGCGTGCCGCCCCTTGGCATCCGTATCTCGCATGAAATCTTCGCGGGAATCAAAGCTGTCGTCCAATAGCAAGTTCTCCGTCTGGCCAATGGATTCCTGTTGAATCCTGACGTCTGTGTAGAGAATCGTATTTGCGATGCCTGTGTGCCGTAACCCAAAGTTTTCTTCGATTTGAAAACGGTCAACATTACTGCCTAAGGTCGTTGGAGTGCCAAAGAAGGTTGTGTCACCTGTTCCTTTGCGTCGAGTCCATTCGGTTTGAATGCCTGCATAACCAGTTGTATGGTGCGACGGTTCCAGAAGGCTGTTGAGATTCATGATGTGGGATTCACTGCTCAACTGGATCCCTCTTGTCGAGAAGGGCATGCCTGCTCCTGCCGGATTGCTGGGATCGAAGTTCCCCAGTGCAAGATTGGCATCTCCGTCAAGATGTGAGTAGTAGTAACCACCGCTTGCCAACCACCATGGTTTGAGCTTCTTCTCCACCGTGAGCGCATTGGAACCCTGGAAATGGTCGTAGTCATCTTCCTGTGTCGACACAAAGCCGGGAAGCGGGTCCCCATCGCTGATGAAATCTCCCGTTTCAAGTGTGTGGGTTTGGCTGTAGAATTCACCGCGAAAATCATCCTGGATACGGAATCCGTTCCATTCATGCTCCAGGTCTAGCGTGATGATATGTGTTTCCTGATCGATACGTTTCCAGGCAGGAAAAATACTTCGGCCGTTAAAGGCTGCATCAAAGGCGGGCCCCCATTGCAGCATGGATTTGCTGCCGTTGCGTGATCTGTATTCGTAACCAACAGTCAAGCTGGGCAAATCAGGTCGGTTTAATCCGAATTCAAACCAGACGTTGGAAAGGTCCAGATGAAGATCACGATTCAACGCATATGGACCGAGGTTGAAACTGGGAGAGTAACCACCGTGAGGGTCGTCGTATGTTCTGGCTTGATCCAGTCCAAAACGGAAAAATCCAAGATCTCGTTTTTGAATTTCGGCTTCGACGCTGTATCTGTCATTGGGTGCCGTTATTCTGCCATCACCTGAAAAGGAAGTGCCACCTTCGAGCGTTTGTTTCCATTCGAAATTCTGAACTCCGCCATTGACTCCATCGCGCATCCAGTAGTGCTCGCGAAAGGCATTTTTGTTACCGTCAACTGCAATGAACCGTAATTGAGGTGCTACCTTGAAATAAAATGATTCCTCTGAGATATCTTCAAAAGGCAGTCCTTGATCGATCCACGCCCTTAATAATCCTATTTCTTCGTTAGTGAGTTTATCTCCTTTGCCAATGGGAGGCATTTCGTAGTCTTCCTCCAGATGAGCCACAAATTGAATCAATGTGCTTTCAGCGCTATTGCCGATTTCAATGTTGGATCCGTAATCGCCTTCTTTGAGTGCTTCTGTACGACTTGTCAGACGATAATCTCCCTCGATGTTTTCCTGGCCGTGACATTGAAAGCACGATTCTCTGAGGATAGGCAGGATATCCGCATTAAAGTCAACGTTCCTTGGAGTTGGTGGAGGGAGTGGATCGTTTTCGCCTTGTAAGATAACTAAATTCGTGGCTACAGCCACCAGCAAAAAAAAACGAATGCAGGTTCCTGAGATGTAACTGAGGGATTTCTTCGGAGTGATAGCAGTCATACGCATTCTTATTTTGATTAGAATCGCATTTTGGGATCCACCATGGAGCCGTGGACTTGCGTGTGACACCCGGCAGTCCAACAACTGCCAGCCTGCATACTGAAGCTATGGGGTGCTTTCCCAATGAAAATGTCTCCTGATCCCGGGAATTGAATTTGAGAATGACATTTGAGACAGAGATTCGAATCGCGTTGAATCAGCATTTTGGAATTCACAGAGCCGTGCGGGTCATGGCATTCGGTACAACCTTCCCTCATGGCCTCATGCTCGAACACAAATGTGCGAGCCTGTTCTTGATGACACTCTGCGCAGGATTGATTCAATCGGGCAAACGCAAGCCCTCCCTGAGGCTTGTTCATGTCGCGTCCATGTGGATCATGGCAGTCCACACAGTTCATTAAGTCCTCGAGTACTGGGTGGTGGTTGGGGAGACTGAACTTGGCGTGGATTTCCTGATGACATTCCATGCAAGAGGCAGAGTCATCCCCGGGATTGTGAATAAAGATCCCTTTTCCTCCACCTGCCTTGATGTGAAGGCTTCCGGGGCCATGACACGATTCACAACCGGATGAACCGATAGATCTTTGATCATCCATATGAAATCTGGCATGCGGACTGGAGGGGAAAACATCGACTATCGGAGTATGACAATCAGAACACGCATCGTTTCCAGCGAAGCTTGCCCCTTCTATTTCAGGGGGACGAACAATGGCGACTTTGGTGGTGGTGCCACAAGAAGTGCTTCCTAGACTAATCCAAAAAGCGGCGACTGCAGTGATGAGTCCTCCGCATATAGAGTGCAATTTCTTTTGGCTCATGAGTTAGATTTGGAATGAATGCTGCGTAACCTACTTATCCTGCATATATTCTGCAATCATTTAGCAGCTCAGTCGATGATGTGTCAGTAAAGAAATCTTAGTCCTTTTTCCTGAAGAGTCGACTCAGCGTGGGAAGCATAAATATCACCAAGAGGACAGTAACCATGGTCAGACAAAAAGGACGGGTCAGAAACGGCATCCAATCACCTTCAGTTTTGATCAAGCCTGTTCGGAGGTTTTTTTCCACCATAGGCCCAAGGATGAGTCCAAGGATGAGCGGAGCCAGGGGGATGGCCAGAAGCTCGAGCCCAAATCCTATCAACCCGAACAGAGCCATCACATACACATCAAACATGCTGTTTTGGAGTGAATAGGCACCCACTACAGAAAACACCACGACAGCGGTGAGTACCCAGTGCCGAGGAAGTTGAAGGAGTTTGTCGAATGTTTTGATTCCGACCCAACCAGCTGGGAGCAATAAGATTTGCGTGATAAAGGCGATTGCAAAAATTGACTGAACCTGTGATCCACTTTGTTCAAAGATCATTGGGCCGGGTTTAATGTCGTAAACCATCAGCGCTCCCAGCACGATGGCTGTCACGGCATCTCCTGGAATGCCGAAGACCAGTGCAGGGATCCATGCACCGCCAACCGCCGCGTTATTGGCACTTGTCGGCGCAATCACTCCTTCATCGCTTCCTGTGCCGAACTCTTCTGGAGATTTGGACGTTTTTTGAGCAAGTCCATAAGCTCCCCACGCGGCAATATCCGCGCCGGCTCCAGGGAGGGCCCCGATCACCGTTCCCACCAAAGCGGATTGACCAATCAATCGTTTTCTCTTCGTCAGATTTTTAAATATTCTTTTGAATGGAATTCTGGAGCTCTTTGTGGATTTTAAATGATCTTGGCTGGACTTTGAGATGGATGGTCGCCACAGATTTCGAAGCACTTCAGATAAACCGAATAATCCGATCATGACGGGGATGAACTGGACTCCATCCATGAGTTCGTTTTTACCATATGTGAATCGTTGTGCTCCGCTGACAATGTCAAGTCCAACAGTGGAGATGAGCATTCCCAAACTTGCCGCCAGGATGCCATTGAGTGTATTTTCTGCGCTGACCAAAGCACTCAGGCTGAGACCGAATATGGCAAGCCAGAAGTATTCAAAAGAACTGAACTTCAAAGCGAACTTGGCTAATTGTGGTGCAAGAAATATCATCAGGAGTACTCCGATCATACCGCCTATGCAACTGCAGCAAAGATTCAGGTAAAGTGCTTGCAAGCCTTGCCCCTTGCGTGCCATCTGATGTCCGTCCAGTGTGGCTGCCGCAGATGCCGGGGTCCCGGGGATCCTCAGGTAAGTAGCGGGGATATCACCGGCAAAAATAGCGGTAAAACTGACGCCAATGATCATCGCTAAACCCGCATCGGCAGGCAGGTAGTAGCTCAAGGGAACGATGAGGGCCACGGCCATGGTTGCCGTCAGGCCTGGAGTGGCACCGACAAAAATGCCAAATACCATTCCCAGTAGCCAGGGAATCAAGGTGCCCGGCTGAAATAACTCAATCCAGTTCATCCTATGTTTGAGATCATCCTCATTGAACCATGCTCAGAGCTTTGCGCAGGGACTGGGCAATGAAGCCAATGCCCTGTGAGCGAGGCATGTCTCTGAAGTGTTGGTTGAATGGTTCTGCCATCACTGGACCGCGAATCCCTTGTTGAGCTAATCCGTTCAGGAAACCTGCTGTGTCTATGACCCCGGTGGAGCAGGGCAATTCACGACGGTTGTCTTGCAGGAATGGGCGTTTGATTCCTGGTTGAGCGTCATTGAGTTCTATGCTTACCACATGTCTGGGTTTGAGTAATTTGAGGTCCTCGAGGTTATCTTGAGCGTTGTGCCAATGCCAGCAATCCATTACCAGACCCACTGAGTCCAGTCCAATGGATTCAATGAGCTCCAGGCCTTCGCGTAAAGTGTGGATAAATGGGAATTTACGTCGATTGCGCAACGACTCGGTTCCAACATACTCCATTCCAAACCGCAAACCGTGATCTGCAAGTATTTTGGAAATTTGTTTCAAGCGCATACTGTGTTGCTTGAAGTTTTCCTTGTAGGTCAATGTGCTATGGTTGGGCATGATGTGAGTGATGGCACTTGTGACGCCCGCCTTTTTCAGGGATTTTGCCACCGAGGGAAGACTTCGAATGTCATCCTGAAATCGACTTTGGTCTTTTCTGAATTCTACCGGCATGCTGGCCGTGCCCCACTCTAAATCAGCCTCCATTAATTGCTGCGCGTAGCTTTCATGGTCCTCATCGTTCCATTTCTGGATTTCCTCAGTGTGAGCACCCACCGATTGAAAACCAAATTGCCTGGCCCATGAAATAGCCTCATCTTGACTGCCCTGAATGCCCAATTTCCAAACCGTGAGATCGAGGGTGAAGGCATCAGAAGCAGCCGCAGCGGCTGCCTCTTGATTGAATATCGACGTGGCTGCAACGGCACCTGTTATTAAACCAGAGCGCCGCATCCATTCTCGACGGTTCATGCTGAAAACGGATTGTGGCTTATCCGAGTTTGGTCCGGGAGTGGTTGTTTGCATGCCTCCCTGATACTGGAAGCCGGGATTCAGGTCAATGTCAGGTTCGACAGCATCTATGCATTTGGATCCATTCCTTGATGCGTCGTGAGTCAATCTTCCAGGGGCATGTAAGGAAAAAACCCGCTACAAACGTAACGGGTTTTGCTTGTTCAATGAGTGTCTGCTTTCATCTAACGCAGTGCTTTGATACGTATATTTTTGAAAGCGACCGGATCGCCGTGACCCGCAAATCCAAAATAACCCTCATACCGGTTCATGCCCGGATGATGGGAGCCCCCCATGAAATCCTTCACTTCCCTGAGGTCGTCATCAAGAATGGTTGTGCCATTCAATACGACTTTAATCCTGGAGCCCTTGACTGTCACTTCCTGCTCATTCCATTCACCCACAGGTTTTAATGCACCTCTTTTGGCTGCGACCATGCCGTAAGCTGATCCGTGGTATTGACGCTTATCCAGCTTGGCATACTTATCCGCAGTGTTATCGAGCACCTGGAGTTCGCACATGCCGTTGTAGGCGGTGTTACCCTGTCCCGGATATCGAATTGCCAGTCCATTGTTGCCACCTGGAGGCAGTTTGAATTCGAGGCGAGCTACGAAATCAGTCAGGTTTTGATGATGGTAGATCGTACCGCCGTTATTGGGTTTGCAGACGATGGCGCCGTCTTTTACCTGGTAATTGTCAACGGGGCCATTCCATCCGTCTAAATTTTTACCATTGAAAATGGGCTTGAACCCTGGCTCGGCGAGCATTTGCTCCACTTCGTTGTCTGGAATCTCTCGAGCGAAGATGTTTCGCCAACGGATTTCTCCACCGTGTGTTTGAAGTTGAACGGGTCCCTTATCCCAAAGTGGCTTGGATCGGTCCCAGAAGTTTTCCATTTTGGCGTGCTCCACGACTAATTGATCATTCAGGTAAATGGTGGTGTAATCCTTGACCTGAATAATGCGAAAGGAGTTCCACTCTCCAAAAGGACGGTCAGCCAATACCATGGGGTTTTTCCCCGGTGCTCCGGCACTGTTGTTCCACAAGCCGCCTGATCCTTTGTCTGCATCGATGTTCCATTTTCCACCTTCTTTGGTGTAATCCCAGATCTGAACTTGCGGGTTCCCTCGCAGGTAAATGCCACTATCGGCTTTGGCGACGGTCTTGTAATCAATCAGGAATTCCATGTTGCCATAATCCTGATCAGTTGTCAGATAAACGCCGTGGCCATCATTCACCAGTTCGCCGTTTTCAACGGTCCAGTGCTTTTTGACATCTTCCAGGTCCTTATCCCTCTTGGTTTTGCGCTCTTCATCGGACATCGCCCAAAGCTTGCGGGGATCAAAATGACCCATGCCATGCCAGCCCGAAAGGTCTTTGCCATTGAACAACGCTGTGAATCCTGTAGGCGGTTGATTGAGTTCTCCAGCCTGCACTGCATTCAAGCTGCCCAAACCGACCGCGCATGCAGTTAATAAGATAGTTTTGATTTTCATGGTATTGATTTGATCACAAAGGTTGCCTTCTGTGCTCATTGATGTGAACTAATTGTCTAAGAAAGATGATGAAAAGCCAGCGTAAAATCAGTTGCGATGAGTTGTTTTCAATGTGTCGTCTCCTCAAGGATGCGCGTAATCGCTTGGGCTGCCTCTGCTGGATGAGGTGCTGCATAAATTGGGCGTCCGATGACCAGTCGACTGGCTCCAGCTGCGATTGCCTCCTTGGGGCCCAGAGTGCGCTTTTGATCTCCCATGGCATCCTTTTGAGCGCGAATACCCGGGGTCACCAAGTGAACGGAAGGAGGCACCAGGCTGCGAAGTCGCGTCAATTCCAATGGAGAACAAACGAGTCCACGTAATCCATTCGAGACGGCCATCTCAGCCAATGCAGCAACCTGATCTTCGACTCCATGCTGCACTCCGATCGCACTTAACTGGCTTTGATCCATACTGGTCAGTACGGTTACCCCCAGGATAACGGGGGGAGCGATTCCAAGAGAAGAGGCTGTTTCCTGAGCAGATTGCTCGGCTGCTTTGATCATCTCGGGACCTCCAGCGCAATGAATGGTCATCCATTGGACATTCAGCTTGGTTGCGTTGGCAACAGCTTTGGCGACAGTGTTGGGAATATCATGAAATTTGAGATCCAGAAATATTTCCTTACCGAGTGCCTGAATCGTTTTGACTGTATTCGAGCCGCCGTTCGTGAATAATTCGAGCCCAATTTTAAAACCGCCCACATGAGGATAAATATCCTCTGCCAGCGCCATAGCCTTTTCAGGCGAGGGAACATCAAGAGCTGCAAGTATTGGATTCGACTCCATAGGTATCTTGTTTGGAATATTGAAACTGATAAAACTGCAGCCCCGTCACAATCCCAGAGCACTCAGTTTGGACTCTATGGCTTCAGCCCAGAGCTCGTATCCCTTTTCACTTAAATGCAGAGCATCTGGCATGACAGAAGCAGGTAGGTTTCCTTCGTCATCAAGGAAAATATTTCCCACATCCATATAGTGAACATGGTTTCCATCATCAAAGCGTCGTATGATCTGGTTGATTCCCTGGTTGGTGATGCGTCCTGCATCATGTGGAGTGCGTCCGCGAGGGAACACGCCCAGGAGCAAGACCTTCGTTTCAGGGGATTTCTCTTTCATGATCTCAAGAATGCGTTCTACACCAGCAGCCGTTTCAGCCGGTGCCTGCATCTTGTGTCCGGTGTTGTTCGTGCCGACCATAAGCACCGCGACCTTTGGCTGAATGTTATTGAACTGCCCTTTGTTCAGTCGCCAGATGACATGTTCAGTCCGGTCACCACCGAAGCCCAGATTAACGGGTTTACGATCGGCGTAATATTCGTTCCAGACAGATTTTCCATTGCCTTCCCATCCTTGAGTGATTGAATCACCAATAAAAGCCAGATCGATGTCGCCTTTCTTCACAATGGCTTTCTTGGCCTGATCCCGCTCCCTCCACCATGATTCATCTCCTCGGGTATTCGGTATGACCGCTGGATTGACATCGTAAAAATGTCGAATGTCATTGTATCTGCGTTGGAGCCCTGCGAGCACATTTTTGTAGGCCGGATCCTTATGCAGGCTCTTCATTTCGTTTGGGTCCGTGACAAGGTCGTAAAGGTTCCACTCTCGATTGCGAGGGAAGTACATGAGCTTGTGTCGCTCGGTCCTCACACCGTCATGAATGGGAACTTCATGCACTGCCGCATTTTCATAGTAAGCATAATAAATGGCATCTCTCCAGTCGGGTGTCTTGTTACCTCCGTTTTCAAACAGCGGTTTCAGACTTCGTCCCTGCATTTCTGTCGGTACATTGACTCCTGCTATATCGAGGAAGGTGGGCCCATAATCGATATTCTGAATCATGGCCTCAGATCGTGTGCCTGGGTTTACTTTGCCAGGCCATCGCACCAGAAACGGCATTTTCAATGACTCCTCGAACATCCACCGTTTATCATACCAACCATGTTCTCCGAGGTAAAACCCTTGATCGGAGGAATAGATGACGAGGGTATTCTCGGAAAGTCCATTCTGATCCAGATAATTCAGAATACGTCCCACGCTGTCATCGACGGCCTGAACAGATCCAAGGTAATCGTGCATGTATCGCTGGTATTTCCACTGTGTGATTTCCTTTTCTGACAATTTACCAGATTTCATTTTATGAATGAAAGATTGGTTTTCCGGTTCGTAATAAGAATCCCAAACTGCCTTTTGCTCGGCATTCATGCGGCGGTATTCGCCATTGCCCAGGTTTTTGAAATGCTCAGTAAATTGATTTTCACCATGAAATTTGGTGTCATGCCCCCAGTGGAAATGATCCTTCAAAGTCATTTCGTTTTCCTTGAGCAGCTTGGATCGACCTGAATAGTCATCAAAGAGGGAGGCAGGCTCAGGAATCGTTCCCATTTTGTAACGCCCGAAATGCCGGGGGTGAGGGGACCAGTTGCGATGGGGCGCTTTATGCTGACACATAAGCATGAACGGTTCGCCACTTTCTTTTTGATCTTTCATCCAATCAAGTGCCAGATCAGTAATCAAGTCGGTGCAATACCCCTGATACCGTTTTCTGGAGCCATCCATTTGGATCAAGTCCGGATTGTAATAGCTTCCCTGCCCGGGAAGGATTTCCCAATAATTAAATCCTGTTGGATTGGTGCCTAAATGCCATTTACCGATCATGGCTGTCTTGTAACCAGCCTTTTGCAGGATTTTGGGAAACGTCGTTTGATTGCCATCGAAGCGATCGCCGTTGCGCAGGAATCCATTTAAATGACTATGCTTGCCCGTCAGGATACAAGCGCGCGAGGGACCGCAAATAGAATTAGCACAAAATGAGTTCACATAAAGAGCCCCTTCATGAGCTAAACGGTCGATGTGCGGAGTCTGGTTGACTTTCGATCCGTAAGCGCCTATGGCCTGTACTGCATGATCATCGCTGAAAATAAAGACGATGTTAGGACGCTTTGATTTGGCAGCCTGTGAAGAGTCTCCCTGGAGCATACCAATGACAAGCAGCACAGATAGACCACTCCATTTAAGAATGATCATGAGCCGGCGCAATAAACAGCGAAAAGGATTCTGCATCCCCAAAGAATCTAAAAGACGAGCCCAGTAGTCAAGCCAGTCCTTTCTATTCAATCGATACTCGTTATTTAAAATTGTATCCATTATAATCTTATTAAGTGAAAGGCATTCGAGCCATCATACATTCATTAGTCCATTCCTGGCACTTGTTCGTGCGCAGGCATTGGCAGGGCTTTCTCGCCTGGAGAGAGCGTTTTCGTTTTACGGAAGAGGCCTTGCATCTCCTGATTGCGGGCGGAATTGGGATTATGGGAGGCGTGGTGAATGTCGTCTTCGTGAAACTGATTGTTGGGTGTCAAGATCTTGTCTGGACAAAGGGGGATTCTTCTTCATTAACTCCATTTCAGGGAACGGAATGGGAGCGTCTATTGATTCCAGTGGCAGGGAGCCTGATCGCTGGTTTGTTATTGTATCTAGGACTTAAATGGTCTACGAAAAAGGGGAGTAACAATTTACTTGAAGCGGTTTCGATGGGAGACGGTAAATTGCCTTTTGGAACCGCAGTTAGTCAGGCTTTTTCTTCCGTGGTAAGTATTGTTTCTGGAGCTACTATTGGTCGAGAGGGTTCCATCACGCAGTTCACGAGCACGCTTGCTTCTAAATGGGGAGCGCTGGCGCGTTGGCACCCTTATCGCTTGCGGTTAATGGTTGCTTGTGGTGCGGCCTCGGGAATGGCTGCAGCTTACAACGCACCGATCGCAGGGGCCGTATTTGCTGCGCACATTGTGCTCGGTAATTTCTCCATGCATTTGTTCGCGCCCTTGATTTTTTCCTCAGTGGTTTCTTCCATGGTCTCCAGAAGTTTTTTTGGAATGGCACCTCTTTACAGAACTTCCCTGGAAATGGATCTTACTTTGTTTCAATTACCCTGGTTTCTGGTGCTGGGAGTCTTGTGTGGATTAATGGGAGGTTTGTTTCTGAAATCAATGCTGTGGGTTCGAGGTATCTTCCAAAGATTTTCAATCCCCATGCCTTTCAAACTGGCACTCGGAGGTCTGGCGATTGGCGTGTTGGCCTTCCGTTTTCCGCAAGTCCTTGGTAATGGTTATTCAGGCGTGAATCTTATCATGGCTAATCAACTGAATCTCGCAGCAGTGGTGGCCTTGTTTTTGTTGAGATGGTCGGCCACGATCCTTACGGTTGGCTCCGGGGCCTTTGGGGGCGTGATGACCCCGGTTTTGTTTCTTGGAGCGGCTCTTGGGGGAGTGTTTGGTCTTTACGGCATGCAGGAACAGTGGCATCCCGACATACCTGTGGCTGTCTTTGCTTTGGTTGGTATGAGCAGCATGCTGGCCGCGACCACTCACAGTCCGCTACTGGCGATGATCATGGTGTTTGAAATTTCCCTGAACTACAGTTTGATGCCCGCATTAATGATTTCCTCCGCGATTGCGACGCTTGTTGCGCGGCAAGTGCATCGTACCAATATCTACAGTGAAACCCTCTACGCCAAAGGACTGGATGCCTCCTGGGAATCGGATCGGTTCGGCGAGGCCTCGCGGCAACGCGTTGGAGACCTCATGCGACACCCGGTGCCACCCGTGCGAGACAACGATTTCTTTGCGGACATTGCAGATCGATTCATTACCAGCGCCTATCACTTCCTTCCTGTGGTGGATCAGCGCATGCGGTTGCTGGGGGTGGTTGCCCTCAGCGATCTCAAGGAGTATCTGCAGATGGGGGAACAACTGAAAAGCGTCATTGCCATCGATATCATGCGTCCCGCTCCCCAATGCCTGACACCCGGTCAGCGATTGGACGAAGCCTTGTCGGTTTTGCTCGGAGCTGAAATGCGGAACGTCCCAGTGGTAAATAACGGCAAAGATAAAAAACTCATCGGTGCTGTGAATCGCTCTGAAGCACTCGGGCAACTCGCGGAAGCAATGTCTTCTCCCAGCTTGAAATCCGGCACAGGACGTAGCGAATTAAACAATCAAAAAATATGAGACTCCTTTACAAACAAGTAAACCAATTCGAAAACGTACGTATCATGGTCGCGATTGCTGTGGGAATGTTGTTTTCCTCGATGGACAGATTCAGCGCAGCCGAACCTGTTGCCAGCTCCGAGCAATTGCCGCGGATACAAGCAACCGAAGTGGCAGATGTGATGTCTTCCTTCGAAGTACGTGACGGGTTTACGTTGGATTTGGTGGCAGCGGAACCTTTGGTGGTTGATCCGGTAGCCATGGATTTTGATGCATGGGGAAGGGCTTTTGTCGTCGAAATGCGAGGATACTCGGAGAGACGCCCCGAAAGGCTCGGCCGGATCAAGATGCTTGAGGATATAGATAAAGACGGATCCTTCGATCAAAGTGTCGTTTATGCGGGTGACCTGCCTTGGCCGACAGCAGTCATGTGTTACGATGGGGGAATCTTTGTAGGAGCGACACCAGATATTTTTTATTTTAAAGACACTGACGGTGATGGCTCAGCGGATATCCGGCAATTGGTATTTACCGGTTTTGCTTCTGCAAGTGCACCTTATCGAGTCGAGCAGTTGAACATGCAAGCCATGTTGAATTCGTTTCATTGGGGGCCGGATAACCGGATCCACGGTGCCACAGGCCCTGTAGGAGGCAAAGTCTATTCACCGCTTCGTCCGGATCAGGCCCCTTTGAACCTGCGTGGGAAGGACTTTTCGTTCGACCCAAAAACGCTGGAATTACGCGCCGAAAGTGGAGGAGCACAAAATGGAATGTCTTTTGATAGCCACGGAAGGAAATTCGTCTGCAGTAACAGTGATCACCTGCAATACATTGTCTATGATGAGGCATTCGCCGGCCTGAATCCATTTATCAAACAGCAACCGGCAAGGATCAGCATCGCGGAAGATGGACCCGCCGCTCCGGTTTTTCGGATCAGTCCGGATGAACCCTGGAGAATCGTGCGTACGAAATGGCGTGTAGCAGGTGCCGTGCGTGGGCCTGTTGAAGGAGGCGGTACTCCTTCTGGCTACTTTACGGGAGCAACGGGAGCGACTTTGTATACCGGGGACGCCTGGGCAAGGGAGTATGCAGACCATGCCTTTATTGCTGATTGCGGCAGTAATCTGATCCACAGAAAAGGAATATATCCGAAAGGTCATGTCGCGACCGCGCGGCGTCCAGCAGAGGAATCGGGCATAGAATTTGTGCGTTCCTCTGATATCTGGTTTCGCCCTGTTCAATTTTCCAACGCTCCGGATGGTAATCTTTATGTAATGGATATGTACCGAGAAGTCATTGAGCATCCATGGTCGTTGCCCGACGGAATAAAGCAATTTCTGGATCTCAATAGCGGCCATAATCGGGGGCGCATTTACCGTATTCGAACCATTGAAGGTAAAACCAAACAACGGAGATTGCCAGGGGAAGCAAAGGCCATGGAGCTGGTGCAAATGCTTGGTCATTCCAATCATTGGCACCGGGAAACCGCAAGGCGTTTGCTTGTTCAACGAAATATGATCCACTTACAGGATGCTGTGAGAGCCTTATTGAAGGAGTCGGTTGACGTTTCTGCTCAAGTGAATGCAGTGCAGGTACTCCATGGTTTCGGGGATTTGACAGTTGATGATGTGGAGACGGTTTTTCGAAGTAAATCCAGCGTGGTTCATCTGGCTTTATTAAAATTGTGGGGCAACAGGGACGAATTAAGTCCATTTGATGTACCATTTGAAAAATATATCTCTCAACTTATTCTCAATAATCAAACAAGGTTTCAAGCCACTTTATTATTGTCCAAATTTCCGCTTCATTCATCCAGACAATCTGAGTTTCTTTGGCGCGCCATGTCTCTCGAAAAAGAAGACAAATACTGGATGCAATTTGCAGTGCTGAACGCGATGAATTCTTGCCGCTCCGATTTTTTGAATCACATGATCGCCAAGGGGGAAATCGGAGGTAATTTGTTCCATGATACGGGCGCATTCTATCAATTTTTGGGTGCATCAAGTGATAAGAAGGAAATTGCGCAGATATTTCGATTCGTTTTCGAAGCTCCCATTTCAGTGGATACTCTGGATGCCTTATCCTCGTTGAGTCATGGTATGCGTCAGAATGGGAAAAGCTGGTCAACGGTTCTAACCGATACAGAGCTGGCTCATGCTCGAAAAAGGTATTTAGTCTGGATCCAGAGTCAGGCTCTGGACGACCTCTCATCAGCAGGGAAAATCATCGGAATCATGGGTGAGATGATGAATGAAAATCTCAAGCAGAGTTGGAAGACCATGCTGTCTCAGTCCGAGTGGGCCATCTTGCATTCTGAACTGCTGGCTTCCCTTGCCAATGTCTTTTCATTGAGTGATCTTGACTGGGTATGCGAACAGTGGTCCTCCTGGAGTCCATCAGTTCGGCAAGTTACTCTTGCTTTGATGATGTCGCGTGATGAATTGTTGCTTGCATACTTGAAATCAGCTCAAGAAAAACCGGAACTTATAAAAGATCTGACATTCTCTCAGAGAAAGAGTATTCAACATCATCGTTCGGATAAGGTTCAACAGTCTGCATCTCGACTCTGGGATCCCTTTACAGAAAATGTTGTGAAGAAGTCTGTGGAGGATTTTGGAGAAGCGCTGTTACTTAAGGCTGACATGGATAATGGCCAACGAATCTTCAACGAACGGTGTGCTTCCTGTCATCGTGGTAATGGAGAAGGGTTTGCTCTGGGCCCTGATCTTATTTCCGTTAAAACATCCGGGAAGAACCGTATTCTGGACAGTATTCTATACCCAAACAGAGAAGTGCAACCGCAGTATATCTCATATGAGATAGAGACAACTGAAGGGGAAAGTGTCGTAGGCTTGATCGCTCAGGAATCACGTTCGCTCATGGTCGTCAAACAGGCATTAGGGATAACTCAAACGATACAACGACAAAAAATTGCTTCTATCGATGGAACAGGAAATTCCATCATGCCCTCAGGACTATTGGAGGGAATGACAACTCAGGACGTCGGTGATTTGCTGGAATACATCGTTCAACTGAAACGTTGAAATCAACTTCGAACAGACGACCTTCTCGTGACACGAATCCTGATCATTACAGATGTTCACTACGCGAGTGAGGCGGAGAGATTAAGGGGAGACTATGAATCCCGAACGGTTTCCAATCCATCGCTACGGTTTCTTTTGAAACAATACCGGAATTTCTTGTGGCGTAGAGACACCTTTGGGTGGAATCATTATTGTGATCGTTTTATTTCAAGAGCAGGGGACGCAGACTGGGTGATTGGAAATGGAGATTACTGTTGTGATTCAGGTTTTGTTGGAGTGGCTGATGATCCTTCCATGTGCAGTGCTCAGGCTTGTTTAGGAAAGTTGCAGCATGCTTTTGGAGATAAGTTTATCGGGATGATGGGGGATCATGATCTGGGTAAGAAAAGTATGTTCGGTGGATTTGGGGGAATGCGGCTGAAAAGTTGGGAGCGATGCACGGGGAGCCTTGGGTTAAAGGCGTTTTTTCGATTGGACATTGAACAGCACGTTTTGGTTGGAATGAATTCCACCCTGATTGGGTTGCCTGAATTCGTCCCTGACTGTCCTCCTGAAGAATATGAAACATGGAATGCGTTACGTGAAAAGCATCTCGATACATTAAGAGATGCTTTTGAGTCCATCGGAAGAAAACAACGGATCATTCTTTTCCTGCATGATCCCACCGCAATTCCTTATCTCGCAAACATTCCTTGGGTTCGGTCAAAATTATGTCAGATTGATGCTACAATCATTGGTCATTTACATTCTCCATTGATCATGCAAATGAGTCGATTACTTGCTGGGATGCCAAAGATTCAAGGCATGGGGCATACCGCACTTAAAATGTCCACGGCTTTGCAAAAAGCAAGAGAGTGGAAGCCGTTTAATGTGAAATTAGTACCTGCACCCGGTGGAATTGAAGTCTGGAAAAAGGGAGGTTTCGGAGAGTTGATCTTGAGATCATCCGACACCTCGTCGGGCATGCATTTCCAAATAAAATCTCTGGTGAGTGAGCAAGGATTGTGATGAGTTTTTCCTGCGGAAATTGGCAAGCGACTCGAAAAAACGTTGTTACGACTCATGTGACGGTAGTTTGCAGTTTGAATGGCATTCTTAAATGCAGACACTCAGTGCATGCGGCAAAACGGTGACCCTGGCTCTTTTTCCTGAATAAATTTCTCCATCCAGATTCCACAATGTGGTTTTTAGCGCAACAATCTCGAACTCCTTGCACTGAATGCAAGAAATACCAGGCTCGTGTATGTGGTTTCCTTTGGGTAGTTTCTGAAACAACCGCAACAATGCCCACCGTCCTGATTGCTTGAGAAAAGTCAAATCCATCTTTCCATCGTCAAATTTTGCCGAGGGGGAAAGCATCATGCTTTTTCCCACGTTGCGTGTATTGCTGGCGACAATCAAAGAAAAAATACCTTCCATGGTTTGGCTGTCAAAAGTAAGTCTTGCCTGCTGACTTCGATTTCGAATTATTTCCCATAACGCGGCAACATGATATCTGTTTTTTTTGACGCAACGGAGCGATTCGGCTACCGCGTTGGCTGACGCGAACATTCCCCATCCACAAACATTGAAAGCAAAATGACATGAGTCATCAAGGTGGACCTTGAATAGGTCGATGTTGGTGTGATCCGCTCGAATAATCATTCCCAAAGCGTCATTGAAGTTGAATACTCCCACATCCTCTAGAAATGAATTGCCTGTTCCTCCGGGGAGAAGGCCAACAGGCATCCTCTCCTCTGGTGGTCGACACATGATGCCATTGATAATTTCATGCATCGTCCCATCACCTCCCAATCCGCAAATGGTCTTCTCTGGAGAATAGGCTAGAGAGCGGGCAACCTTCATCGCATGACCTTTGTGTTCAGAAAAATCGACGTTTACCTTGATTCCATGATCATTCAAGGTGGAAAGAGCCTTGTGGGCCAGCGCACGATTGTCCTGAGTCCCTCCAAAGGGGTTGACGATCAGGTGAACAGTTCGATTCATCCTTCGCATATTGGTTCATTCTCAGATCATGGATCAAGGGAGATTTTGTATTCAATATTGACTTGTAAAAGTTCTTATTCACCATGCACGCATGAAAAGCGCCTCCGGCATCATCAAGAAAATCATCATACTCTTAATACTCCTCTGCATTGTTGGGGTAAGCTTTTATATTTACACAAACCAAGAGGCACAGGCGGCCATTGAAGATGCAAAATGGATTTATGATAACCGAGATCCACAGTTGTATGAAGGTGAAGAGTGGCTGGACGGTGAGATTGTTAAGGTGTTGGATGGGAATTGGGTCTATGTGAAAATTCCTGAAGGGTTTGTATATGGATTGCGAATACGAGGATTGGAAGCTCCCACCCTTGCCGTTTTATTGGGAGACGATACTTTGAAGATGGGGAAAGAATCGCAGACCTTTCTCGAAGAACTTGTGCTGCGTAAAAAAATACGGTTTCAAGCCATCGATATGAATGACTCTCGATATGGTCATGGATACATAGAATTTCAGGGAAAGTCCATCGTGTTACCAATGGTCAAGGCAGGGATGGCAAAACTCAAGCGAACCGAGATCACTCACTTTTCGGACGAGGCACTCTGGGAATTACTCCAGATTGAGCGGGAGGCAGTCAAGTCGGGGGTAGGCATCTGGGATCCCTCCCTCATCCTTGATTGGACAATGGGTGACTTCAGTTCAGACTCAACAACGCCAGGGCTCTAAACATCAGCGATTTCACAGCCTTTTCAGCTGCTGGTAACAAAGCTGTCCCATTGCTTCAGCACTGCTGGGGAAGACTTTAGCGAAGTTCTTTCCACAAAAAGGTGTAAATCATGGCTTCGACAAATGCTCGCTGAGGATTATCAGAAGCTCCTCCGTGACCGCCTTCCATGTTTTCATAGTAAAGAACATCGTGGCCTTGATTCGTCATTTTGGCGACCATTTTACGTGCATGTCCAGGATGCACTCGGTCATCTCTTGTGGAGGTAGTAAAAAGTACTCTAGGATATTTCATGGCGCTTTCCACCAATTGATAAGGTGAATATTTTTGTAAAAATGCCCACTCTTCGGGAAGGTCCGGATTCCCGTATTCTCCCATCCAGCTGGCACCGGCCAGGAGTTTATTGAATCGCTTCATGTCCAATAGTGGAACTTGACAAACCACGGCCTTGAACAATTCCGGACGTTGAACAATCATGTTTCCCATCAGAAGGCCGCCATTTGATCCACCACGAATACCCAGATGCCCAGGAGTCGTTACCTTTCGTTCGATCAGATGTTCTGCGATGGCTATGAAATCATCGTAGGCACGTTGGCGATTTTCCTTAAGCGCTGCTTGATGCCAGCGGGGACCGAACTCACCACCCCCTCTGATATTGGCGAGCACATACACACCCCCGTTCTCAAGCCAACTAATACCTGTGGTTGCTCGGTAACTGGAAAGCATGGAAATTTCAAAGCCACCATAACCATAAAGCAGAGTCGGGTTTTGACCATTCAGGGCAAGATCTTCTTTGCTGACCATGAAGTAAGGCACTCTTGTGCCATCTTTGGAAATCGCTTCCATCTGATCAATTTTCAGTCCTTTGGTGGCAAAAAATCCTGGTTGGGATTTGATGAGGCGCTGATCGCCGGTATGCAGACTTCCAAGATAAAGGCTGGCTGGTGTCAAAAAGTCCGTCACGGTCATCCAGTAATCATCGGAAGTTTCCGAATCCACCCCCCAGGCACTCACCGTTCCTAATCCGGGAGTGTTCAGATCCTCTTGAATCCATCGATCTCCTTCTTTTCTGACGCTGATCAACCGGTTTCGGACATTGTCCAGCACATTGATGAGTAAACAGTTTTTCGTGGAAGAAAAATCATCAAGAGAGGTGCGTTTGCTTGGGAAAAAGAGAACTGATAAGTCTCTTTTTCCATCAAGGTAGGCAGTTAATTCAGAAGCAAGCAGAGAACCTGCTTTGTAAGTTTGATTCGGTGTGACCCAATCCTTGCGCAATGTAAGTAGAATGTGATTCTTGAAAAAACTGACCTCAGCGCCGTCCGGTTTGTCAATGCGAACCCATTCCGGACCTTTCCTTATAAAGGACTCGTTGGTCCAGAATGTGGTCGATCTTTGAATGAGCTCATGGCGGTTGCCGTGATCATGGACGACATAAGCTCCCACCGAAACGTCGGTTTGTTTGCCGACGAAGGCGAGTTTGGCATCTTTCAGTGATTGACCTCGGTTCCAGAGTTTGATCAGCCTTGGATAGCCAGAGTCGGTCATGGAATCATGACCAAAATCCGTGCCCACATACACCGTGTCTGCGTTGATCCAGCTTACTCTTGATTTTGCCTCAGGTAGAATGAATCCATCTTCAATCAACGATTTTGTGGATAAATCAAATTCACGTATGACGGTTGCATCAGCGCCTCCCCGGGAAAGACGCAATAGGCACCTTTTAAAATCTGTTCTGAGTATCGTTGCACCTTTCCAGACCCAGTTCTCACCTTCAATAAGACTTAACTTATCAAGATCCAGAACTGTTTCCCATGACGGGTCCTCTTTCAGGTATTCCTCCATGGTGGTACGTCGCCAAATGCCTTTCGGATGGGCATTGTCGCGCCAGAAATTATAGAGCTTTTCACCGTAAAGAGTAACGCCAGGGATGCGTTTATTGGAATCCAGAGCGGCCAGTAGTCTTTTTTCGAGTATCTCGAAACCGCTTTCGGCAGTCAGCTCGTCCTTGCTGAGCTGGTTGAGCGATTTCGCCCATTCAATTGCTTTCTCAGATTCTACTTCTTCCAGCCACAAATACGGGTCTTTTTCCACGTTACTCACATCACGATCATGCTGTGCGAGCGTTATCTGTCAATGGATCTTTGGCTCTTCCAAGTGATGATTTCGTTGGAGAGTTATGGGTTAGAAAACACTTTTATCTGGTGTTCATCAGACTTAGTTTTTATCTCTAATGGCAGGCTAAATAATATGATAGACTCGACGGACACATTGGATGAATTGCTGACATGCAGGCTAGGTGCTGGGAAAAGGGACGTTCAGCCCTGCACAATTGTGATTTTTGGTGCCAGTGGGGATCTTACATCACGCAAGCTTATTCCCGCTCTCTATCATTTGTATAAGGAGAAACAATTGCCTCAACCTTTTCGAATCCTCGGATTTGCCAGGCGCGACAAATCTGACGACTCCTGGCGCGCTGAGCTTTTGGAGGGGTTGAAAAAATACTCACGAAGCAAGAGTGTGGACTTGTCATTATGGGCTCAGTTTGCTGAAACAATTTTTTATCACCGAGGTGATTTGAACGATTTAGAGGCCTACAAATCACTCAAGATTTCCCTGGACCAAGCTGAGGATGATCGATTGAAGAAGAACCTCCTGTTCTATCTGGCCATTTCCCCCAGTCAGTTCTCAGAAACTGTCCAGCACCTCAGTGAGGCAAGCCTCTTGTCCAAGGAAGAAACGGGTGATCATTGGCAGCGAATCGTTGTTGAAAAGCCTTTCGGACATGACGGACCGTCCGCTCATGAACTGAATGAGAGCCTTACTCATCATGCGCATGAACGTCAGATTTACCGCATTGATCATTATCTCGGCAAGGAGACGGTTCAGAACATCATGGTGTTCCGTTTCTCTAATTTCATCTTCGAGGAACTTTGGACGAGGCAATCCATTGACCATATTCAAATCACCGTGAGTGAAAAGCTCGGGGTGGGTTCACGTGGAGGATACTATGAAGAAGCTGGTGCACTTCGTGATATGGTGCAGAACCACCTTCTTCAGGTCATGTCTCTCATTGCGATGGAACCCCCGGTTTCTTTGGATGATGAATCCATTCGTGATGAAAAAGTAAAACTCCTTCAGAGCATTCGTCCGATGACGGAGGAGGATGTCGCGAGCCGCGTTGTCCGAGGGCAATATTTTGCAGGAATGATGGACGGTGAGATGCGCCCTGCCTACCGGCAGGAACAAAAAGTGTCCCCTACATCCAACGTGGAAACCTATGCCGCCATGAAGTTATTTGTGGATAACTGGCGCTGGTCTGGTGTGCCTTTCTACCTGCGAACTGGAAAAAATTTACCTTTGAGTGCCAGTGAGGTTCGTGTTCAGTTCCGTCCTGTGCCCAATGTGCTTTTTGCTGCTCAATGTCAACATAACCTTGATTCCAACGCGCTCACATTGAGGTTGCAACCTAACGAGGGGATCAACCTACGATTCAATGGCAAGGTCCCCGGTAACAGTTCCGAATTGCGGCCAGTGAGTATGCAGTTCAGTTACGATACAGAATTTGGCGCTTATACTCCAGAGGCTTACGAACGATTACTTCTGGAAGCCGTAGCAGGGGATGCTACCCTTTTTATACGGCGTGATGAGGTCGAGGCGGCCTGGAAGGTTGTGGATACCATTCGAAAGGCATGGAAGGATAAACCATTGAGTAATCGCGAGTTTTATTCCGCTGGAACCTGGGGGCCTGAAGCTGCTGATGAATTATTGGGGAGCTCTGGTCATAGGTGGAGAAATCCTGTGATCCACTCTTAAGTTAAAATATCAATCGACACTCAGCGGCATCAAAACTAGCTCATGAAAGAACTTCGATATCGTGCTCAAGTTTTCAAAAATCCTGCGGATCTGGTTTCTGCGGCGGCGCGCCAATGGTTCGAGGCAGTAAAAGTTCTGAAAGACAATCAGGCATTCAATGTTGCTCTTTCAGGTGGTAGAATCGCAGTTCCATTCCTTCAGGAAGCTTCGGCCCTATTTGGCAAATCGCCAGCTCTTCTGAAACGACTCAATATTTTTTGGGCAGATGAACGTTGTGTTGGTCCCGAGCATCCAGAAAGTAATTACGCGATGTTTAGGGAAAACTTTGCAAATCCAGTTTCATTCCCCGATTCGAGGGTTTTCAGGTTTCGAGGTGAAGACCATCCAGACAAAGCAGCCAAATCAATGGCATCCACATTGAAAGTCAAACTCCCCTTGAATTCAAGGGGTGTGCCTGCATTTGATCTCATCTTTCTAGGTATGGGGGAGGATGGACATGTGGCGTCTCTTTTTCCTGAGAATATGTCAGATGACCTCATGCGTTCTGATGATCATGTGTTTGAAGTTGTTGCTTCCAAACCGCCTCCACAAAGACTGACTTTGTCTTACAATGTTCTGGAAACATCCAAGCATGTGTGTGCGCTTATCTGTGGCCCCGGAAAAGAAACAGCCTTGCGGGAATCCATTGGAAACCACGGGAAAACTCCATTTGCCCATGTCATTCAATCTAGAGTTCACACCGAAATATTGACGGATATTTCCATCAATGATCATGTCTGAATTCTTTTTATAGCCTCAGTCAGTCAGGAATTATAAAAAGTGGAAGTCATCAATTTAGCCCGCCTGCCGGGTCTGGCATTTTTTTGACTCAAGATGGTCCCATAAATCTTGGAATACCGGTTGAAATGACATAGGTTTATATACTCTATGAATCGTCAATTCAATATTCGGCGGGTAATCGGTTTGCTTTTGATCCTGTCTTTGTGTGTTGCTCAGGCTGCGGGCCGTCAGCTGACGGGAGGGCACGCACCTGCGTCCTCGGTTCCCGTCCCTCCTGAAAATGCCCCTTCGACCTTCACCGTTCCTGAAGGTTTTGAGATGCGACTGTTCGCAGCGGAACCCGACGTAGTGAATCCTGTTGCGATGGATTGGGATGAGCGGGGCAGATTGTGGGTGCTGGAACTTTTTGAATATCCCTTGGGTGCCAAGCGCGGTGAAAAACCGAGAGATCGTATCCGTATTCTGGAGGACACGGACGCTGATGGTCGAGCGGACAAATCTACTTTGTTTGCCGATGGGCTGAACTTGGCCACAGGTCTGTTGTTGGGAAATGGTGGTGTCTATGTAGGGCAGGCACCCTACTTACTGTTCCTTGAAGATACCGATGGAGATGATCGTGTCGATAAGCGGACTACCCTTCTGGGTGGGTTCGGGTTGGAAGATAGACATGAGCTTTTGAACGGATTTGCCTGGGGGCCGGATGGATGGCTATATATGACACAGGGCGTTTTCACCCATTCAAAAGTAAAGGATCCTGAACACCCAGAACGCCCTGAAGTCATCATGAATGCTGCTGTCGGGCGCTTTCATCCGAATACTAAAGCGTTCGAAGTCTTCGCTGATGGTGCTTCGAATCAGTGGCATGTTGATTTCGACCGTTTTGGAAATGCATTTGTCAGTGCATGTGTGATTGACCATTTATTCCACATGGCACCGGGCGGGCTTTATACCCGTCAAGCGGGACGACCTGAGCATGCCTACAGCTACGAACTCCTTCCGTCTATTGTAGATCATAAACATTACCGTGCTGCTTACTGTGGCATATCAATCTACCAAGGGAACCAATACCCGCAATCCTATCAAGGTCGCGTGCTCATGGGGAATATTCATGAGAATGCTGTCAATATGGATCGTTTGGAACCTGATGGTTCGTCGTTCAAAGCCCATGCATTGGATAACTTTGTTGAATCAACCGATGGCTGGTTCCGGGCCGTGAGTGAGCAGATTGGGCCTGATGGTACCGTTTGGATCGCTGATTGGTATGACAAATATCCATGCTATCAAAACGCTAACGCAGATCCCGAGGGTGTGGATCGTCAGTACGGACGCATCTGGCGTGTGGCATATGTGGGGGATCAGCCTGGTAAACCACTGCCCAGCAGACCTGCAGTAAACATGAACCTCGCTCTCAAAAGCAGTCAAGATCTTATAGGTTTATTGGCTCATTCAAACGTGTGGCATCGGGAAACCGCTCAACGTTTGCTTAACGAACGAAAAGATAATCATACTCAAAAAAATCTAGTGAAATTGATGGGCACAGGCGATTCCATCGAGTCACGACTTACGGCACTCTGGACTTTGCACGGCGCTGGATTACTTGATGAAACCATCCTCAAAAAGGCTGAAGAAGATGGGCATTTTGCAATCCGAAGCTGGGCAGCACGCTTCACTGGCGAGCGACGCTCCTCAGACCTGGCGGCATTGGCTAGATTGCAACGGCTTGCCGAAGATCGCCATCCTTCCGTGAGAAATGCAGTGGCAACCGCCTTGAGGCAATACAGCTCCGGAGCCTTGACTGTGAACCGTCCATCGCGAGTCAACTTGTCATTAACTGATTTGGGCCCGATATTTGCGAGCCTGATTCAGGCTTCCGCAGCAGAAGAAGATCCGCTTATTTCATTCATGACTTGGATGGCATTGGAGCCTTGGGTGACTGAAGCGCCCCAGATCATTTTAAGCTGGCTGGTTAACAATGGAGAATCCACAAAACCCCTCAGTCAGAAAATACTTTATAAAACCATGCGACGGCTCTGCGATCAGGCGGATGCAGAGGTCATGGGGGCGGCGACTGACGCG
This sequence comes from Verrucomicrobia bacterium SCGC AAA164-E04, assembly GCA_000383715.1. Taxonomy (GTDB): domain Bacteria; phylum Verrucomicrobiota; class Verrucomicrobiia; order Limisphaerales; family AAA164-E04; genus AAA164-E04. The sequence continues at coordinate 52,497 of KB911884.1, forward strand.
TTGTCTGATTTGTTATCAGGCGACCTTGAGCTTTTGTTGAGTGGTTTGGATGGTTTGATTGACGGTCAGAAACTCACCAAAACCTTACCTGCTGGAAATGGAAAAGCCTTACTTGCTCAGCTTTCAAAAGCAAGGGACCCCTCGTTACGTCGACGTTACTGGCAGCTTGGCTCACTCTGGGGAGATGATGCTACTGTGGAGCAGTTGGCAGGGATTATATCGAATCCATCCACAAAAAAAGATGAATTGGGGTTAGCGATTGGCCTTGCGAGACAAATCAATCATCCGGAAATTATCAACGCATTGTTATTACGTATCGAGTCAGGAGCACAAGCGGACATGGTGAATGATGCCATTGAAGCTCTGGGGACACATCAGGATGCTCGTGTGCCTGATCTCCTGATTAACCTTTGGCCTGAGTTTGGTATGGCGCAAAAACAGATCAGCACAGCAGTATTGGTATCCAGGCCAACGTGGTTGAATGCTTTTTTATCCGCCGTGGAATCCAGGAAGATTTTACCTGCCGAAGTGCCGACACCCGTCATCCGATCGTTGGCTAATCATCGAGATGATGACATCAAAGCGCGGGCGCAAAAAAGCATCGGCCGTTTCCGCGAACCCAATGCTAGTATGGACCGCTTGATGGATGAAAAAAGAAAAGTGGTTCTTGAGGGGGAACCGGATCCGGTCAACGGGCGTCAATTGACCGAAATGGTGTGTCTGGTCTGTCACCAGCTTCATGGCAAGGGAGCAAATGTAGGCCCGGATCTGACAGGGGTAGGGCGATCTACCCTGGATGCCCTTCTGGCCAATGTGATCAATCCCAATCAGCTCATTGGGGCAGGTTACGAGAACACGGTCATCGAAACCAAAGACGAACGCAGTGTGAGTGGTCGTTTAGTGGAAGAAACGGATAGCTATGTCAAACTGCTTGCAGCCGGCCCCCGCGAGGAAGTCATTTCCAAATCCGACATTCAAACACGCGCAATCACCGAAAATTCGGTGATGCCTGAGGGATTGGAGCAAATGGACGATAAAGACTTCAGAGATATGATCTGGTTCATCCTAAATCCTCCAGAAGATCAACGCCCCTTGACCGCTGCCTTGCGGCGTGAACTAGTGGGCGAAGCACCAGATGGTGTTCCACGCGATTACGAATCGATCAGTCTCTGGAACCCTGACTGGCAAGTTGAATCCTCAGAAAAGGGTAATGCTCCCTCTATTGAACCGGATTGGGAAGATGCAAAAAACGTTTTGGTCACGCATCCTTTCTGGCATCAGCGTGGAGCTGCATTGCTGAGAAAAGTAAATATACCGGCTCAGGGGAACACCTTCCTTCGGTTCAACGTCGCCTCTGCGCCAGAAGGTCAATGGGTGCTGCGTGTGTTTGCGGACCTGAAGCTTGTTCAACGACAGAGTGTTTCTCGTCAAAAAGGTGTATGGAACACGGTGGAAATCGACTTGACGCCATTTGCTGGAAAAGAAATTCCTATTCGCCTCGAAAATTATGCTTATGACATGAAGAACGACTTTGGATACTGGGGGCCGATCAAGTTGATCACCAAGTAAATTGGCAAACCGGATCAGGCAGGGAGTTGGAAACTCCCGGATTTCCATTCCTTCTCTATTTGAGTTTTGATTTGTTTGCAGCCCAAACGTTGAAAACATTCCTTCACGGCTGGAAATTGTTCGGTCAGGATCCCGGCTAGAAGGAGATACCCGCCGGGTTTGAGGCGGTTGAGAATGGTTTCCGCGTGTGATTTCAGGAGGTCATGCATGAGATTGGCACAGACCAAGTCATATTTCGTGCCTGCCTGTGGGGTCAATTTCGTCAGGTCACTTCGAGATACCTGGATAAGGTCAGAGACATCATTGCTTTCGGCATTGTCACGCGTAACGGTCACTGAATCTGGATCAAAATCAAAGGCTTTCACTGGGATGTATCCAAGCTTGGCAGCGGCGATAGCAAGGATACCTGAACCTGTGCCGACATCCAGAAGCGAGGGATGGCTCAGCTTGGATTGGAGGCGTTCGATCTCTTCAAGGCAAAATCGTGTTGTAGCGTGCTGCCCTGTGCCAAAGCTAAGCCCCGGATCCAGAACGATCAGTGATTGACTTTTCCTGGGCTTTCGACGGTTCCAACTAGGCTTGATCAGCAGACGGCTCCCTATCTCTAGAGGTTTGAAATGACGTTTCCAGGATTCCTGCCAATCATTGGCTTTGATTTTGCGACATGTGGCCTTCCAATTCTGGTTTATTGTTTCACCCGGAAAAAACTCCAGCACCTGCCGCTTGAGTTGGTGATTGCGCTCTCTGGACCATTGGGAGCGCTCTGTGATAAACGCAGAAACAATGGCTGAATCACTTTCAAGCGGGCAATAAGCAGAGGCAGGTTGCTCCAACAAGGCAGACAGCAATTCAGTGACAGGTTCATCCAGGCATTTCGGGACTTCAATGGAAATCTGCCAGACAGGGGTATCCTTGGTTGCTGCTGAAGACATAGGAGATTGATTCGGATGGTTCAGGTCAATGATGACACCCACTGTTCACACGGAAGCTGCAATTGCCTTCTCCTGAAGCGTGATCAATTCCTTGATTCCCTTGCTGCCAAGCGCCAGCAACTCCGCAAGCTCGCCATGGTGGAAAGTTCCTTTTTCACCTGTGCCCTGAAGTTCTATGTATTCGTCCTTGTCAGTCATCACAAGATTCATATCGACCTCGGCATTGACATCCTCTTCGTAATTCAGGTCCAGCAGTGGAACGCCATCTACAACCCCCATGCTGACAGCAGCAACACCATTCACGATAGGGCTTGTTTTGAGAAGTTTCTTATCGAGTAATGTCTGAATTGCGAGAGATAATGCGACGAAGCCACCAGTAATCGAAGCAGTGCGTGTACCTCCGTCGGCTTGAAGGACATCACAATCAACCCAGATAGTTCTGGGCCCCAGCTTATTGAGGTCGACAGCTGCACGAATGGCTCGTCCGATCAATCGCTGGATTTCCTGGGATCGGCCATCAATGCGCCCTCTGGTAGCGTCCCTTTGTTTTCGGCTGTGGGTAGAGTAGGGAAGCATGGAGTATTCCGCAGTGATCCAGCCACCTTCCTTTTTCTGTTCTTTCATCCAGCGAGGGACTTTTTCTTCGATGGTGACACCGCAAACAACTCGCGTGTTTCCCCATTCAATGAGCGTGGAGCCCGTTGCGTGGGGTGCGATATTATTTTTAAATTGAATGCCACGAAGCTGATCTGGTAACCGGTCTTCGGAGCGCTTTGGTAAAGGTCTTGAGCTGCTATTTGCATTGATATCTGACATAATGCGCGATCGTGCCAAAGGTATGGGTGCAAAGCAAACGGAATGCGCTCATTTTTTCAAAAGGTTGAATCTGGATGCTTAACAGGGCGTTTTTCGAATTTCAATAGAGTCACAGCAGAGAACTCCACAATGAACTATCAAGGGGGTTTTTGCGGCGTTTGAGTGAACTTCTGGCATCAATGGCTCCAAGCTCGAATTGACAAGCAATTAGGTTTCAGTCATAAACTTGCCGCCTTTATTAGATAATATGAATCAAAATCCTCACGTGGCCATTGTAGGCGCTTCGGGTGCCGTAGGTGTCGAAATGATCAAAACCTTGGAGCGTCGATCCTTTCCGATTGGCAAACTGACTCTTCTTGCCTCGAAACGTTCGGCCGGCAAAACATTGAAATACAGGGGCAGCGAAATTGCGATTCAAGAATTGACGGAATCGGCATTCGAAAATGTGGACATCGCTTTATTCAGTGCCGGTGGTGGCATTTCGAAGCATTTTGCTCCCTTTGCGGTGAAAGCCGGAGCTGTCGTGGTCGACAATTCAAGTGCATTCCGTATTGCCCCCAATGTCCCTTTGGTAGTGCCTGAGATTAATCCAGAGGACGCTAAAAGTCATCAAGGTATTATCGCGAACCCTAATTGCACCACTGCAATCACTTTAATGGCCCTGCATCCTCTGCATAAAGCCTTTGGTGTCACTCGTGTCTTTGCTTCCAGTTATCAGGCGGTTTCCGGTACGGGAGCTCAGGCGATCAGTGAGCTGGAAAACCAGGTCAAACAAATTGCCAGCAACCAAGAGGTGACAAAAGAAGTCTATCCGCATCAGATTGCGTTCAACGTTTTACCGCATGTCGATGATTTTCTTGAGTCAGGCTACACGCGCGAAGAAATGAAATTGGAAAATGAAGGTCGCAAGATCATGCATCATGACGATTTTAAAGCGAGTGTGACATGTGTGCGCGTGCCTGTGTATCGCGCGCATTCAATAGCCATCAGCGCAGAGTTCAAAAAACCAGTGACGGTTGATGCCGCAATGAGAGTCTTGTCTGAGGCACCGGGTCTGGATGTAGTGGATGATACGCAAAACAATGTTTATCCATTGCCGTTGATCGCCTCAGGTAAAGATCATTGTGAAGTAGGCCGTTTGCGTCTCGATTGCGCACTCGATAACGGGTTGTGTTTTTGGGTTGCCGGGGATCAGCTGCTCAAGGGAGCAGCCCTGAATGCCGTTCAAATTGCCGAGTTGCTGGTTTCCTAGATAAACGACTCTGTTCTCCCTCAAGTAGCCATAAAACTGCGATTCATCGTCGGGATCGCTGATTCCATTTCAAGAAAACAGAATCTTCTTAGCCTGGCTGCGACTGGATTGAGTGAAAAGGTTCTTTGATCCGCTCTTGATCGACGAAAGGCAGTTCCATGGATATTCATAATCAAGGTGTTGCGGTGCTTGTGTGAGAAACACATGGACCTAACGATGCATTTGTTAACATGCGCTGCAGTTTGGTATCCCACCTCACCCTTGTTAGCAGCCGTTAAATTTGACATTGGTTCGTGTAATTGTCATGCAACGGATTATCAAAGGTATCGAAGATCGAATTCAATTTCGATTGATTGCACGGCATGGTTTGAGTAGTGTTTGAGAATCTGCAGTCACCAAATAACTATGATGTACTCATTTAATAGAGTTCGTTTCAAACGGCTCATATTGTCTTTGGTCTTACCAATCTTTCTCGGGGGTTCAGGACACCTTGGAGCGCTACAAATTTTTGCAGACAGCTTTTCTTCTGAAGACTTGGAATTTTTTGAACGAAATATTCGCCCGGTGCTGGTCCAGTCCTGTTATGAGTGCCATAGCCATCAATCCAAGAAATTAAAGGGTGGTTTATTGTTAGATTCGAGAGCGTCAATCATGCGTGGAGGGGAATCAGGGGCTGTGATTGATTCAGGCATTGCTGAAAACAGTCCCTTGTTGATCGCCATTCACTATCAGAATGTGGACCTGCAAATGCCCCCTGAATCTCGACTGACGGAAAACCAGATCAAAAACATCACACGATGGGTGAAGCGTGGCCTTCCTTGGCCTGATGAACCCGAACCAATTACAAATCGATCACAGAAAAGTGATTTTGATATCGAAAAAAGAAAAGCAGAGCACTGGGTGTGGAAAGCGCCTGCCCAACAAGCATTGCCTGAAGTGGATCAATCGGATTGGGTTGAAGAACCCATTGACGCATTCCTGCTTCACCGACTTGAAAAAGAGGGCATATCTCCAGCTCCGACTGTCGGCAAGCGCACTCTCCTGAGAAGGATTTATCTGATTTTGACCGGTTTGCCTCCTTCTCCTCAGCAGGTAGATGCGTTTATTGAAGATGATCATCCAAAAGCATATGAGAAAGTAGTCGATCAGTTACTGGGATCAGTTCATTACGGAGAGCGATGGGCCAGGCATTGGCTCGACCTGGTGAGATACGCAGAGACTATGGGGCATGAATTTGATTACGTTATTCCCAATGCATGGAAATACCGCGATTACGTCATAAGGGCTTATAATGAAGATATACCTTTTGATTCATTCGCCAAAGAGCATATCGCGGGAGATTTGTTGAAAGTAGCTCGTCTCAGGAAGGATAACGGTGAGAATGAATCGATACTTGGTACAGGTTTTTACTGGCTAGGGCAGCAGGTGCATTCGCCTGTGGATATCCGGATGAATCAGTTGGATGTACTGGATAATCAAATCGATGTGCTCACGAAATCTTTTCAGGCCCTGACTGTGACATGCGCGCGATGTCACGATCATAAATTCGATGCGATATCAACAAAGGATTTCTACAGTATTTACGGTGTAGTCAAAAGCTCACGATATCAGCAGTCCACCCTCCGCCCGTTGGACCGGATCGAGAGTACCATCAAGACGCTGGAGGGTTTGCAGAACGAAGTGCAGAACCAATTTGCATCGAATTTTTCTGGCGCGAGCCAAGCTTCAAGTGAATTGAAAGAGTTGATACGGAAAGCTGATGTCACACTCCTGGGGGACGTATCCATCGATGGTTTTGAGGACTGGTTGTTTAGCGATGAAGCTATGAGTTTTGATCCCTTTGTAAAACCGGGAACAATGGTGAGCAGGCCTGGTGAAACTCCGGTGGTGCTGGCAAGTCGGGAAGCGATTGACTCGGCAAAATGGTCGGTGGCTTTACAAGGGTCCCTGCGATCGCGGACATTTGTCATATCACACCGATACCTGCATGTATACGCCTCGGGTAAAGATTCGAGGGTCAATGTGGTGGTTGATAACTTCAATTTGATCAGGGCTCCTATTTACGGCGGGCTCAAAAAGAACCTAAACCATGAAGAAGCCAAATGGATAACTTTTGACCTTGGAATGTGGGAAGGTCATGAAGCTTATGTTGAATTGAAAGATACCCAGCATTCCGACCTTTCAGGAGGAGGAGCTCATGGTCCCAATGCCTGGTTTTCAGTAGAAACAGTCTTAAGTTCAGGGAATGCCCAACCACCGACGTTGAAGCGTCCATCGCTCGAGCTTTCACAAGAAGATTTATCAGATGTTCTTGTTTCTAAAATGGATTCCTATGTTCAAACTTCTGATAGCATTCCCCTGGCACCCGTCGCTATTTCAATGACAGATGGCAATGGTGTCAATGAATCCGTGTTTATCAGGGGGAACCCCAAAAAGTTGGGTGAAGAGGCTCCCCGAGGTTTTATTGAGGCTCTCAGCCATAAAGGGAATCGTAGTATCGAAGGGTCTGGACGTCTAGCGCTGGCCGAACACATTGCAAGCCCGGATAACCCGCTCACCGCACGTGTTTACGTGAACCGTGTCTGGCATCATGTTTTCGGAAAAGGATTGGTGCCGACGGTGGATGATTTTGGTGTATTGGGCCAAAAACCCACACATCCTGAACTACTCGACTGGCTGGCTGTCTGGTTCGTGAATGAAGGGGAATGGTCTACCAAAAAACTCATTCGCATGCTCGTGCTATCGAGTGCATTCCAGATGGACTCCAAATCATCGCCTGAGATGGACGCTAAAGACGAGGTAAACGATTTACTTCATAAAATGCGAGTCAGACGGCTCGAGGGAGAATCGATCAGGGATTCCCTGTTGAAGGTTTCGGGGCAACTTGACCCCAAAGCATATGGCCCCTCTGAAAAAATACACCTGACATCTTTCATGACTGGCAGAGGGCGGCCGCGTGAAAGTGGGCCTCTGGATGGAGCTAATCGGCGCAGCATCTATGTGGAGGTGAGACGGAACTTTCTTTCGCCATTTTTGATAACATTTGACACGCCCATTCCGTTCACGACTTTCGGTAAACGTTCTCAGTCCAATGTGCCGGCGCAATCATTGGTACTCATGAATGATCCGTTTGTGATTCAGCAGGCAGAGGCCTGGGCCACCAAGTTGCAAGGCCTGGATATTTCAAATGAGGCTAAGCTTATTCATGTGTATGAAACAGCTCTGGGGCGTTTGCCGGCAGAGGAAGAAACACGCAGTGCACGCCAGTTTTTAAAAGAACAAAAAAGAGCTCATTTGAAAAATGTGAATGGCCCTGAGGAGGCTGGAAAGAAAGCATGGGCGGATCTATGCCATGTCTTGTTCAACGTGAAAGAGTTCATCTACATCCACTAATATCATGTTTCCTTGCGGTAAATACAGTAAACAACCCATTTCGCGGCGTGCTGCCCTGAGCCGTATTGCTAATGGGTTTGGCTCCGTTGCTCTCACATCCATGCTGACTTTTTTGAATTTAATCGCAGCCGAGTCCGATATTGCGCGTGTTCCCATCATGATCGACAGCTCCAAGTGGTCCGTTTTGGAAATAGGCTTACAATGCGTGCAAGGCAAAGGGATTGTGAATTCGATCAGCCTCAAGGAAGGGGAAGAGCAGTTTCTGGAACAGGCTTCATTGATTCGGAGATACGGTGCGGCAGTGGTCGTGATGGCCTTTGATGAAACCGGCCAAGCAGACACTTTTGAACGTAAAATCGAAGTTTGCGAACGCTCGTATAAACTACTGACAGAAAAAGTAGGTTTCCCGCCAGAGGACATCATTTTCGATCCAAATGTTCTCACTGTTGCCACTGGCATGGATGAACACAATGGCTATGCGGTGGCATTCATCGAAGCCACGCGCTGGATCAAGCAAAACCTTCCAGGAGCCAAAGTCAGCGGTGGTGTCAGTAACGTATCATTTTCATTCCGAGGCAATAATCCTGTGCGTGAAGCCATGCACTCGGCTTTTCTGTATCACGGCATCCAGGCGGGACTCGACATGGGAATCGTCAATGCAGGTCAGCTTGCAGTCTACGAAGAAATACCCAAGGACTTACTGAAGCAGGTGGAAGACGTGCTTTTGAACCGTCACCCTGAGGCAACGGAACGCCTGATCACCTTTGCTCAAACAGTCAAAGGTGAAGAAAAGTCGCAGGCGGAAATAGCCGCATGGCGGGAAGAATCCGTTGAAAAGCGACTTTCACATGCGCTCATCAAAGGACTGGTAGAACATATAGACCAAGACACTGCCGAGGCACTTGAAAAATATGGCAAGCCTCTTTCAGTAATTGAAGGGCCTTTAATGGATGGGATGAATATCGTCGGGGATTTGTTTGGCGAAGGTAAAATGTTTCTTCCACAGGTCGTGAAAAGTGCGCGTGTCATGAAAAAAGCAGTTGCTTACCTTCTGCCGTATCTGGAAGAAGAGAAAGCAAGAAGTCCACAAAAAGAGGCAGGACGTGTCTTGATGGCGACGGTCAAAGGTGATGTGCACGACATAGGTAAAAACATCGTGGGAGTAGTACTTAATTGCAATGGTTATGTGGTGGAAGACATGGGCGTGATGGTCCCAGCTAACCGTATATTAGAGAAAGCGAAAGAATTTAAAGCTGACATGATTGGACTCAGCGGTCTCATCACCCCGTCTCTAGATGAAATGATGCATGTCGCCAAAGAAATGGATCGGCTTGAATTCAAGCTTCCCCTGCTCATCGGGGGAGCCACAACGAGCAAGGCACACACGGCGGTTAAAATCGCCAATCATTACAACGGGCCAGTTCTTCACGTCCTGGATGCATCCAAAGCCGTAGGGGTCGTACGCGATTTAATGAACGACAAACGGCGTCCCGCTTTTCTTGATAAGAATAATCAGGATCAACAAACCTTAAGGGAATCCCACGCGCTGCGCGGCAGCAAACCCCTGAAAACAATCGAAGAATCACGACAGAACCGGACAGGGATTGACTGGACCATTCACTCCACTCTCAAACCCGATTTCATCGGTGCCAAAACTTTGAATAACTTCCCACTGGAAGACTTGGTTCCATACATCGACTGGTCTCCTTTTTTTCATGCCTGGGAAATGAGAGGTCGTTACCCGGCGATTCTTGATGATGCCATTGTGGGTTCAAAGGCTCGCGAGCTTTTTGAAGATGCTCAGAAACAGCTCAAGGATATTATCCTGAACCGACGATTCACAGCTCGTGCGGTCTATGGATTTTTTCCTGCTGTATCTACAGGCGATGACATTGTGGTTTATCAGGATGCCGACCGATCGAAGGAACTGACGACCTTCCACACATTGAGGCAACAAATCCATAAACCTGATGGGCAATTCAATCATGCACTTGCTGATTTCATAGCACCGCAGGAATCGGGGGTGGAAGATTACATCGGTATGTTTGCCGTTACAACGGGGCACGGCGCAGATGAGCATGCCTCAGAATTCCTGAAAGATCATGACGACTACTCATCCATCATGGCCAAGGCACTGGCAGACAGGCTGGCGGAAGCTTTTGCGGAATGCCTCCATAAGCGGGTGAGAAATGAATGGGGTTACGGAAAAAAGGAATACCTCGATAATGAGGCTTTGATTCGCGAAAAATACCAAGGCATACGGCCTGCGCCCGGATACCCCGCTTGTCCGGATCACACTGAGAAACAACTGCTCTGGGACGTATTGGACGTCGAAAACCAGACTGGCATGAAATTGACTGAAAGTTGCGCTATGTGGCCGGCAGCCAGTGTGAGCGGGTTATATTTCTCACATCCTCAATCGAAATATTTTGCCGTGGGCAAAATCAACAAAGACCAAATCAAAGACTATGCAAGCCGCAAGTCTATCTCAGTAGATGACGCGGAGAAATGGTTGTCTCCGTGGCTGAATTATTGATTGCATTGAACCCTGATTCTGAGCTATTTCCTAAGCATGTCCATGATTTCAAAGCGTCGCATAAAGAACACATTCGCCGCCCTACTGGGTATTGCGTTCATATTACCCCCCGTTCAGGCAGGAGAATGGGAAGTGTTGTTTGATGGTCAGGACATTGCGTCCTTCAGGGGATATCAAATGGATACTTTTCCGAAGGATGGATGGACCATCAAGGATGGAACCTTGCGCACCATTGCCGATGGCAAGGTTGTGGACCTTATCACGAAGAAACAATATCGTGACTTCGAACTCATCTTTGAATGGAAAGTAACTCCTGGAGCAAATAGCGGAGTGATGTATAGAGTCGATGAATCGAAAAACAGCCCGTGGCATACTGGTCCTGAATACCAAATACTTGACGATTCCAAACATAATGACGGAAAAAATCCATTGACCTCTGCTGGTTCGCTTTACGCTCTTGTCTCTGCACAAAACAAAACACTCGAGCCTGTTGGCGATTATAACCGCTCCCGCATTGTGCTGAATGGCAATTCACTGGAACATTGGTTGAACGGGAGCAAGGTAGTCGCCTGCGATATTGACTCCTACGGAGTGGCAACATTGGTGAAGGAAAGCAAATTCTCGCCTCACAAAGGTTTTCTCAAAAAACAGACAGGCCACATTGTTTTTCAACATCACCACGACGAAGTTTGGTTCAAAAGCATCAAAGTGCGCGAATTACCTGAACCAGTGGTTCTACCCGAGGGAAAACGTGTCAACACTGTCAGTAAAGAACAGCGAAACGCTGGATGGCGAAATTTGTTTAATGGCAAGAATACGAATCAATGGCGAGGTTTCAAAAAGGAAGCCTTCCCGCAAAAAGGCTGGATCATTGAGAACGATTGCATCAAGCATGTCAGTCAAGGTGGCGGTGGCGACATCATCACCAAACAAAAATATGGTCAGTTTGATTTCCAATGGGAATGGAAAGTCGCTCCTGCAGCCAACAGCGGCGTGAAGTATTTCATCATGGAAGAACGTGGTGGCGCCATTGGCCACGAATACCAAGTCATCGACGACAGCAAGCACCCTGACGCTTTACGCGGACCTAAATGGCAGACAGCTGCGTTTTACGATGTGTTCCCAGCGAAGAACCGGGTTTTGAAACCCGTGGGATCCTTTAACAACAGTCGCGTATTGATTAAAGCCGAACAAGCCGAACATTGGCTCAATGGGGTGATGGTTCTCAACTACACATTAGGTAGCCAACGAGTTCTGGATGCAGTTGCTACGAGTAAATTCAAAAAAGTCGACCGCTTCGGTTACCGTCACCAGGGCCACATTCTTCTTCAAGATCACAGCGACGAAGTCCACTACCGCAATCTGAGAATCAAACGCTTGGGCAAGGGTAAAAAGAAGAAGCAACCTTAAATCCCAATGACCTGAGTAGTTCAGTCCAGGCAATGGTCCGTTTTAGTTCTAGCGGACGGTTTCCCCTCAAATCGGAAGAGAGATCCGGAACAATGCTCCCTTTCCATCATTGGGAAGAGCATTGATTTCACCTCGATGATCTTGAATGATTTTCTGACAAATGGATAAACCCAGCCCGGTACCTTGCTTCTTACCGTAGGTTGCAAAGGGCTCGAAAAGTCGACCGGCAATGTCAGGATGTATCCCTTCTCCGGTATCCTCAATAAGCGTCTCTAGACATTCTCCAGAGTGACGTATTCTGAAAGACACAACACCACCGTCTGGCATCGCATCCGCAGCATTGGCGACAAGATTGTGAAAGACATGCTTGAGGCGCCTTGGATCGAAGCTTAACTCCACATCTGGAAGATCTGAATCTAATTTAAGTTGTAATCCTCGTGTTGATGCTTCCACGCCCATTTCCTGGATGATGTTGTGAATAAATTGACCATAATTGGATGGGGACAAAACAACTTCCGCTCTGTCACCGCTGGTGAATTCCAATAGTTCATTGATCATACCGCTCAAGCGATCCACCTGTTGAGCGATTCGATCATGTGTCATTTGGCACATGTCAGGGTTGATTGTGCTTTGAGTTAAAAATTCCGAAGACAGTCGAATGATGTGCAGCGGATTCTTAAAATCGTGTACAATTGATCTCGCAAACCTTCCCACAAGAGACAGACGTTCAGCCTGCAGGGATTCTTCCACATATTTTTGATTGAATTCACGCAAACGGGTGCTGGTTTCTTTGAAGAGGCGCAATGCAAAGACTGAGGATTCATGAAAAAGATCCAGAATGATTTGCCTTGGTATGAACATCACTTCGGTTTTCACAATCGCACTCACCGAGGCAGATCTTGGCCCTTGATCAAGGACGGCCATTTCACCGAAAAAATCCCCTTTATTGAGTCTCGCCAGTTGGCAAAAATGAAGATTTGGCATCCTCACTGAAACAAACACAGCTCCTTCTGCAATCAAATAGATTCCATCCCCAAGGTCTCCTTCTTTGAATATGATTTGATCTTTTTCAAAGAGTTTGCATCTCGATTTGGCATGGAGACGTTCAATTTGCGTATTATTCAGTTCCGCAAACAAACGAATCAACTTTAAATCAATGGCCATTAGAATGATGCTTCAGGGATATCGGACAAAAACGGTTTATTCATCATTGAACCGAGTGGTCCTGCGGGAGGCAAGTTTATTCGCGAACGCCTTGAATCATTATATCAGGCGTAAAGAACCTGAAAATTATCGAAGGATGTTTGGAATTGATGGATACATTTTGATCTCAATAGCTTTTAGCATGCACTTATTTTTTATGAGTCCACTGATATCAACGTTGTTTATTCTCTGCAAAGACAGGAATTGAGTGTGGCCATTATAAAATACGAGAGCTCAGTATGAAATCTTGTTCATGTTTGTCAGGATACTGGCAAGCGATTTAGTTAAGATGACTCGTAAAACCAAAAAAATTACTTCGGCTTGGTATGCGAGACTGTTTTACTTTTGATTGTGCTAAAAGAGCTCGATCAAAAGTATTGAACAAACTCACTGCTCCAAACCAAATATGGCCCGAGCAAATTCGCGTGCAACGAAAGGTTGCAAGTCATCAGGCTGTTCCCCTACTCCAATAAATTTAACCGGAATTTTTAATTCATTCTGAATGGCAACGACCATGCCTGCTTTGCTGGTACCATCGAGTTTGGTGATCACCAGCCCTGTCAATGGAACAGCTTTATTAAACTCACGGGCTTGATTCAAGGCATTCATACCAGTGGTTGCATCAATTACAAGAAGTGTTTCGTGGGGAGCATTTTCCAGTCTTTTACCCATCACACGATGCACTTTTTGCAATTCCTTCATCAAGTTATGCTTCGTGTGAAGGCGACCAGCAGTGTCAATCAACATGTAATGCGCTTTGCATGATAGAGCGGAAGAAACGGCGTCATGAGCTACAGCGGCTGGATCTGCTCCATAATCGCCCGTCGTCAAGGGAACGTTCAATCGCTCGCTCCAGACTTTCAATTGATCAATGGCAGCGGCTCTGAATGTATCACAGGCGGCCATTCCAACAGACAGTCCCTTCGCCTTCAATTGATGGGCCAGCTTGGCGCACGTGGTGGTTTTACCGGTGCCATTGACACCTACCATCGAGACAACTGTCAGATCGTCCCCCTGATCAAGCAGGGTGTGTTCACCTTTCTGAAGCGCCTTTTCAACTTCGTCTGCAGCAACCTGAATGAAATCGAAATCACCTTTACCTTTCGTCTCATAGGCTTTTTTTGTGGCTGCAATGATTTGAGTTGTCATGGACATGCCAAAGTCCGCAGACAACAAGGCCACCTCTAACTCTTCCGCACTGTCAGCTGTCAAACGGGCCGAACGTGAAACGATCCGCTTGATCTCATGAACCAGTTTGTTTTGAGTCTTACCAAGGCGTTCCTTGAGTTTACTGAAAAATCCCATTGCTTTATTATAATGTAGTTGATTGCTAGTGACTGGCAGAGGTAGTCGATGGTCGGAAAGAACTACTCATGCCTAATCTTTTGAGAAAGCACATGGTATCCTCATTAGATAAAACGACCTTACCCATACGAATCCCGCCGGAAATATGCCCATGGCAATCAGATCCTCCAGTAACGACCAATTTGAATTTATCTGCAAGATAACGATATTTACGGACCAAGCTGGGTTTGTGTGAGGTGTGGTAAACTTCAACACCATCCAATCCCTGGCTGGCAAGGTCCGTTATTACCTCGTTGGAAACTCCAAGGCCAGGGTGTGCTAGAACAGCCAAGCCACGATCTGAATGAATGGTCTGAATCATTTCGGGCGCACTTGGATAAGTCGATGGCACCCAGCCCGGTTTATCTTTGCAAAGGTATTTCCGAAAAGCATTCGACACATTGCTGACAACACCATGTTTTACCAATGCTCTTGCCACATGAGGACGCCCGGGAGATTGGCAGTTGATGGAACCAATAACCTGATCAACATCCCAGTTGATGCCAGCATCCCTTAATCGAATGATGATGTCGCGTATCCTTTTTCTTCTTCGAGCCTGAAAAGCTTCTAATTTCTCTGGAAGTACGGAAAGGATGTCATCTGGAAAGTAGCCGAGCACATGAATTTCTTGTCCAGCATGCGAGGTGGACAATTCAATCCCAGGAACCCAGCTGATGTTGGCAGATTGACATTGTCGTTTCATATCACCCCACCCGTTTATCGTATCGTGATCTGTTAAAGCCAAGGCTCTCAGCCCTATAGAATCAGCGCGCTCCACGATTTCATGCGGTTCGAGGGTTCCATCGGAATAAGTGCTGTGGAGATGCAAATCGGCAGACATCAGGAAGGATTGCTGTTTTTCAAGGGTGTTCTGGCAGGTCGTAGAATATCTTGACGAATACGGTCCAGTAATCCATTTACAAACTTACCACTTTCCCGGGTTGAAAATCGTTTCGCGATTTCAATGGCTTCGTTGAGACTCACCACCGGAGGTATGTCCTCACGATAATACAGTTCGAATATCGCCATTCTTAAGACATTGCGATCAACAACGGCCATCCGCGTCAGATCCCAATTACGAAGATACTTTTGCAATTTGAGATCCAGCTCTTCCTTTTTATCCAACACTCCACGAATCAAATCTTCGGCAAACACTCGAATCGACGTATCTCGAGTCGTTGTATCGGAAAGTTCTATTTTTTTTCCCCATGTCGCATTGCCCTTCTCATAGCCTGATTCGGATAGTTTGTGGGTATGCCAGAACTGATTTAAGTTCACAGCAAGATCCTTTTCCTCTCCAGGATTTAAATCATATTGGAAGAGGAATTGAACAGCTCGCTCGCGTGCTTCTCGTCTCAGTCCCATAACAAAGGCAGAATAGTTTTGATTATCACGTCATTAAAGCCGGGAGCCAGCAGGTTATTTTGTCGTTTGAAAGCGACAAAAGATGATTGCTTTTCACAATGAAGGATCTGCTGCATATCAATAACCGGGTACCGAGGGATCAATTTCCTGCGACCAGGCAGAAATTCCGCCTCTGACACTCTTGAGGTGCTTGAATCCTTGTTCCCTTAGAAAATATAAAGCCTTCATGGAACGAACGCCAGCCTTACAATGAATGTAGTAACTTTGATTAGGGTCCAATTCGGTAAACTTTTCGTGCAGGGTGCTGAGTGGCACCAAGGGAACATCCCGAACTTTTGCGATTTGAAATTCATCCAGCTCACGCACATCAATAACTTTGATATTCAGTGAGGGATCCTCCAATGCCTTCTTCATGTCCTGAACCGTAACTTCATCAGGATTCACACCCGGATCTTCTGGTGCGTCAGGGATCCCACAGAATTGGTCATAATCGATAAGTTCGGTGATCGTTGGATGATCTCCACAGATAGGACAATTGGGATCTCGTCGAAGTTTCAATTCTCTAAACTTCATGTCCAAAGCATTGTAAGTCATCAAACGCCCGATCATTTTTTCACCGGCATCCAATGCCAGTTTAATAATTTCTGTTGATTGCAAGCACCCTATGACGCCAGGCAACACTCCCAAAACGCCCCCTTCTGCACAGCTGGGAACCATTCCTGGAGGTGGAGGTTCAGGGTAAAGGCACCTGTAGCACGGCCCCCCCAAATGAGGGGCAAAGACGCTTAACTGCCCTTCAAACCGAAAGATACTTCCATAAACATTGGGTTTCTTGAGTAATACGCATGCGTCATTCGTTAAATAGCGAGTGGGGAAGTTATCAGTGCCGTCCACCACGATGTCGTAATCCTTGATGATATCGAGCGCGTTATCCCCCGAAAGTCGAGTATCGTGGATATCCACTTCCGTATTTGGATTAATTTCCTCAAGCGATTCTTTAGCAGAAACCGCTTTGGGTCGGTCTACATCCTTTGTGCCGTGTATGATCTGACGCTGAAGATTTGAAAAATCGACTCGATCAAAATCGACAATACCTATTTTACCAATACCGGCAGCTGCCAGATACATGGCAATGGGCGACCCCAAACCACCCGCGCCAATACATAGGACCGATGAACCCTTTAACTTTTTCTGACCAGCCATCCCGACTTCCGGAAGAATCAGGTGGCGGGAGTAACGTCGTATTTCCTCGTTGTTCAATTGCATATAGCCTTATCAATAAGTGGCAAAGAATACTGGAAATAGATAACAAATCAAGGATCACCCCGAAAAAACAGTTCATTCTTTGAAGAGTCAAACTTCGCTTTGGTCCAACAAACCAGTCCACTGAGTGCGAAAGCAATGGACATCAATCTCATCAGATTGGATCAAGTGCCCATGATTTATTGGATAAAAAAACCGCAATCCTGAGAGATCAATATTAATACTTGTTCACTGTCTAAAAGGCATCCATCTTTGTGTCAGTTTACTGAACGCCAAAAAATGAACCTCAGATCAAGACTCCGCACCGGGAATCAAGCCTTCACTCTTATAGAATTGCTAGTCGTCATTGCGATCATTGCGATTCTTGCGGGCATGCTGCTTCCAGCCTTGTCCAAAGCAAAGTCAAAAGCACAAGGTATTGTATGCCTGAACAACCATAAACAACTTTTACTTGGCTGGAAGATCTACACCGACGATTTCGAGGGGAATTTACCTTACGTCAAACACGGCCCTTCAGAATGGGTAGGTGGCTGGCTCGATTTCACACGTGGTAATCGTGACAATTGGGATCCACAATCCAACCTAACCAAAAGCATCCTCTGGCCTTACCTGGGAGGCAGTCAAGGCATCTTCAAATGTCCGGGTGACAAAAGCGTCGTTCAAACCACTGAGGGAGTGAAGCCACGCATAAGAAGCATGTCCATGCTGAACTGGGTCGGCGGACGAGGAGAAGGCAGAGCCATGGGGTGGTCTGATTCAACAGGTCCTTGGCGCATCTACAGAAAAGATTCAGATTTTGTTGCTCCAGGCCCATCGCAAACAATCGTGTTTCTGGACGAACGTGAGGACAGTATCAACGATGGCATGTTTGTGGTAGACATGGGAGGCTTCCCTGACCGATCAACTCAATTTCGCATCGTCGATATACCTGCTTCATACCACAATGGTTCAGGTGGATTTTCTTTTGCTGACGGTCATTCAGAAACAAAAAAATGGACAGATGCCCGCACGGTGGAGTCATTTCAGAAAGGCAAGATAACGCCGTATGATCGCCCTTCCCCGAACAATGTAGACATCGCCTGGATGCAGGAGCGCTCCACAAGGCGGCGGTAGTTGAATTTTTCTGATCGAACCTTATAAAAAGTATCAACGCGCATACAGCGTTCGTCGGATTTGCGCCTCAATGTCGTCATGGTAGGGATATCGCCGAGTCATGAATAGACCGTAAATCTGGTTAACCGGATCAACCCAGAAATGAGTGGTATGGTAGCCTCCCCAACCAAAGATACCTGCAGGCGATCCCGTAAGATCTTTCCCTGTATTTTTCAATACATGGAACCCGAAACCAAGGACATGGGGAGATTCTCGGCCGCCAAAGCCAGGAATAGAACCCAACTGATCTTTTAGCATCAAATTCAACGTCTCCTGTGAAATGATTTGCCGCCCCCTTTGAGTCGAGCCTGCATTCAGCAATAACTGGCAAAACCGACCATAATCCTCAATCGTGCTTACCAATCCTTCCCCTCCAAGAAGGAGTCGACTGCCGGGACGGTAATACAATTCGTCCTCTTTCGGTGTTCCAATCCTGAACTTATCCCCCTGATCCACGAAAAGCGGTTGAAATTGACGGCGATCATCGGAAGCCAAATGAAATTGAGTCCGATGCATATCCAGAGGCTCAAAAATCCTTTCTCTGAAAAAAACATCCAATGATTGTCCCGCATGTTTCTCAATCGCATGGCCTAAAACGGCCGTACTAAGCCCATACGTATGCCGCTCCCCTGGCTGATGTTCGAGTGGCTTGGAAATGAGTAAATCGATTAAACTCTCTAAATCATCCAACTCCATCACCTCTTTCCAGGTCCCCTCTTGATCGAAGGATCCATCGTAGCCAGCGATCCCTGACGTGTGGAGCAAGAGGTCTCTGTAGGTAATGGAGCGCTTGAGCGGAACGGATCCCTTCTTGGTTTTCACTTGAAGCTGATCGAGAGCAGGAATCACTTTTGAGACAGGATCATCCAGTTGAAAGAAACCCTCCTCATGAAGGATCATTGCGGCTAAGCTGGTAACGGGTTTTGTCATCGACCAGATTGGAAACAGAGTATCTTGATCAATGGGCCTGTCCCGTTCATCCATTGAGTTCTCAGCGTGATGATAAAGCACGCTATCCTTATTGCCGATACGCAGCACATTGGACATGGTATCTCCAGTCTCAATGAATTTCTTTTGAAGTGCTTTCAAGTATGAGGAGGGAATCGCCCCCATCCCTTCCCGCTCTTGAATGTATGCCTCAGCCAGTCTTTCACCCAGCTCAACAATACCGGGTGTCGTCAGCACAATAGGCCTGTCCTGACCTGGCAAATCAAACACCTTGATGTGAGTGAGTTCAGGGTCTCCTTCAGCCATTCCGGCCAGCGCTGCAGTAACGTCCACTTTGCCCAGATCCTTGTAATCAATGGGGGCTTGTTGAGTTACGAACCATTTCAACTCTGGAAGTTCCAAATCAATTCGGCTTTGATTAATGACAGAGGCGACCCATTCGGGTGCTTTTCTACGATAGGACCCCATCGACATGTCGTTTTCGCCGAGATGATAAAAAATCCCCTGAAGATGAACGTCATGCCCCCTGCTCTCCAGACTTTGAACCGCATCGCGGACAAATTTCAAAAAGGACGGATATACATTACGCGTCTTGGCTTCGCTTCCCTCCGGGGTCCAATCAATGATCTGCGAACCACTATGGGTAAACTTTGCAATCGCAAATGCTTCTTCCTCTGCTCCGGCCAAAGTTGAACCAAAACTCAGTTCGGGTCCAAAGGTATCGTAGTAACCCGCTGGGCCGAGCGGTTCCCATTCCTCATTTTTTTTGACGCCACCTCCAATACTGTATTTGAAGGCAATATCATGACGGTCCTCAAGAAGGTGCGATTGATCTTTTGTGACATCCTGCACGAAGGCGCGTTCACCCTCCATATTACGGTGACCAGCAAGTATGAATAAATTGATTGGCTGCTCTTTTGGATAAGGCCAGACAGGAAGGAGATTGGCACTCTCAGGCTCCATGCCGATATCCTCCAGGTAGGCATCGGCATAATTGACCCCGTGCTCCAGTTGACCGAGGGTACCATAATGATAGTGGAGGCCAACCGGACTTCCGATTTCCACGCCCACATGAGATGTCGGGACGTATGTTGCCAGAGGATCATTGCTGGCGACTTCTTTTTGCCCCAGACTAATGGCATGCATACGCGGCCTGAGATCCATACCCCAGATTGTTTTGGTGCAAAGCTCTCCAATATAGAACTTCAATTTCGGCACACCTAAATCATGGCGGATATGCTTCAGAAAATTGGCAAGGTTTCTACCATAATGAGGCATGAATTCCTTTACGAACATGTCATTTTCTCCCTGATGCCACATGAACCCCTCAATACGATACGGAATTCCTTGTTTATCCAAGGCAGAAAGGGAGCCTTTGATGAGGTTCATTAAAACCGGATATAATTTAAAACCAGATGGTTTATCGGGATTCCAATCTGCGCCAAGAGTAGTCCCCCCAGCTGCACATTTGATAATCGCAATGGGTTGTTCAACAGTGCGCGTTACTTTACGAGCAAAGCTCAATTCAGGTCCTACGACTTCATCCACTGATTCTAAATCCACCCACCCGTTCGAACGCATCTTGTTTTCCCTCCCTATGCAGTAGGAAAACTTCACATCAGTTTGAGGGGATTCCAAACCACGAAAGGGAGGAAAACGTTGAATGTCCTTCACCTTGGAATCGGAACCCACCATGTTCGATTGACCGGCAAAAATGAACACGCGCAGAGGAGCAGCATCAGACTTTGCTTTGAACTGAAAGAATAAGGAAGAAACACTCAACAATACCGTAGGGAGGTAGAATGCCAATCTAAACAAAAATGTTCCCGCTTTTGACGGGAGGTATATTGAGCTGTGACGAATGATCATGCAGAAGTCTATTCTCAAAATTCTCTCTGGCGCAAGCTAACTGCAGAAGATCAAGCAGCATAACATCAAGGGAACCCACAACATTCTATTTCCTTTGTGCGAAAACTATCATTTCATACCACTATGAATGTTGGCATAAGATGCCAGTTTACTTATTGCACACAAAGGTTTAGATGTTTTTTATTCTATGGACGATCGAATCAGTGATTTTGTACCTGAAATCAGAAATCGGATTTCACAAGTAGTGGTGGGACAGGATGTAGTAGTGGAGCGCTTAATGGTTTCGCTATTTACTGGCGGCCACATTCTTTTGCAGGGAATGCCAGGACTTGCAAAGACCTTGCTTGTGAACACCCTTGCCAAAACAATTGAACTCGATTTCAGTCGCATTCAATTCACAATCGACCTTCTCCCATCGGATATCGTCGGTTCAGAAATCCTGGACCAGAAAAAAAACGAGTTTCGCGTTCACAAAGGCCCAATATTCACGAACCTTTTGCTGGCGGACGAAATCAACCGAGCGGCTCCCAAAGTTCAAAGTGCCTTACTCGAGGCGATGCAGGAACGCCGTGTCACCATTGGGAATGATGCATTCACATTGCCAGCGCCTTTTCTTGTCATCGCGACTCAAAATCCAATCGAACAGAGCGGGACATTCGAACTCCCAGAAGCTCAACTGGATCGTTTCATGCTTTGCCACAGATTGAATTATCCGACGGCAGAGGAGGAAGAAACCGTCCTGACAAGGTATCTGGATCTTGGGCTTAAAAAAGAGGACAAAGGTGCCGTTCCCAAGACGGCTTTCGACATGGTGACCGAAGGTGCGGTTGCGGATCTAGATACACTTGTAACCGTGATGGGGGAAGTTCAGAAAATCCATGTCAGCGAAGTTTTTGTTAAACATTGCGTCGAAACCGTGCGACGCACGCGAGAGCATGAAAAAATTGAATTAGGAGCCAGCCCTCGCGCAGGCATAGCCCTTGTTCAGGCCGCGCGAGCGCGCGCCTTCATTCATGGTCGACAATACGTGATTCCAGAGGACCTCTTTGCTTTGGCTGAAGATGTGATTCTCCACCGTATACGACTAACTTACGAAGCTTTGGCAGATGGGCTGAGTGGACCTGATATTTTGAATGAAATCATGATGGAATTCCAATAGAAGAAGCATTGCGGAAACAACTTGATCTCAGCGTCAAACAAAGAATGGAGCACACTTTAGAAACATGCGATCGTTTGAATGATCGACAATTCCTGATTACTGTCAAGCGCCTTGCCGACAGCATTAATTTCGGTATGGATCCCTCGCCTTTCAAGGGGTCAGGAATCGAATATGTTCAGTCAAGACCCTATCAACCAGGAGACTCTGTCAAATCGATTGACTGGCGTGTGACCGCTCGGTTGGGGAAATTTTATATCAAGGAATTTGAAGCCACCAAGCAATTGCCCATGTATCTTCTCCTGGACACATCAGCCTCCATGACCGTGAGTTCCTCTCCGCGAAGCAAGTATTCACTGGCCGTGCATCTGGCAGGTGGGCTGGCGTTCGCCGGATTGGATCGAGTCAGCCCAGTGGGGCTTATCGGAACAGGAAATCGTGCCTTGCGGATCGAACCAAGTTTATCACGCACTCGCATTCTTCAATGGATGCATCAGCTAAGGCGATATCGCCTCGATGAACAAACCACTCTTGCAGCACGCCTGCGTGAACTGAGTGCGACACTTCCCCATCGAGCGCTTGTCGTCATCTTGAGCGATCTTCATGACCCCGCCGCGCTACCCGCCTTGAAGCTGATGGGACAGTGTCACGACTGTGCGGTGATACAGCTGCAGGACCCCGCGGAGGTTTCTCTCTCTGGAAGTGGTTTTTTTCGAGGACGAGAAGCAGAAACAAATGCCAATTTTGTCGCCCATGGTCGCTCTCGCCATCTGAATCTTGACTCTCTCCATGCAGAACTGAAGCGAAACAGAGTCGATCATTTGTTGCTGAGGACGGATCACCCCGTTGAACATCCCATCCGGCAATTCTTTAGTAAACGTGGGCTTGGGGGAAAAAGAGCACGTTAGAGCAAGAAGATGATTACCAAAGTCCATGGCGACTTTTCATGAAACAAATCGATCCTATCGAGTATCGTTTCCACATGGGCGCACAATAAATTCGATTCCGTTCAGGCATGGCTAATTGACAATGAAACGTTTCGAATGACGAGGGCTCTTGATGGATTTCCAAATAATGCGACCATGTCACGGATGAAAATGCATGCCGGCGATCAATAAATATTCAATCACCCACATCACAAAATGCACAGACTTACAAGGCCCCCTGAACATCCGGGCATTGACAAACATGAAAACAACCCATCCAATACTTAAACTATGAAGAAAGCAATCGGTAGGATCATTGTGGGTGTCGCGTTAATGGTGACCCCGATAGTTTACCATTTTCTCAAGATGTCTGGCGATGCTGCGACCAACTTTCAACAATCTGAAATCCTGATTTTATTCGGCAGGGAAATTTCCAAAACTCAATACTTCGGTTTATTGGGCACCATTGCAGTCTTGGGAATGTTTATCCTGATTTTGGGAATCAAAGGCACGATGAATCCAAACAATGATTCGGAATAATCAACTCATCCTCAAATCATTATATCGGAAAGCACCTGACCATGGACGTCCGTTAGACGCATGTCACGGCCACCGAAGCGAAAGGTCAAGTCCTTGTGATTCATGCCCAACAAATGGAGCATGGTGGCATGTAAATCATAAATCTCCACTCTCTTATCCACTGCCTTGTAACCGTATTCATCCGTTGCTCCATAGGACATCCCACCTTTCACACCGCCACCTGCCATCCAGATAGTGAAGCCGAACGGATTATGATCACGTCCGTTGCTCCCTTGAGAAAAGGGAGTGCGTCCAAATTCCCCACACCAGATCACAAGTGTTTCATCAAGAATCCCCCTCCCCTTGAGATCTTTCAGCAAGGCAGCAATAGGTTGATCAACTGCCTTTGCATTATTGTTGTGACCATCCTTTAAATTACCATGCTGATCCCAGCGATCACCTCCAACCGCTGGACAGGTTAATTCAATGAAACGGACTCCGCGCTCAACCAATCTTCTAGCAAGAAGACACTCCTGAGCAAAAATCTGGGTTGGCTTGTATTCCGAGTCCAATCCATACATGCGTCGGATCAATTTCGATTCACCCTTGATATCCATTAACTCAGGAACAGCGGACTGCATGCGGAAAGCAAGTTCATAGTTGGCAATGGCTGATTCAACGGGTTCCGCATTTCCCAGTTCCTTCAAAGAGACCTGATCCAGCTTTTCAAGTAAACCCAATTTCCGCTGCTGTAGTTCAGTGCTGGCCTCCACTGGATTGATGTTTGCCACGGGAGGATTAGCCGCTCGAAAAACAGAACCCTGATAAGCCGATGGAAGAAACCCGCTTGAAAAATTATCCAAGCCTCCGGGAGGTGTCAGCCCACCATTCAATACCACATAGCCAGGCAGGTTCTCGTTCGCACTTCCCAAACCGTAGGTGACCCAGGCACCCGCACTCGGTCGTCCGCTTAGTCCAAGTCCAGTGTGTAGAAAATAATTAGCATTCGTATGCTCGGAAAACTCAGAAATCATGGAACGCACAAAACACATGTCATCCACACATTCAGCCACGTGAGGGAAAAGCTCACTGACAGGCATACCGCTTTGCCCATATTGTTTGAAATTCCATGGAGAACCAAATGTGTTGCCATTGTTGTTGAACTGGGTCGGTTCCATTTTCATGGCAAAAGGCTTACCATGATCCGCGGACAACTTTGGCTTGGGATCAAACGTATCCATCTGAGACGGGCCCCCATCCATGTAAAGCATGATCACCCGTTTTGCTTTAGGCGCAAAATGAGGCGCACGAGGAGCCAAAGGATGAATGGATGCCCCTTCGTTGGACTTCGAATCTGCCCCATCAGCCGTTTTCCCATGCAGCATGGATGTGAGAGCAACGGAGCCAAACCCATTAGCAATACGGCTCAGGGCAGCACGCCGCGAAATGGGTTGTTTACTGTATTTACCGCAAGGAAACATGATATTAGTGGATGTAGATGAACTCTTTCACGTTGAACAAGACATGGCATAGATCCGCCCATGCTTTCTTTCCAGCCTCCTCAGGGCCATTCACATTTTTCAAATGAGCTCTTTTTTGTTCTTTTAAAAACTG
>KB911885.1 GCA_000383715.1 Verrucomicrobia bacterium SCGC AAA164-E04
GCATACTTGCGAGTCTCGACAGCAACCAATCAGGACGGACATGGATTCGACAGACAAAAGCAGGCCATTGATGAGTTTGCAGATTTGGGTCGTTTCCAGCTTCAGAAGATTTTTCATGAGGTATGGACAGGTGCAGAGGCCGAGCGTCCAGCACTTAGTGAAATGCTGGTCTTCCTCTCGACATGTGAAGTCTTGTGTTGTGGGACTCTGCTGACTCCAGGGAATGTCTTCTTTTGCTGCATTACCAATCAGGAATGCGGGTTTCAATAAACCCGGAGGAGACTTTTCCACTCAACGAGCACCTCCTTAGACATGCATTGATATCGAAGACAACATGCCTCCCCGCTTAGCTTATCAATTTCACACTGTGTGTAGAACTATTTATGATGACGAGGAAAAGGTGATCAAAGGCTACTGATTTTGGTCGCCTTTTGTGTCATGAAACTGGACGACAGGTAACTGAACAGAAAGAATAAGCATACGCTTCTGTGTGTGATTTCACGAGGCCAATGGGTAATCCCTCAGACAGCAGTCTCATTCTCCTTGATTGAGCTCTCCTTGTTTCCAGAATTGTTGATCCATCATTGCTCCGTTTTTGAAATGTGCACGTGAACGCACCGTTCCATCATCGAACCAGGCAGATGCATCACCGTGGGGTATGCCATGATTGTATTCAATGGATTCAGCCAATTGTCCATTGGGGTGCCATTTCAAGACCACACCATGAAATTGACCTTCAACAATGGGTTCCTCTGCTGATTTACTTCCATCCTCGTTAAATCGCAGGCGTTTACCATGGGACACTCCCTTTTGAAAATGTTCCATTACCTGCAGGTTTCCGTTACTGAAATACCCTGAAGACTCACCATGTAACTTTCCATCCTTCATGCGAGATCTGGATTTAATCTGAACTCCATCAGGGTAAGTTTCCCTTACCCAACCGGAGTAAGGGGTTTGATGTTGTGGATCCAAAATTAGATCTCCGTTTTTCAGCAATTGACTGAGCGAATACTCAGCTTCACTGACGACTTCATTTCGATGGCATCCAATGCAGCAGGATATGCAGAAAAGCGGCAAGGTCCACTTGAACAAATGAATCAAATTTCGTCTTACCAATGAATCCTTTAATTGGAGAAGTGAGGCAAGCATGATCATGGACAGGGTAAATGAGAAAAGTCAGGGTATTTGTTCTGATCGCAGCAGGAAAAAGCCCGTTCCATTCAATGGCGCGCGATAAGGACTTCTGGCTCCCTCTATGAGTTCAAAGGTGCTCTTTAGGTCGATGGCATTCCATAATTGATAATCCCCTTCCCAACTCATCTCCATGACCGTGCTGTCCACAAGTTGGAACTTTAGAACAGGAAATTCAACAGGTTCAGGATCAATCCCAAAATCAATCGTGATTTCCTGTCCGTATCCCAGCCCATCTTCGTCCAGGACGAAGATTCTGATTGGGTGTTTTCCGAACAGGCCATCAGGTCGGGACACTTTCAAAACATTGTCTTTTCCAAAAAAATCTATCTTGAAAATATCCGTGAGTGAAAAATCAGGGATTTGGCCAGTGAAATAGACAAAAAGGTTTTCTGAGGGCGTCTCAAGGTCCTCCACTTGAAAAACAACATTCACCGTGTCATCAGAGACCTCGACCAGAGGTGGAAGGCCGGTGATAAGCGGCAGATCGTTTTGAGGTTTCACTTCGATGACAATCACATGAGCGGTAGTGCTGGTTCC
>KB911886.1 GCA_000383715.1 Verrucomicrobia bacterium SCGC AAA164-E04
CTGAACACTGTCCGCCTGTTGTGGGTGGCAATGTAGAAACCAGTCAACGCCTGGTGGATCTTTTGCTGAAGGCGCTGCGTTTGGCCGGTTGTTCTCAGGGAACCATGAACAACGTTATTTTTGGGAATGAATCTGTGAGCTACTATGAAACCGTTTGTGGAGGAGTGGGGGCAACGAATGAAAAATCAGGCGCGCATGCCATACATTCTCACATGACAAACACTGCGATCACGGATCCTGAAATTCTGGAAATGCGTTATCCCGTCCGTCTGCACCGTTTTGCCATACGGAAGGGCTCTGGAGGCAAGGGAGATTATTCTGGTGGAGATGGGATTGTTCGCGAATTTGAATTCCTGGCACCTGTATCACTTTCGCTACTTACCCAGCATCGCGTCGAGGGTCCTTATGGCATGCAGGGAGGGCACCCAGGGCAGACGGGCAGGCAAAAGTGGATAAAGAAGGATGGCAGAATCCAAGAACTGGATTCCATCTGTGGTGTGGAAATCTTGCCAGGTGAAAGGCTGATCCTTGAAACGCCAGGTGGCGGGGGTTATGGTAATAGCAAAGAAAATACTTGAAGATTTCTCGATTACCAACGCATAGGTCCCAAATAGATCCACGGTGAATGAGATTCTCCATAAAAAAATGAACAGTATGCGCCCATTCCAATCAAAATTTTCAGCACTCCTCTCCTGTAGGATGCATGTGGCCTCCATACGAGCCTTGAGCACGATGCTGGGTTGCATACTGTTTTCTTCAATGCAGATGGTGGCTTTGCTGGGGCAGGAATCTTCTGAACTGACTGAATCCCAGATCGCAGCTGCCACACCGGAGCAACTGCAGGGATTAGCCGAAGCAGGAGATGCGCGTGCACAGTTCAGTCTTGGCCTTGCATATTTCAATGGCAGAGTCGTCAGCAAAGACCTCAGAAAGGCTTCGATATGGTTTGAGAAAGCTGCTGAACAAGGCCATCTGAGCGCTCAGTACAATCTGGGTGTCTTATTTGTTCAAGGGTTTGGAGTGGACAAGGATTTTGCGCAAGCAGCCAAGTGGTTTCGGAAGGCAGCGGATCAGGGCGACTTGACGTCACAGTATAACATGGGGATATTTTTCCGCAATGGTCTCGGAGTTCCTTTGGATCAATCAGAGTCCCTTCGTTACTTTGCCTCCGCTGCCAGTCAAGGAGATCCCAGAGCTCAATTTCATTTAGGTCAATCTATTCTGGAGGGTGATTCTATTGAGCAAAACCTTCCTGAAGCTTATTTGTGGATCAAACTTTCCGCTGCTCAAGGCAATAAAGATGCTCGAGCACTCCTCGATGAGTTGACGCCCACAATGTCCCCTGAGGACCTATTCCAGGGACGTTTACTGAATGCCGAACGCGGTGATGCTGAAGATCAATTTCAGGTCGCCATGGGTTACACAACCGGGCACGGCATAAAAACCAATGCCAGTGAGGCCATTCGATGGCTGCGTTTGGCTGCCGGACAAGATCATCCCGAGGCACAGCTGAAGCTCGGTCAGGCTTATGTTTCTGGGCAGGGCGTTGGGCAAGATTACGCGGAAGCCGCCAGATGGTATCGCAAAACCGCGTCGCAAGGGCACATTCAGGCTCAATTCTATCTCGCCAACATGTATGAGGCTGGCAAAGGAGTCGAACAGGACATGGCAGAGGCGGTGCATTGGTATCAACAGGCGGCTGAACAGGGT
>KB911887.1 GCA_000383715.1 Verrucomicrobia bacterium SCGC AAA164-E04
GACTGGGTTCAAAACAATGGATTTTTACCTGATCAATTAATTTTGCCATTCGAAAGGCAAACAAGCCTTCGCATGCGCCAACATCAATGACGTGGCGCATGCCATTGATTTGAATGGGCAACGTTGTGTAGCAGTGAGGATTCAGATCGGAGCATTCCTGTTCCACCATGAAGAATAAATTATTATCAAGGACACCATTCCACAGGAAATCAAGATGAAGCGGTTTACAATGGATTTGGACGGGTTGATCACTTTTGAGTTTATCAGTAATCCGTAAGATGCGCTTGAAACCTTTGTTGGCTAAGAGGTCATTGAGTCGAGCCGGAAAGACCACACGATGAATTTGAAGCAAAGCATCAGGAAGTGAAAACAAACCGGAGTTATGACGCAAATGACTCCATGTCAGGTAGCATTGAAGGAGATGACGTGCGCTATTTTTCATAAACGGGTTTTAGTATTTGTTTCTTCAAGTGAGTAAATGCAGCAAAACAGCATATAAAAAGCCCAAGTTCTCCACCTATATATAACCATGTGGTTGCAACTAAACCATACCGAGGCACGAAATAAAAATGTAATATGACACTGACTAAAACCGGGAAAAAGGCGCATTGAACAGTCAGCCAGTCTCTGTGGTATGCAAGTAAACTCCAAACAAGAATACCACTAGTCAGTCCTAGAAAACGCCCAAAAACGGTGATGGAAAGGTAAGGCCCGGCTGAATGAAATATTTCATCGGGGAATAACAAGGGATACAACCACGGATATGACAAATGCAAAATCCCACAACTCGCCAGTCCGGAAAGAATAACCATTCCACATATGAGTGTTACTCTGAAAAAGAAGTCGCTCCTTTCGTTTCTCCAGACAACCACACGTGTATAAATAACCGAACCTCCAAAGGCCAGGATCATTTGTGTTGCCATGGCAATACGCGATAGATTGGCATAAGAATCATCCTGATTTTCAAAGTCCCCGTTTAAAGTAAGACTTTTGATACTCAACATTCCAAAAGTAATCAGCGTATTATAAAAAAGACCAAATATCCAATTCGGTAAACCTTCGACTACAAATTTGAGTAGTTTTTTGATATCACCGAAGTTAATGAGATAAACACGCCATTGGCGACGTATGTAATACCAAGAACTAATGGTAACGAATGCCTGTATGATACCCATCACCCATAAATCAGCTCCCATATGAATACCAGGCCTGAATACCAGAAGAAAATAGGAGGCTATGACAATAGAGGTCAGCGATTGAATCAAGGAGAACAAAGGCATTTTTTGCAGACCTTGAAAAACCCACTGAAAATTCATACCGAGCACAAAGAGATTCAAGATTGCGGCGCACCACAGAATGGATTCCTCTGGTGACAAATTCATGGCCCATAAACCCAATAACCAAAGAATGGATGTTATCCCATAAAGACAAAGTCGTATGGTAAACAAACTCGAGATTAATTGTTCAAAGATGATGGATTTCGCAGCCAGATGCCGCACAGCTACGATATCTAAACCAAAAGTAAGTATGAATTGAACATATTGTGCAGACACCAAGGCTTTGTTTGATTCTCCATTCAAGTCGCCATAACAATTAGCAACATGAAACATACCAAGC
>KB911888.1 GCA_000383715.1 Verrucomicrobia bacterium SCGC AAA164-E04
ATACCCGCAACCAGATTGGGCTGAGGTGTTTCAAGACAGAGATGAAAATGATTGCCCATCAAGCAGAATGCGGTGACGCGCCAGCCTGTTTTTTCGCAAGTTTCGCCTAATGCCTTGATGAACATTTTGCGATCCTTTGCATCCAGAAAGATGTCTTGCTTGCCATTGCCGCGGCTCATCAAATGATAAACAGCCCCAGCATATTCGACACGGAGTTTTCGAGCCATGGTTTTAAATTACTACCCCGCAAGTCAGGTGTCAATAGTAGGGACTGACCCCTAATACTGACCCCTAATATATTTAAGAATGGCATGAATCTTGTTCATGTTCAGTTGCGAGAAGCACTTGAAGTTATCAACCGGCCCCAAGGGTCTGCAGGAGTCATGTAATGAGATTTAAATACGCACAAGAGAGAGTTCGCCAATTGAAGGGAAGCCTTGAACCAACAGAAAGTTCAGCCGTCATCGATTGGCCTATCATGGACCAAAAGGACAAGGAATTGAAAATTAAACAGATTCGATCTGTCCGGAGTAAACAGAACGAGCTTCGGCTTCGCAAATGCGAATCGCGTTCAATCCATCTTCAGGGGTGACAACACTGGGCCGTTTCTCCTGATTAATGCAGTCCACCAGATGCTGGATTTCCCCAGCGTAGCCATCCAGACCTTCCATCTTGATGGTGCGGCCTTCTTGCCCGGCTTCAAACAATTTCAAGGCATCATCACCACGGGCAATATCATAATCCACTGTGGCATTTTCAAAAACGGCGTTGTAGGCCATATTAAAGCCAAATCCGGGTGTCATCGCCCAACTTCCCTCTGCTGAGATACAGGCGCCTGAATCAGTCATGTATTGTGTCACGACATGATCGACTGCACCACTGACTTTGGTGAATCCGGTGGAAAAAACGGCCTTGGGCACACCAAAACAGAACTGCACAAAATCCGTATCGTGGATGTGAAGGTCAAGAAGGGCCCCTCCGGATTTTTCACCATTCAGGTAATTCTGCTGACTCCAAGCCGGCGGTTCCGCAATTCGTCGGAAACGAACTCCCAAAACTTTTCCATAGGTATTTTTATCGATGGCTTTTTTCAAAAAAGCCCATTCTGGCCAAAAGCGCAAACACATGGCAGGCATGAAATGTGTCTTGGGTGCTTGCACTGCTTTGACTAGTTTTTCGGCCTCGTCACGTGTGCGCGTAATGGGTTTCTCACAAAGTACGTGCTTGCCTTTGTTCAAGGATCGAATCGCAAGGTCAGTATGGGTATCGGTGGGAGAGCATATGTCGACCAGCTGAAGCCCTGGGTGATCAAGGAATGTATCGACATCTTTGTATCCCTTGATTTTGGCCATGTCCAGTTTGACTGGCTCCTGGTCGCCGACATTTCCGAAAACACCGCTCAAATCCCCGTCCAACCTTCGTCCGCTTGGGTTACAAACGGCCACTATCTCCACGTCTTCAAGTTGACGATAGGCCTTGATATGGGCCACGGACATAAAACCCAATCCAATGATACCTGCCTTGACTTTATCCATAATCTCGATGCGTCAACCTACCAGATCGCTGACATAGTTTTTTGCTGCAAGAATATCTTCAACACGCTGCTCACCT
>KB911889.1 GCA_000383715.1 Verrucomicrobia bacterium SCGC AAA164-E04
GATTATCGTTGAAAGATTTTACGACCCAGTCACGCCATGGCCACATGGTTCTTTCTCGATCTCCTTGATAACCATTGGAGTCAGCATATCTTGCTGCGTCGAGCCAATTCCACGCCATGCGCTCGCCGTAAGCAGGGGATGCAAGATACCTGTCGATGGCCTTTTCGAACCAGGTGTGCGTGGTATCATCGAGGATTTCGTTCAATTCCTCCAGAGTAGGGGGAAGGCCGGTCAAATCTAGAGCCAGCCGTCGGATCAATGTTCTCCGGTCTGCTTTTGGCTGGGCGGTTAAACCTGCTTTCTCAAGAGCTTTTTCAACAAACGCATCAATGGAATGCTTTCCTGAATTCGGAGGTGATGGCTTTTCAATGGGGTTTAGAGACCAATGGTTACCCCACTTCGCTCCTTCGGTAACCCATTGTTCCAGCAGTTGGATCTGAGCCTTGTTCAAGGGGCGTCCCAGTTTGTGTGGTGGCATCAGGTCACCTTCATCCTCTGTCGTAAGCCTGCGGATTAATTCACTGTTCAACGGGTCACCTGGACTGATGACAGCCATCTCGTTTTCCGAATCTTTTTTGGCACTTTCCTCAATATCTAGTCTTAAATTTCCCTTGCGAGCCTTTGGATCGGGGCCATGACATTGAAAGCATGCATCCGATAACAACGGCAGGATTTCTCGGGAAAAATCAATGGTTTGGTTTTCATTTGCCTGAATCAGTGATCCTGAAATGAAAAGAAGCAGGCATAGGATATGAGTTTTCAGAGACAGGTCCCAATGGACCGGTTTGAATCGGCAAAGAATGGACTTCATGTCATTCAATTGAAAAATTTGATGAAACGTTGGAGTAATAAAACAATACTAAGGAATATGCGGTTTTACTGCAAGTGGCGATTCTTTCATCCCATGACTCATAGTTTTTTCAGCGTAAAATTAAAAAAGCCTCCCCGGTGTAGGTGGGACTTCTGTGTTTGGTGGTAGCTACGAACAACGCGAAAGATATTTAGTCAGCAGTGATGGCCAGCATGAAAGGGGAACTGTCTTTCATGCTGGATGTGTAATCAATGGCTTTGATGACTTTTTCCGGGTGCGGGTTGTTCCAGGCTTTCTTGAATAATCGCAGCTGCATGGAGGACTCCCTGGTTGCTGCGTTTTCACCTTCCCAGGCGGCCTGTGATCCGCTGAGTGAGGGAGCATCAGGAACGGTCCACCAATCAGCCACATCTTTACCGTAATGCACTCGAATCACATTTTCCGTTCCATCGTCATAGTAAATGGTCCTTTTGGCAATGGTTTGCCCTTCATCGGATGGCCATCCCGCACCATGAAGGAAGTGCAAATGTTCAGCTTTCCTGCCGATAATGATATTGGTGACTTTCTGTGGATAATCAATCGAGGAAAGAGTCTCAATCTGTTGCCCATTTAAATGGATCAAACCACGCACATCAAAAGTGACACCGGCCAAATTGACTGTTCCTTTTGGAAAGGATGCCAGATCGTTGCCTTCCAGCCCTCCAAGGTGGAAGTTGTCATCCAGGGCTGCGTTGTAGTATGCATCCAGAGGAATGCATTGATCCGGTGTGTG
>KB911890.1 GCA_000383715.1 Verrucomicrobia bacterium SCGC AAA164-E04
TGTAGGGTATCTTGGTGAAAAACCTGAGGAGGAGCGGATATACAATAAAGCAATGCAAAGCCAGTCCAGCGACTACTACAAGGCAATAACTTCCCAATGCTCCCAGGAGATCAAATACTTGCCCTAAATCATCCTGTGCCATTGTTACGATGGTGTTGGCCATGAGTCCAAAAACTCCTATTGGAGCCAATTTCATGATCAAGTGGACAATCTGAATGACCGCCTCCATCAAACCATCGAATACCTGCAGAACAGGTCGACTCTGTTTGTCGGGGGTCATTGTCAAGCCTACTCCCAGCAACAGTGAGACAAATACAAGTTGAAGCATGTTGTTGTTGTTGGAAGCGGAGGCTAGAAAATTGTTTGGGATAATATCTACCAGGAAATCGAGTGTGCCTCTCTCTTTGACATCCAGCGCAGCGGTTTGACGGGTTGAGGCATCGTTTTGATACGACGACTGTAGTTGCGTGCGTGTTTCCTCAGGGAGATTTTTTCCAGGCTTGAACAAATTGACAAGGCCAAGCCCGATGATGACCGCTACTGCGGTGGTTCCTATGTAGAGCGCAATTGTTTTTCCTCCCATACGGCTCAGCTTCTTGACATCGGACAATGAAGCAACACCTGTTACCAGAGAAGTCAGCACCAGAGGGACGGCAATTAGTTTGAGCAAATTGATGAAAATAGCTCCGAAGGGGCTAACCCAATTGGAGGTCCATTCTCCCCAACCTTTTGAAGCGGCTATCACACCAAAGATCACACCCAGCAGCAAGCCCAGGATTATTTGCCAATGCAGCAATCGGTACCACGGTTTTTTCATACAATTGACCTTAAAAAAAACACAGTAAAGTCATAGGAAAAAATCTTGTTTACTTCTATCGAAAACTGGCCTCCTCTGCTCATTGATATCGCACAGGAGCTGGTGAAGGCATTTTGAAAGGGATTTATGATTTTAATTCAGTTCCTCGACAGTGACTTCGAAGCGATTGCCCTTCACTGTCATCGCATATTGCATTGGTTTTTTGACTCCATCGCGCTGGCTCGGTATGGAGGGAGTTTTTTGGGGGTGAGTCTGGGCATGAGGCCTGTCTTTGTTTTCGATATGCTTCTTAAGCTCCTGAGGGAACATGGCATGAAGGACTGCCATATCATCATTAACAGGAAATCCTGCCAGCTTTAATTCTTTCTTCAGTATGTCCATACGTGGCTCAAGCAGGTCTGCCGGACGGCAATCGATAGACTCTTCTTTCGCCTGCCCCTCCGCCTTCTTGCGAAGTTCCGGGTCGACGGGGCCAGGTGTTTTCCCATACTTTCCAAGGAGAATATCCACAACGGGCTGTGAAAGCATTTTCCATCTGCCAAATTTTACATTGAGCATGGATTGAGTGCCTACAATTTGCGAGGTCGGTGTGACCAAGGGAATCCAGCCTAACCTTTCCCTGACATAAGGGATTTCTTTCATGACGTCCAATAGCTGGTCTCCCATTCCTTGCTCCTTCAGCTGGTTTCGGAAATTACTCATCATTCCTCCCGGTACTTGATAAACGAGTATGTCTGCATCGACTTTTTCGTTC
>KB911891.1 GCA_000383715.1 Verrucomicrobia bacterium SCGC AAA164-E04
TTGCTCAGGAAGTTGGGATAATGGATCGGGGTCGACTGCTGAGAACAGCTCAATTGGATGATTTGCAGGAGCGCATGAAAAAAGTACAGGTCGTGTTTCCTGGAAATGAAGCCCCCGCCGGATTCAAGTTACCCGGGATGATTCGTATGAAATCAGTGGGCCCGGTTGTCACGGCTGTCTGTGAATTGGATTCAGTTCATTCACTTGAGCAATGGCGCCTGCAATCTCAATTAAGGGTGCAAACATTTCCTTTGAGCCTGGAAGAAATTTTTTTGGAGCTATTTGAAAATACACAAGGGCGATCCGAAGTCGATGAGGCTTCGAGGGGTCGCGAAAAAATATCTGGAGGAACTTACGAATAAGATGATTAAATGTATGAATTATACTGATATGAATAGATCACTTTTAAAGTGCCTGTTTACGCAGATTTTCTGGGTTTGCCTGTTATCGATCGGAATCCTGAATGCACAGCAATCGCAGTTGGTGCGCCCGCACATCATCGATATTAAAATCAGCCAGGACGAAGTGCTGGTACGTGCTTTCGTTCCGGAAGGCTACAAACAGGTTTTCGTGGAGGGGAAACCTCGGTTTGAAGTAGGAGCGTGGGTGCCGCGTGCTGTCATTTACACCGAAGGAAAAAAGGGGGAATACGAATTCCGGCTGAGTGTGTCAGAAAAAATTGAATGGCTTCGCATACGCGCAGAAAGTGAAATACCTGTGCCTGTGACTGCCTTTCTTGGGGAATCAGATTTTGTCGGACCCGTGGCCAATGATGAAAATGTTCTTTTTGACGCAATGCCCGTGGCTACACCTGATCGAGAGGGCGATTTGACCGCAGGCACCGGGGGCGAAAAAAGAGAGGTGGTTGAATCCGATATCTGGAGACTGGAAGGAGACCGTATGTATTTCTTCAATCAATACCGAGGTCTGCAGATTGTTGATTTGTCCAACGTGGATCAGCCTCAATTGCTGGGAGAAATGGAACTGCCTGCTGCAGGGGAACAGATGTATCTAGTTGATGCAGGTCATGCCGTTCTTCTTGCGCGCAATAGCTGTTCCTATTGGAGTGGTGATGCGGAGAGTCGATTGGTGATTGTGGATGTCTCCGGAACGGAACCCATAGAAATTGCCAGTGTTCCTGTTGAAGGCCGTATCCAGGATAGCCGTTTGGTTGGTACTGCTCTGTATGTGACAACTCAGGTTTATCGTCATCGAACGGAAATTGAAGGAGGTGCGGATGAGGAAATCTGGGAGTGGGGATCTCAAGTTGTTTCTTATGATTTGAGCCATCCCGCATTTCCCGTTGAGATGGATTCCATCTGGGTGCCGGGTTACCAGAACGTCATCCAGGCAACCTCCGAGTTCCTGTTTGTTTCAACTCAGGGATCTCTCAGGCAAGATCGAGGACGATCCACGCTCAAGATAATTGATATCGGTCAGGCAGATGGTACCATGACAGCATTAAGTGAAATCCGTCCAGCCGGACGCATACTTGATAAATTCAAAATCAATATGCATGGTAAAATCCTGCGGGTCATCAGTGAATTACCGATACGCC
>KB911892.1 GCA_000383715.1 Verrucomicrobia bacterium SCGC AAA164-E04
AGCTGGGGTATGTGCGCCTGCTGGAAATTGTTTTCGTTCGTTTTGGTACAGCATCACCAGCAAAGGTCAGTGCGATCGTTGGTAAATTGGATCCCTCATTTCCTGCAGATACCTTTGAATTGAACTGGCTTCTATGTGAAACCATGGCTTTCCTGCAAGCTCCGAGCACAGCATCCAAGGGGATGGCATTGATTGCATCAGCGGAAAGTCAGGAACCTCAAATGCAATACGCCCGCAGCCTGCGCTTCCTCAAAGCAGGATGGACGCCGGAACTCAGGAAACAGCAGCTTGAGTGGTTCTTGAAGGCTGCCAATTATCAAGGTGGCGCCAGTTTTACTAAATTCATTGAATTTATCCGCAATGACAGTCTGGCAACTTTTACAGACGCCGAAATGGCCTTGCATGCTGATCTCATTGCTCAAGAGCCTGAATCCATGTCCGTCATCGAAAATCTTGGGGCCATGTTCGCTGGCCGCAGCATGACTGACTGGACTATGGATGACCTGGGCGATGCCACGCGCACTGACATGAAAAACCGTGATTTTGAGAATGGGAAAAAGATGTTTTCGGCTTCAGCTTGTTTCGCATGTCATCGTTTTGGCAATGCTGGAGGTATGACCGGCCCTGATTTGACCGGAGCACGTGGTCAATACAGCGCTCATGACTTGCTCGATCAAATCATTCATCCAAGCAAGGTCATCAGTGATCAATTTGCTCCGATTATCGTGACTTTGAAAGATGGCGATACCATTACTGGCGTCGTAGTGAACCTCAATGGGAACAATGTGACTTTAAACACCGACCTCACCAACCCCAATCAACGGGTCAACGTCGCACGCAACAAGGTGGAGAGTATCGAGATTTCAGATGTGTCTCCCATGCCTCCCGGCCTTCTGTCCATGCTGACAAAGGAAGAAATCCTGGATCTGCTGGCCTACGTGCTCAGCGGAGGAGATGATTCCAATGCCATGTTCCAGTAAGGCATCTGTCAATCAGTAGGAATTAAAAAAAAAACGGCCGCCATTCCAGGCGGCCGTTTTTACTTTGAAAACCCTTTTTCTACCACTTGAATGGTGGATGGAAAAACGTTTAAGGAAGGCGATCCTTAAACGTTTTCGTTCGATCGTAACCCACTAAAAATGGTTGCGGAAATAAACCGTAAAGATCGCTACTACTATCAATGCCAGAGTTATTATTTTGAATTTTTTGGCGGATTCTGGTTTGCGATACGCCATACCTGCCATTCCACTCAAACCCAACCAGCAAACAAGTTTGATCCAGATCCAGGCCGGAAAACTTGTTTTCAAAACAGAAATCAATCCAAAACCTGCAATAAACATCAGCGTGCTTAAGATCCCTGTAATCATCATGGTACGCTTCCTTCCTTTGGGGTCTGGATTGGCAAAAGCCATGAATGTAAAGGCCGTCAACGCCACCATCGAAGCCACATGGATGAACTGATAAATAGGTAGTTTCATGGATCCATCACAAACCACAAAGATCCATTGGTCAATGGCGAATGA
>KB911893.1 GCA_000383715.1 Verrucomicrobia bacterium SCGC AAA164-E04
ATCTGTCCCGAGCGGCTTTCATAGACTTTGCTAGCCGTCAGGTCTGGAACCTGAAGACTCGCGATGTCATAGCCGTCAAATTCGCTGATGGTATTTGAATCCTGATATCTCAGCCAAACCTTCTCTTTGGAACTGAACGTGACGCCTGCGACCCCAGCGCTCGGCAGGCCGTCCGACATGGTAAAGTGCTTCCAGTCTGCCGCGCTGCCTGATCGAGCAGCAGACTCAGCCGTTATCAGCAGACACAGCGCAAGCAGTTTGTCCAGGCAGATGAACCTGATTATCCCCAGGGCATAGAGAAAGTTTTGACGGTGGTCATGCATTTGATGGCTTCGATGACACCTTCCTTGATGCCCAGTCCCGAGTTTTTAATGCCTCCAAAAGGGGAGCATTCAATTCGATATCCGGGAACTTCGTTGATATTTACCGTGCCGCACCTTAACTCCCTTACGGCCTTTAATGCGTGCTCCATGTTGTTTGTTACGACGCCGGATGATAAACCGTAGGGTGTTGAGTTTGCCAATCCTATGGCATCCTCGATATCGTCAACAGCAAGTATGGGAGCGAGAGGACCAAATGATTCGCTGGTGATCATTTTTGCGTCACGCGGAACATTGGATATCACCGTTGGTTCGAGAAGAGCACCATTTCGATTACCACCCAAAAGAACCTTTGCTCCTTGTTCTACTGCTTCCCTGACAGAGGATTCCAGTCGTTTCGCTGAAGCCTCGTCAATCACAGTGCCGACTCTGGTATCCATGGATGCAGGATCCCCTGAACGATATGTCTCTGCTTTTTTGACAAATGCTTCCGTGAATGATTTCACCAAAGATTTGTGAACCAATATACGTTTAACTGCCGTGCATCTTTGCCCTGAGTTTCGAAACGATCCTTCACAGGCAAGGTGCAAAGCCAGGTCCATGTCGGCATCCTCAAGGATGATCAAGGGATCATTCCCTCCCAGTTCAAGGACCAATTTTTTATAACCTGCAGTCTTGGAAATGTGCTTTCCAACAGCAACGCTGCCGGTGAAACTTACCAATTCAACGCGTTCGTCCAGCACAAGTGGTTCGGCAACTTCCGCAGTGGCTCCGAGGACGACGCTCAA
Source organism: Verrucomicrobia bacterium SCGC AAA164-E04 (assembly GCA_000383715.1). Lineage (GTDB taxonomy): Bacteria > Verrucomicrobiota > Verrucomicrobiia > Limisphaerales > AAA164-E04 > AAA164-E04. The sequence continues at coordinate 1,109 of KB911893.1, forward strand.
CATCCAGCCCGGGAGTCCGTTTTTGTAAAGAAGTTCTGCAAGTCTAATAGCAGTCAGAGGGGTTTTTTCTGAAGGTTTTAAGATGATAGGAGTGCCAGCTGCGATTGCCGGTCCCAATTTATGGGCTACCTGATTGAGAGGGTGATTGAACGGGGTGATTGCCACCGCGGCGTTCAGAGGCTCGCGGATTGTGAAAATCTTGCGTGCTTTTCCCTGCGGAGAAACGTCACAGCTGAATATTTGACCATCATCTTTGAGCGCTTCCATAGCTGAAAACTGCAAAACATCACACGCTCTGCCTACTTCATACAGCGTTTCCCGCATACAAAGGCCAGCCTCGGATGTAATCAGCTTGGCAAACTCTTCTTTCTTGGACAACAAATCACGACGCGTCTTGTCAATTACCTCAA
>KB911894.1 GCA_000383715.1 Verrucomicrobia bacterium SCGC AAA164-E04
CCTCTGCTTTGAGCATGTCATAACCGCCAATGGATACTGTTTCTGCTTGAAGAGGGCCTTCGGCTTGACTTGCAAGTGACATAAAAGTTCTCGCATCGGATAGGCCGAGACTGAGGATGAAAAATTTGGAAGGATCCCCTGGATAGATGGAAAGGGTGATGTCTCCTCTCAAATCCAGACCTGTTTGATTTTCCAGCTCTTCGGTATCCAATGCTTCTCCGTTATTGAACATTCCAAGGACACTCAGCAAAGGGTGTTCTTGTTCCATTAATACCCTAAAAGGACTTGGGATAAATGCATCTGGAAGAGTGTCCTTGGTAAATGTCTCGGCTTGAAAAAACAGATCGAGCGGATTCTTGATCTTTGCGTGCACGATGGCATTGCTTGGTAGCGCATCTTCCGGTTTCGGCGATTTAACATGCTGATGCTCCTGTGACCATGCGCCTGTGCAGGATAAAATGACCAAACAATTTAGACTTACCCAACGAATATTGACGAAGTGTTGCAAGGAATTATTGAATAGCATAACGAGTTGTTAATTATACCTTGAACTACACCTAGATGTTATGAATTGTTTCAGATTATAATGGCCGACTTCCAAATCATATTGAAATCCATTTTCAAAACTTGAGTTCTATACAAGCCACCCTTGAGACTTCGTAGCAAATTCTTCCTTTCTGGAAATCAACAAATTGCTATAAAAAGGCGAGTGGCAATAAAAAAAGGAACCTGACGAATCAGGTTCCTTTACAATATAAATGGCTTGAGAGGGGAAATTATCTCCCCAGAGACTTATTCATCATATTTTCCAAGGCTACGAATCCAGATGTTTCTGAATCGCATGGGGTTGTTATGGTCCTGCAAGTGAATGGCGCCATGAGGTGGGTGTTGTTTATTGTAGGTTCCTACTTGACGATGGAGGCTGGGGCCTGAGTATTCCTTTTTGTGGTGCAAGAGAACGCCATTGTGTATGACGGTGACGTTTGCTTTCTTGACCAACTTTCCATCTTCCCATCGTGCGGTTTCAAAAATAATGTCATAGCTCTGCCAGGCTCCGGGAACTTTGCTGGCATTTACCAATGGGGGTAGCTGACCATACATCGCACCTGCTTGTCCGTCTGCGTAGGTCGGGTTGTTGAATGAATCCAGAACTTGCACTTCATACATGCCGTAAATAATGACACCACTGTTGCCCCGCCCCTGACTGTTGCCTTCAACTAAATGGGGGGTGGCGAATTCAATGTGCAACTGGAAATCTCCAAAGTGATCCTTGGTCTGGATCGATCCCGATTTAGGCGCCACTTCCATGTAACCATTTTCGACTTTCCAACCCGCTGGCTTGTTACCTGTTTTCCATTTGGAAAGATCGTGTCCGTCGAAAAGAATGACGGCATCGGATGGGGCTGGAGCCGAGTGGCTGAACGTGGTTCCTGGAGTGACGACTTTGGGAGCAGGACGTTTGGCATCATGCACGCGCCATTTTTGTCCGGGAATTTCA